>JAJPIW010000093.1 GCA_021324575.1 Intrasporangiaceae bacterium | reverse complement strand
CCGTTCCGAGATCGGTGGCAAGCAGAACCAGCGTGACACGCTGCGCAGCCTCGGTCTGAAGCGCATTGGCGACGTCGTCGTCAAGGAGGACCGTCCCGAGATCCGCGGGATGGTCAAGACGGTCCCGCACCTCGTGGCCGTCGAGGAGGTTGACTGACCATGGCTGACACCAAGGCCAAGGGCGCCGCACCCGAGGGTGCCGCGCTCAAGGTGCACCACCTGCGTCCGGCCCCCGGAGCCAAGACCGCCAGGACCCGCGTGGGTCGTGGCCAGGGCTCCAAGGGCAAGACCGCCGGTCGAGGCACCAAGGGTACGAAGGCGCGCTACCAGGTGCCGTCGCACTTCGAGGGTGGTTCCACCCCGATCCACATGCGGCTGCCCAAGCTGCGTGGCTTCAAGAACCCGTTCAAGACGACCTACCAGGTCGTCAACCTGGACCGCATCTCGGCCCTGTACCCCGATGGTGGCGACGTCACCGTCGAGGGTCTGGTCGCCAAGGGCGCGGTCCGTGCCGGCCTGCCGGTCAAGGTGCTCGGCACCGGCGAGATCACCGTCAAGGTCTCGGTGACCGTCGACGCGATCTCCGGCTCGGCCAAGGAGAAGATCGAGGCAGCAGGGGGCACGGCCACCCAGGCCTGATCCACCTCGCGGAACCACGCGGCATACAGTCCGCGTTGTCACTCACGATGCGCCCCGGGCGCCGGGTCCTATCCGGCCCCGGGGTATATCGTTTGCAAGGCTTTTCGACCAACGCGGGCCGACCCGCGCTCCAGGAGGACACGTGCTCACCGCGTTCGGGCGTGCATTCAAGACGCCGGACCTTCGCAAGAAGCTCCTGTTCACGCTGCTCATCATCGTGATCTTCCGGCTCGGCAGCCACGTTCCGGTGCCGGGCGTGAAGTATGCCGCCGTCCAGGCCTGCATCAAGGCGATGCCGACCGACAACAGCTTCCTCGGCCTGGCCAACCTGTTCTCCGGCGGTGCGCTCCTCCAGCTGTCGGTCTTCGCGCTCGGGATCATGCCGTACATCACGGCGAGCATCATCATCCAGCTCCTCACCGTCGTCATTCCCCGCTTCGAGACGCTGAAGAAGGAGGGGCAGGCCGGGCAGACCAAGATGACGCAGTACACGCGTTACCTCACCATCGGCCTGGCCATCCTGCAGTCCTCGACGCTCATCACCTTCGCCCAGAACCCCTCGAACCTGTTCGGGCCGAGCTGCACCGACATCCTCACCGACCACGCCGTGCCGACGGTGCTGCTCATGGTGCTCACCATGACGGCCGGCACCGGCATGATCATGTGGCTCGGTGAGCTGATCACCGACCGCGGCATCGGCAACGGCATGTCGCTGCTCATCTTCACCTCGATCGCGGCGCGCTTCCCGCAGTCGCTGTGGGCGATCCAGCAGCAGGACGGCCGCTGGGACAAGTTCATCGGCGTCATCCTGATGGGCTTCGTCGTCATCGCGCTCGTCGTGTTCGTCGAGCAGAGCCAGCGCCGGATCCCGGTCCAGTACGCCAAGCGGATGATCGGGCGCCAGATGTACGGCGGATCCTCGACCTACATCCCGCTCAAGGTCAACATGGCCGGTGTCATCCCGGTCATCTTCGCCAGCTCGCTGCTGTCGCTGCCGACGATGGTCGCCCAGTTCAGCCGGTCGGCCAACCAGGCCAACAACCCGGCCTGGGTCGACTGGGTCGACGCCTACCTCGTGCGCGGCGACCACCCGATCTACATGGTCTTCTACACCATCCTCATCCTGTTCTTCACCTTCTTCTACGTGTCGATCACCTTCAACCCCACCGAGGTGGCCGACAACATGAAGCGCTACGGCGGCTTCATCCCTGGTATCCGCGCCGGTCGACCCACCGCCGAGTACCTTCAGTACGTCCTCACCCGGATCACTGTGCCCGGTGCGATCTATCTCGCACTGATCTCGCTCATTCCGCTCATTGCTCTCAAACTGGTCAACGCCAACCAGAACTTCCCGTTCGGTGGCACCTCGATCCTCATCATCGTCGGCGTCGGCCTGGAGACGGTGAAGCAGATCGAGGCCCAGCTCCAGCAACGGCACTACGAAGGGTTCCTCCGTTGATGACACGCCAGGAAGGCACGCCCACGCTGAGCGTGGGACCCTGCTGCTGCGCTCGCTCCTCCGCGACGGCGACGACATGCGCCTGATCATCCTTGGCCCGCCCGGTGCAGGTAAGGGCACCCAGGCTGCCCGGATCGCCGTTCGCCTCGGCATCCCGGCGATCTCGACGGGCGACATCTTCCGGGCCAACATCCGCGACGAGACGCCGCTCGGCAAGGAAGTCAAGGAGATCCTGGCCGCGGGCGGCTACGTGACCGACGAGATCACGATCGCCATCGTCGAGGATCGGCTCGAGCAGCCTGACTGCGAGCCGGGCTTCCTCCTCGACGGGTTCCCGCGCACGACATCTCAGGTCGACGCGCTCGACGCCATGCTCGCCTCGCACGGGAAGGCGCTGGACCGGGTCCTCGAGCTGACCGTCGACGAGGAGGCCGTCGTCGTCCGGCTGCTCAAGCGCGCCTCGCTCGAAGGTCGCGCGGACGACACCGAGGACGTCATCCGCGAGCGGCAGGCGATCTACCGTCGCGAGACCGCGCCCCTGGCTGCGGTGTATGCCGGCCGCGGCCTGCTCGTGCAGGTGGACGGCATGGGCGAGGTCGACGACGTCACCGACCGCGTCGTCACCGCCCTCGGCCACTGACCGGCTGGTCTCCCACCTCCCAACAACAGGGTCGAGTGGCCAGAACTCGCCGTATGCCGCTCGTCCGGGACGGCGTGTTCTGGCCCCTCGACTCCTCACGGGGATCGGCACGACCGGGACTGATGCTCCTATTGACTGTCAAGCCGCGGGGGCGCCGGTTTGTAGGTGGGTGTGCTCGGTGGCGGAGGGTGTGAGCGCGCGGTGGATGTCTGGGAGGAGTTCGCGG
>JAJPIW010000002.1 GCA_021324575.1 Intrasporangiaceae bacterium | reverse complement strand
GAGAGCGATCACGCGCGACGCGCCGTACAACCCGCTGGTCATCATCGCGGCGAGCCCGACCGGGCCGGCGCCCACGACGGCCACCACGTCACCCGGCTCGACCTTGCCGTAGCGGACCCCGATCTCGAAGCCGGTCGGCAAGATGTCCGACAACATCACGGCCGCGTCGTCGGTCACGCCCTCCGGAACCCGGTACAAGGAGTTGTCCGCGAACGGCACTCTCACGAGCTCCGCCTGCGTGCCGTCGATCAGGTGGCCGAACACCCAGCCGATGCCAGAGGCGCCCTCGTCCGCCAGGCAGTGGGCGTACAGACCCTGGTGGCAGTACGTGCAGGCACCGCAGGCGCTGATGCAGGAGATGATCACCCGGTCGCCGACCGCGTGGGTCGAGACGGCCGAGCCGACCTCCACGATGGTGCCGACGCCTTCGTGCCCGAGGATGCGTCCCTCGGTCACGGCGGGCACGTCGCCCTTGAGGATGTGCAGATCCGTCCCGCAGATCGTGGTCGTTTCGACCCTCACGACAGCGTCGGTCGGCTGCTGGATCGTGGGATCGGGGACTTCCTCCCACGCCTTCTTGCCTGGACCGTGGTACACGAGTGCCTTCATCAGAACGCTCCTCCTCCTGAGCAGGGCCGGGGTCGCTCCCCGATCCGGAAACTGCTTCCACCGTCCCGTCCTGACGCCGTCCCGCGAAGGGCCGAAGGTCCCCAGCGATCGGTGACCACCGCCACACATCAGCCGGCCCACAGGCCGGGACACGTCGGCGGACTCGGCTAGCGTCCCCGCCATGACCGAGGCGCACCGCCTGTCGCGCCAGGAGGCGCGGCGCATCGCGGTCCGCGCCCAGTTCCTCGCGGGCGAGCGGCCGACCGACCTGATCACCCTGGTCGACCACCTCACGGCCCTCCCGGTCGACATGACCGCTGCGGTCGCGACCGCACCGGACCTGGTCGCGTGGAGCCGGATGGGTGCGGCGTACCAGCCCTCCGACCTCGACGACGCCCTGGCCGGGCGCGACCTCTACGACGACGGCAACGCGATCCGGCCGATGGCCGACCTGCGTCTGCACCTCGCCGACATGGAGGACTGGCCGCCGTGGGAGGGCACCCGCGACTGGCTGGAGGCCAACGAGCTGTTCCGCAACGAGGTGCTCGACATCCTCGACGCCGACGGGCCGATGCTGTCCCGCGACATCCACGCCTCCGCGCAGGTGCCCTGGAGGTCGAGCGGATGGAACGTCGACCGCAACGTCCGGATGATGCTCGAGTGCCTGCTCGGCCGCGGCGAGGTGGCGATCAACGGTCGCCAGGGCAACCAGCGGCTGTGGGACCTGGCCGGGCGGGTCTACCCCAGCGGGGTCGAGGCCGTCCCGCGCGAGGAGGCGAAGCGGATCCGCGACGAACGCCGCCTCCGCGGGCTCGGCATCGCTCGCACGAAGGGAACGGTCATCCCCGGCGAACCGATCCACGTCGGCCACGCGGGGGAGCCGGTGGTCGTCGAGGGCAGCGACGGCGAGTGGCGCGTCGACCCTGCCCAGCTGGACCAGCCCTTCCACGGCCGGACGGCGCTGCTCTCCCCCTTCGACGCCATCGTCCGCGACCGGAAGCGGATGGAGGACCTCTTCGAGTTCGAGTACGTCCTCGAGATGTACAAGCCGGCCGCGAAGCGACGCTGGGGCTACTTCGCGCTCCCGGTCCTCCACGGCGACCGGCTGGTCGGCAAGCTCGACGCCACCGCCGACCGCAAGGCGGGCCGTTTCTTCGTGGACGCCGTGCACCAGGACGTGCCCTTCACGACGGCGATGACGCGCGGCGTCGACGCCGAGATCGCGACCCTCGCCGACCGTCTCGGCCTCAGCGTCTCCCGCTGAGCCCGACCGCGTGGAGCCGCAGCTCGGCACCGTCCCACCGACGACGCAGCCACCGGTCGTGACTGGCGACCACCACGGTCCCCGGGGTGGTCCGGAGCGCCTCCTCGAGCTCTCCGGCCAAGGCCAGGGAGATGTGGTTGGTCGGCTCGTCGAGCAGCAGCAGGTCGGGAGCGGCCGCGACGGCGATCGCGAGGCCGAGCCGGCGTCGCTGGCCGACCGAGAGCAGGCCGACCGGAGAGCCGTGCCGGTCCGGCGGCAGCAGGCCCAGGCTGCGCAGCGGCGTCCGCGCCGCCCGCTCGGCGCCGACCAGCACGTCGTACGTCGCGCCGGCGCTGAGTCCCGGATCGTCGAAGCGGACATCCTGGACGAGCTCGGCGACCCGTCGCGCTGCGACGGACACGGATCCCGAGGTCGTCCGCAGACGTCCCGACAGCACGCCGAGCAGGGTCGACTTGCCGGACCCGTTGGGCCCCGACACGAGCAGGTGCTCCCCCGCCTCGACGTCCATCCGGTCGACCCGGAGCCGACCGGCGACCACGAGGTCGCGCACCTGCACGAGCCGGCCCACAACTCCGGCCGCTGTCAGGTCGGCCCGGAGCCTGAGCGGACGCCGGGGCTTGCGCACCTG
>JAJPIW010000090.1 GCA_021324575.1 Intrasporangiaceae bacterium | reverse complement strand
GGCCCCACCCCACCCGGCGGTACTGACCCCCCTCCCCTTCCCCCCCCGCCCCCCCCCCCCCCCGCCCCCTTCCTCCCCTGCCCTTCCCCGCACGTGCGGGGTTGTTCAGGTCGGATGGCGGGAGAGCACTGAATATCCCCGCACGTGCGGGGTTATTCCGGAAGCTGGGACCTGGACTGAACAAGCCCGCACGTGCAGGCCGACCGGGGCGGGGCTCGGGCTGGGCTGGGGGCTTCGCGGGGGTCGGCTCACGGCGGGAGCGCGTGCTCAGGCAGCCATCCCGAGGCGGCGGCTGGCCCGGCACTGCGGACGACCTCGCACGTGCGGGGTTGTTCAGGTCCGATCGCGCGTCAGGACTGAACAAGCCCGCACGTGCGGGGCCATTCCGAGCGGTGGGGTGACCGGTGGCAGCCAGACCTGAACAAGCCCGCACGTGCGGACCGTCACATTGCTGGCGCGTGTTACTCGCTGGTAGTAAACTGGTCGGTAACAAGTGTTAGCCGGACGAGGAGGTCGGCCGTCATGGGCCACTACAAGAGCAACCTGCGTGACATCGAGTTCAACCTGTTCGAGGTCTTCGGCCGCCAGGACGTGCTGGGCCACGGTCCCTATGCCGACCTCGACGTCGACACGGCCCACGAGATGCTGAAGGAGGTCAGCCGGCTCGCCGAGCACGAGCTCGCCGACAGCTTCGTCGACGCCGACCGCAACCCCCCGGCATACGACCCGAAGACCGAAGAGGTCCGTATGCCGGCCTCGTTCGCCAAGTCCTACAAGGCCTACCAGGACTCCGGCTTCTGGAGCGTCGGCGTCAACGCCGAGCTCGGCGGCACCGTCGCCCCGCCGAGCCTGAAGTGGGCCATGAACGAGATGGTCCTCGGCGCCAACCCGGCCATCGCCATGTTCGCCGCGTCCTACGCGTTCGCGCGCCTGCTGCACATCCTCGGCACCGACGAGCAGAAGAAGCTCGCCCGCTGGCTCGTCGAGAAGGGCTGGCACGCGACGATGGTGCTCACCGAGCCCGACGCCGGCTCCGACGTGGGCGCGGGCCGAACCAAGGCCCACGACAACGGCGACGGCACCTGGAACATCACCGGCACCAAGCGGTTCATCACCAGCGCCGAGTCCGACCTGGTCGACAACGTCATCCACTTCGTCCTGGCCCGCCCCGAGGGCGCCGGCCCCGGCACCAAGGGCCTGTCCCTCTTCATCGTCCCCAAGCACTTCGTGGACGTCGAGACCGGTGAGCTCGGCGCCCGCAACGGCGCCCACGTCACCAACGTCGAGAAGAAGATGGGCCTGAAGGTCTCCACGACCTGCGAGGTCACCTTCGGCGAGCACGAGCCGGCCGTCGGCACCCTCCTCGGCGAGGTCCACGACGGCATCGCCCAGATGTTCCGCGTCATCGAGCACGCGCGAATGCTGGTTGGTACCAAGGCAATTGCCACCCTGTCCAGCGGCTACCTCAACGCCCTCGAGTACGCCAAGCAGCGCGTCCAGGGCGCCGACCTCACCCAGATGAGCGACAAGGCCGCCCCGCGCGTCACGATCACACACCACCCCGAGGTCCGCCGTTCGCTCATGCTGCAGAAGGCGTATGCCGAGGGCCTCCGGGCGCTCGTCCACTTCACGGCCAGCCAGCAGGACGTCGTCGACATCGAGCAGCTGCGCACCGGCTCGGAACAGATCGAGCGCGGCAGCGCGGCCGACACCGCCCGCCGGGTCAACGACCTGCTCCTGCCGATCGTCAAGGGCCTCGGCTCCGAGCGGGCGTGGGTGCTCCTCGGCACCGAGTCGCTGCAGACCTTCGGCGGCTCCGGCTTCCTGCAGGAGTACCCGATCGAGCAGTACGTCCGCGACTCCAAGATCGACACCCTCTACGAGGGCACGACCGCCATCCAGGGCATGGACTTCTTCTTCCGCAAGATCGTCGCTGACAAGGGCCAGGCCCTCGCCGCCGTCGCCATGCAGATCCAGGAGTTCGCCAAGGACACCGGCGCCCAGGGCGGCAGCCTCGACCGCGAGCGCGAGCTGCTCAGCGTCGGCCTGGAGAACGTCCAGGGCATCATCACCACGATGGTCACCGAGCTGATGAAGTCCGACCCGCGCCAGGGCGGCGACGTCACGAGCCTGTACAAGGTCGGCCAGAACACCAGCCGCCTGCTCCTCGGCGCCGGCGACCTGATGGTCGGCTGGTTGCTCCTGCGCCAAGCAGCCATTGCTCAAGACGCGCTCGACAACGGCGCCACCGGCAAGGACGTCGACTTCTACACCGGCAAGGTCGCCGCAGCGAAGTTCTACGCCCGCCAGGTCCTGCCCAGGCTGGCCGCCGAGCGGGCCATCGCCGAGGCTGCTGACAACGACCTCATGGACGTCCCCGAGTCCGCCTTCTGACCGGCCCAGAACGGCAGGTGCCGTATGCCGGGTGCTCACGACCCGGCATACGGCACCTTGCGTTTGACTCAGGAAGAGAGCCCCAGATACAGGGAAGCGCCCGGCTCATCCCTCATGAGCCGGGCGCTTCCGTGTCGGACCGACCGCCCCGATCGGGCCGACGCTCTCCCCGGAGCACTGAGTCAACTCTGCCAACGGAGAGGGCGTCCGTCCATGGGGAGAAGTACCCAGTCCGCCCAAGCAGTTCCCCCCACCGGACACTCGTCAAGGGAAGTAGGGAATCCGCGCGACGACAACGACCAGGGTGTCGGCGCGACGTGCAATCGTGGGCAGGGGGCAGGACGACGTCGCCACACCCCCGGCGACCGGGACCTCGCGCCCGTGACGAAGGGAAGCATGCTGCATGAGGAAACTGACCACGGCCGTCCTCGCGGCCGGACTGATGGGCACCAGCATGACCGCCGTGAACGCGGCCGCCGGTGCCCCGACGACAGCAACCGCGACGTCGGCAGCCACGCACGCGCCGGCCGCGACGGGCTACAGCCCACCACCCATCCAGTGGGGCACCTGCGCCAGTGCGTCGATGCGTGCCGCCGGTGGCCGGTGCGGCCTGCTCACGGTGCCGCTCGACTACGCGCACCCGGGCGGGACCAAGATCAAGATCGGCGTGTCCGAGATCAAGCACAAGACGAGTGACGCGGCATACCAGGGCATCATGCTGGTCAACCCCGGCGGCCCGGGCGGCTCCGGCCTCAACCTGGCCCGGCTCGGCGAGTTCGTCCCGGGCGGGGGCGGTGACCCCTACGACTGGATCGGGTTCGACCCGCGCGGGGTCGGCACGAGCGTGCCCAACCTGTCCTGCGACGGCGACTACTTCCCCTACGACCGGCCCGACTACGTCCCGTTCACCAACACCCTCGAGCGGACCTGGCTGAAGAAGGCCGCCGGATATGCCGCCACGTGCGACGCCGTGGGCGGCGCGCTCCTCGACCACATGAAGACGACCGACTGGGTCAACGACATGGAGAGCATCCGCAAGGCGTTCGGTGCCAAGCAGATCAACTACTACGGCTTCTCCTACGGCACCTACCTCGGTCAGGTCTACGCCACCCTGCACCCCGACCGGGTCCGCCGGATGGTCTGGGACGGCGTCGTCAACTGGAAGGACGTCTGGTACGACGCCAACCTCAACCAGGACGTCGCCTTCGAGGGCAACATGAACCGCTACTGGGCCTGGATCGCCCAGCACGACGCGACCTACCACCTCGGCACGACCGGCGCCCAGGTCAAGAAGGTCTGGACCACGCTGCTGGCCCGGACCCGACAGGCTCCGCTCGACGGCAAGATCGGCCCCGACGAGTGGACCGACGCCTTCCTCTCTGCGGGTTACTACGTCTACGGCTGGGAGGACCTGGCCAACGCCTTCGTCGCCGCGACCAAGGGCGACTACGGCCCGATCACCGAGCAGTACGACGGCGCCAACGGCGCCGGCCCCGGCTCGGACAACACCTACGCCGTCTACAACGCGGTCCAGTGCACCGACGTCCAGTGGCCGACCAAGTGGCGAACCTGGGAGCGGGACAACTGGAAGACCTACGCCAAGGCTCCGTTCGAGACCTGGGCCAACGCCTGGTACAACGCTCCGTGCCTCACCTGGGGCGCCAAGGCGGCCAAGAAGGCCGTCTCGGTGAGCGGCAAGCACGTGGCGCCGATCCTGCTGATCGAGGAGACCCATGACGCGGCCACCCCGTGGTCGGGTGCCATCCAGGCTCGCGCGTCGTTCCCGAAGTCGGTCCTCATCGAGGGCGTCGGCGGCACCACCCACGCCGGGTCGCTGTCCGGTGTGGAATGCACCGACAACCGGATCGCCGACTACCTGCTCACCGGTGCGCTCGACCCGCGCAAGAAGGGCAAGAACGTCTCCGACGTGAAGTGCCCGCCGGTCCCGGCTCCCGACCCGGCTCCGACTGCCGCCGCCTCGCCGTCGGCTCGCTCGGCGAGGGTGGCGCCGGCCCCCGCCGCCACCGGTCTGCCATCAGACCTGCGAGCGGTCCTCGCGTCGGCCCAGCTCGGCTGACGTCAGGTGCCGTATGCCGGGTGCTGAGCACCCGGCATACGGCACCGGGTGTGTCTCACTGGCCGCTGACGGCCTCGAGGGCCACCTCGAGCGGCCCGCCCCGGTTGACCCAGTCCAGGAGGGTCATCGACTCCCCGGTCATGGGATGGACGAGGTCGTCCCGTATGCCGGTCAGCCAGTCCGCGAGCGCGCTCGCCTCTCCCCGGCTCGGCCCCGGCGCCACGGCAAGGATCCGGGCCAGGTCGGTCCGGCGACGGGCCCGGGACTCGGCGAGCACATCCCCGGCGCCGCCCGCTGGGCCCTCGAGTGCGGGGCGGCGGAAGCCCGGCGCCGTGGCCACGGCTGCGACGAGGGCGTCGTCGGCGAGCTCGGCGGCGGAGAGCCCGGTGAGCGCTGCGACCAGGGCGTCCCGACGAGCCGACAGGCGTTCGGCGTCACTCATCGGACGAGCGACGCCGACCACCGGGGAGCGGCGGGACCCGGCGGTCGGCGTCGACCGGGAACGTCGCGCGCCACCGTGCGACGAGATCCAGGTCGAGGTCAGCGGTCAGGACCTCCTCCTCGGCCCCGGCCTCGGCGATGACCACCCCGGTCGGGTCGACGATCTGGGAGTGTCCGCCCATCTCGTGGCCCGCGTGCGTCCCCGCGGTGTTGCAGGCCAGGACCCAGCACTGGTCCTCGACGGCGCGCGCCCGCCCGAGCAGGGTCCAGTGCCCGACCCGCGCCATCGGCCAGGCAGCCGGGATGACGAACACCGTTGCGCCGGCGTCCAGCTGGGCTCGGTACAACTCGGGGAAGCGCAGGTCGTAGCAGGTCGTCAGCCCCAGCCGGCCGCCCTCCACGTCGACGAGCACCGTGGGGTCGTCACCTGCGGCCATCAGCGCCGGCTCCCCCACGGCGAACCCGAACCGGTGGATCTTGCGGTAGACCGCCACCGCGGCACCGTCGGCGCCGAAGACGAGCGAGGTGTTGGACAGCAGTTGCCCGTCCGGGCCCGGCCTGGCAAGCCGCTCGACGATCGACCCCGCGTGCAGAAGCACCCCGGCATCGCGCGCTGCCGCCGACATGGCCGTGGCGGTCGGTCCCTCGAACCCTTCGGCCCGCTCGTCCCACTGCCGGTAGGAGAAGCCACCCGCGGCCCAGAGCTCGGGGAGGACGACGAGGTCCGCGCCCGCCTGGGCCCGGACCAGCGCGGCGACCCGCTCGATCCGGTCGGCAACGGGTTCGTCGTCGCCGTAGGCGATCTGGAGGAGCGCGACGCGCATCAGCTGTCCTCTCGTCGGTCGACGTGCTGGAACGATGCCCGCCGCTGGGCGAGCATCTCGTTGTATGCCGTGAGCTCGGCGTCGCCGTCCCGGTCGGCCTGGCGGTCCCGGCGGACCGCCTCGGCACCGTCGGACCTCATCCAGGCGCGCGCCACGAGCAGCGCCAGGATCAGGGTGGGGAGCTCGCCCACGCCCCAGGCGATCTCACCGGCCGTGACCTGGTCCTTGATCGGGTCGGTGAGCCAGGGCAGCTGAAGGGCCTGGAAGAAGCCCGGTGCGAGGAGGGTCTGGCTGCCGGTGAGGATGACGCCGAAGAAGGCGTGGAACGAGACCGTCGCGAAGAGGATGACGAGCAGCAGCAGTGGTGACCACTTCTTGGGTCCCGGGTCGATCCCGATGAGCACCCAGGTGAAGAGGTAGCCGGTGAGCAGGAAGTGGGCCAGCATGAGCAGGTGCCCGGTGTGGGTCGTCAGCGCGAGCTGGAACGCCGGTGAGAAGTAGAACATCGCCAGGCTGACGAAGAACAGGACCGCAGCGACGACCGGGTTCGCGACGGCCCGCAGGGCCCGGGAGTGCACGACCTGGAGGAGGAGCTCGCGCGGCCCCCACGTCAGGTCCTGGCGTGCCGGGAGCGCCCGCAGCGCCAACGTGATCGGCGCACCCGGCACGAGCAGCAGCGGCACGACCATGGCGATCGTCATGTGCATGACCATGTGGACCGAGAACATGAGCCGGCCCCAGATGTCCGGGCCACCGCTCGTCGCCCAGACGAAGACGACCCAACCGAGGGTCCAGCACACGGTCCGGCCGACCGGCCAGCGGTCGCCGCGCCGCTGCAGACGACGCGCGCCCGCGGCATACAGCCCGATGGCGAGGACCGCAATGGCGAGGAGCAGCCAGTTCGGACGCCAGGCGAGCACCCAGTCCGACGGATGCATCGGCCCCGGGTCGGGATATCCGGTGAGCTCGGTGATCCGGCTCGGGTTCGCGGCGGCATCGGGTGCCGGAGGCGCGCTCCGCCCGAGCGCGACAGCGACGCCGATCGCCAGCCCCATGAGGGCGACCTCGGTCAGCGCGAGCCGGGCAAAAGCCTTGCCGTCGAACGGGTTCGCACCCAGCCGTCGGGCGAGGCGGCCCCGCTGCCGCCAGCCGAGGACACCCAGGGCGATGAGCGCCAGCGCCTTGACCACGATGAGGGCGCCGTATGCCGTGTCCAGCCCTGCGAGCGAGCCGAGCCGCAACCAGCTCTGCTGGATCCCGCTGAGCGCGACGGCGACGAAGCACCAAAGGGCCACCGTGGAGTAGCGCGCCACGCTCGCCCCGAGGTCGACGCCCAACACGGGTCGGAGCGCCACAAGGCCGATGAGGCCGCCGACCCAGATGCCCACACCGAGGAGGTGCACCCCGAGGGAGTTGACCGCGGCCTCGTGGTCGGCCGAGCCGGCCGCGTGCCCGGTGAGGGCGAGGACGACGAGACCAACCAGGCCGAGGGTGAGCAGCCACGCCGTCGCGGCCCGTGACCGCGCGACGGCGGCACCGAGGGCGACGACGAGGCCGACCGCGGCATTGATGACGAGGACTCGGGTGAACTCCAGGGTGAGCACGAAGGTCGACACCTGCGACCAGTACGTCGAGGAGGAGAGCGGCGTGCCCGAGAGGTCGCCGAAGGTGAACAGGACGGCCAGTGCTCCAGCCGTCGCCCACAGACCGGCAGCCACGGCCGCAAGCCGTCGGGCCTGACCCCGGCGGTCGGTCGAGCTGCGCTCCGGCAGGACGAACACGGCGAGCCCGAGCAGGCCGAGGGCCGCGCTCATCGACACGTCCCGCACCACCTCGGTGAGTGGCAGCCCCCACCGGACGGCAGCACCGGGGTCGGCCACGGCATACGGGCTGAAGGCGGCCGTCGCGAGGCCGGCGAGGACGAGGGCCACCGCGCCGACCCCGATGGCGAGCGGCACCGGGACGTTGCTCGTCGCCGGTCGCCGCGGGGTGGTCATGGTGTCTCAGCGTAGGGAGCCTGGCTGGGTGCGGCGACGTAGGGTGAAGGTCATGCCTCTGCACCCGAGTGGACCCGACGACGCCAACGGTCTCATCGAGGCCTACGGCCAGACCGTGCAGGCGCTGCTCGACCTCGGCCAGTCGATGCGTGACGCCGACTTCGACCGCCCGACCGACTGCCCCGGGTGGACGGTGAAGGACGTCTACTCCCACGTCGTGGGTGTCGAGGCGTTCCTGTCCGGCGCCCCGACGCCCGAGGTGACGATTCCGGCATACGACCACCTCACTCGTCCAGCCCAGCAGGTGACCGAGCCGATGGTCGAGGCCCGGCGCGGCACACCCGGGCCGGACATCGTCGAGGAGCTGGGCCACGTGTTCCAGGAGCGGCTGGCCATCCTCTACGGCGCCAACCTCGACCTCGACTCCGACTTCCGGGGCGTCTTCGGCGTGGCGCCGCTGCGCGAGTCGCTCGGCACGCGGGTCCTGGACATCTGGACCCACGAGCAGGACGTCCGCGAGGCGCTGGGCCGGCCGGGAAACCTCGACTCGCCGGCGGCTGCGGTCACGATGGAGCGGTTCGCGGCCGGCGTTCCGATGGTCGTGGCCCGGCGGGCCGGCATCGCCCCGGGAGAGACGGTCATCTTCGACATCACCGGGCCGGTCGTCGGGCGGATCGGCGTCCGGGTCGAGGAGGTCGACGGCAAGGCTCGGGGCATCGCGCTCTTCAGTGGCGAGGCGTCGACGGCACCGGAGTCCGACGGGCAGACGACGTCGATCACGCTGTCGACCCAGGCGTTCACGCGCCGGGCTGCCGGTCGGGGTGGCGTCGACGACGTGCACTGGACGGCGCAGGGCGACCAGGCCGTCGCACGCCGGGTGCTCGAGTCCCTCGCCATGACCCCCTGACGTCGTCACTGATCGACACAATTGTTCCGGCAGTCACACGATATATCGTGTGACTGCCGGAACAATTGTGCATACCCGGGGTGATATTTGCATGCCGCAAGCAAGTGGTCGTAAAGTTCCTGTTGCCACCGACCCGCACGTCCAAGGACTTCCGTATGCCGCTCAGCCTCGAGACCGCGACCCGTCTCTCGACCGACCTCGTGGGCGTCTTCAAGCTGTTCGGCGCCCTGAAACAGCATGCGCCGCGCTACCACGAGGGAGTCGAGCCCGCGGCATACCCGGTGCTCTTCAACCTGGTCGACGAGCCGCGCCGGGTCTCGGCCCTGGCCGACTGCATCCACTCCGACGTCTCGACCGTGAGTCGCCAGGTCTCGACGCTGGCCATCCACGGGCTCGTCGACAAGATTCCCGACCCCGCCGACGGCCGAGCCGCGATGGTCTCGCTGAGCGACTCCGGCCGCGACCTCGTCGAGCGGATGAAGGCCGGCCGCGGCGCCTGGATCCAGCAGGTCCTCGCCGACTGGGAGCCGGCCGAGGCCGAGCAGCTCATCGACCGCCTGGAGCAGTTCACCCGGTCCTTCGAGAAGGCCAAGGAGGCCGGGACGCTCTTCCCGCTGGGTACCGCCCACCCCGGCCACCCGACCCACTCCGCAGCGGCCGCTTCGGCCACGACCCCCAAGGAGCACTGACATGGCCGCCTCAACTCCCGCCCCGGCCGTCGGTGACGACGGCCGGCTGAGCCACAAGGCGATCCTCACGATCCTCACCGGCCTGATGATGGGCATGTTCCTCGCCGCCCTCGACCAGACCATCGTGGCCACCGCGATCCGTACCATCGCCGACGACCTGCACGGCCTGAACCAGCAGGCCTGGACGACGACGGCATACCTGATCACCTCGACGATCGTCACGCCGCTCTACGGCAAGCTGTCCGACATCTACGGCCGCAAGAGGTTCTTCATCGCGGCCATCACGATCTTCGTCCTCGGCTCGGCGCTGTGCTCGTTCGCGACGTCGATGATCCAGCTCGCGTTCTTCCGGGCGTTCCAAGGGCTCGGCGCGGGTGGCCTGTTCTCTCTTGCGCTGGCCATCATCGGCGACATCGTGCCGCCGCGGGAACGGGCCAAGTACCAGGGCTACTTCCTGGCGGTCTTCGGCACCTCCAGCGTCCTCGGCCCGGTCGTCGGCGGGTTCCTCGCCGGCCAGTCCTCGATCCTGGGGATCTCCGGCTGGCGCTGGGTGTTCCTCGTCAACGTGCCGATCGGCATCGCCGCCCTTGCCGTCGTCGCCCGCACCCTGAAGCTCCAGCACCGCTCGCTGACCCACCGGATCGACTGGTGGGGCGCCGTGGCCCTCTCGATCGGCCTCGTCCCGCTCCTCATGGTCGCCGAGCAGGGCCGGGACTGGGGCTGGGCCTCGACCAGCTCGATCCTCTGCTACGTCGTCGGTGTGGTCGGCCTGGTGGCCTTCGTCCTCGTCGAGCGGGCGATGGGCGACGAGGCGCTGCTGCCGTTCTCGCTGTTCCGCATCCCGACGATTCGGATCGCCTCGATCGTCTCGGTCATCCTCGGCATGGGGCTCTTCGGCGGCATCGCCTGCCTGCCGCTCTACCTGCAGATCGTCAAGGGTTCCTCCCCGACCGAGGCCGGCCTGCAGCTGCTACCCCTCACCCTGGGCATCATGAGTGGTTCGATCATCTCCGGCCAGACGATCTCGCGCACCGGCCGATACCGCCGGTTCGTGCGCACCGGCGGCGGCCTCATGGTCGCCGGGCTGCTGCTCTTCGCGACGATCGACTACAACACGCCGATGTGGCAGGTCATGCTCATGTGCGTCGTCTTCGGTCTGGGGATGGGCTTCATGATGCAGCCGCTCGTCCTCGCGGTGCAGAACTCCGCGGACCGCAAGGACATGGGCGTGGCCACCTCGTCGGCCACCTTCACCCGGCAGATCGGGGGAACCCTCGGCACCGCCGTCTTCCTGTCGATCCTCTTCTCCACGGTGCCGGACAAGATCGCCGCGGCCTTCCGGACCATCGTCCCCTCGGCCGACTTCCAGACGGCGGCCAAGGACCCGTCCGTCCTCGCGAACCCGGCCAACGCGGCATACCTCAAGCAGCTGGCAGCGGCCAGGACGAGCGGCTCGACCTCGTTGAGCAGCAACGCCCTGACCGACTCCTCGTTCATCAACCACCTCGACCCGCGCCTGGCCAAGCCGTTCTTCGTCGGCTTCTCCCAGGCGATGGACCTGGTGTTCCTGTGCGGTGCGGCCGTCATGGTCGTCGGTTGGGCAGTCGCCTTCCTCCTGCCGCACGTCGAGCTGCGCGGCGGACCGGCCGCCAAGTCCTCCGGCGAGGCGGCAGCCGAGCCTGCCATCCCGGTCTGACCCGGCCCGCTCTCAGGCGTCGGCGAGCTCGGCGCGCTCGAGGTGGAGCAGTCCGGCACCAGCGAGGACGACCGACACGAGCCCGGCGAGGACGGGCACGGCGTATGCCGCCTGCGCACCGAGGGCGCCGACGGCCCAGCCACCGACGGACGTGCCGATCGAGATGCCGACGAGGATTCCGGTGACCGCTACCGCCATCCCCTCGGTGATGAAGGCCGCCGGCACCAGCTTCTGGGTGAGCGACAGGCTGGTGATGAGCATCGGTGCCGTCGCCGAGCCGGCGACGAACATGACGACAGCGAGCAGCCAGAGGTTCGATGCGAGCAGGGCCGGCGCCTCCAGCAGGCACATGAGCCCGGCACAGACGACGAGTCGCCGGCTGAGCGTCCATCCGGACATCCTTGTGCCATAAGCGATCCCGGCGAGCATCGACCCCGTCGCAAAGGCCGCCAGCACCACGCTGGAGAAGCCCTTGTCGCCCCGCGCGTCGGCGACCGCCACAGCGATGACCTCATTGCTGCCGAAGATGAGCCCGGTCATCGTGAGGATCGTCGCGACGAGCAGCAACCCGGGACGCCCCACCGCGAGGCCGCGCGGTCGGTCCTCGTGCGGCATGACTGCCGGCTCCGTGCTCCGGGCCGAGAGGAAGATGAGCTCGCCGAGGGTGAACAGGACCACCGCGCCGATCAGTCCGGCCTCGGGCGTCACCATCGTCGACAGAAGGACGGCGATGACGGGCCCGATGACGAACCCGCACTCGTCACAGACCTGCTCGAACGACATCGCCGCGTGCAGGGTGTCCGGGTCGTCACGCAGGAGGTGGGCCCATCGCGCTC
This sequence comes from Intrasporangiaceae bacterium, assembly GCA_021324575.1. Classification (GTDB taxonomy): domain Bacteria; phylum Actinomycetota; class Actinomycetes; order Actinomycetales; family Dermatophilaceae; genus Nostocoides. Next base: position 82,724 of record JAJPIW010000090.1, on the reverse strand, counting down.
GGGAGAGCGGTCCGATCACGGGCAGGCACGCCGACAGACCGTAGGCGACGAACAGGGTCCAGACCGGTGCACCGGCATACGAGAGAGCCGCCGTGGCTAGCCCGGCCGCCGCCGAGAAGAGGACGAAGGGCCGCGCGACCCGACCCTGGCCGTACTTGTCGATGAGCCGACCGATGAGCGGGCCGGCCACCGCGAGGACGAGAAGGCCGACCGCCGAGACCGCTCCGGCCAGACCGTACGAGCCGCGACGGCTGCTCACCATGACGATGATCGCGACCCCGAACATCGCGGCGCCGATCCGGGCGAGCATGGCTCCTATGACGAACCGTCCGATGCCGGGGAGTTGCAGCAGGGGACGATAGGCGGACAGCACGGCATACTCCGGATCGAGGGGGAAGGGCGCCCGGCGAAGTGGCCGGCCGACCATTGTCTCGTATGCCGCGGGCTCGCCCGACCGCCGAGCGCCTACCGTGGGGCCATGATCACAGCAGTCCACACCCTCCTCTACGCCGACGACGCCGCGGCTGCGCGGGCCTTCTTCCGCGACGTCCTCCAGCTCCCGGCCGTCGACACCGGCGGCGGCTGGCTGATCTTCCGCACCGGCCCCAGCGAGCTCGGCGTGCACCCGACGACCGGCGGCGAGGGCGGCGGCTGGTCGACGCCCGAGCACCACGAGATCTCGCTCATCTGCGACGACCTCGATGCGACGATGGCCGAGCTGGCCGGCCGGGGCGCGACCTTCGCCGGCGAGAAGTCCGACCGCGGCTTCGGGACCGCGGTCGACCTCAAGGTGCCTGGCACGAGCGGCACAGTCCTGCTCTTCCAGCCCCGCTACGACCCGCCCGCCCTGGGCTGAGTCCCCACCAGGCGGGCATCGGTCCAAGCATCTTGGTCTCGTGTTCGTTTGTCGCAGGAATGGCCGACATGTCGAACACTCCTGCGACAAGCGAACACAGCCGCCCCGTTCAGCGAGCGGAGCCGATGCCGAGCAGCGCGGCCAGCCCGAGAGCGCTGCGCGGGGCGTATGCCGCGCGCCACAGACCGCCGTGCACCGCGGCATACGCCTCGTCCTGCCACGGCATCGGGTGGGCCGGCGCCCCGTGGTTGAGGTCGTGGACGAGGAGGGCCGCCATGAGCGAGTTGGCGGTGCCGGGCTCGAAGACCTCGATCCCGAACCGGTGCGCTCCGCCGTATGCCGCGGCGAGAGCCCGGTTCTTGACCACCGAGCGGGTGCGGGTCGGGGGCGCGACGTGGAACGAGACGGTCTGCCCCGCCGCTCGAGCCGTGGTGGCCCGCCACCGCTGAAGACGTTTGGCGAGAAGGTAGTTGGGGCCTTGCTGCGGGACGATGGCGTCGTTGATGCCGGGGTCCGCCCCGGGCAGGTAGTTGCGACGGAGCAGCCGACCGCCGGACAGGGTCCGCAGCGGGACCCGCAGCAGCTTGCTGGTCCGGCGGCGGGCGTAGGACTCGACGGAGGCCTCGACGGCGGCGCCCGGGACGGCGAAGACGTCGGTCGGTGTGGCGAGGAACGCCAGGGCGGTCTCACGCTGACGGGCGAGGTGCTCGCCCAGGGCGTCGACGGCCATGGCGACTCGGACGTTGGTGGCGCCGTCGGCGTAGACGTAGTTGCCGAGCACGAGATCTCCCGGCAGCCCGGCGACCCACGCCGCGACCCTGGGCAGGTCCTGGATCAGGTCGCCGCCGGCGCGGTCGGCGAGGTTGCCGCTCTTGCCGAGCGTGACCGGGACGTGCACCCGTCCGGCCCCGTGCCCGGCCTCGTCGAGCACCCGCTGCCAGACGGCAGGTCGCGGCAGGTCGACCGCGGCGACGTCAGCACCCCAGCGGAGCAGCGACCGCAGCGGGCCCATCTCGGCCGCCGCGCCGAGGACGACGACGGTCCGGCCGGAGAGGTCGAGCCACTGCGGGTGGTCGAGCACGCGGCATACCGCCTCCTGCGCGGACGGCTCGATGACCCCGGCGGCGACCCAGGCCGCCAGCTGCCGTCGCAGGCCGTCGCCCGCGAGCCGCGCGCCGCGGTACGGAATGGACAGTGACGCGACCCGCTCCCCCGAGCCGGTGACGACCTCGGTGCCCAGCGGATCCTGCACCGGGGAGTCGAAGGCGTGGTCGATCGGCCGGACGCCGTCCGGCCCGGACCACTGCAGCCGCGCGGCGAGCGAGGTGAGCCCGTCGGCAGCGATCCGCCCGGCCGCGTCCTCGCTGGTCAGCTCGGCGACGACCAGACGACCGAAGTGCTCGACGTAGCCGCGGCGCCAGTTGGTCTCCCGCTCCACCGCGGCGGCGCCGATCGGGTCGACTCCACGGAGCGCGTCCGCAACGACCGATCGGCCGGTCGCGGACGTGCTCCGCCGACCGTCGACCTGGGGGAACACCACACCGTGCGCCTCGCTCATGGCGCACACTCTGCCAGCCCTTGATCCCCGCCACGGGGCGGCGCACGATGAGGACCATGCGCAGATATGTCGTCGAGGCCCGGGACCGGGACGGTGTATGCCGGGCGCGCGCCACGTTCACCGCGTCCGAGCCCGCCGAGGCGATGTGGGAGGCCCAGGTCCGGCTGCGGCCCGAAGGGATCTGCACGTATGCCGTGTACCGCCCCGGCCGCTTCCACCGTCGGCTCATGCTCGTCACGGCGGCCAGCGGCGGCCCCGGTGGTGACGGTAGCGACGGGGGTGGCGGACTCGCCGGGGTCCGCGAGCCACGTCGGCCCAAGCCCGGACCGGGTCATCTCAGCGTCGCCCGCGACCTGCCCTGCTGAGCGATCGGCCATGCTGGCTCATATGGACCACGACTTCCCGCCTGCCATCGGCCAGCCCGCCACTCGTGCTCTCGTCGGCGCGGGGTACCGCCGGCTGGAGGACCTGCGCGGCATCGACCCGAAGGCGCTGCTCGCCCTGCATGGCTTCGGCCCCAAGGCCGGGCGCCTCATCAAGGCAGCGCTGGCCGAGGACGACCCGACGCACTGAGTGACGCGGTCAGCCCCAGACGAGCGCCCGGCTGGGGTCAGCGAGGATGGCCGCGACGTCGGCGAGGTACCTGCTGCCCAGCTCACCGTCGACCATCCGGTGGTCGAACGACATCCCGAGCTGGGTGACCCACCGGGCCTCGATCGTCTCGGTGCCGTCCGCGGCGGTGACGACCCACGGCATCCGACGGACCGCCCCAAAGGCGACGATCGCCGCCTCTCCCCTGTTGAGGATCGGCGTGCCGGTGTCTACGCCGAAGACGCCCACGTTGGTGATCGTGATGGTGCCGCCGGCCATGTCCGGCGGCTGGGTGCGGCCCTCGCGAGCCGACGCCGTCAGGTCGCCGATGGCGACAGCGAGGTCGCGCAGCGAAAGGGTGTCGGCGTCCTTGACGTTCGGGACCATGAGCCCGCGCGGGGTCGCCGCGGCGATGCCGAGGTTGACGTAGTGCTTGGTGACGATCTCCTGGGCGGCCTCGTCCCAGCTGACGTTGATCCCCGGATGGCGCCGGACCGCGATGCACATCGCCTTGGCGAGGACGAGCAGCGGGGTGACCTTGACGTCGCGGAACTCCTTGTCCCGCTTGAGCTTGTCGACCAGATCCATCGTCGCGGTGATGTCGCAGGTGACCCACTCGGTGACGTGCGGCGCGGTGAACGCCGACTCGACCATGGCCTGCGCGGTGACCTTGCGGACCCCCTTGATCGGGGTACGGGTCTCCCTGGCAGAGCCAGGGGCCCAACCGCGGGAGCCGGACGCGAACGGCATACCTGGTCCGCCGGAAACGACTCCGCCGTATGCCGGCGCCTCGGCTTGCGCTGTCGGCGCCCCGTTGGCCGCCGCTTCGACGTCGGTGCGAGTGACGATGCCGCCCGTCCCGGAGCCTGCCAAGGTCGACAGGTCGATGCCGAGGTCCTTGGCCAGCTTGCGGACCGGTGGCTTGGCGAGCGCCCGAACCTGGCTCGGGCTGGGAGCGTCCGGAGTGGCGGGCTGTCGGTCAGCTGACGATTGCGCGGAGTTCTGACGGGGGCGGCGGACGGCTTCGGTCTGCTTGACGCCGTAGCCGACGAGGACCGCGGTCCGCCCGGTCGACGTCGTGCCGCCGATCTTGCCTTCTTCGATCTCCTCGCCCCCGTCTGCACCCGAGGACTTCCCTCCGGACCCGACAACACTTGTCGGGTCAGGAGAGGACTTCCCCGAGGACCCGATAATTTCATCGGGGGCGTCGGTCGAGATGGCGATGATCGGGCTGCCGACCGCCACCTCCTCGCCCTCGGCCGCCAGGATCGCCTCGACCCGCCCGGCAAACGGAACTGGCAGCTCGACGAGCGACTTGGCCGTCTCGATCTCGACGACGATGTCGTTGACCTTCACGGTGTCGCCGACCTTGACCTTCCAGGTGACGATCTCGGCCTCGGTGAGACCCTCGCCCGGGTCGGGGAGCTTGAACTCCTTGATACTCATGGGTTTTCGTTCCTCCAAGCAGGCGAGCGTCAGTGGGCGAGGGAGCGGTCGACGGCGTCCAGCACGCGGTCGAGGTCGGGGAGGAACTCCTCCTCGAGCTTGGCCGGCGGGTAGGGGATGTTGTAGCCGCCGACCCGCAGCACCGGCGCTTCGAGGGAGTAGAAGCACTCCTCGGCGATCGTCGCCGCGAGCTCACCGCCGAGGCCGCCGAAGGTCGGCGCCTCGTGGACGATGACGGCGCGGCCGGTCTTGCGCACCGACTCGACAACGGTCGGGACGTCGATCGGTGACAGCGAGCGCAGATCGATGACCTCGAGCGACTTGCCTTCCGCCTCGGCCGCCTCGGCGGCCTGCAGGCAGGTCTTGACCATCGGCCCGTAGGCGAGCAGTGTCACGTCGGTGCCCGAGCGGCATACGCGCGCATCGAAGAGCCCGAGGTCGGCCGACTCGGCGACCTCGCCCTTGTCCCAGTATCGGCGCTTGGGCTCGTAGAAGATGACCGGGTCGTCGGTCTCGATGGCCTGCTGGATCATCCAGTACGCGTCGCTGGGGTTGGAACAGCAGACGACGCGCAACCCGGCGGTGTGGGTGAAGTAGGCCTCGTTGGACTCGCTGTGGTGCTCGACCGCGCCGATGCCGCCGCCCACGGGGATCCGGATGACCATGGGCAGCCGGACCTTGGACAGGGATCGGGCGTGCATCTTGGCGACCTGGTTGATGATGTGGTCGAACGCGGGGTAGACGAACCCGTCGAACTGGATCTCGACGACCGGCCGGTAGCCGCGCAGCGCCATCCCGATCGCGGTGCCGACGATGCCGGCCTCGGCGAGCGGGGTGTCGATGACCCGGTCCTCGCCGAAGTCCTTCTGCAGGCCCTCGGTGACCCGGAAGACGCCGCCGAGCTTGCCGATGTCCTCGCCCATGAGCAGGACCCGCGCGTCCTTGTCCATCGCGGCCCGCAGGCCGTTGTTGATGCCCTTGGCGATGGTCGTCGCGCCCATCAGTGCGCTCCCTCGAACGAGGCCTGGTATGCCGTGAACTCGGCCCGCTCCTTGGCGACCAACGGGTGCGACTCGACGTAGACGTGGTCGAACATCTCGGTGGCCACCGGGTCGGGCATCGACAGGCAGCCCTCGCGGACGTGGACGGCCAGCTCGTCGGCCTCACGCTCGACGGCGGCGAAGAACTCGTGGTCGGCCTTGCCCTCGTGGGCCAGCCATGCCTTGAACCGCTCGATCGGGTCGCGGTGCTTCCACACCTCGACCTCGGCCGAGACGCGGTACTTGGTCGGGTCGTCGGAGGTCGTGTGCGCGCCCATCCGGTAGGTGAACGCCTCGATGAAGGTGGGCCCCTGACCGGAGCGGGCGCTGTCGAGCGCGGCCCGGGTCACGGCATACACGGCCAGGACGTCGTTGCCGTCGACGCGTATGCCGGGGAAGCCGAAGCCGCTCGCGCGCTGGTAGAGCGGGACTCTGGTCTGCTTGTCGTTGGGCTCGGAGATCGCCCACTGGTTGTTCTGGCAGAAGAAGACGACCGGCGCGTTGGTCACCCCGGCGAAGACGAGGGCCTCGGACACGTCGCCCTGGGACGTCGCGCCGTCACCGAAGTAGGCGATCACCGCGGTGTCGCGCTGCTCGTCGCCGGTGCCGACGGCGCCGTCGCGCTGGACGCCCATGGCGTAGCCCGTGGCGTGCAGCGTCTGGGCGCCGATGACGATCGTGTAGAGGTGGAAGTTCTTCTCGTTCGGGTCCCAGCCACCGTGGTTGACCCCGCGGAACAGGCCCAGCAGGTTGAGCGGGTCGACCCCGCGGCACCAGGCGACGCCGTGCTCGCGGTAGGTCGGGAAGGCGTAGTCCTGTGGCTTGAGCGCGCGGCCGGAGCCGACCTGGGCGGCCTCCTGGCCGAGGAGCGAGGCCCAGATGCCGAGCTCGCCCTGGCGCTGGAGGGCTGTGGCCTCGGCGTCGACCCGGCGAATGAGGACCAGGTCGCGGTAGAAGCCGCGCAGCTCGTCGTCGCCAAGGGTCGCGACGAGCGCGTCGTAGTCGGCGTTGGGGACCCGCTGACCCTCGGGGGTCAGGAGCTGGATCATCTCCGGGCCGCCGTCCTGGACGGCGGGGACCGGCGCGGTCAGCCGGTCGAACTCACTTATGGACACAGCGTCGGTCGCTGCGACGTCGATGTCGCTCACGGGCACTCCTTCTCCGCCGGCCGGGTTGCGGTCGGCGGCTCGAGCCACCCGGGCGATGCGGTCCGCACCGTCGCGGGAGGCGATGCTCGGACCACCGCACGGGGTGATGGCGGTGCTCACAGGCCTTGCACTGCACAACCTACCCGTATGCCGCCCGACCGGCGAAGTCCGCTGGTAGGACCCCGCACCGGGTTGATCCGGGAACGATCGGTGGTCCGGGGGCGTCGCACGGGTGTGAGGATCTCCCGGTATGCCGCGCTGTCCGCGGCCGTGTGTGCTCTCGCCCTGGGCGGGTGCGGCACCACCGGTTCCGGCCCCTCCAGCTCCGGGTCCCCTTCCACAGCGGGGGCCCCGGTCCCGCCGTCCGCCACGAGCAGCACACCCAAGCTGCCCACCAGCCTGACGACGCCGCCACCGGCCAAGGACCGAGGAACGCCGATCTCGGCAACCGGCACGGTGGCCGTCTCCGACGTCGAGAAGCCGTGCCGGGTCATGACCATCGCCGGACAGGCCTACGAGCTCCAGGGCGACGGTGTCGCGGCGCTACGAGACGGCGACACGGTCACGGTGGCGGGCTATACCGACGACACCTTGTCGACCACCTGCCAGGTCGGCGTCGTGCTGCGCGTCCTCACCCTCTCGACACCGAGCCACTGACCGCGAAGGGGGCCCGGCGCCACGCGCCGGACCCCCTCGGGGTGAGCGAACGGCATCCGCCGGTCGCCGGTGAGCTGTCGATCAGCCGGTGACCGACACCACGGTCGAGCCCACGGTCGTGCCATCGAGGGCGTGGGTCAGGCTGCCGAGGTACTGGGTACCGGCGGTGAGACCCGACCACGCCAGGCCGACCGTGTTCGTCGCGCCCGCGGTCGCCTGGACCGGGCTGCCCGAGGTGACCTGCAAGCTGCCGCCCGAGGCGTTCGGGACGAGCCAGCTGCGCAGGTCGAAGGGGGTGCTGGGCGATGCCACGGCCCAGCCGTGCACGATCATCGTGTAGGCGCCGTCAGCGGGGTTGGTCAACGTGATCTGCTCGTTGGTCCCGCCGTTGGTGCTCGCGGCGACGACCGCTCCCGACGGCCCGATGAGGTAGATGTCCAGGTCGTCATCGCCCGGGAGGACGAGTGACCACCTGGCCAGGTCGACCCCGGACAGCGTGAACGGCACCGGCACCACGGCTGCCGGAGTGTCGTCCGCGCTCGGGTAGGTCTGGTCCGGGTCCTGGCTGACCGTGGCGTTGTTGTCGACCGCCGGGACCAGCCCGTGCGGCGTCGCCGTGTAGGCGCCCGCCTTGCCGAACTGGACCGCGACCGACGCGGTGCCGGTCGTGCCGGTGCCCGTCACCGAGGTGGGGGCGGCGATGGCGACGCCCTTGACCGCGATGCTGCTGCGCAGCGAGTACTCGTCGCCCTTCCAGGTGAGCGAGCCGAAGCGCCACTGACCCGTCGGTGCACCGGAGTTGGTGATGGTCACGTCGAACGACTTCGACGCACCCGCCGGGATGGTCAGCCAGGACGGGGACGCCTGGACCGAGTAGCCCGCCGGAGCCGAGACGTCGGCGCGGACCCGGACCGTCCGGGAGGACACGTTGGTGAGTGTCCGGGTGACGGTCTGGCTGCCGGGCAGCGCCTCGATACCGATGGAGGCGTAGTTGAGGTTGGCGGCCGTGGTCGGGATCCCTGCCGCGGCCAGGCTGGCACAGGTGGCGGCCGGGTTGCTGAACGCCTCCGGGCCCTCCGCGCAGAGGAAGCCGAGGTAGTCGTTGAACCCGGCGTCGTAGACCAGGCCCGGCCGGAACGCCGTGCCCCTGTCGCCCGGCTTGCCGACGACGGCCAGTCCGGCGCCCATGGCGAACGGGCCCGCCTTGGTGACCCGGTCGTAGTCACGGACGTTCTTGTCGGCCGTGGTCATGAGCGCGGACTTCGCCGCCGCCGCCGACCAGTCGGGGTGGGCCTGCTTGAGCAGGGCGTAGGAGCCAGCAACGACCGGACCCGCCATCGACGTGCCCGCGATCGACTGGAACAGCTCCCCAGCCGGCTGTGTCCCAGGTGACGGGGCGGGGGTGTTGCCCGCCATGACCTGGACACCGGGAGCGCTGATGTCGGGCTTGATGATGTCGCCGGCCGTCGGGTTCTCACCGCGGCTGGAGAAGTAGGCAACGGTCGGCGTCTTGAACGGCGCCTTGCCGACACCGCCCGCGACGAGCTGGCCTCTGGGGTGGACCTTGGAGTTGACCCAGCTGCGGATCGCGACGCCCGGGGTGTTGTCCACCATGACGGTCGGGACGAAGAAGTTGTCGGTGAAGATGTTGTCGACGTCGACCTGGTTGTAGAGGACCATGCCCACACCACCGGCCCGTTGGACCTCGAAGCTCTTCGCGACGCGGCCGTTGTTGCCGCGACCACAGAGCACGATCTTGCCCGTGGTCTTGGCCGGGTCCAGCGTGCCCGCCAGGCAGAGGTCGGCGCCGGTCGCGCCGGACAGGCCGGCCTTGGCCGCGTCGACGAACTCGGCCCTCGGGGAGCTCTTGGTCACCGACCCGCCCACGTAGGTCCGGCCGCCATCGAGCTTGATCGAGCCCTCGTAGAAGGTCGGGTAGGTCGTGGCACCGACCGCGGTCACCCACGGCACGTCGGCCGGGCCACCGATGGTCTTGTCGGTGGGCCCGCTGTTGCCGGCCGAGACGGCCGTGAAGACGCCCGCGTCTGCAGCGAAGAGGAACGAGATCGTGTCGGCGCTCACCGTGTTGGCGCCACCGCCGATCGAGTAGTTGATGACGTCGACGCCGTCGGCGACGGCCTGGTCGATCGCCGCAGACAGGTCGGACGTGTAGCCGCCGCCGTCGCCGAGGGCCTTGTAGGCGATGACCTGGGCCCGCGGAGCGATGCCGGAGACGACGCCCTTGTTGACCCCGAAGATGGACGCCTTGACGTTGGCGTCACCGGCGGCCGTTGATGCCGTGTGGGTGCCGTGGCCCTCGTTGTCGCGCGCCGAGTCGAACTCGTAGGGCTCGAGCCCGGAGTTGGCCTTGTAGGTGTCGAGGAACTCCCGCGCACCGACGAGCTTGTTGTTGCACGTGAACGGCTTGTCGTTGGCGTTCCAGGCCGTGTTGCCGAAGGCGCACGCCGAGCGCTCGCTCGTGTCGAACGTCGGCGCCGCCGGAAGGGTCCCGTTGTCGCGGAAGCTCGGGTGCTCGGGCCAGATGCCGGTGTCGATGACGCCCACCAGGACGCCTTGACCGGTGACCCCCCGGGCATAGGCCTCGCCCTTCCCGGTCAGTCCGAGGAAGGCGTTGAGCCCGTTGACACCGCTGGAGGACTCGGGCGTGCTGTGGTCGGCGAGCGACGTCGGCTGGCGCAGCTCGTCGGGCAGGACCACGGCGACGGCCGGGTCCTTGGCGATCCGCTGGGCGCCGGCGAGGTCGGTCCGCACGGCAAAGCCGTTGAGGGCGTTGCTGTAGTCGGTGGTCTTGCGGCTGGCCGAGACCCTCGCCGTCGTGAGGACCCGGTCATGGGTCTTGCGGATGGCCGCTTTGCGCTGCTTGGAGGACACGCTGTTGAGGTCCTTCTGCTTGACCGACCGGACGAGCGGGTCAGCCTTCATGACGACGATGTAGCTACCGGTCTTGCTCTTGGCCACGGCGGGGCCGTGGGATCCGGTGGTGGTAACCAGGCTTGGGGCAGCCACTGTGGGAGCGGCGGCCCAACCCGGTGTAGAGGCGAGACACAAGGCCGCGGCTGCGGTCCCGGTCATGGCAATAATGCGCTTCACGAGCACGAACTCCTCCCGCCCGGCGCGTGGCCGGGGCCGACACAACCCCCATGAGGGACGGCTGCTGACACGGGTGTCTCACCCGAAGCCGTGTTTGCGAATCTAGACCGTTGGTCGGGCGATTCCCACCCCTTGGGACACATTCGACCCGAAGGATCTGCGGTCCGGGCCGGCATTCGGCGCGCGGTACGCGTCGCCTGTTCCGGGTGGTCCGCCCCGGTCAGTCGACGCAGAGGAACGGTCCGCGCCGGCCCCCGCCGTGGTAGTGATAGGTCACCGCGTCGACGACCAGCGCGGCATACGTGCCGTCGACCGGCACCTGCACGTAGGCCATGTCGGGGTCGGGGCAGCCGCATCCAGCGTCGGACCAGGTGACGGGTCCGAGACAGGCGATCTCGATCGCCTCCGGGTCGACGCCGAGCCGGCGCGCGAGGTCGGCCCGGGCCTGGTCGGCCCACGCCACGAGCGACGGGTCCACACCCGTCACCTGCACGCGCTGTCGGTGCCTGCCCGGCCGGGGCAGGTCCCGGCCGTTGCGCAGGGCCGCGACGAGATCGTCGTGGCTCGGCGGGCCGGGCTGCTCGCGGCGGTGGGTCATGGTCGACTGCGGAACTGCCCTGCGACCTCGACCAGCCGGTCGTTGGCCTCGGTCTCGGCGATGGTGACGCGAACGCCGTCGCCCTCGAAGGGCCGCACCGACAGCCCGGCGTCGGCACAGGCCGCGGCGAAGGGGAGGGCGTCCTCGCCGATCGGGAACCACACGAAGTTGGCCTGGCTGTCGGGGATCTCCCATCCCTGGTCGCGCAGCGCGGCCACGACGCGCTCGCGCTCGGCGACGAGGTCCTTGACGCGTACCTCGAGCTCGTCGAACGCGTCGAGGCTGGCGATCGCGGCGCGCTGGGCGATCGTGCTCACGCCGAACGGGACGGCCGTCTTGCGCAGCGCCTCGGCCACGAGGGGCGACCCCACGGCATACCCGACGCGCAGCCCGGCGAGTCCGTAGGCCTTGGAAAAGGTCCGCAGCACAACGACATTGGGGTGGGCACGCTGCAGGCCGACGGCGTCGGGAGCGTCGTCCATCGTCACGAACTCGACGTAGGCCTCGTCGATGACGACAAGGATGTGCTCAGGCACCCGCTCGACGAACCGCGCGAGCTCGGTGTGCGTCACGCCGGGTCCGGTCGGGTTGTTGGGGGTGCAGACGATGACGACCCTGGTGCGGTCGGTGATCGCGGCATGCATCGCATCGAGGCGGTGCCGCTGTTGGTCGTCGAGCCCGACGAGGACCGACTCGGCCCCGGCGAGCGCGACGACGATCGGGTAGGCCTCGAAGCTGCGCCACGCGTGGACGACCTCGTCGCCGGGGTCACAGGTGGCCGCGATGATCTGGCCGAGGACGCCGACGCTGCCGGTGCCGGTCGCGATGCACTCAGGAGCCACGTCGAGCGCCTCGGCGAGGCGGCCGGTGAGGTCTGTGACCGCCATGTCGGGGTACCGGTTCATCTCGGTCGCGGTCTCGCGGACCACGTCCAGGACGCTCGGCAGCGGCGGGTACGGGTTCTCGTTGGAGGAGATCTTGTATGCCGTGAGGTCGGTCCGCGGGGCCGCCGGCTTGCCCGCCTTGTAGGCCGGGACGCGGGTCAGCGCCGCACGCAGCCGGACCGCCGTGGTCTGCGTGCTCTCTTCGTCGAGGGTCATGCCCCCACTGTAGGAGCCCGACTGGAGCCGGAATGCGGGTCAGTCGCCGTCAGGCAGCACAAGGTTGAGGACCATCGACACCAGGGTGATGATCACGGCGCCCATGATGGCGTCCCAGAAGAAGTGGCCGATCGTGAACGAGAGCCCGAGCGGCTTGGAGATCCACTCGGTGATCTGCAGCATGAAGGCGTTGACGACGAAGGTGAACAGGCCGAGAGTCAGCACGATGAACGGGAACGAGAGCAGCTTGGCGATCGGCTTCACGACGGCGTTGACCAGTCCGAAGATGAGCGCCACGAGGACGATGGTCACCACCTTGGAGGTCCAGGCGTGGCTGGACTCGGCGAGGTTGATCCCGTTGACGACGATCGCCGCGATCCAGAGGGCGACGGCGTTGACGCCGACCTTGATCAGAAAGTGCATGCCTTGATCCTGCCACGAGGTTCGGGCCGGCACGGCTTACGACCCCGGGTACGCGGCCGGGGTCAGTCCTGCGCCCGGGCCGCCCTGGGGGTCGGCATCCCCTCGTCCTCAGCCCCCCGCTCGGCTTCGTTCTCGGCCGCGGCGGCGGCGGAGCGGAGCGTCAACAGCTCGTAGAGGGGCTTGGTGCGCAGGGCGGTCGCCACGAGCATGGCCACGGCGCAGGCGCCGAGCATCGGCGGGAGCATCACGGCCGACGCGCTCAGCTCGGTGACCAGGATCAGGCCGGTCACCGGCGTCCGGACGACGGCGGTGAACAGGGCCGCCATCCCCACGAGCACCAGGCCCGCGGTCTGCGGCGCAGAGTCACCGACCATCCGATGGGCGACCATCGCCACGACGAGCCCGACCTGGCCCCCGAGCAGGAGCATGGTTCCGAACAACCCGCCCGGGGTGCAGGCGGCATACGACAGGACGCCGAGGAAGAACCGGATCGCGAACAGCCCGAGCGCCACCAGCAGGGTCTCCCTGCCGAGCAACGCCCGCTCGGTGAGCGGCTCGCTGCCCCCGATGAGGGTCGGAGCCAGCCAGCCGATCCCCCCGATCACGGCACCGATGGCGATCGACCGGACCAGGGCCGGCCAACGGCTCGTGTCGACGAGGTGCAGACCGAACAGGATGGACCGGTTGTAGGCCACACCGAACACGCCGGCGAGCAGGCCCACGGCCACCACCCAGGGCACGTAGCTCAGGCGTGGCTCCGCGAGCTGGCCGACCTGGAAGATCGGCGGTCGCGGGCCGAGCACCAGATGCGCCCCGGCGAAGCCGGAGGCGGACGCCACCAGGGTCGCGATCGTCGTTCGCGGGTCGAAGCGCTTGAGCAGCTGCTCGAGGATGAACACTCCACCGGCGATCGGGGCGTTGAAGGCGGTCGCCAGACCGGCGGCGGCACCGCCGGCCACGAGGATCCGGACGTCGGTGGCCGACCGACGGGCAGCGTTGCCGACGATCGCGGCGATGCTGCCGCCCATCTGCACCAACGGGCCCTCGGGCCCGAGGGTGAGGCCGGCGACGCCGATCGAGAGCAGGCCGCCGGCATACTTCACCGGCAGCACCCGCGGCCTGGTCGGTGGCGTCCGCCCGTCGACGACGGCCTCGACGCGGGGGATACCGCTGCCCTCGGCGTGCGGCTCGATCCGGTGGACCAGCCAGGCCGCGGTCGCCGTCGCGGCCCCGCAGACCACCATCGCGACGGGCAGACCCCACCACACGCCGTGCGTATGCCGGCCCAGCCACTCCCGGCCGTGGGTCGCGTCCTCGAGCAACAGCTGGAAGGTCGCCGCGACGACGCCGGTCAGGAAGCCGACGACCGCGGCGGTGGCGGCGAACCCGGCGAGAGCCCACGGGTCGGTCGGCAGTCCCTCGGTGAGCAGCCGCGGCCGCAGCCACTGGGTGCTGATCCGCAGCGGCCCGGCTGGTCCCGAGGGGTCGGGCGAGGAGGGGCGCAGGCTCGACATGGATGCATTATCGGGGTCGCTGCGCCGGGCCCGCGACGGCCGCCGAGGTGAACCGAGGAGTGAGCCGCCCTCCCGCGCGGCGCGGTCAGGCGGGCAGGTGGCGCCGGCTGGTGATCACCCGGAAGCGGTTCGCCACGAAGGCGGCGTCGGTGTAGGCCGCGTTGGCGGCCGGGTTGGCGCCGGTCCCGTGGTAGTCGGAGAAGGCCGCCGTCTGGTTGACGAACACCGCCCCGGTGAGGTTCTCCGACAGCGCCACACCACCCTCGGCAGCAGCCTCCCGAGCCGCCGCCAGCACCGGTTCCGACGTCGAGTAGACCGCCGCCGTCATCGCCCCGTGCTCGCGGATCGTGTCGGCGAGCTGCGCCAGCGACTGCTCCGTCGACGCGGTCCCGATGAGGAACGACACCGGCCCGAAGCACTCCTGCGTGTAGACGTCCTCACGGGACACGTCGACCGAGACGATCCCCGGGGCACGGACCACGGCATCGGCGTATGCCGGGTGCGCGACCATCCGTGAGTCCCGCACCACCGTGCCTCCCGCCTCCGCGGCGAGCCCGGCCAGGCCGGCAGCGTTGGCACGCACCCCGTCGTTGACGGTCGCGCCGAGCAGCTCGACCGCCTTGGTGTCCTCGCCGGTGAGCCGCTCGATCGCCGCCGACAGCCGCGACCCGAACTCCTCGAACGACAGGTGTCCCTCGTCGGTCTCCACCCCGTCACGCGGCAGGTAGATGTTCTGCGGGGTCGTGCACATCTGGCCCGAGTAGAGCGTCAGCGAGAACGCGAGGTTGCCGAGCGCCCCCCGAAGGTCGCCCACGGAGTCGACGACGACCGAGTTGACTCCCGCCTTCTCGGTGTAGACGGACTTGCCGAGCCCACCGGCCTCCCGTTCCAGCCAGCCGCCGAACCCCGGCCCGCCGGTGTAGTCGATGATCGCCACCTCCGGCCGCAGCGCCAGCTCGGCGCCCAGCACCCCACCGTCCGCGTCGGGCGCGAGCTGCACCAGCGCGGGGCTGAACCCGGCCTCGGCCAGCACCGCCCGGCATACGGCCACCGAGATCGCGAGCGGCAGGATCGCCCGCGGGTGCGGCTTGACGACGACCGGGTTGCCGGTGGCCAGGGACGCGAACAGGCCCGGGTAGGCGTTCCACGTCGGGAACGTGTTGCAGCCGATGACGAGCCCGACCCCGCGCGGCACGATCCGGTAGTCCTTCTGCATCCGGATCGGGGCATCCCGGCCCGGCTTCTCCCACACGACCGAGGCCGGCACCCTCTCCTGCTCGACGAGCGCGGCGACGACGGCCTCGAGCGCCCGGTCCTGCGCGTGCGGCCCACCGGCTTGGAACGACATGACGAACGGCTGCCCGCTCGTGTGCATCACCGCGTTGGCGATCTCAAAGGACCGCTTGTTGATCCGGTCGATGATCTCGACGCACACCGCCGCCCGCACCCGCGCCCCCGCGTCGCGCCATGCCGGCAGCGCCTCGAGGGCCGCCGCGAGCCCCGCATCGACGTCGAGCCTTGGATAGCTGACCCCGAGCCGCGGCCCGTACGGCGACACCTCGTCACCCACGGAGGTGCCGTCGGTCGGCTGGCCCTCGAGACCGGCATACGGGGAGTTCAACAGCCCGTCGTATGCCGCGAGCCCGGCCTCCGCCGCACCCTCGCCGTAGACCCGGGGAGACGGCGACTCCGGGTAGCGCGAGTAGTAGGTGCGGCCGGCCAGCGCCGCGGCCGCCTCGTCGAGGACGGGTCCGTGGGCGGCGAGCAGGTCCTCGGCGGTGGAGTGGGCGGGCGTCGTTGCCGTGGTCACCGAGCCATCGTAGGCCGGTCGGGTCAGCGTCGGATCTGCGAACTGGGCCACCGCCCGCTCGACCGGTCCGGTAGCGGTCGTCGGCCGGCGAGGTCGGCTGGCAACCCCAACCACCTTTTGTGCCGTGTACGCGTGAGCTACCGGGTGACTCACGCGTACACGGCACAAAGCGCACGCAGGGCAGCCCCACCAGACGGGCGCACCACCCTGGCGGCCGGCGCGGACATCACCTTCATCGCCGCGGCCCGCGACGGAGACGTCCTCGGCGCCGAGGGGGTGCAGCGGGCGGCATACGGTCGATCGGGCGCTGAGCAGCCCGTCAACCCCAGGTCTCAGGTCCCCGGGCCGCTCGGCCCGCTCAGGCCAGCGGGGCCAGGCGGCGGCGAGGGGCCGACACGATGGGCGGGACGGTTCGTGCCACCCGTCGGGTCGCCGAGCCGAGCGGGCCACGCAGCGCGACCTGGATCCGGCGACGCCGCTCGTCGGCCGAGGTGAGCCGGCGGGACGCGCCGGGCGGACGGCGGTAGACCAGGGCGTGCAGCCCGGTCCCCCACCGGGCGGGCGAGTCGCCGTTGCCCTCCCAGCGCGCGGCGAGGCTCCAGCCCCGGTGTTCCGCGAGGTAGTCACCGTGCACCTGCTGGACCTTGGGGCGCGCGGAGTCGGCGACGAAGACGAGCGCCTCGTCGGCGAGCAGCGGCTCGATGACGGCGAGCGCGAGGTGGTGGGCAGGGCCCCCGGGAGGGCCGTCGTAGTAGTAGACGCCGACCGGCCGATCGACGACACCGGGCTGGGTGAGCATGCGGAAGGCGTCGCCGACGACGACGCGGGTGTCGGCGTGCGCGGCATACCGTTCGAGGGTCCGTTCCAGGTCGGACCGCGCGTCGCTGCCTCGGTCACCGTGGGCCTCGAAGGAGTCCAGCGCGTAGAACCGCTTGTCGCCGACGTCCTGGGTCGCCGCGGCGAACGAGCGGCCCCGATAGGCACCGACCTCCACGTAGCACTCGGCCACCGGCATGAGCTGAGCGGCCAGGTTGAGGACGGCGAGCGCGTTGACCGCGGTCGTGCCGGGCACCTCCTCGGCCAGGTCCGCCCACTGCGGGTGGACGGGGTCGGTGCTCCGCGGATCCCCGGGGAAGGCTTCGTCGAGCCGGGAGAAGAACTTCGTCGTGTCCATCGAAATGTCCTCGCGTTTGCGGCCGAGTGCGCCGCCACGGATGGTGGGTGGGGGCAGAGGTCCGGGCCCTTGTCACCATAACCCGCAGGCTCCGTGAGACACCTGTCGAGATCCTGTGTGTTCGACGGGGACTCCCCAGCGTTCGGGGGTGAGCGCCCAGGCGGCGGGACGCGGCATACGGTGTGTCCATGCGTGTTCTCGTCTCGGGCGGCGCCGGCTACATCGGCTCCCACACCGTCGTCCAGCTCGTCGCCGCAGGGCACGACGTCGTCATCGTCGACTCGTTCGCCAACGCCAAGCCGACCGTCATGAACCGGATCGAGGCGCTGACCGGGACGGCGGTCCCGCTGCACTCCTTCGACATCACCGACCGCGACAAGACAGAGCACCTCTTCGCGTCCGAGCCGTTCGACGCGGTGATCCACTTCGCCGGTCTCAAGGCCGTTGGGGAGTCGATGGACAAGCCGCTGGAGTACTACGAGAACAACCTGGACTCCACCTTCTCCCTCGTCCGGGCGATGCGCCGACACGGCGTCCCCAACCTGGTCTTCTCCTCCTCGGCGACGGTCTATGGCGACCGCAGCGAGCCGCCCTACCGCGAGGACTTCGAACCGATCGAGGCGACCTCGCCGTACGGCCGGACCAAGGTGTTCAACGAGCATGTCCTTCGCGACGTCGCCGTCGGCTCCGACGGTTTCAAGGTGGCAATCCTGAGGTATTTCAACCCAGTTGGTGCGCACCCGTCCGGGATGATCGGCGACGACCCGAGCGGCATACCCAACAACCTGATGCCGTTCATCGCCCAGGTGGCGGTCGGTCGCCGGGACCGGCTCACCGTCCACGGCGACGACTACCCGACGGCCGACGGCACGTGCGAGCGCGACTACATCCACGTCGAGGACCTCGCGGCCGGGCACATCGCGGCCCTGCACTGGATGGCCGCACACGACCGGCCGGTGTCGACCTGGAACCTCGGCACCGGGAAGGGGACCTCGGTGCTGGAGATGCTCTCGGCCTTCTCCCGAGCGGTCGGTCGGGAGGTTCCGTATGCCGTCGGCCCGCGTCGACCCGGTGACCAGCCGCGAACCTGGGCCGACCCCGCGCTGGCCCGCGACGAGCTCGGGTGGACAGCCGTCAAGACCGTCGACGACATGTGCGTCGACACCTGGCGCTGGCAGTCGGCCAACCCGCAGGGCTACCCCGACGCCTGACCGGAGGCCGGCGGGCGGTTTCCGGGGGTCCCGTCAGGGTTGTGGCAGTTCCGGGAGACCCGGGCGACCGGCATACGGGCCCCTGACCGGAGGACTCGGCGGCTCCGCGGTCCTCTCGCGCTCACCTACTACATGTCGTAGTATCAGCGTCGTCATGCCGTAGTTCCGCCTGCACAGGAGCCGCACCTCCATGAACTCCCTGGACATCGCCCGCTGGCAGTTCGCCATCACGACCGTCTACCACTTCCTCTTCGTCCCGATCACGATCGGGATGTCGCTCATCGTCGCGTGGTTCCACACCTCGTGGGTGCGCAACCACCGCCCGGCCGACCTGCGGCTGGCCAAGTTCTTCGGCAAGCTCTTCACGATCAACTTCGCCCTCGGGCTCGTCACCGGCATCGTCCAGGAGTTCCAGTTCGGGATGAACTGGTCGGCCTACAGCCGGTTCGTGGGCGACATCTTCGGGGCGCCGCTCGCCTTCGAGGCGCTGCTCGCGTTCTTCCTGGAGTCGGTCTTCCTCGGGCTGTGGATCTTCGGCTGGGGCAAGCTGCCGGAGAAGGTGCACGCGGCCACGATCTGGATCGTCCACGTCGGCACCTTGCTGTCGGCCTACTTCATCCTGGCCGCCAACTCGTTCATGCAGCACCCGGTCGGCTACAAGTTCAACCCGGTCACCGGTCGGGCCGAGATGACCGACTTCATCGCGGTCCTGACCAACAAGGTCCAGCTGGTGACCTTCCCGCACGTCGTCTTCTCCTGCTACATGGTCGGTGGGGCGGTCGTCGCCGGGGTCTCGCTGCACCTCATGCGTCGGTCGGCGGCGTCGACGGTGTCCGGGTCCTCGGTGGACGCGGCCATGTACCACCGGTCGACGCGCATCGGCGCGGTCGTGACGCTCGTCGCGGCGCTGCTCGTCATGGGCTCCGGGGACTCCCAGGGCAAGATCATGACCGAGGTCCAGCCGATGAAGATGTCCTCGGCCGAGGCGCTCTACGACACCACGGACAGCGCGCCGTTCTCGGTGCTCTCGATCGGCTCGCTCAACGGGCAGCACGCCACGCGCATCATCGCCGTGCCGGGGCTGCTGTCGTTCCTCGCGACCGGCAAGTTCGGCGCCAGGGTCGACGGCATCAACCAGCTCAAGCCGCAGATCGCTGCCCTCGCCGCGAAGGTGACCGAGCGCTACGGCCCCGAGGTCGGGAAGCTGGCCATGTCACCGACCTACACCCCCAACATCCCCCTGGCGTACTGGACCTTCCGGCTCATGATCGGGCTCGGCATGGCGGGTGCAGCCTTCTCCGCCCTCGTCCTATGGTTCACCCGCGGCGGCCGGGTGCCTCGTGGCCGGCTGTGGACGTGGGTCGCCCTCGCGATCCCCCTGCTCCCCCTGTTCGCCATCTCCTTCGGCTGGATCTTCACCGAGACCGGGCGTCAGCCGTGGCTCGTCTACGGCCTGCTGACCACGGCTGCGGGCGTATCGCCGACGGTCAGCGCGACCAGCGTGCTCATCTCGTTGCTCACCTTCACCGCCCTGTATGCCGCGCTGGCCGTCGTCGAGGTGCGCCTCTTCCTCACCTACGTGCGGCACGGCGCGGACCCGTTCCACGCGCCGGTGAAGCCCGAGGATGTCACCGACGACGCCCCGCTCCAGTTCGCCTACTGACGACGCCTGGCTGACAAGCAAAGGGAAATCGACATGTCACTCATCACGTTCTGGTTCATCGCCATCGGGGTCCTGTGGACGGGGTACCTCGTGCTCGAGGGCTTCGACTTCGGCGTCGGTTCGGTGCTGCCGATCCTCGGCCGCGGCACCGACGCGGAGGACGGCGAGAAGCGTCGCCGGGTCCTGCTCAACACCATCGGCCCCCTCTGGGACGGCAACGAGGTATGGCTGATCACGGCCGGTGGCGCGATGTTCGCAGCGTTCCCGCTCTGGTACGCCACGATGTTCAGCGGCTTCTACCTGGCGTTCCTTCTGTTGCTGGTCGTGCTCATCCTGCGCAACGTGGGCTTCGACTACCGGCACAAGCGGGACAGCGCCGCCTGGCGCCGCGGCTGGGACCGCGCCATCGTGGTGGGCTCGGTCGCCGCACCGGTTCTCGTCGGGACCGCCCTGACCAACCTCGTGCACGGCACCCCGATCAACGCCGACCACAACTTCACCGGGTCGCTCCTCAGCCTGCTCAACCCGGTGAGTCTGCTCGGTGGTGTCGCGCTCTACGCCCTGTCCCTCACCCACGGGGCCCACTTCATCGCGCTCAAGACCGACGGCCCGATCCGTGCCGACGCCCGCTCCCTGGCCACCAAGGCCGGCGTCGGAGCCGCCGTCCTCGGCACCGTCCTGCTCGTGTGGCTCGGTGTGGGCTACGGCGGCAACGTCTGGTCCTGGATCACGACCGGGATCGCGGCCGTCGCGCTGCTGGCATCGATCGCCCTGAACCGCAAGGGAACCGAGGGCTGGGCCTTCGTCGGCACGACGGTCGCCATCGCGATGGCCGTCGCCACCGACTTCTTCATCCTCTTCCCCAACCTCATGGTCAGCTCGACTTCGGCCGCCAACAACCTCACCACCGCCAACGCCTCCAGCTCCCACCTCACGCTGCAGATCATGACCGGCGCGGCCGCGGCCTTCACGCCGATCATGCTGGCCTACACGGCATACAACTACTGGGTCTTCCGCAAGCGGCTCACGGTGGCGCACATCCCGGCCGCCGTCGCCGTGCACTGAGGAGGCGTTACCGAAGGTGAGCGCGCGGCATACCCGATGAGACCCTTCGACCCCCGACTGCTCCGGGCCGTCCCCTCGGCCCGTCGACCCGTGCTGCTGCTCGGGGGGGTCGGGGTCGCGCAGGGCATCGCGACGATCGGTGCTGCGGTGGCGCTGGCGAGCCTCGTTGTCGCCGTCGTGGAGCACACCACTGTCCTCGCTCCTGCCGCGTGGCTCGCGGCCGCCTTCGTGGTCCGGGGCCTGCTGGCCCAGTTCGGCGAGCGCACCGCAGCCCGGGCCGGGGTCGAGGTCTCGACCGCTCTCCGGGAGCGGCTCGTCGGTCGCTGGCTCCGGCTTCCGGCCGAGTCCCGCCCGAGTGACGAGGCGGCAGCAACCCTGGTGGCACAAGGCTGCTCGGCCGTCGAGCCGTATGCCGCGCGCTTCCTCCCGGCCCTGGTGTCGGCGGCCGTCGTGCCGGCACTTGCCATCGGCACCCTTGCGGTCGTGGACTGGCTGAGCGCGCTCATCGTCCTGCTCACCGTGCCGCTGCTACCCGTCTTCGCGGCCCTCATCGGGCGGACCACGCAGGAGGAGACGCAGCGACGCTGGCAGGCGCTCGCCGCCCTGGCCGGCCACTTCCACGACGTCATGCGCGGGCTGCCCACCCTGGTCGGCTACGGCCGCGGTGAGCGTCAGGTCGGCACCATCGGTGAGGTGAGTGACCGGCACCGGCACGCGACGATGCGGACCCTGCGCCTGGCCTTCCTCTCCTCGGCCGCCCTCGAGCTGCTCGCGACGATCTCGGTCGCGATCGTCGCCGTGGGTGTCGGCCTGCGCCTGACGAGCGGCGCGATCGGGTTACACGCCGGCCTGCTCGCGATCCTGCTGGCACCCGAGGCCTACTGGCCGATCCGCCGGGTCGGCACCGAGTTCCACGCCGCCGCCGACGGAGCCGAGGCCCTCGACGCCATCCTCCCCGTGCTCAGCGCCGCCGCCTCCGCGGACGACGCAACCTCTGCTAGCAGAGGAAAACTCACTCAGCAGAGGTTGCAACCTGTGCTGAGTGACCCAACCTCTGCTAGCAGAGGTTGGGTCAGCGGGCCGGTGACGGTCAGCGGAGTCGGCTATGCGTATGCCGGGTCCGCCCGCCCTGTCCTCGAGGGCGTCACCCTCACGGCGGGGACCGGGCTCACCGTGGTCACCGGCCCGTCCGGCGTCGGCAAGTCGACCCTCCTGGAGCTGCTCGCCGGGCTGCGTACCCCCACCTCCGGCACCGTCACCGCACCGGCGGCCCATCTGGTCACCCAGCGGCCGTTCCTCGTCTCGGGGTCGGTCCGGGAGAACCTCGGTCTGGGCAACGACGCCGACGACGACCAGCTGTGGGCGGCCCTGCGGGCAGTGGGCCTTGTCGAGCTGGTGGCCGGCCTGCCCGGCGGACTCGAGGCGACCATCGGCGACGACGGCTTCGGTCTCTCGGCCGGGCAGCGGACCCGTCTGGTCGTCGCCCGGGCGCGCCTCTCCGACGCGCCACTCGTCCTCTTCGACGAGCCCACCGCGCACCTCGACCCCGGAGCCACCGACCTCGTCCACGGCCTCGTCACCGACCTGGCCCGCGAGCGCATCGTCGTCGCCGTGACCCACCGCCGCGAGCTCCTCGCGCTGGCCGACGAACACCTCCACCTCACCGGTCGCGTGTCCGCCCATGGCACCCCGGTCGACGACAGTCCAACCGAGTCGGCCCGAGCGGTCGAGATCGGGGTCCTGCAATGAGCAGCGACCTCACCGCACCGGCCACGCGGCACCTCACCCTGCGACCGTCGGCCGGCGTCATCGTCGCCGGATTGATCGGCGGTGCGGCGCTGGCCTCCGGTGTCGCACTCACGGCCACGTCGGGCTGGCTCATCGTGCGCGCCAGCGAGCGCCCGCAGATCCTCACCCTCCTCGTGGCGATCGTCGCGGTCCGCGCCTTCGGGATGGCCCGCCCCGCCCTCCGGTATGCCGAGCGCCTCCGCTCCCACGACGTCGCCCTGCGTGACCTGGCCAGGGCCCGGACCGCGACGTATGCGGCGCTCGTCCCGCTCACCCCCGCCCGCCTGGGCCGGCGCTCCAGGGCCGATGTGCTCTCCGGTGTCGTCGACGACCTGACCGACGTCGTCGACGCCCAGGTCCGGGTGACCGTCCCGATCGTCGCGGCGACCGTCGTCGGCACCCTCGCCACCGTCCTGACGGCTCTGGTGTCGCCTGCTGCCGGCCTGGTCCTGGCCGGGCTGATGGCGGCCGCAGCCGCAGCCTGTTGGCGGGCCTGGCACTCGGAGTCGGAGTCCCAGCAGTCCGTCCTCGCGGCCCGGTCCGAGGTCGTGCGAGTAGCCGACCTGGTCAGCCGGCAGGCCATGTCTCTGGCGGCTGTCGGCGGGCAGGCAGCCGCGGCCCGCTGGCTCGAGACAGCCCACGACCGGCTCCGCGTCGCCGTCGACCGGCAGGCCCGGGGCCGGGCGTTCCTCACCGGCGCACTCCTCGTGGCGACTGGTGTGGCTTGCGTGGCCAACGCGGTTCTCGCCAGCCGCTCGGACCTCGGTGGCCCGGTGACCGCACTGCTCGTCGTCACACCCGTAGCACTCGGCGAGGCGCTCGCCGGGCTCACCGATGCCGTCCGTGCTCTGGCGCGGGCCCAGGCCGCACGCGACCGGCTGGCCGGCCTGCTGTCCCAGCCCCCCGCCGTCAGCGACCCGCGCAATCGTCAGCTGGCCGACACCCCGCCCGTCGACAACCCGGGCAACCGTCAGCGCACCGACACGCCACCAGTGCTGGAACTGGCCGGCGTCGCGGCGGTGTGGGTCGAGGGAGAGCCGGCTCTGCGGCATACCGACCTCGTACTCGAGCCCGGCAGTCGCACCGCCATCACCGGTGCCAACGGCTCGGGCAAGTCCACCCTGCTCGCCGTCCTCGCCCGGCATCTCGACCCGAGCGCGGGCAGCTATCTCCTCGACGGGCGCGACGTGACGACCCTGCCGCTCGAAGACGTCCGAAGCGCCATCGCGATCCTCGACGACGAGCCACACCTCTTCGCCACGAACCTCCGCGAGAACCTCCGCCTCGCCCGCCCCGATGCGACGGACCTGGAGCTGGAAACCGTTCTGGCGCAAGCGAACCTGAGCGACTGGTATGCCGGTCTCGCAGATGGTCTCGACACGCCCCTCGGCGTCGGGCGGCTCGGCGTGTCCGGTGGCGAGCGCGCGCGCCTGGGCCTGGCTCGGGTCCTGCTGAGTGACCGTCCGGTCGTCCTCCTCGACGAGCCGGTCGCCCACCTCGACCACGCCACCGCGCTCGATGTGGTGAGCGACGCGCTCGCCGCTACCGAAGGCCGTACGGTAGTGATGGTGAGCCACCGACCCGAGGGACTCGATGACTTCGAGCGGGTCATCGACCTCACTCCCCCACTGACCAAGGCAGGCTGACCCACCCGTGACACCCCCGTCCGCACCACGACTGGGCGACCTCGAGCGCGTCGTCATGGAGCAGCTGTGGGCCAGCAGCCAGGGCGCCACCGTCCGAGACGTCCACGAGGCGCTGGCGAGCGACCGTGACCTCGCCTACACGACGGTCATGACCGTCCTGGACCGGCTCGCGAAGAAGGGCCTCGCCACCCGCGTGCGGGAGGGAAAGGCCTGGCGGTATGCCGCGTCGCAGTCCCCGGAGTCACTCACCGCCCAGGCCATGCGCGCGACGATGGACCAGCTCGACGTCGACGACCGCAAGGCGGCCCTGCTGCACTTCCTGGACGACGCGTCGCCCGGTGAGATCGCCGACCTCAAGGCGGCGCTGGGCGAGCTCGAGCGTCGCCAGCCGGGCCTGGCGACCTGATCCGCCCCCGATCGAACCACCGGCCCCTTCCGTGACCCAGGCGCTCCCTGTCGCAGCCCTCGTGGCGATGGCGGGGCTGGTGCTCGTGGCGCTGCCGCGGATCATGGCCCGGCGGCCCGGCTGGCGTCGCGCACCCCGACCAGCGCTCGTCGTGTGGCAGGCGGTCTCCCTCGCGGGGGTCGTCGCCGCCCTCGGTGCTGCGCCCGCTGCGATCCCGCTCGTCACCGATGAGTACTCCGGCCCCCATCTGCTGGTCGTCGGGGTGGCGGTGGCGGTGAGTGTCTTCATGCTCGCGCGACTGCTCCTCTCCGGGCACCGGGTGGGCCGAAGGCTGCGCGAGGTCCGGCGCCAGCACCGGGAGCTCGTCGACCTCATCGGCCTGCGTGACGACCGGCTCGGGACCCACGCGCGCGTACTCGCGCACCCCAGCCCCTCGGCATACTGCGTCCCGGGCCAGAACGGCCGGATGGTCCTCACCGAGGGCGCGCTCGCCGCCCTCACTCCCGGCGAGCTGACCGCGGTCCTCGAGCACGAGCGCTCGCACCTGAGGGCCCGCCACGACCTCGTCCTGGAGTTCTTCACCGTGCTCCACGAGTCGGTGCCCGCCCGGGTCCGGTCCTCGGCGGGGATGGGCGAGGTGCGCCTGCTCGTCGAGGTGCTCGCCGACCGTCGAGCCGTCTCCCGGACCGACCCGGTGACGGTGGGCCGGGCTCTCGTCCGGCTGGCCGAGGTGCCGGCTGCGGACGGCCTCCTCGGCGCCTCCGCCGGCACGGCAGCGACCCGGATCGCCCTGCTCGACAACCGGGCCGCGGGCTGGATGGCGCCGGTCATGTACGCCTTCGGGGTCCTCGCCCTTGCCACGCCGGTCGTCCTGCTCGTGATCGCCTGGCACTGAGGGTCAGGTGCGCCTGGCTCAGGCGTCCCACCGAGTCGAGCGATCACGACACCCGGGGATCGGCGGAGCAGGTCCCGCGCGTCGTGATCTCTCGACCCAGCCCGGCAGCCCCTTGAGCGGTCCGGGCTCAGCAGTGCGAGGTCGGCGTGGCGGCGACCTCGCTGCACGCGCCCCGAGGCACCACGTCGAGGGCCTTGGCGAGGACCCGACGCAGCGCCGCGCTGTCGCGCTCACCGAGCGCCTCGGCCCAGTCCGACTCGATCTCGGTGAAGAGTCGCCCGACGAGGTGTTGCGCGCGAACTCCTTTGTCGGTCAACGAGATCACTCGAGCCCGGTGGTCACTGGGGTCGGCGTCCACGCGGACGTAGCCACTCGCCTCGAGATGGGTGATCTGCTGGCTGATGGCCTGCTTGGAGACGTCACAGCGCTCCACGATGTGCGAGGCCCGCAGCGGCCCGTCGGCGAGGTGGCGCAGGACGTTGCGGGAGTGCGCGAGGGACAGCGCGCAGAACTCCGAGTCCCGTATGCGGCGGTCGAACTCGGCGATGAACGCCAGCTCGGCGCGACCGAGCAGGGCGACGAGCGGCACCGGGCCCTGGCCCGGGACCGACTCGCAGGATCCCCCGACATTCATGGGACCATCGTACCTATTCGTCAAGGACTTGACAATCTTCTCGTCGGCTCCTAGATTCAAGTCAAGGACTTGACCAATGCCGCTCAGGGCCGCCGCCAACCACGCCCCCTTTCGTGAAGGAGCACCACGCTCATGAACCTCCTCGTCCTCGTCGGCAGCACCCGCCCCGGCTCCTACAACGCCCAGCTGGCCGACCTCGCGATCGCAGACCTCCCCGCCGACGTGACGGTCACCCGTTTCGACCGGCTGGGCGAGCTCCCCTTCTACGAGGAGCACACCGACGCCGCCGGCGGCTTCCCGGCGATCGTCGACGAGTTCCGCGCCACGGTCAGCGCGGCCGACGCGATCCTCGTCGTCACCCCGGAGTACAACGGCGGCATGAGCGCCCTGCTCAAGAACGCCCTCGACATCGCCTCCCGCCCGCGCGCCAAGGCTCCCATCGCCGGCAAGCGGGTCGCCGTCCTGGCCGCGACCGCCGCCCCCGGTGGTGCCCAGTCCGCCCGCGCCGGCGCCGTCGAGGCCCTCGTCCGCGCCCAGGCCCAGCCGATCCTCGACACCATCGGCGTCAGCAAGGCCTACGAGACGATCGTCGACGGCCACCTGACCGACGAGGCCCTCGAGTCCGAGGTCCGCGCCCTCGTCGCCCAGCTCGTCGAGGCGCCGGTCGCCGCCGCCTGAGCCGTCCGCACCCGAGAAGTTGGCGCCGCACCCGAGAAGGAAACTCGGGTGCGGCGCCACCTTGTCCGAGGACCCGATAATTCGGGGGATGGGCAAGGATGGGCGGTATGCCGCCCGCGCCCCGGTCGCCGACCCCCTCACCTGAGCCCCGGGTCGCCGTCGTCGGTGCCGGCGCCATCGGGTGCTGGGTCGGCGGGATGCTCGCTCCGACCACCGCGGTCACCCTCATCGGACGGCCAGGAGTCCTCGACCCGGTCCGGGCCGACGGTCTCACCGTCGAGGCGCCGGGGCTGCCCTCCCGTCTGGTGCCCGCCGACCGGCCCACCCTGACGACCGACCCGGCCGCGGTCTCGGGCGCGGAGGTCGTGCTCGTCTCGGTGAAGTCGCGCGATACGCTCTCGGCGGCCGCGGCCATCGCCGGACACCTGCAGCCGGGCACGGTCGTGGTCAGCCTCCAGAACGGCCTCCACAACGCCGACCGACTGCGAGAAGCCCTACCGGGCAACGGCGTCCACGTCGTCGCGGGCATGGTCGAGTTCAACGTCGTGCGCACCGGACCGGCCACCTACCGGCGGGCGACGTCCGGCGACATCTACCTGGGCCAGGACCCGGCGCTCGACGGATTTCTCGCGGCGGCCGAGACCGCCGGCCTGCGGATCCACGCGCGGGCCGACATCCGCGAGGTGCAGCACGCCAAGCTCCTGCTCAACCTCAACAACGCCGTCAACGCACTGTCCGGCCTGCCCCTGCGCGAAGAGCTCGGCCAGCGCGACTACCGCCGCGTCCTCGCCGCCTGCCAGGAGGAGGCCCTCGCCGTCTATGCGGCGATCGGCGTCACGCCCGCGCGACTCACCCCGATCAGTCCGGCAGCGACGATCCGGATGCTGCGCTCCCCCGACCCGGTCTTCCGCGCCGCTGCCCGCGCCAGCCTGCGGGTCGACCCGACCGCTCGCTCCTCGATGGCCGACGACCTCGCCGCGGGCCGGCCCACTGAGATCGCCGAGCTGCAGGGCGAGGTCGCGCGGCTCGGGCAGGCACACGGCATACCGACTCCTGTCTGTGAGGCCGTGTGCCGGCTCGTCGCTGAGGCCGAACGCGCCGGTCCCGACACCCGCCGGCGGTGGGACGGCCGCGACCTGCTCCACGAGGTACTCGGTGGTCGGCGTGGGTGACCCCGTCCCGCTGCCGAGCGTCGTCCTCGTCACGGCGACCGGGCCCGGCGTCGGGTTGACCGTGACGACGGCAGCCCTCGCCACTGTGCTGCGGCACCGCACGGCGTTGTCCGTCGTCAAGCTCGTCCAGACCGGCGCAGCCGACTGGGAGGAGGGCGACGTCGACCGAGTCCGGGTGTGGGTCAAGGGAGTCGACGCCCACGAGGAGATCCGGCTCCGACTCCCCCTCCCGCCGGTCATCGCCGCCAGCCGCGTCGGCATCTCCCTTCCCAAGATCGCCGACCACGTCAAGGCGGTGGCGGCTCTCACCGAGCGGGCCGGGCTGGTCCTCGTCGAGGGGACCAGCGGCATCATGACCCAGCTCGACGGGCGACGCGGCACGCTGCTCGATGTGGCAACAGCGTTGCGCTACAAGGGATCCAGCGCCGGATTCGTGCTGGCAGCACGCCCGACGGAGGCCGATCTCAACGCGGCGGCTCTCACCCGTGAGGTCCTCCGCCAACGCGGTCTGCCGTTCCTCGGTGTCGTGCTCACGCACTGGCCGGCGGGTCGAGACCTGGACGACGCTACCCGCGACCTGCTCGACGAGTTCCCCGACGTGGCAGGCGTTCCGGTGCTGGGTCGCATCCCCGACCTGCCCGGTGGCTTCGAGGCGGCCGACTTCGCCCGGGCCCGCGTCTGGCTGGACCTGGAGTGAACCTAGAGTGACGTGCGTGAGTGACTCAGCCGAGCGACCGGCATACGGTCCCGACCGTCCCTACCGGATCGCCGTGGTCTGCTCCGGGAACATCTGCCGCTCCCCGATGGGGGAGTTCCTCCTGCGCGAGGCGTTGGAGGAGGCCGGCCTCGGCCACGTCGTCGAGGTCGACTCGGGCGGGACGACGTCGTGGGAGGTCGGCAGCCCGGCGGACCGGCGGACGCTCGCAGTCCTGCGCCGCAACGGGCACGCCGACCACGGTGGGTCCGCGCACCGGGCCCAGCAGGTCGACCGGTCCTGGCTCGTCGACCGCGACCTGGTGCTGGCGGCCGACTCCGGGCACGTCCGAGACCTGCTCCGGCTCTGCCGGACCGACGAGCAGCGGGCCAGGGTGCGGCTGTTCCGGTCCTTCGACCCCGGCGCGGCGGCGGCCGGCGACCTGGACATGGACGACCCCTGGTACGGCCGGGGGGATGCCTTCGAGCAGACGTATGCCGAGGTGCAGGCGGCCGTCCCCGGGATCGTTGCGCACGTGCGGACGGTCGTCGGCTGAACGGGACCTGAACTCCTGAACCAGGGGCTGGCGTGATGTCGGTGTGCGGTGCTTGGGTGGCGATGTGCGGTCGAGACACGACCGACTGACCCGTTGGAGGCAACGATGCCCACCCGTGACGACGCCTGGCCCGAGGGAACCCCCTGTTGGGTCGACCTGTCGGTCGATGATCCCGCTGCCGCGCGGCAGTACTACAGCGAGCTGTTCGGCTGGGACATCCAGGACGGTCCGGAGGAGGCCGGCGGCTACCTCATGGCCCTCAAGGGCGGCCGGCCGGCCGCGGGGGTCGGGCCGAAGATGGGCGACCCCTCGACGCCGTCGGTCTGGACGACCTACCTCGCCGCCGACGACGCCGACGCGACGGCCGAGAAAGTGACTGCTGCGGGCGGCCAGGTGTTCATGCCCCCCTTCGACGTCATGGACGTCGGGCGGATGACGGTCGCCGCCGACTCCTCCGGAGCCGCGTTCGGGATCTGGCAGGCCGGGGCCCACGCCGGCGCCGGCATCTTCAACGAGGACGGCGCCTACACCTGGAACGAGCTGCACACCCGCGACTTCGACGGCGCCAAGGCCTTCTACGCCGCGGTCTTCGGCTGGACCTACGACGACTTCGGCGACGGGGAGCAGCTCCGCTACGCGCAGTTCCAGCGACCCGACGGCGAGGGCGTCGGCGGGATCAACGACGACAGCCTCCACCCGGGCGACAACCCCGCCTACTGGCTGACCTGGTTCTGGGCCGACGACGTCGTCGCCGCCACCACGAAGGCCACCGAGCTGGGCGGCTCGGTGATGATGCCGCCTTCGGAGACACCCTTCGGGCACATGGCCATCGTGGCCGGCGCCCAGGGCGAGGCGTTCGGGCTGATCAACCCCGCACAGGTCACGCCACCACCTGCCGAGGACTGACCTCACCGGTGCCAGAGCCCGGCGGCTGAGCGCCGTACGCCCGGGCGCCGGGGCTCTGGTGGGCCCCGGAGCCTCAGCGGCTGAGCGCCGTACGCCCGGGCGCCGGGGCTCTGGTGGGCCCCGGAGCCTCAGCGGCTGAACGCCGTACGCCCGGCCGCCGGGGCTCTGGAGGGCCCCGGAGCCTCAGCGGCTGAACGCCGTACGCCCGGCCGCCGGGGCTCTGGTGGGCCCCGGAGCCTCAGCGGCTGAACGCCGTACGCCCGGCCGCCGGGGCTCTGGTGGGCCCCGGAGCCTCAGCGGCTGAGCGCCGTACGCCTGGGCGCCGGGGCTCTGGGAGGATTGGGGCATGGTTTCGCTGGCGAACGCCGCCCCTCCCATCGCGCTCGGCGCCCTCGACGGCCGCTACCGCTCCGTCGTCGCGCCGCTCGTCGACCACCTCTCCGAGCCGGCGCTCAACCGCGCCCGGGTGCGGGTCGAGATCGAGTGGCTCATCCACCTGACCGACGGCCAGGTCGTTCCCGGCGTCCGTCGGCTCACGGCCGAGGAGATCTCGAGGCTGCGCGCCATCGTCGACACCTTCGGCCCGGCCGAGATCGACGAGCTCGCGGCCACCGAGCGGGTCACCCAGCATGACGTCAAGGCCGTCGAGTACTTCCTCAAGAAGCGGCTCACCGAGATCGCGCCCGACCAGTCCGACAAGGGGCTCGCCGAGCTCATCCACTTCTGCTGCACGAGCGAGGACATCAACAACCTGTCCTACGCGCTCATGGTGCAGGGCGCCGTCCGCGAGGTGTGGCTGCCCCGGGCCCGCGCGGCATACGGCCAGGTCGTCGAGATGGCTCGTGCCCTCGCGGAGGTGCCGCTCCTCGCGCACACCCACGGACAGCCGGCGACCCCCACGACGATCGGCAAGGAGCTCGCCGTCCTGGCCCACCGCCTCGGTCGGCAGCTGCGGCGGATCGAGGGCGCGGACTACCTCGGCAAGCTCAACGGCGCGACCGGCACGTACGGCGCGCACCTCGCCGCCGTGCCAGGCGCCGACTGGCAGGCCATCTCGCGCAGCTTCGTCGAGGGCCTCGGCCTGTCCTGGAACCCGCTCACGACCCAGATCGAGAGCCACGACTGGCAGGCCGAGCTGTACTCCGACATCGCCCGGTTCAACCGGGTGCTGCACAACCTGTGCACCGACGTCTGGACCTACATCTCGCTGGGCTACTTCGCCCAGGTGCGCGGGCAGGGCACCGTGGGGTCGTCGACGATGCCGCACAAGGTCAACCCGATCCGGTTCGAGAACGCCGAGGCCAACCTCGAGCTGTCCAACGCCCTCCTCGACGTGCTCTCCGCGACCCTCGTCCAGAGCCGGCTGCAGCGCGACCTCACCGACTCCTCCATGCAGCGCAACATCGGGTCCGCCCTGGGCCATTCAGTCCTGGCGCTGGACAACGTATGCCGCGGCCTCGCCGGCCTCGACGCCGTCCCATCCGCGATGGTGGCCGACCTCGACGCCAACTGGGAGGTGCTCGGCGAGCCCATCCAGTCGGCCATGCGGGCGCTCGGGGCGCAAGGGGTCCCGGGCATGGAGGAGCCGTACGAGCGGCTCAAGGAGCTCACCCGTGGCCGGCGGATCGGTCAGGCCGAGCTGGTCGAGTTCGTTCACGGTCTGGGCCTGCCTGCCGAGGTCGAGGAGCGGCTGGCGGCGATGACCCCGCAGACCTACGTCGGACTGGCTCCCAGCCTGGTGGCCCACCTCGATGACTGACCCCTGCGTCTGCGGATCTGAGGGTCTTTGCCGCCAGGCGACGCAGACGCAATGACGGAAGGAATACCCCTCGGGGGTATCCTGTTGTCACAGCTAGAAGGCGCACGACGACGGGAGCGATCATGGCCGGCTACACCGGGAGCAAGGACGAGTACCTCAAGCGACTCCGCCGGATCGAGGGCCAGGTGCGCGGCATCGCCCGGATGGTCGAGGACGACACCTACTGCATCGACATCCTCACCCAGGTGAGTGCCGCCACCAAGGCGCTCCAAGCGGTGAGCCTCGGCCTCCTCGAGGACCACATCGCCCACTGCGTCGTCGACGCCGCGCGCGAGTCCGACGCCGCCGCCGACGCCAAGGTCCGTGAGGCGTCCGACGCGATCGCGCGGCTCGTCCGCAGCTGAACCGACCCAGCCTCACCCACCACCAACACAGACCAGAGCCCACGAGGGACGACATGACCGACACCACGACCCACACCGACCCCCAACACCTCGACCTCGCCATCACCGGCATGACCTGCGCCTCCTGCGCGGCCCGGATCGAGCGCAAGCTGCACAAGCTCGAGGGAGTGGAGGCGAGCGTCAACCTCGCCACCGAGAAGGCACGCGTCACGTATGCCGCGCCGCTCACCCCAGAGGACATCGTCGCCACCGTGAAGACCACCGGCTACGGCGCGACCGTCATCCCCGACCGTCAACCTCTCGCGCAGTCGTCAACTGGCCGACACCCGCACCACGTCGCTCATGCCGACCACTCCAACCACCTGGACCACGACGTCGCCCCGGCCAATGCCCTCAGGCGGCGCGCGCTCGTCGCCGCCCTGCTCTCCCTGCCGGTGCTCGTCCTCGCCATGATCCCCGCCCTGGACAGCCCCGCCAGCCGCTGGGCACAGTTCGCCCTCGCCACACCCGTCGTGCTCTGGGCAGCATGGCCGTTCCACCGCGCCGCCGCCATCAACGCCCGGCACCTGGCCTCCACGATGGACACGCTGGTGTCGATCGGGGTCATCGCGGCATACGGGTGGTCGGTCGTCACCCTCATCGCGACTGGCGGCCACGGGCACTCCTACTTCGAGACCGCGGCGGTCGTCACGACGTTCCTGCTCATCGGCCGCTGGCTGGAGTCCCGGGCCAAGGGCCAGAGCAAGGGAGCGCTCCTCGCGCTGATGAACCTCGGGGCCAAGGACGTTGCCGTGCAACGGATCGACGCCGCGACCCGAGTCACCACCGAGGTCCGCATCCCGATCGACGACCTGCGAGTCGGCGACCATTTCGTCGTCCGACCGGGAGAGAAGATCGCCACCGACGGTCGCGTCGTCGACGGTCAGTCCGCCGTCGACACCTCGATGGTGACCGGGGAGTCGGTGCCGGTCGAGGTCTCGCCCGGCGACCCGGTCACGGGCGGGACGGTCAATGCCGACGGACGCCTCGTCGTCGAGGCCCGCGCCGTCGGGGCGGAGACCACGTTGGCCGCCATGACCCGGCTCGTCGAGCAGGCCCAGACCGGCAAGGCCGCGATCCAGGGGCTCGCCGACCGCGTCTCGAGCGTCTTCGTCCCCGTCGTCCTGGTCCTCGCCGCGCTGACCTTCGCCGGCTGGTGGGCCGGGACAGGTGATCCGGCTCGCGCCCTCGGCATCGCGGTAGCCGTCCTCGTCATCGCATGCCCCTGCGCCCTTGGCCTCGCGACTCCGACCGCGCTCCTCGTCGGCACCGGTCGCGCCGCCCAGCTCGGCATCCTGGTCAAGGGGCCGCAGGTCCTGGAGGACACCCGCCGGATCGACGCCATCGTCCTGGACAAGACGGGGACGATCACCTCCGGCGAACCTCGGCTCACCGACGTCACGACCGCCGGCCGTCTCACCCAGACCGCGGCCCTGCAGGCAGCAGCTGCCGTCGAGGCCGGCTCCGAGCACCCGGTTGCGCGCGCGATCCTCGCCGCCGCCACCCGGCGTGGCCTGACCGTCCCGACCGCCACCGGCTTCCGGGCCCTGGCGGGGGCCGGCGCGGTCGCGACCATCAAGGGGACCGAGGTGGTCGTCGGCAAGGCCGAGCTCTTCGCGACCATCCCGGACGAGCTGTCCCTACGCATCGCATCCGCTACCGGCACAACAGTTCTCGTCGGTTGGGACCAGACGGCCAGGGCCCTGATGACGGTCACCGACACGGTTCGTCCCACCTCGCGGGCCGCGATCGCCGGACTGACCGCCGCGGGCCTCACGGCATACGTCCTCACCGGGGACAACGCGGCCACCGGACGTCAGGTGGCCGCCGAGGTCGGCATCCCGGCCGAGCGCGTGCTCGCCGATGTCGCGCCGGCGGACAAGCATGCGGTCGTGGCTCGGCTGCAGAGCGAGGGAAGAGTCGTCGCCATGGTCGGTGACGGCGTCAACGACGCAGCGGCCCTGGCCCAGGCAGACCTCGGGTTGGCGATGGGCAGCGGCACCGACGTGGCCATGGAGAGCGCCGACATCGTCCTCATGCGATCAGACCTCACCGCCGTCAGCCAGGCGATCGACGTCTCACGCGCGACCCTGCGGACGATCAAGCAGAACCTCGCCTGGGCGTTCGGCTACAACGTCGCCGCCATCCCGCTCGCGATGGCCGGGCTGCTCACCCCCATGATCGCCGGTGCCGCCATGGCCCTGTCCAGCGTCCTGGTGGTGACCAACAGCCTGCGGCTGCGCCGGTTCGGGCGAGTGTCGGTGAGTTGACGATCGCGCGAGGTTTTGACCAGGCAGCGGCGTCAGATGGTGACGTGCCCGTCGGGGGTCTCGAAGGTGACCGAGAGCAGGCCGGGTGTGCCATGCGGCGCGACGAACGCCAGGTCGATCGAGGGGGACACCGACTTGGGGTCGACGCCGAGCCACTCGTTGATCCGCTCCGGGTCACCGGCGATCTGCAGCTGACGCAGCCGCGAGTGGGTCTCGCCGGAGGTCGACGGATGCTGGGTGCCTTCGTCCCACTGGACGTAGAACGGCAGCTGCGGGTCGGCCTGCAGGCCACGGACCCCGAGCTGGCGCCAGTGCAGCTCGACACCGTCGGGGCGGGTGCGGTTGCCGTCGACGGCCTCACGGCCGACGCGGCCCTCCTGCTTGATCATGTCGTGGACCGCGATGACCCAGCCGAGCCAGCCGCCACCGGCCTCGGAGCGGGCGCGGACGACCTGCCCGAACGGCGCCTTGTAGGAGGCGGGGTGGTCGAGCACCTCGACGACCTCCACATAGCGGTCATGGCGCAGCGGCAGGATGACGTTGCGGGTCCCGAAGCGAGGGTGGTTGCCACCATCGACCGGCCGGACCCCGATCAGCTTCCCCAGCCGATCCGCAGTCGCCGCCACCCCGTCGTGCTCTGCCGCGTACACCACATGGTCAACTCGCATGCATGACATCGTGACACACCCCGTGGGGTGCTTTTGACCATGGGGTGGAACTCACCCCTTCAGCCCGACGAACGCTGCCGCACAGCCTCGTACAGGACGATCGCCGCCGACGTGGACACGTTGAGGGAGTTGGCCAGTCCCGCCATCGGGATGCGAATCCGCAGGTCAGCAGCCTCCAGCGCGGCGGGCGTCAGGCCGTACTTCTCGGTCCCCACGGCGACCGCCACCGCACCGGTCAGGTCGGCCTCCGTGTGCAGCACAGACGTGTCCGGAGTGGTCGCCACCAGGCGCAGCGAGTGCTCAGCCAGCCAGGACAGCACCTCGTCCAGCGTCCCGCTCGCCACCGGCACGGAGTACACCGTCCCCTTGCTGCCGCGCACCACGTTGGGGTTGCCCCAGTCGGTCACCGGGTCGACCGCGACGACCGCCGCGACCCCGGCAGCGTCGGCCGTCCGCAGCATCGCCCCGAGGTTGCCCGGCTTCTCGATCCCCTCGGCGAGCAGGACGAGTGACCCCGGCGACACCTCCAGTGCGGCGACCGGGAGCCCGGGCTGGGGCACCTCCGCGAGGAACCCGTCCGGTCCTTCCCGGTATGCCGTCCGCTCGAAGGCCGCTCGGGCCACCCGGACCGTGTCGACCCCGGCGGCGCGGCAGCCCTCGACCAGCGCCAGCTGTGCCGACGGGTCGAGCATCAGCTCGACGCAGTAGTAGACGGCCCGGGGGCGCACCCCGGCTGCCAGCACCAGCGACAGCTCTTCGAACCCCTCGACGAGCGTCGTCCCGGACACCTCGCGCGCACGCCGCCGACGCAGCGACACCAGGCCCTTGAGGCGGGCGTTGGTCGGTGAGGTGATCTCCAGGTCAGGCATGGCGGCATACAGCATCGCAGGTTCACGCAAGGGCCTGAGTCGGAGACAATGACCGCCATGGACACGACATCCGCCCAGGGAGCCGCGCACTTCACGGTGCGCCAGAAGCTGACCCTGATGGTCAACCGCTACGAGATCCGGCCCGCCGACGCGTCGTGGACCGAGGGCGAGCCGATCGCCGTCGCGCAGCAGAAGCGGATGGCGTTCAAGGAGCAGGTCACCTTCTACGCCGACGCGGCACGCACCCAGCCGGTGTTCTCGTTCAAGGCCCGCAAGCGGATCGACCTCGGCGCCACCTACGACGTCCTCGACGCCGCGGGCGCGCCGATCGGCTGGTTCCGCAAGGACTTCGGCAAGTCACTGCTGCGGTCGACGTGGCACATCGGCACTCCGGACGGGCTCGAGGCGGTGGGCACCGAACGCAACCAGGGGATCGCCATCCTGCGCCGGGTCTGGGAGTTCATCCCGGTGGTCGGCGACATTCCGGTCCCGTTCCTCTTCCACTTCGACTTCACCGCACCCGACGGCAGCATCGTGCTCTCCTCGGTGCGCAAGCGCTCGCTGCGGGACCGCTACGAGGTGTCCGTCCCGCGACAGCCCAACGGCTGGCAGCTGGACTGGCGGGTGGCGATGGCCATGTCGGTCGCGCTCGACGCCCTCCAGTCCCGCTGACGTCCAACGGCCCCAGCCCGTATGCCGGGCGCTCGAGTACCCGGCATACGGTCACCCCTGCATAGAATCTCGCTCCGTGGGGGATGTCGAACAACAGACACCGCAAGGGCGCCTGGCGCGGGTGTGGCGCTGGGCGATCGACCGACCGCTCCGCCAGGTGGTCACCGGCATCGGCCTGTTCCTGCTGCTGCTCACTGCGCCCTTCGGCGGCTGGGCCAAGGCGCCCGCCACGGCCACCGGACCGGAGAGGTTCGCGGTCGGCAAGCCGATGACCCTGGGCCCCCTCGAGCTCACGGTCGACCGGGCGTCGTGGAACACCGACCCGTCCAACACGTTCGGTCCGAGCAAGGTCGGCGCCTACCTGCTCGTCATCGGCCACCTGCGCAACTCGAGCAACGCCATGGTCCCGGTCGGCGTCATGAAGGACCACCTCCGGCTGACCGGGCTCACCAACGTCCTGGCCTCGATGGACGTCACCGACCCGAAGGAGAACCCCGTCCCACCGGACAAGGCGGACTACACCCTCTACAACGCCCCCGACACGACCGTGCTCAGCTCGGTCGCGCCGGGTCTGACCTACGAGGTCGCCTACGTCTTCGAGGTCAAGGGGACGACGCTGCCGGACCGGGTCACCGTCGACACCTTCGGCTACACGTGGCGCAAGTCGTCGCTGGACCAGACCGAGATGTGGCTCGACCGGACCCCGGTCGGCACGGTCACGGTTCCGCTGCACGAGGGCGTCAAGCACTCGCACGCCCCGACGAGCACC
The DNA here is from genome assembly GCA_021324575.1 of Intrasporangiaceae bacterium. Taxonomy (GTDB): domain Bacteria; phylum Actinomycetota; class Actinomycetes; order Actinomycetales; family Dermatophilaceae; genus Nostocoides. Next base: position 44,934 of record JAJPIW010000090.1, on the reverse strand, counting down.
CCGTGACGTCCATCGCCAGCCGCATCCCGGTCCGGTCCCGCGTAGGCACCGGGATCCTCATCGTCGCCGCCCTCTCGCTGGGCCGGGTCGTCACCGATCACATGCCCGGGCAGGACCGCCACGAACGCCCGTTCACGACGGCGGCGAAGGTCGGCCAGACCGTGCACCTGCGCACCGGCGACGTCGTCGTCACCAAGGTCGACGGCGGCAAGGCGATCGCCACACCGATCGAGGCCGACGCCTCGCCCGGGCTCTGGGTTGCCATCGACTTCACCTGGACCCCGCGCGCCGACACCTCGGTCCTCGGCTACAAGGTCGTCCGGACGACCACCGGCGACACCTACGACTCGCTCCTCGGCCGCAACGTCTCGTTCTGCGGCAACTCGATCCCGGGGCTGCCGGAGTCCTGCCGGATGGCCGTCGAGATGCCACCGGACCGGATGCCGGGCGCCGTCGTCGACATCGCACCCGTCTTCGACAGCCCCGGATACGACAGCCTGGCGACGGTCGACCTCGGCATCACCGACGAGACGGTCAAGAAGTGGCAGGCCCGGACCGACGTCGTCAAGATCCCGATGAACACCGTGGGGACCGGGTCATGACAGCCTGGCTACGCGGCAACCGCTGGGGGCTGGCCCTCGTCATCCCGGCGCTGCTGCTTGCGTTGGCGGCGAACTCGCTTCGGCTGCAGCTGTTCTGGTGGACCTACAAGCCCCATGTGGCGACGTCCGGAGTCCAGGGCAAGCCGGTGCACTTCGCCGAGGACTTCGACGACTTCGACGGGCACTGGCACCGCGCCCTGGACCTCACCGTCACGAGCGTGACCACGGTCGCGGCGCCGCGCGACCCCGACGGGAAGCCGATCGACGACGCCCGGACGCCGGCGGAGGCGCAGTGGGTCAAGGTGTCGATGCACGTCGCGGCCAGCCCGACCGCCGTGCTCTTCGGCTGCCGGCTGAGCCTGCTCGACGCGAGCGGTCGGGAGACCGAGTACACCGACGGCAACCTCGTCGACAGCGACTACCTGCCCATCTCGCCGTGCATCCCCGACGCCCACCAGGGCCCGGTCAGCGGCGGTCCCAAGGCCCAGGGCGATGCGGTGGAGGCCGGCCCGCGGCCCGCGGCATACGACGTCGACGCCTACGTCCTCACCGCTCGAGGGTTCCGCCCGACGGCGGTGCGGCTGCAGTGGACCCCTCCGCGTTACGTCCAGATCGCGCTCCCGACGACCTGACCGGACTACCCGGGCGGTATGCCGGTCAGCCGGCGACCGGCACCGGGTCGGGTTCGCCGTCGGTCACCTCGGCGGTGGCGGCCAGCTCGCCCTGGCGCCGGATCACCCGGTCGACGGCGGCAGCGAGCAGTCCCACGACGACGAGGGTGTAGACCGCACCGGCGACGACGTCCATCCACGGCGAGAACGCCGTGGAGTCGGTCGGGTCCAGGGGGCCGGTGAGCACCCGGATCAGCTCGTAGGTGAGGTACTTGGCCTGTAGGGCGAGGACGAAGACGAGGCAGAACAAGAGCATGGGAACGAGGCCGGCGACGGCGAGGGTGCGCAGGCCCTTGGCCAGGCCGGCGAAGCGCGAGGTGAAGTCGTCCACGAAGTCCCCGGCCCAGCGACCGACGGGGCCGGGCAGTCGCGAGAGTCGACGGTCGAGGTGTGCTCGTGGCTTCTCCGGGCCGGAGGGGGCACTGATCGTCCGGCCGTAGACGATGGCGCCCACGGTCAGCCAGGCCACCGGGATGATGACGATCGCGTCGAAGTCGCCGAGGACGCCCCAGAACCACGCACGTGCCGCCTCGACCGGGCCACCGATCGGGCCGAGCGCGTCGATGACCGAGTGCCACAGGTTCTGGGCCCAGACGACAGCAACCCGACCGTCGACCCAGTCCTTCACCGCGCCGAACATCCGAGGGATCTGGTGGGCGAAGAGAGTGACCCAGGTGACCTCGAACCACGCGGCGGCCAGCCCGAAGGACACGTTGCGCGAGGGCAGGTCGAAGCGGTTGACCAACCAGCGCAGGACGAACGCCACCGCGACGATCCCCCACAGCCAGTTCTCCGAGGCGATGGCGGCGCGCCCCACGTCGGCGTGCCCACCGTGGAACCACAGGTCGGTGTTGTTGTTGAACTCGTCGGCCGTGGCGGCGTTGACGAAGGCGAAGGTGTCCTCCTTGAGGTAGCCCTGGGCGGCATACACGGCAAGGAACGGGATGAGGGTCGAGGCGAGCAGGCCCAGCCGCTCCCGGACCACCTGCGGAGCCTGCGGCGTCTCCTCCCCCTCGGCGACGGCGTCGAAGCGGGTGAAGTGCAGGCTCGGCGACACGGCGCGCAGCATGAGGATGAGCGCGGTGAGCGTGCAGAGCGGTGCGAGCGGGACGAGGAGCGCGCCGAGCAGGCTGTTGTGCTTGCTCAGCAGGACCGCGCCCCAGATGGCCGCACCCCGTCCCGCGGCGCCGAGCAGATAGATCGTGAGGAGCACCGGGAAGTGCATCCCGATGATCCGTATGCCGTGCAGCACGACCGAGATCGCGTCACGGACCGCGTCGCGGAAGACCCCCATGGCCGGTGATTCTAGGGTGCGAGGGGGCCCGGCGTGAGGGGCAGCGACAGCAGAACCGGGACGAGGCCGTCCTCGTCGACGGACCCGGTCACCTCGTCAGCGCTCGCCTTGACCTCGTCGGGGGCGTTGCCCATGGCGACCCCGCGGGCGGCCCACCGGATCATCTCGGTGTCGTTGCGCTGGTCGCCGACGGCCACCGTGTCCGCGGGCTCGATGTGCAGGTGCCGGCGGACCAGCTCGAGCGCCGAGCCCTTGGACACACCCTCGGGGTTGATGTCGAGCCAGGCCGAGAACCCGATCGCGTAGTTGACGCCGTGCAGGCCGATCCGCTCGGCCAGCTCGAGGAAGTCCTCGCTCGTGCCACCCGGCGCGCGGAAGGTGACGCGGGTGGCCGGGTCGGCGACGAGCTCCTCCCACGACACGACCCGCTGGTCGCCCATCAGCTCGCCATCCGGGAACGGCGCGCTCACCTTGAACCCGACGCCGAGCTCCTCGACCGCGATGACCGCGCCCGGCCACGCATCCCGCAGCAGCGACAGGGCCGGCGCCGGGTCGAACGTCACGGCCTCGATGATCTCGAAACCCTCGCCCAGCAACGGGTCGAGCCGCAGGGTGACCGCACCGTTGGAGCACACGGCAAACCCCGTCGTGAGACCGAGGCGGTCCAGGATCGGCAGGGTCGCGACGAGCGACCGGCCGGTCGAGATGACGACGTGGTGCCCGGCACCGGCCACGGCGTGCACCGCGTCGCGGACCGCGTCGCTGAGGAACCCGTCGTGGTGGAGGATCGTCCCGTCGACGTCGAGCGCGACGAGGTGGGGCGTCAGCGGCATACGCGAAACGCTATCGGTCCCGTATGCCGGTGACGCACCGTGCTCACTCGGCGGCGGCGAGCGCCTGCCGCACCGAGAGCCGGCCCCGGGTCTGAAGGAGGGCGCGGCGGTAGACCTTCTCCCCCAGGACGACGGCGGCGAAGGCGAAGGCGAGCAGCCCGGCGAGCGCGAGCACCGGCTGCCACCAGGGGACACCGCCGTCGAGCATCCGGATCGGCATCATCACCGCCGAGAACGGCGGGATGAACGAGCCGACCGTCTGGGCCGTACCCGAGGCGAACGCCGAGCCGAAGAAGATCCCCATGACGAGCATGGTGAGCGGCATCGACGTCGACTGGACGTCCTCGGTCCGGCTCGCGAGGGCGCCGGCCACGGCATACAGGCAGGCGATCGCGAGGAAGCCGACGGCGAAGAACAGGACGAACCACAGGACCGGCCCGGTGACCGAGGGGAGCAGTCGCCCGACGGAGGTGAAGCTGATCCCGACGAGGGCGATCGCGGCGTAGACGGCCATCTGGACGAAGGCGATGAGGGCGTTGCCGAGGATCTTGCCGGCCAGGAGCTGCCGGATCGGGATGGCGCTGACGATGATCTCGACGATCCGCGACTGCTTCTCCTCCACTACCGAGTTGGCCAGGGTGATCCCGAACATGAGGACGGCGACGTAGAAGAGCACGGCCATCCCGAAGCCGATGCCCTTGTTGAGGTCGGAGCGCTGGGGGTCGCCGACGAGCTGGGTCGTCGTCAGGGTGGCGCCCTTCTCCATGGCCTGGACGGTCGTGCCGGCCGCAGCGGCGTTGGCGGCGAGGGTCGTGCTGCGAACCACCCCGGTCGTCGTGGTGGCGAGCGCGTCAGGCACGCCGGTCCGGCCGGTGAGGACCCATCCGGTGGCCTCGTGGTGCAGCCAGGCGTCGGCCGATCCGGTGTCGACGGCGGCGTGAGCCGCCACGGCGTCGTTCGCGTCGGTGACCTTGACGCGCACCTTGGCGTCGCCCTTGGATGCGGCAGTCGCGACCTGGTCGGCGAGCGGTCGGGCCTCGGCGGTGGCGACCAGGTCGTAGGTCTTGGTCCGTTCCCCGAGGTAGCCCTGCACCCCGATCACGCCGGCGAGGACGACAAGGGTGAACAGGGTTCCGACGAGGAAGGCCCGGTCGGTGAGCTTGGCGAGGATCTCGCGGCGCATGACGATGACCCAGGCGGCGGGGCGACGGCTCATGCGGTGACCTCCCGGTAGACATCGGACAGGGCGGGGATGACGCGTGCGAACTCATGGACCGGGCCGCGACGAACCGCTTCGGTGAGCAGGGCCTGCTCGGCCCCGGAGGCCTCGACCTCCACGACGGCGCGCGAGCCGTCGACGTCGACCGGGTGGATCCCGCGGTGGAAGTCGCGCACCCAGCCCGCATCGGCGCCGAGGTCGAGGAGGTACCGCGTGGGCCCGGCGGTGCGCAGCTCGGCCACGGTGCCGCGGGCCACGACACGACCGCGCGCCATGACGACGAGCCGGTCGCAGATCCGCTCGACGAGGTCGAGCTGGTGGGAGGAGAAGAGGACCGGTATGCCGCGGCTGGAGTGCTCGCGGAGCAGCCCGGTCATCGCGTCGACGGCGTCCGGGTCCAGCCCGGAGAACGGTTCGTCGAGGATGAGGGCCGTCGGCTCCCCGAGCAGGGCGGCGACGATCTGGACCTTCTGCTGGTTGCCGAGGGACAGCTTCTCGACCCGGACCTTGACGCGGTCGGCGAGGCCCAGCCGGTCGAGGTAGCCGGTAGCGCTGGCCCGCGCCGCGGCCGCCGTGAGGCCGTGCAGCTCGCCGAGATAGACCAGCTGGTCGATGATCCGCTGCTTGGGATAGAGCCCGCGCTCCTCGGGCATGTAGCCGAAGCGGCGCTGGTCGGTCGCCTCGATCTGGCGGCCCTGCCACCGGATCTCGCCGGCGTTGCGGGCGAGCAGCCCCATCGCCATCCGCATCGTCGTCGTCTTCCCGGCGCCGTTGCCGCCGACGAACCCGGTGAGCAGCCCGTCGTCGACCTCGAAGCTCACGTCGTCGACGGCGGTCAGGTCGCCGAACCGGCGGGTCACGCCCTGCAGCTCCAACATTGGCTCTCCCCTTCGTGTGGTGTTTGTTCCACGCTAGGGAGGCATCCGGCATACCGGATCACCCGCCGGACTGACTCGGCGGCTCCCCCTCGTGACGGAGGTGCCGTGTACCGGCGGGCGCGCCTCACTGGGCCGGGTGGATGACCCCGGCCTCGTAGGCGAACACCACGGCCTGGACGCGGTCGCGCAGGTGCAGCTTGGCCAGGCAGCTGGAGACGTGTGTCTTCACGGTGGCCTCGCCGAGGAACAGGGTGCCCGCAATCTCGGCGTTGGACAGGCCCTGGGCGACGAGGCAGAGAACCTCGCGCTCGCGGTCGGTGAGCCGGGCGAGCCGCTTGTCCCGTTCCCGCGCCGTGACGGCCTGACCCAATTGTTCCGGTAGTGACGAACCCCCCGTGACTCCCGGAACAATTGGGTCAGATCGCGACGTCATCTGTTCGATCACCCGGCGGGTCACCTCGGGCGACAGGAGCGCGTGCCCCTCGGCGACCGCCCGGATCCCGTCGACGAGATGGTCGGGGTCGGCGTTCTTGAGGAGGAACCCGCTCGCCCCGGCCTCGAGTGCGGCGAACAGGTAGTCGTCGCGGTCGAACGTCGTGAGGATGATGACCCTTCCCGCGTCAGCCCGCACCACCTCGCGAGTGGCTGCGATGCCGTCCATGACGGGCATCTGGACGTCCATGAGGATGACATCGGGTCGCTGCTCGACGGCCGCGATGACCGCCTCCTGCCCGTTGGCCGCTTCACCGACGACCTCGATGTCGTCCTCGGCCGACAGGATGAGGGCGAACCCGGAGCGGACGAGCCGCTGGTCGTCGACGAGGAGGACGCGGATGGGTGGGCTCACGGCATACGCCCGACGTCGGCGAGGTCTGCAGCATCCGTGGGCGCGTCGGTCGGCACGACCGCAGACCGGTCTCCGAGGGGCAGGCGCACCCGGACCCGGTAGCCGCCCGCCGGCCGCGGGCCGATCTCGGCCTGTCCCCGGTGCGAGGCGACGCGTTCGCGGATCCCGAGCTGGCCCAGGCCCGAGCCGGACGTGCCCGGCCGGGGACGGCCGTTGTCGAGGATCTCCACCTCGGCGTAGCCACCGACCTGGCGCTCCACGATGCGCGCCACGACCCGGACCTCGGTCGCGGTCGAGTGGCGGGAGACGTTGGCCAGGGCCTCCTGCACGGTCCGGTAGAGGGAGAGGCCGATGGCCGCCGGCAACTGCTCGGCAGCGCCAGAGGGGTCCTGGACGAGGTCGTATGCCGTACTGACCGCGCCGACGTGGTGAAGGGCGACCAGCTCCGGGAGGGCATCCAGGCCAGGCTCCGGGGAGCGGTGGCGTGTCGCGGCCACCGCGCTCGCCTCGGCACCTGTGGCGGTGCCGACGTCGGACACGTCGTCGATGGCGCGGAGGGTGCCGAGGAGCCCACGCATCTGGGTCACGGCGTCACGGCTGGACCCCTCGATCTCGCCGAGGGCGCCCTTGGCGGCCACCGGGTCGCGGTCGAGGACCCGGCGGGCCGCGGCGGCCTGGATGCCGATGACCGACACGTGGTGCGCCACGACGTCGTGCAGCTCGCGGGCGATCCGCAGCCGCTCCTCGACGACGGCCTTGCGCCGCAACGACTCGGACTGCGCGGCGATCGTGGCGGCCTGCTCGACCAGGGCCGCGCGCCGCCGGGCGCCGAGCCACGACATCTGGCCCCCGACGATGGCCCCGACGAAGTAGACGATGTTGATGAGGAAGGTGATGATCACCGCGGACGGGATGGCTGGAAAGATCCCGGTGGACTGCTGGCTCACGGTGTCGTCGAGGTACTGCTGGATCGCGTTGCCGACGGCGAACTGCCAGGTGATCCACAACATCATGAACAGCGTGATCGCACCCATGACGGCCAGCGCCCGACGACGGCTCCCCGCCCACGCCATGGCCCCGAAGAACGCGACGAAGTAGGACCCCTGGAGCGCGACCTGACCCATGACGCTCGGCATCGTCACACCGACGACGAACATGTGCAGGGCGGCGAAGACCGCGACCGAGAGCGGGAACCGGCGCCGGGCGACGAGGACGAAGGCCCCACTGGAGACCACGAGGTACTGCACGAGCAACGGCGCGTGGACGCCGACGACGCCGCCCGACGACCGCGACAGCTCGAAGGTCAGCAGCCCGAAGCCCTCCATGCCTGCCGCGAGCAGGGCGTCGGCGCGGCCGATCGTCGGCCGCGGCCGTTCCCAGTCGTCGTCGACCGCGAAGAACCCGCCCACGCGGGCGGCCGGAGTCAGGCGAGCGGGCGGCATACGGTCCAGCGTAGAGATCAGCCCGTATGCCGTGATCCGGCGCGAGGGGGACCCGCCTCCCCCTGCGGCCGGATCAGGGGATCGGGGACGTGGCGGCCGGGCTGGGACTCGCCGAGCCGGTCGCGGTCGGCGGGGGCGTGCTGGTGGTGGACGACGAGGGCGACTGGGTCTGGCTGGTCGTCGACGAGGTGGGGCTCTGGGTGGCGGTCACGGTGACCGTCGCCGTCGCCGTGGGGGCCGGTGTCGTCGCCTTCGGGCTCGGCGTCGTGGCGGCCTTGGCACCGCCGCCCGAGACCACCTGGGACACCGTCGTCCCCGTCTTGCCGTCGAGGGAGTGACCGGACGCGAACTCGTAGCCGGTGACGGCGAAGGCGGTCGCGGCGAACACCGAAAGGGTCGCCAGGCCGACGCGGCGCAGGTCGAGGCGGAGCGTGCGCGGCTGGGTACGGGTCGGAGTCGGTGTCGGAGCCGGTGCGACTGGCCGTTCGTCGACCGCTGTCACGGGGTCGAGGGTCTCGGTGCTGCGGGTGGTCGTCGTGACGACGTGGGTGGCGCGCAGGAAGTTGCGGGTCCGGTCGACCGAGTGCGCGTAGGCCGCGCTGACGATCGCCGAGACGACGCTGGCGGTGGCGGCGCCGACGAGGGTTCCGGCCAGGCCCAGCTTGGCGCCGAGGAAGGCGGCCGTGGTGGCGGCGAGCGAGCCGCCGAACACCTGGGTCAGGGAGAGCCCGAGAAACCGAGTGCGTGTCGGCCGGGTGTCGACCGTCTCGGTCGGGTGGACCTGGTCGGCGACTCCAGGGTCGGTGCGACCGGCGGAGTCAGGGGTGCGAGAGGAGGGCAAGGACGTCTGGGGTGAGGTGATGTATGGCATTCGTCAGGGGAGTCGGAGGTACGCGTACTCCCTTCACGACGCCCCAGACCGCCGAAGAGATGCCCGATCCGCCCAGACTGTGACCGACCTCACCCGGTCCAGCCTGACTGCCCACCTCCCCGTCGACCTCCCCGCGCCCGGTCGGCCCTCTCACCCACCCCGCACGTGCGGGGTTGTTCAGGTCAAGCTGGCCCACCGGGCTGAACAAGCCCGCACGTGCGAGGTTCGGAGGGCGCCGAGGTCGCGAGCTTGGGCGGACGCGGGGGAGCGGGTGGGGTCAGCGGGTGGGGAGGAGCGCGTGGGGTCAGCGGGTGGGGGTGAGGACGTCGAGGCCGAGGAACGGGCGCAGCGCCTCGGGCACGACGACCGAGCCGTCGGGCTGCTGGTGGTTCTCCAGGATGGCGACCAGCCAGCGGGTCGTCGCGAGCGTTCCGTTGAGGGTGGCCGCGACCTGGGTCCGGCCGTCGGCGTCGCGGAACCGGGTGCCGAGCCGGCGGGCCTGGAACGTCGTGCAGTTCGACGTCGACGTGAGCTCGCGGTAGCGGCCCTGGGTCGGGACCCACGCCTCGCAGTCGTACTTGCGCGCCGCCGGCCCGCCGAGGTCACCGGCCGCGGTGTCGATGATCCGGTAGGGGACCTCGATGTTGGCCAGCATCTGCTGCTCCCAGCCGAGCAGCCGCTCGTGCTCGGCCGCGGCATCGGCGGGGTCGCAGTAGACGAACATCTCGATCTTGTTGAACTGGTGCACCCGGATGATGCCGCGGGTGTCCTTGCCATAGGACCCGGCCTCGCGGCGGTAGCAGGTCGACGACCCGGCATACCGGATCGGGCCGTTCGAGAGGTCGATGATCTCCTCGGCGTGGTAGCCGGCGAGGGCGACCTCGGAGGTGCCGGTGAGGTAGAGGTCGTCGGCCTCGAGCCGGTAGACCTCGTCGGCGTGCGCGTCGAGGAACCCGGCACCGGCCATGACCTGCGGGGTCACGAGCGTGGGGGTGATCATCGGGACGAACCCGGCCGCGACGGCCTGCTGCATGGCGACGTTGAAGAGGGCCATCTCCAGGCGTGCGCCGACGCCCTTGAGGAAGTAGAACCGCGACCCGGCGACCTTGGCGCCGCGCGCCATGTCGAGCGCATCGAGGCCCTCGGCGAGGTCGAGGTGGTCCTTGGGCTCGAAGCCCTCGGCGGCGAAGTCCCTTGGCGTACCGATGATCTCGCGAACCGCGTAGTCGTCCTCGCCACCGCTCGGGACGCCCGGCTCGATGATGTTGCCGACCCGCTTGAGGAGGGTGTCGAACTCCTGCTGGGCGGCCGTCGCGCTCGCGTCGAGCTCCTTGACCCGGGCCGAGAGGTCCTTGGTCCGGGCGAGGAGCGCCTGCTTCTCCTCACCCTGGGCGCGGGCGACGTCCTTGCCGATCGACTTCTGCTCGGCCCGCAGCTGCTCGTATGCCGTGAGGCTGGACCGGCGCTGCTCCTCGGCGGCGAGGATCTGGTCGACGATCCCGGCGTCCTCACCGCGGGCCCGTTGGCTGGCGCGGACGGTGTCGGGGTCCTCGCGGAGCAGCTTGATGTCGATCACGCGCTGGAGTTTATCTAGGCCCCCCGGACCTGCCCCCTCCCCACCTCGCACGTGCGGGGTTGTTCAGGTCGGATGGCCAACTTGACCTGAATAAGCGCGCACGTGCGGGGTTGGTCAGAAGGCCAGTGCGCGGTTGGTATCAAACCGGTACCATCAAGGAGTGGCCATGACCCTGCGCACCGACCCACAGCTCGACGAGGCGCTCACCGCACTCGCCGAGGCCGAGGGGCTGTCCAAGCAGGAAGTCGTCCGGCGAGCCGTCCTCGAGCGCTACGAGCGCCAGGGACACCGAGCCCAGGTCGACGCCATCGCCACCGAGTTGATCGAGCAGTGGGGCGACGTGCTCGACCGACTCGGGTCCGTGTGATGGCGGAGATCCGCTACCTCGACCTCGAAGACCTGCTCTCGCTGACCCGCCTGCTCTGCGCCGGACCGGTCCGCGACGCTGGGTTGCTCGACTCGGCCGCGGTTAGGCCGCGGACGACCGTGTTCGGGTCGGACGCCTACGAGACGGTTCCGTTGAAGGCGGCGGCGATGCTCCACTCGATCGCCAAGAACCACGCCTTGGTCGATGGCAACAAGCGGTTGGCGTGGGTGGCCGCTCTGACGTTCGCCCAGCTGAACGGCATGCGACCAGACCTGACCCATGACGAGGCGTTCGACCTCGTGATGGCGGTTGCGTCGGGCGAGCTGGACGATGTCGCAGACATCGCGGCGCGTCTGCGGCTCGGCTGACCCAAACCGGCGGACGACAACTTCGCGACAACCATGAAGACGCCACGCACCGGGCCGATTGAAGTTGTCGTCGGGCGGCGCGAGCGGGAGGGCGTCAGTCCGGGCGGCCGGTGAAGAGGAGGGCGACCCCGAGTCCGACCATCATCACGCCACCGGTTCCGCCGACCCGCTCCATCCGCCGCGGTGACCGGGCGAACCAGTCCCGCGCCGCCCCGGCCGCCAGCGCGATGGAGGAGTCGGTGACGAAGCCGATGCAGACGAGCACGGTGGCGAGTACGAGGATCTGACGCCACACCGGCCCGAGCGCCGGGTCGACGAACTGCGGCAGCAGCGCGGCGAGGAAGACGAGAGTCTTGGGGTTGGTGACACCCACGACGTATGCCGTGCGCAGGGCCTTGAGGGAGGACCCGGACGCCCCCGGCCCACCGTCGATGAGCGCGGCCGCAACGGACCGCCGCTCGCGGAACGCCTGGAACCCGAGGAAGGCCAGATAGCCCGCGCCGACCAGCTTGAGCACGGTGAACGCCAGGGCCGAGGCGGCGATGACCGGCCCCAGCCCGAACGCGATCGCGCAGGCCAGCGTGAACGACCCGAGCCCGTTGCCGAGCACCGTGAGCAGGGCTTCCCGCCGGCCCGCCGAGATCGCCCGCCCGATGGTGAAGAGCATGCTCGGCCCGGGGATGAGCATGAGGACCAGCCCGGCCAGGGCGAAGGTCAGCAGGCGCGACAGGGAGAGCACGGGTCCACGATGAGGCCGCGCCCGGCATACGGGCAAGTCCGTTTCATCGGCCGATCGGATGACCCGACGTATCTGCACGGACATCGAGCCCTCCCCAGCGATGGTGCGAACTCGTCGCACCACTCGCGGTGCCGCGCGGCCCGCGACCAGTGAGGGAAAGAGATCACCATGGCTCAGAGCATCACGCTCAACGTCACCCTGGCCCAGGCGGCCAAGGGCGAGGAGCTGCCCGCGACGACGGCATACGCCTTCGATGACAAGGGCACGCTCATCGGACAGGCCGACGTCGTCGACGGCGTCGCCCAGCTGCAGACCAAGGGGGCCGCCAAGGTGGCCCAGGTCCTCGTCGGCGCGCTCCCACCGTCCCCCGACCCCAGCGCGCCCGCTCCCGAGCCGACCCTGGAGGCGCTCACCAAGGCCAACGCCTTCCCGGTGACCGGGCGACTCGGCAGCAAGCTGTCGGTCGTCGTCCCGCGGCCGAGCTGGTTCCCGTGGCACTGGCACTTCTGCCAGGTCCGTGGGCACGTGGTCAAGCCGTGGCACATCGGCCCGTTCACCTTCAACCTGCCGGTCTGCGAGGCGACGGTCCACATCTACGAGGTGGACCGGCTGCCCTGGATCATCGACCGGATCCCGGACGTCGACATCACCCGCCTGGGCCGTGAGCTCGTCGCGACCCTCGGCCAGCCGGTGCCGCCGATCCCCGACCCCGGCCCCCTTCTGGAGCGAGTCGCGTTGCCGCGCCTCGCAACCCACGTCATGCCCGCGATGGGAGCCGGTGCTGACGCAGCGGTGACGCGTGCGATCGGTATCGCACCCGTCCGGCCGCTGGCAGCGGCGGCAGCAGCGACCCCGACGGCTGCGCTGACCCGGGACCTGTCCGCCGCGATCGCGGCGCCGGCCATCCCGCTCACGGTCCACACCGGCCTCACCTCGCCCGCCGTCGACTCGGTCCGCGCGACGCTCAAGGCCAACCTGGACCTCCTCATCCCGAACCTGTGTCTCTTCCCGTGGATCTGGGGCTGGTTCACCACCCAGGAGATCGGGACCGCGGTCACCGACGACGACGGGGCGTTCAGCCACTGGATGTTCGTCAACGACCTCGGCGACCAGCCGGACCTGTACTTCGCGGTCGAGGCCAACGTCGGCGGGTTCGTCGACTGGGTCTACCGCCCGTCCGTGCCGTGCACGACCTGGTGGGACTACCCGTGCGGCACCGACGTCGTCCTCCGGGTCACCGACCCGCGGGTCAGCGGCTGCTTCCACCGCCCGCCGGAGACCGGCCTCACCGTCAAGCTGCGTGGCGTCGGCGACCTCACGAGCGTCGGCCAGATCGGTCGCGCGAGCGACGGGGCGCACCAGGGGAAGCTCTGGGCGGACTCGCTCTACGGCGCTCCGTATGCCGGTCTCGAGTCGGTCTTCGCGTCGACGATCGACCTGCGCGTGGACTTCGGGAACGGGCTCACGCCGGCCGGCATCACCCACTACGCGTGGTCCTACCGCCGGTTCGGGAGCACCTCGGAGGCCGACTGGGTGAAGATGAGCGCCGCCGTCTCGCGGCACTACGACACCAACGCGGTGCCCTCGGAGCAGAAGATCGTCCAGATCGGTCCGGACCCCAGCGTCTCGGGCGTCTTCACCCCGATCACGCCCCCGACGCCCGCGGACTGGCTGCAGTGGCACGGACGCTCGACCCGGATCGACGAGGCCTCGGCCTACTTCGAGACGACGACGGTCGCCGTACCGCCGCTGCCGACCGGACCCGACCCGGACGCACCGCACGGGCTGTTCGAGCTCAAGCTCGAGCTGTTCCGCAACGTCGCCGGGACGATGACCCGCGTCGACTTCACGACCGAGGGGGTCCGCACCTTCGAGGTCGACCAACCCGGACCGCTCGTCGGGAACGTCAGCTCGACGGAGATCTTCGGGACGACACCTGCCGACCAGGACCGGCTCCTGCTCGACGCCGGTGGTCACGTCGTCGGCATGCGGCTCGTCGTCGCCGTCGACAACCGGCCGTGCACCGCCGACATCGAGGACGTCCAGGTCGACGGCGCGCTCGCCGGCGAGTGCGGCTTCCTCGAGTACGGCCCGAACTCGTCCGCTCGCCTGGCCTTCCACGCCGCGCAGCCGGACAACCTCGGCTACGTCTCCTACGGCACGATCCGGGTCGCGGCGGACCTGCCCGTCGGTGACACCGCCTTCGGGCTCGGCCTCCTGCCGAGCAACGCCTTCGTCGCGGCCGGCGGCAACGAGTACACCAAGTCGGTCCCGATCGGCGACATGTTCGCCGGCACGACCTGCACCCGGGCCGCCTTCGTCAACAACGTCCGCGTCGACGCCACGGCGACCGACGGCTACACGCGGGCCTACTGGCTGGATGCGGGCACCTACCTCAAGGCGTTCGCCATCACCCCGGCCTGACCTTGGCCGGACTGACCAAGCCCGCCCTCCGGCATACGACCAAGAACCCGGTCGTATGCCGGAGGGCGGCTCAGCGGGTCGGTGTGGCGAACCGCCACTGGGAGCCCATCGAGTGGAACGCCGCGGCGATCGGGTCGCTCGCGGCGATCGCCAGGGCGAGGGCCTCGTCGGTGGGTCGCCCGGCGGCGAGGTGCTTGTGGTGGGCGGTCATGACCTCACAGGCCACGTCGTCCGGGACGGCCGAGACCGCGGCGACCACCGAGGCTGCACCCAGCGACAACATGGACGCCGCCAGGCCGAGGGACTCCTCGCCCGGGCGCACCGTGGCGGTCCCGACATCGCACGCGGAGAGGACGACGTGCTGAGCCCGTATGCCGTGTGGCTGGAACTCGTGGGCGAAAACTGGGCCGTCGTCGAGCTCGATGGAGCTGAACAGGGGGCTCTGCGGCTCGTGTGTCCCGTGGGCGGCGACATGGACGATGTCGGCGGCGGTCACGGCATGGACGAGACCGGAAGCCGTTGCCGGAGAAGCTATCTCGACGTTCCCTTGCCCCCAGGTGCGGGCGACGGCGGCCGCCTCCTCCGCGGCCCGGTCGAGGCGCGGTCCGACGCTGACGTGCAGGGTGGGGTCGGCCGACTCCCCGGTGCGGCGGGCCCAGCCGCCCAGCGAGCGCGCGACGGTGAGCGGCCGGCCGGCCAACGACGGCGCGAGCGCCCACGGCATTCCGCCGACCTCGCGGCACGGGATGAGCACGAGCCCGTCGGACGCGAACCCCCACGGCCGGATAAGGGCTGCGTCCAGGCGGGTCAGGTCGGCCGTCAGCGAGCTGAGCACCGCCCCGTGGAAAGGACCCAGCTGATGGGTCCCCAAGACCCGCAGGTCGGCCCGCGCGCGCTCGGCCAGCTCGACGGCCTCAGCGAGCGGCAGCAGGTCACGCAGTCGAGCTCGACCGCCCACCACCCCGACACCCATCAGCCGGCCGCGGAGCGGGAACAGCCAGAGTGCCCCGCGACCGGAGGACCGGAGCAGCTCCAGCGCGGAGGCCAGCGAGGACTCGGACGCCTCGTCCGAGGTCTCCGCGCGTGCGCGCGCCCAGTCGCGTTCACGGATCTCCTGCTGCAGCGCGCTCGCCTGCTCCTGGATGGCGGCGATGGCGTCGGTCGCCTCCTCCCGGCGCATCCGATCCCTCGTGGACCGCAGCTGCTCACTGAGCCGAGCCAGCTCGGCGTCGGAGGAGGGGCGCACGCGCGGGATACGGTCGGTCGCCGACCTCCATCGCTCCAGGCTCTTCAGGGTGGTGTGCGCGCCCTGCGGGAGGGCGAGCTCCAGGTCGAGATCCGCAAGCCGGATCCCGTGCAGGGCCACAGCGGCACGCAGGTCGAGGCTGGCACTGCCCTGCTGCCCCGCGGCGAGCAGGCGGCTCCCCCGGGTCAGCAGCCTCCGGGCCTTGCCGACCTCGCCGAGACCGGACTGCACCGTTGCCTCGACGTGGATCCGGTGCAGGTCGCCCTGGAGCGAGCGGTTGGTCGTTCCCGACGACTCGGCCAGCTGCAGGCGCGCCGCCTCCCACTCCCCGCGACGGGCGTGGACCTCGGCCGCCACCGTGCGGGCGCGGTCGGCCAACGTCATGGACCCGAACAGGTAGGCCGCCGCCGCGAGCTGCTCGGCGTCGGCCGCCATGCCCGGGGTGGCCCGGCCGCCGTCGAGGGCGATCTGGAGCAGCAGCAGGTGTGCATTGGCCTCCCAGGCCAGGGCGCCGTGCCGACGGTAGAGAGCACGGGCGCGCGCCGCCTCGGCCCTCGCGAGCTCGCCGCGCCCGGACCACCGGTGCACTCTCGAGAGGGACAGGAGGATCTCGGCCCGCACTCGCCAAGCCGACCGGGAGGTTGCCCGCAGTGCGTTGTCCAGAGCCGCGACCGCATCCGCGGTCAGGCCGGCATCGATCAGGACAAGCGCCCTGTCCAGCTCCGGCGACGTGATGGCGCCCCGCCCCTCCCCCACTGCGGCCATCCCCGCCAGGGCGGCGGGAAGGTCGCCCATGAGGTAGGCGGCGTAGGCCGCGTCATGCTCGGCAGCGGCCTGGAGCGCGGCGTCGCCGAGCTCAGCTGCCCCTGCTGCGGCCTCACGGAAGATGCGCACTGCTTCCGAGGGGTGCCCGAGCTCGGTGAGGAGCATCGCGTGGGTCAGCCGGACCGCACCCCGCTCAGCCGGGGTGAAGGCGTCGAGCGAAGAATCGACTGTGGCGAGGTGCGATAGCGCTGTGGAGAGGTCCCCTGCCTGGCCGAGGATGCCGGCGTACTGGAAGTGCCATCGGCTTTCCAGCAGCCCGGCCTCGCCGCCGTCGAGCCCGTCGATCAGCTCCCGAACTTCGGCCATGGCCCGTTCCGCGGGCTCCAGCCCGTGCGCGAGGAACTCGGTCAGGGCCGAGGTGATCAGGACGTTGACCCGGATCCGGACCGCCGGATCATCCGGGGTCCCGGGGTGCGGGACGACTCGGCGATCGAGGATGTCCAGAGCCCTGGCCAATGCCCGGAATGCACGGTCGGGTCGACCGGTCCGGTTGGCCGCAACCGCCCGGCGGCGCTGCGCTTCGGCGAGTTCCAGGGTGTGGTCAGCCGACGGCGCCTCAGAGCTCGACGCTGGGGGTGATGACAGGGCGGGCTTCCGCACGCTCCGGATCGTCCCACACGAGGAAGTGCACCCACCCGCGTGGTAACCCGTCGACGACGAAGCGACCGTTGGCGTCGGTCGCAATCCGCGTGGTCAGCTCGGCGGTGACCACTTCGACGACGGCGCCACCGCGCGTCACCCAGCCGTCGATCCGGGCGCTGCGCCCGTCGTCGGACACACGGGTCGTGACCATGAGGCTGACCGTGCCGCTCGTGAAGGTCACCGACTCGGTTCGGGTGGCGTCCTTGGGCGACCGGGAGGCCAGCATCTCGGCGCGGGTCAGCTCGGCCACCTCGGCGTGGAGGGCATGGACGGTGATGGCGAAGCGACTGCGCTCTGCAAGGTCGGCCGGCACCGGGTCGACCCGTGAGAACAGCTCATGGAGGTCCACGAGGTTGGCGAGGTCCAGCTCGTCGATGGGGTCGGTGTGAGTGCTCATGTCAGGCCTCCCAGGAGGGGTCGGTGGCGATGGCGACGCGTAGTTTCTGGAGGCAGCGGCCGCGCGTCGGTCCGATGGACCCGACCGGCATACCGAGCGCGTGCGCGATTGCCGCGTAGTCGGGCCGGTCGGAGAAGGCAATGACCCGCAGCAGCTCCTGGCAACGAGCCGGCAAGGACGAGATGTGGCGCCACAGGGTCTTCTGGCGCTCACCGAGGATCGAGGTCTGCTCGGGTCCGAGGGTCAGGGCGGGCGCCTCGGGCAGCTCCTCCATGTCGATCTCCCGGCGCTCGCCACGCACGAGCCGCCACGTCTCGCGCTTGACCGTGATGACCAGCCACGCCAGCACGGCATACGGGTCAGCGATCCGGTCGGCGGAGTCGACGAGTCGCAGCCACGCCGTCTGGATCGCGTCCTCGGCCGTCGCACCCGAAGCGCCTTGGGCTCGGGCGGTGTGCCACAGGACCGGGGTCAGCAGCTCGACGAGGTCGCCGAGACGTTGGTGGTCACCTGACTGGTATGCCGCGAACGCCTCGCCCGCGCGGTGACCGAGGCTTTCGGAGGCCGTCGGTTTGGGCGTCATGATGCTGTCTCCGCAACCGCTGCGCGGGCGGCGTCGGCCCTGACGCACTGCGCCTTCTGGTCCAGGACATCGAGATCCGTTGCGACGAGCAACCCGCGTGCCGCGTCGGCAGCAACGATCGGGGTGGAGAACGAGGTCCCGCTCCATACCCCGAAGCCCGAGGTGTAGTCCTCTGGGTCGATCGTCGAACGCACGGAAGCCACCGGCCCGATGCCCACCTGGGTCGCCTGCGCCCCGCCGCGGAAGGTGGTCGGCACGGTGCTGACGATGGATGCTCCGCACCTGAGGTAGCGCACCCAGCTGCCCACGTTCGAGAAGAGGGCCGTGGTCCGGCACCCCGGGTTCAGGGCACCGACCGCCAGGAGCGGAACCGGGAAGTGAGAGGGGTCCGGGTCGTTGGTGTCCGCGAACGCAGCGGGGTAGAAGGGGTGGCGCGTCGCATCGTTGCCCGACCCCGCGCAGACGACCACGCCCCATTCGCAATAGCGCCTGAACAGGAGGCGGAAGCGGTGCTCCTCCTGCGGGTCGTCGGTCGGGTCCGGGTAGTAGCCCAGGGACAGTGAGAGCACGTCGACGATGCCGTCCGGGTTCTTGGCGAGAGCACTGTCCACGTGTCGTAGCAACAGGAGAACAAGGGCCGTGTGGACCTCGCTCTCGACGGCGACTCCATCCAGGGTCATGACCGGGATCGACAGGATCGATGCCTCGGGGCATGACTGTCGCACAATCCCCGCCACGAACGTGCCGTGACCGGCCAGAGCGCCGAGGAACCCGAGCAAGGGGTCGCTGACCCCGTCACCCAGGTCCGCGTTGGTGCCGCCGATCCGCACCCCACGGAAGGAAGCACCGACGGTCACGCTGGGATCGCCGTCGAACCAGGGGTGCTTGCCGATCCCAGTGTCCGGCAGGGCGACGACGGGACGCCGCCTACCTCGCACGGGCTTCGAGCGAGACGGCTTGGCCATGGCGACGTGCACCGGCATCCGGCCGCCGCGCCCCGGGACTGCGTACTCAGCCGGTGTCCCGATGCCGCCCCAGGTCCCACCGATCCCGCCCCACGTGCCGCCGATCCCGCCCCACGTCCCACCGATCCCGCCCCACGTCCCACCGATGCCACCCCAGGTGCCGCCGCTCGGGGTGAGGACGTGGTCGAGGGCCAGTCCGGCGGCCGTCCCCGGCGCGACCCTCCGGATCTCGGCAAGCACCCGCTGGGCGTCAATCTGATAGCCCGGGTCTGTGGGAACGAGGACGATCCGGGTCATCCACAGCTCGTCGCGGAGCCCGGCAAGGACCCCGGTGAGGTTGTCCACCGGCGTCACCTCGTCGGGAGACCGCGTGACCGTGGCGTCGATCGGGAGCCCCGCCTCACGGATGGCTTCCTGGACGCGGTCGAGCGCGCCCTGATCCGCGACAGGGAGGTACTGCGCCAGGAGCAGGTGGTCCAGGACATAGAGGGTCGGGGGTGTCGAACCTCCACCGCCGCCACCACCGGGAGGAAGAAACCCCAGACGCCCCGGGTTCACCGGACCGCGGCCACCACTGCCAGCCCCGCCTCGCCCGGCATCGGTGCCCGGCGTGGGCGTCTGTGCGCCCTGAGGGTTGTCACCGCTCGGCAGCCCCGATTCGGCGGGGCCGTCGCTCTGGGGGTAGGACTGTGACATTCAGGCTCCTCGGCAGCTTGGCTTCACACGTCAGGAGGGCAGCGCACGCGCCCTGATACATCGTGCCGCCAATGACAGCCCGTGTCCTCCCATTGCCCGAACGGATGACCCCTCAACGGGAGAGGAGCCATTATGCGGTTTCACGCCGTCCGGGCCCCTACGTCCCACAAGTGGTGGGCCAAGTCGTGCAGCCCGTACCGGCCGAGCGTCAACACGGTGAACGTCGACCCGTTGGAGCGGATGCCCGGCCGCCCCCACTGAGTGCCGGACACACCGGCATACAGGTCGCTCCAGGAGCTCGCGGCGGCCGCGAGCTCGCCGGCGACGACGGCCGGGTCCTGCGCGGCATACGCGCCCTCGACGGCCGTCACGTCCTGGTCCCAGTTGGCGAACCGTGGCTCGTCCTCGTCGAGCATCAGCGCGAGCCGCTCGCGGAAGAGGCGGCAGACGTCGCGGACGTGCGCGGCGTACTCCAGCGCTGACCAGACGCCCGGAGCCGGCCGCTCCCGGACGTCGGCCCGGGCGAGGACCTCGACCCAGGGTGCCGTCAGGTCGCGGACCCGTGCGGCGACCTCCGACCCGGCCACCTCACCCGCCGCGAACCCGCAGTCGGGACAGGGCCGCTCGAGCGTCCAGGTCCAGTCCTTGTCGTCCGGGATGATCGTCGGGTCGATAGCGGTCATGAGACCCAGACTTCCGTGTGCCGGGTGCTCACCACCAGTGCGATACGGTCACCTTCCGTGTCACGCACCGACTGGCTCCTGCTCCTCGCCGTGGCCGTGGCGCTCCTCCTCGTCATCGGCTTCGCCGTGGCGCTGCTCCGGCGTCGCTCGGCGCAGGGATCCGGCGGTCGCCACCGGCCGCACCGCGACAGCTTCCGCCCCGAGGATGCTCCCCCGCCGGCCCTGAAGCGGGCGGCCGTGGTCGTCAACCCGACGAAGTTCAGCGACCTGGCCGACCTCGAGGCCCGGCTCACCGCGGCCTGCCTCGCGCACGGCTGGGCCGAGCCGACCTTCCACCACACGACCGCCGAGGACCCCGGCACCGGACAGGCAGCCCAAGCCGTGGCCGACGGGGCCGACGTCGTGTGCGCCCTCGGCGGCGACGGGACGGTCCGCGCCGTCGCCCAGGCCCTCGCCGGGACCCGGACCGCCATGGGCCTGCTGCCGAGCGGCACTGGCAACCTGCTCGCCCGCAACATGGGGCTGCCCCTCACCAGCCTGGAGGACGCCGTCGCCATCGCGCTGACCGGGCGTAACGAGCGCGTCGACGTGGGGCGGCTCACCGTCGACCTCGTGACGACCGAGGGGGACCACCACGAGGACCGCGACTTCGTCTTCCTCGTCATGGCCGGGATGGGTTTCGACGCGGCCATCATGGGTGCGTCGTCGGAGGAGCTGAAGGCCAAGGTGGGCTGGCCGGCATACGTCGTCGGGGGGTTGCGCAACCTGCGCGGTGACCGGTTCCGGGCCACCGTGACGATCGGGCCCGAAGGCCACGAGGAGGTCGTCGACACTCGCGCCCGAACCATCGTCGTCGGCAACTGCGGCCGGATCATGGGCGGCATCACCCTGATGCCGGAGGCCCGGATCGACGACGGCCTGCTCGACGGCCTGATCCTCTCGCCCGCGACGATCGCCGGCTGGGTGGCCGTGACCAGCCGGCTGCTGCGGCAGGCGACGACCCGCAACGAGCGCGTCCTGCACCGGGCAGCCACCCGGTTCGTACTCCGGCCGGACCGGCCCCAGGAGGTCCAGCTCGACGGTGACGGCATCGGGCCCGTCCATGCCATGACCGCCGAGGTGTGGCCGAAGGCGCTCATCGTGCGTATGCCGGTGGGCCAGGCTCTCCCGGACCTCTCCGACGACGCGTGACCACCCGGCATACGGGGTGGGTCAGAAGCGCTTCTCGCGCCATTTCCGCTCGAAGGGCAGCCGCCATGCGAACGGCGCGACGAGCTGGTGGATCTGGTTGGGACCCCAGGAACCGGGGTCGTAGGGGCGCGGGTTCGGCGGGTTCTTCAGGAGCGGCTCGCTGATCTCCCACAGCCGCTCGATGCCGTCGGCCGAGGTGAACAGGGTCCGGTCGCCGCGGGCCGCGTCGTAGATGAGCCGCTCGTAGGCCTCCAGGACCGAGCCGGCCCAGTCGGTCTCCTGCATGGCGAACTGCATGGACAGCTTGTCCAGCTTGAACCCGGGGCCGGGGCGCTTGCCGTAGAAGGAGAGCGACATCCTGGCCTTGTCGGCCAGGTCGAAGGTGAGGTGGTCGGGCCCGTTCTCGCCCACCCCGGAGTCGCGGGGGAACATCGACAGTGGGGGCTCGCGGAAGGCGATCGAGATGATCCGGGCACCCTCGGCGAGACGCTTGCCGGTGCGCAGATAGAACGGGACGCCGGCCCACCGCCAGTTGTCGATGTAGCACTTGAGCGCGATGAAGGTCTCGGTCTCGGAGTCGCGCTGGACCCCCGGCTCCTCCCGGTAGCCGATGTACTGGCCGCGGACGACGTCCTGCGGCTGGATCGGCTGCATCGACTCGAAGACCTTGTTCTTCTCGCGGCTGATGGCCCGCGGCTCCAAGGCGGTCGGCGGCTCCATCGCGGTGAACGCGAGGATCTGGAACAGGTGGGTGACGACCATGTCGCGGTAGGCACCGGTCGACTCGTAGAAGTCGGCCCGCTGGGACAGGCCGAGGGTCTCGGGGACGTCGATCTGGATGTGGTCGATGTAGTTGCGGTGCCAGATCGGCTCGAACAGCCCGTTGGCGAAGCGGAAGGCGAGGATGTTCTGGGCCGCCTCCTTGCCGAGGAAATGGTCGATCCGGAAGATCTGGTCCTCGTCGAACACCTCGTGCAGCTGGCGGTTCAGCTTGACCGAGGAGTCGTAGTCGGTGCCGAACGGCTTCTCCATGATGATCCGGCTGCGGTCGACCAGACCTGCCTCCTGGATCGTCCGGACGGCGGGCAGCGCCGCTTTGGGCGGCACCGACAGGTAGTGGAGCCGGCGCATATCGGCCTGCGCACCGGGAAGCTGGGCCTCGGACCGGGCGACCGCGTCACGCAGCCCCTCGGGCCCGGCCGAGAGCGGTGTGTAGTCGACCGCCTGGAGGAACGCCTTGACCTCGTCCTCAGGCAGGTCGCGGGTGCTGAACTCCTTGATCGCCTGGCCCGCCATGTCGCGGAACTCGTCCGGTGTCATGTCGTCGAGTGAGGTGCCCACGACGCGCAGGTCGTCGAGCAGGTTGGACTGGAAGAGGTGGAGCAGCCCGGGGAGCAGCTTGCGCTTGGCGAGGTCTCCGGTCGCACCGAAGAGGACGACAGTCGTGGGAGCGGTCATGGGCCCAGCGTTCCGTACTCCGTCCCTCTACGCCAGACGGGGATTTGAACCCCGCGCTAAGGTGAGGCTAACCTAACCTCTACTGCCCACCGCTCCGCGAGCCGTCCCAGATTGGTCGCCCCGTGCTCACTACGTTCATCATCGGCCTGCGAGAGGGGCTCGAAGCCGCGTTGATCGTCGGCATCGTTGCCGCCTTCCTCCGCAAGAACGGCCGTCGGCTGTTCCCGATGTGGCTCGGCGTCGCCGCGGCTGTCGTGCTGAGTGTCGCCGTCGGCGTGGGCCTCAAAGTCGTGGAGTCCTCGCTGCCCCAGGCAGCCCAGGAGGGCATGGAGACGGTCATCGGCGCCGTGGCGGTCGTCTTCGTCACCGGGATGATCCTGTGGATGAGCCGCCACTCCCGGGGGCTGAAGAAGGAGCTGGAGTCCTCCGCGCAGGCCGCGCTCGGTGACGGCACCTCGACGGCCCTGGTGCTCATGGCCTTCCTGGCTGTCCTCAAGGAAGGCTTCGAGACGGCCGTCTTCCTCCTCGCGACGTTCTCCGCGGCCACCAACGCCACGGCCGCTGCCACGGGTGCGGCCCTCGGGGTGCTCGTCGCCATCGGCCTCGGCATCGGGATCTACCGCGGCGGCGTCCGCATCAACCTGAGCAAGTTCTTCCGCGGCACCGGAGTGTTCCTCGTCCTCGTCGCGGCCGGGCTCGTCGTGTCCGCCCTGCGCACCGCCCACGAGGCTGGCTGGCTCAACGCCGGCCAGCAGCGGACGCTGGACCTGGACTGGCTGGCACCTGTGGGCTCGGTGCGCGGTGCCCTGTTCACCGGCGTGCTCGGCATCCCGTCCGACCCTCGGCTCGTGGAGGTCCTCGGCTGGCTCTGCTACATCGTGCCGCTCGGCCTCATCGTCCTCTGGCCGCCGACCAAGCGGCCCGGCGCGCTGGCGAGCATCGGGATCAAGCAGGCGATCGCCGCCGTCGCCGTCGTCACGGCGGCCCTGCTCACCGTCCTCGTGAGCGCCCCGACCCTGGCGGCCACCGGCCCGGCACCGCTCGTCGACAGCACCGGGTCGGAAGTCGGCACCGTGCGACTGAGCGACCCCAGCCACCTCGTGGCGACCCTGCGAACTACCGCCGCTGCCGCCGCGGCGACCACCACGACCACCACGACCGTCGCGCTCACCGACAAGGGAGCAGAGACGCACGCCGGCACGGCTGCCGAGCACCTCACCGGTGCCGTGGCAGTCGACGGCCCCGACCTGCCCACCACGGTCACCCTGGGCGACCTCGTCGCGCTCGACGGCGGCCGGATCCCGGTCGGCATCGACGCGGGGCGCAACCCGGGCCCGTTCACCGCCGCCTGGACGCGCACAGGCACCGTCGACACGTGGCTCGTCGACGGCACACTCCTGGACGTCAGGGCCCACAACAGCCTCGTCCTCACCCTCTCCGGCGGCGGCCTGCCCACGCCACGCACCCTCAGCGTGTCCGCCGGGGCCACCCTGCCCGGCGCCGCGGGCACCGCACCTGCGAGCTGGACGGTCGACACGGCATACGTCGAAAGGGTCGTCCACTCGGCCCTCACCTTGGGCAACTCCCGCGCCGAGGCCAGGTTCTGGGGGCGGATCGTCCCCGCCCTGCTCGTCCTGGCCGCCGTCGCGCTCCTGCTCGCCGCCCGGCGGGCCCGCCGCGCCCTCGAACCCCGCGCCACCACCCGAGACGACCGCACCACCACCACTCCGAGGAGAAACGTCCATGCAGGCTAGGACCACCCGACGCATCGCCGCGGCCGCCGCCGGGCTCACGGCCTTCGCGCTCACCGCGTGTGGCTCCCCCGACAAGGGCGGGTCGACCAGAACGACGGCGGCATCGGATGTCGCCCCGGTCGCCGACGGCGCCGCGCAGGTCAAGCTCACCCTGGCCAGCGGCGCGTCCGGGGACGAGTGCCAGATCGACCACGCCAAGGCAGCGGCCGGCCCGGTCACCTTCACCGTCACCAACAAGGACGCCACGTCGATCACCGAGGTCGAGCTGGTCAGCGACCAGCGGATCCTCGGCGAGAAGGAGAACCTCGCCCCCGGCCTCGGCTCCGTGACATTCACGGTCACCCTCGGCGGCGGCACCTACCAGATCTACTGCCCGGGAGCGACCACCGAGAACCAGCCGTTCACCGTCACCGGGCAGGCGGCAGCCTCCCGCACCGGCGACGCCGCGACGCTGCTCGCGAGCGGCACCAAGGAGTACGGCACGTATGCCGCGGGCGTCCTGTCCGACATGCAGACCGCCGTCGCCAACCTCAAGACGTCCGTCGACAGCGGCAACCTGGCTGACGCCAAGGCGAAGTACGCCCTGGCCCGGCCCTTCTACGAGAAGGTCGAGTCCGCGGTCGAGGGCTTCCGGCTCCCCGGCTACAAGACCGACGACAACCACGGCAACCTGGACTACCTCCTCGACATGCGCGAGTCCAACCTCGACCCCGCCGTCGGCTGGCACGGCTTCCACGCGGTCGAGCGCGACCTGTGGAAGAACGGCAAGATCACCGACGAGACCAGGTCGTATGCCGCGGCGCTGGTGACCGACACGACCAGGCTCGCAGGGCTGGCCAAGACCCTCGCCTACAAGCCGGAGGACCTCGCCAACGGGGCCGCCGGCCTGCTCGAGGAAGTCCAGTCCAACAAGATCAAGGGCGAGGAGGAGCTCTACAGCCACCTCGACCTGGTCGACTTCGCCGCCAACGTCGAGGGGGCCCAGCAGGCCTTCGCGTTCCTCAAGCCGGGCCTGACCAAGATCGACCCGGCCCTCACCGACCAGGTCGGCAAGCAGTTCGACGCCGTCAACACCGCGCTGCTCGCGTACCGCGACCCGAAGGAGGCCGGCGGCTACAAGCTGTGGACGCCGGCCCTGCGCGCGGCCGACGCTGCATCGCTGAGCAAGACGGTGCAGGCCCTGCAGGACCCGCTCGCCCAGATCGCGCAGAAGGTGGCGACCGCTCAGTGACCAACGCCGAGTCGACCAACCCCGAGTCGACCACCCCGGAGCCAGCCACCCCGGAGCCGGCCACCCCCGAGCCCTCAGGGGTGGGTCGGCGGCGGTTCTTCCAGGGAGCCGTCGGCGGCGTCGCCGTCGGCGCTCTTGCCGCTGGCGGCACGGCGTGGGGAATCGGGACCCGCCCCACCGTCACCACGGCGACGGCCGACGACCACGACGTCGTCGACCTGACCGCCCGCCACCCCTTCTACGACCAGGCACACCCGCCCGGTGTGCAGACCGCGCCCCAGCGGCACGCGATCGTCATGACCTTCGACATGCTCAAGGGAACGACGGCAGCCGACCTGAAGCTGCTCCTCGCTCGCTGGACGGCTGCCATCGCCCAGCTCACCCAGGGCAAGCCGATCGGCCAGATCCAGCCTGCCCATCCGGAGGCGCTGGGTCAGGACACCGGTGAGGCGGCCGGCCTGGACCCGGCGAGCCTCACCATCACCGTCGGCCTCGGGCCCGGCATCTTCGACGGCCGGTTCGGGTTGCAGGACAAGCGGCCCGCCCTGCTCAAGCCGCTGCCGGCGCTGCCGAGCGACAGCCTCTCCCCGTCGCTCACCGGCGGCGACCTCTCGCTCCAGGTGTGTGCGGACGACCCGCAGGTCTGCTACCACGCCGTGCGCAACCTGGCCCGGATGGCCCGGGACACCGTCCAGACCGGCTGGACGGTGATCGGCTTCGGCCGGGCTTCGGCCGGCGCCGGGCAGCAGACGCCCCGCAACCTCCTGGGCTTCAAGGACGGCACCCGCAACATCAAGGAGCCCGCCGACTTCGACGAGCACGTGTGGCTCTCCGACGCCGACTGGATGACGGGCGGCACCTACCAGGTGGTTCGCAAGATCGAGATGGACATCGAGATCTGGGACGCCGACCGGGTGAGCGACCAGGAGCAGGTCTTCGGCCGGACCAAGCTCGAGGGCGCGCCGCTGACGGGTACCAAGGAGCTGGACACCCCCAAGTTCGCCGCGAAGGACAAGGCCGGCACTCCGGTCATCGACCCGACCGCACACGTCGCCCTCGCGGCCCACGAGAACAACGGCGGGGTGAAGATCCTCCGGCGTTCGTACAACTACACCGACGGCATCAACGCCTACGGCCAGCTCGACGCCGGGCTGCTGTTCGTGGCCTACATGAACGACCCGGCCCACTTCATCAGGCTGCAGACCGCGCTCGGCGCCAACGACCTGCTCAACGAGTACATCACCCACGTCGGGTCGGCCATCTTCGCGGTGCCGCCGACCCCGAAGACCGGTCACTACATCGGCGAGCAGCTCTTCGCCTGACTGCCCCACCGGCTCCAGGACAAGGTCCTCCGAGATGTGCTCCACAGTGCACGTCTCGGAGGGCCTTGTCCGTCGGGGCCGTCTACAGCACGTAGTGAGCGATCAACTTGTTGAGGTAGGCCACATCCGTCTTGCCCTTGACCTCGAACTTGACCTTGCCAAGCCCGGACAACCAGAGCTCGAGTTCGGCGTCGAGATCGAAGGTCCCAGCGGTCTCGACCGAGATTGCCTGAATCTTGGCAAAGGGCAGCGACGTGAAGTCCCTCTTCTTGCCGCTGATCCCCTGCACATTGACGGCGATGATGCGCTTGTTCGTGAACACAACATAGTCCCGTATCCCCTTGAAGGCCACATAGCCCACCTCGCCCTCGACAAGGAGCTGGTCGACCTGCCCAGCAACCTCGCTGTAGTTGATCTGGCCGAGCTTGATGTAGCTGGCGTTCTGGAAGTCGATCACGCGTTGCCCTCCTCATGGTGTGCGTGGCGTTGCAACAGTGTCCCCCGCCGGGGCAGGTCCATCACGCTGAGCTGCATACGCTGCGGTCATGGCGTCCCCACCGACGAAGGCGAGGCGCACGGCATACGTCCTCGGCGGTGGCGGGATCCTCGGGACCACCCAGGTGGGGATGCTCCGTGCGCTGGCCGAGCACGGTGTCCGGCCCGACCTGGTCCTCGGCACGAGCATCGGGGCGCTAAACGGCGCCTTCGTCGCCGCCGACCCGACGCCGGCGGGGGCCGAGCGGCTCGCCGAGGTCTGGCGCGAGGTGCGGCGGGACGGTGCGTTCCTCGAGAACCCCGTCCGCCAGGCGGCGCGGGTGGCCCGCTACCGGACCCACCTGCTCGCCAACGCTCCGCTGCGCGCGATCGTCGACCGGCACCTGCCCGTCGACCGGATCGAGGACCTGGCCGTCCCGTTCCAGTGCGTCGCCGCGTCGATCGAGGAGGCCGGCGCGCACTGGTTCGACGCCGGGCCGATCACCGATGCGGTCGTCGCGTCGTGCGCGGTCCCCGGCCTGTTCCCGCCGGTCGAGATCGACGGGCAGCACTACATCGACGGCGGGCTCGTCCACTCCATCCCCGTCGGCCGCGCGCTCGAGCTCGGGGCGACCGAGATCTACGTGCTCCAGGTCGGCCGGGTCGAGCAGCCGCTGCGGCCTCCGCAGCGGCCGTGGGAGGTCGCGACGGTCGCGTTCGAGATCTCCCGGCGGCACCGGTTCGTCCAGGAGATGGCGTCCGTCCCGGCCGAGGTCGCAATGCACCTCCTGCCGAGCGGGGCGCCGGAGAGCCCGAGCCTCTCCCTCGGCTACGGCCGCACCGGCCGGATGCGGGAACGGATGGAGCAGGCGTATGCCGCGAGCACGGCATACCTGGAGTCCGTCCCGATCAGCGACGGGAGGGGGTGAGCTCCCTTGGGAATGAAGGGGATTCCGCCACCGCCACGGTTCGTCCGGCGGGTGATGCACGTCCTGTGGCCGTTCGTCGGGTTGGCCATCTCGTTCGTGGCGCTGCCGTTCTTCGTCGCGGGTTGCGTGCAGGCGCTGTTCACCCGCTCGGCCCGGCTGCTGCGCCTGACCGCGCTCGTCGTGCTCCTCGTCTGGGTCGACATCCGGCTGCTCGTGGGGTGTTGGCGGCTGTGGCTCGCGTCGCCACGGGGAGAGTCCCCGACCTGGCTCGAGGACAACGAGCGGCTGCTGGTCGCCTCGCTCGACGAGGCCCTCGCGCTGGGCCGCCGGTGGGTGGGATTCGAGGTCGTCCTGGACGAGCCGATGTGGTTCGGCCGCGACGACGCGCCACTCATCGCCTTCGCCCGGCACGCCGGGCCGGCCGACTCACTCGCCATCGCCTGGCTGCTGGCTCGCACCGCCGGACGGCTGCCTCGGATCGTGCTGGCCGAGGCACTGCGGTGGGATCCCGGTCTCGACACCATCCTGTCCCGGTTGCACTCCTACTTCGTTCCCGCCACCTCGGACCCGGGCGCTGATCGGGCCAATGGCGTTGCCGTGCTTGCCGACTCGCTACAACCCCACGACGTCCTCCTCCTCTTCCCGGAGGGCGAGAACTGGTCCCCCACCAGGCGGCGACGACTCATCGCCCGACTCCGGTCACGGGGCGACGCCGCTCGCGCTCGGCGCGCCGAGGAGCTCCGCAACGTCCTGCCGCCCCGGACCCGAGGCGTCGTCACGGCACTCACCGCCCGCCCCGACGCCGACGTCATGATCGTCGCGCACGCGGGGTTCGGCCGGCTCACCTCACCGCGCGACATCTACCGGGCGCTGCCGTTCCGCGACCGGCCCTTCCGCGTCCGGACCTGTACGTATGCCGCGGAGCAGATCCCCGACGACCCCGACGGGATCGCCCGTTGGATCGACGAGTGCTGGACCGAGGTCGACGCCTGGGTGAGCGCGCACGAGGAGTCCTGACCGTTGCGTCTGCGTCGATGAGGGTCAGGACCCCCAGATCCGCAGACGTTAGGTGTCGCTAGGAGCCGCGGAGCGAGTCCAGCCAGCCGCGCGCGACGGTGAAGTCGTCGTCGGTGTTCAGCGGTGCCACGGTGGCCGGCTTCCGGTCCGCGCGCGGATAGCTGCCGAGGAAGCGAACGTCGGCACAGACCCGCTTCAGACCCATGAGCGCCTCCCCGACCCGCTCGTCGAGGACGTGGCCCTCGAGGTCGATGGAGAAGCAGTACGAGCCCATCTCGTCCTTCGTCGGACGGGACTCCAGCCGAGTCATGTTGATCCCGCGGGTTGCGAACTCCTCGAGCAACGCGAGCAACCCGCCCGCGTGGTCGTCGCGCTGGAAGAGGACGAGGGTGGTCTTGTCGGCGCCGGTCCGCGCGGGCAGCCCACCGGGTCGGGCGATGAGGACGAACCGGGTCACGGCGTTGCCGATGTCGCCGATGTCGGATGCGAGGACGTCGAGCCGGTTGTCGGTCGCGGCGACCGGAGCGCAGACCGCGGCGTCGAAATGGGGAGCCTCTTCCGCGCCCAGATCCGTTGCAGCAGAAGCGGTTGAGAGAGTCGGAACATACGTCGCACCGGGCAGGTTCGTGAGCATCCACTGCCGCACCTGCGCCCACGCGTGCGAGTGCGTGCCGACCGTCGCGACGTCGGCCAGCGTCGTGCCGGGACGGGCCGCGAGGACGAAGGTGATCGGCACGAGCACCTCGCCGACGACGACGAGCGGCTCCCCCTGGGCGAGCGCGTCGAGGGTCGCCGTCACCCCACCCTCGACCGAGTTCTCGATCGGGACCATGGCGGCGTCGACCTCACCGGCGCGCACCGCCGCGATGGCGGCATCGACCGAGGCGTATGCCGTGCGCTCGGCTCCGGCGGCCGGCCCCCACCCGTTGAGGGCCATCTCGGTGAACGTTCCGGCCGGGCCGAAGTAGCCGTAGTGCGTCATGCCCACCAGCCTTCCAGACCGCGGAACGGCGACGCGATCGGGTTTGCCGAGCGGACGGCATACGGGATCGAAGGTCAGGACCTGCGCTTGCCGGTCCGGGCCGCCGCGAGCGCCTGCTGCTCCTCGGGCGTGAGGGTGACGTCGCTCGTGCCCCCGACGATCCCCTTGGCGTAGGTGCGGGACTCGCCGCGGGCGTGGATCGAGGAGAGGACGACGCCGTCGCCGTGGTCGTCGATGAGTGCGGCGCTGAACGAGAGCCGCCCGCCCATGTCGCCGAAGGCGTCATAGCGGACCACGGCGACGTGCCGGAGGGCCTGGGCCAGGTCGGACCGCAGGGCGGAGAGGTCGCCTGCACCGACCGGCCGGTCGGAGCGCAGCCTGTGGACCTCCCGACCCAGCGCCGCCACCCGGACGGCCAGCCCGACCACGGCGAGGGCGAGGATGCCGATGCCCACGAGGGCGGCGACCTCCACGGCTGACATGCCGTGCAGCCTATTCCGGGCACGTCGTAGGGTCGTGCGGGACATGACCTTCGACCTCGCCACCGCAGCCATCGCGTTCGCCTCGATCTTCGTCATCGAGCTGCCGGACAAGACGTTCGTGGCGACCCTCGTCATGTCGACGCGCTTCCGGCCGCTCCTCGTGTGGATCGGCGTGTGCCTCGCCTTCCTCGTCCAGACGGTCGTGGCGGTGACGCTCGGCGGTGTCCTCGCCCGGCTGCCGCGGACGCCGGTGGAGATCTTCGCCTGCGTCACGTTCGTCATCGGCGGGTTCGTCCTGTTGCGCGGCGCGGCCAAGGCCAAGGCCGAGGAGGCCGAGGCCGAGGAGGAGTTCGGCGAGCGGTCCAACCGAGAGGCCAAGGGCTGGCACGTCGTCACGCTCTGCTTCGGGATCCTCTTCCTCGCCGAGTGGGGCGACCTGTCCCAGATCCTCACGGCGTCGCTCGTGCTGCGCTACCACGACCCGGTGTCGGTGTTCGTCGGCGCGTTCCTCGCCCTGGCCGCCGTGTCCGGGCTGGCCGCCGTCCTCGGGCGGGCGCTGCTGACCCGGATCCCGCTCGCGCTCATTCGCCGGGTCGGTGGCGTCGTCTGCCTCGTCCTGGCGGCGCTCACCGCGCTACAGATCGCGGGCGTCTTCTAGCGCGTCACGATCTGACCCAATTGTTCCGGCAGTCACGCCCCACCTCGTGACAAAGTGACCCAGTTGTTCCGGCAGTCACAAGGATGATTCGGCCCTGTGGATAACCCGCCGGGGCATCGGAGCTTCTCTGCCACAGTCAGGTCATGTTCGACGACCCGAGCCAGCCCTTCACCTACGGCGCTGCCTTGGCTGCCGGAATGACGGCCCGTCAACTGGCCGGTCCCGACTTTCGACGAGTGTTTCCGGGAGTCCACGTGGCGGTCGGCGGTGAGGATGACCTCCTTCTCCGTGCGCGAGGGGCGGCCCTGCTGGTTCCGTCAGGTGGTGTGGTCAGCCACCAGACGGCCGCCCGATTCTGGGGAGGGCTCGTGCCCGACGACACCGAGATCCACTTTGCCTACCGCCGCGACATCCGACAGTCGCGCGTCCACGGCATACGGCTGCATCGCTTTCGGTCCGACTTCGCGACGGTGAAGCGCTACGGGCTGCGCACGACGACGCCGGAGCAGACCTTCGTCCATCTGACGAGGCACCTGACCTTCCTCGACCTCGTCGGGCTGGGAGACCAGCTCGTGAAGCCGGGGCGCTGGACCTCACCGGGCGATATTCGGACCTTCGCGGAGAACTGGACCGGACAGGGCCGATCCATGGCGCGCGATGCCGCGACGTTCCTGCGGGAAGGCGTCGACTCGGTTCCCGAGTCCAAGCTCCGGATGTTGTTCGTCCTGGGCGGACTTCCAGAGCCGGTCGTCAACCACATCATCCGCGAGGGTGACCGCATCACGCACCGAATCGAGCTCGCCTTCCCGGAACAGCGATTGGCCTTCGAGTACGACGGGCGGTGGCATCTCGCGCCCGGCCCCGCTGCACACGACAGCGAGCGCCGAGGGTTCTTGTCCGAACACAAGGGGTGGACATTCGAGTTGGTCGACTCCGACGACCTCTTCCTCACGCCTGATCTGACCCTCCAGCGGTGTGCACAAGTGCTGGCGAACCACGGGATAACCGTGCCGACCCGCTTGGACGATCGGTGGCGGCAGCATTTCCGTGTCCGCCACGGCGATCGGGTCGCGTGACTGCCGGAACAATTGGGTCAGATCGTCACGGGGTGACGTGGCGCGGCCGGGCGACCCACCAGAGCAGGACCAGGGTGACGACCGCGGCATACGTGTCGCTGTTCTGCAGGATCCTCCCCACGAGCTCGGGCGGGACGCGGTGGGCGACCCAGGCGACCCCCCACCACGGGAGCCGGCAGAGGAACCAACCGGTGATGACCAGCCCGGCGACGAGCCGGCGACGGTCCCGTCGCGGGTCCGGGCCGAGCAGGGCGAAGATCGCCACCACGATCCAGTGGAAGTGGTGGATCCACGAGACCGGTGAGACGAGGTTGGCCACCAGCCCGACGACCGCGACCTCCCCGATCGAGTCGCCGAGGAGATACATCCGCCGCGACAGCCAGAACCCGAGCACCGCGACGACCCCCGCGAGCACGAGCCACAGCAAGGTCCCGGCGACCCCGGACGGCCCGACCCGCATGAGCAGGCCCCGGATGCTCTGGTTGGACGTGCCGCCGTTCGGGCCGAGACGGGTCGGGTCGGACAGCGCCCCGCCCCAGAACGCGAACGAGTCCTCCGGCAGCACGAACCAGGCCAGCACCGTGACGACCGCCGCCGACCCGACCGCCATCGCCGCCATCCGCCACCGTCGCGTCACGAGGTAGTGGACGACGAAGACACCGGGCGTGAGCTTGATCGCGGTCGCGAGCCCGACGAGGACACCCTCCGGTATGCCGCGCAGCAGCCGGGGCCGTGGCTTCCGGAGGTCCATGAGGCAGGCGAGCACGATGAACGCGTTGACCTGCCCGAAGCGGATCCCGTCGGACACCGGGTGCAGCCACAGCATCGGGACGGTGAGCGCGGCGAGCAGCAGCGGCACTCGGGCGCCGGCGCGGTGGATGAGCCGGTACGCGGCATACCAGACGATGCCGGCCGTCGCGGCGATCTGCAGGGCCGTCCAGATCCACCCGATCGCGCCGAACGGCAACAGCGCCAACGGTATCGCGAGGATCGCGGCGAACGGCGGATAGGTCGACGGCAGCAGCTGCGGTGACTCGGTCATGGCGGCATAGATCGGCCTCCCGACGAGGATCGACTGCCCCGCCTGCCGGTAGACCTCGACGTCGACCTGCCACTGGTCCAGCGGCCAGAACACGAGGTAGCGCAGCACCACCGGCAGCGACCCGATGAGGATGACGACCGCCGCGAGCAGCCACATCCGCCACGTCGGGGCGGTATGCCGGGTGGCGGCGTCTCGCAGCGGCGGGGCGGGGGTCACCACGGCATTCTGCCGTGTCCGCGGGACCGTAGCCTGTACCGGTGAGCCGCCCACCCTCGACGCCCCGCTCCGCCGTGGTCGCGGTGCTGCTGGGGCTGCTGTTCACGGTGCTCGGTGTCACGAGCGCGTATGCCGCACGGCCGGCCGCCACGACCCCGCACGGTTCGGTCATCGTCATCGGCACCGGTGGCCTCACCTGGTCCGACGTGTCGCAGACCCGGACGCCGGCGCTCTGGTCGTTCCTGCGCGACGGGTCGAGCGCCGCCATGACGATCCGGTCGGTCTTCACCAACACCTGCCCGATCGACGGCTGGCTCGGCCTCGGGTCTGGAGCCCGTGCCGCGGGGCCGGGTCCGGGCGGCGCAGCGGACCGCGCGCAGAACCAGCCGTGCGCGCCGATCGCCAAGACGGTCGACGGAGAGGTGCAGGGCTGGTCGACCTACCTGACGACCAACGCGGGCAACCACTTCGACTCCCGGCTGGGGCTGCTCGGTGACGAGGCTGCCACGGCCGGTACCTGCGTCCAGGCGATCGGTCCCGGCGCCGGCGTGGCGGCAGCCACCGGCAAGGGGGCCGTCGCCCACTACACCGAGTTCGCGGAGGACTCCCTCACGGCCGACCTGGCCACCTGCCCGATCACGCTGGTCG
This sequence comes from Intrasporangiaceae bacterium, assembly GCA_021324575.1. GTDB lineage: Bacteria > Actinomycetota > Actinomycetes > Actinomycetales > Dermatophilaceae > Nostocoides. The sequence continues at coordinate 10,286 of JAJPIW010000090.1, read as the reverse complement.
ATGTCGGCGAGGTCCGCGACCCCACCGACGTGGCGACGGGCGAGACCGCCCCGACCGCGACCAAGGCCGACCAGGTCGCCGCCATCGACGAGAAGATCGCGGCCGTCGCCGCGGCGGCTCCCAACGGCGCCAATGTCCTCGTCGCCAGCCTGTCCGACGCCGGCCAGAGCGAGCGGCTGCGGCTCGCGGTCGCCAAGGGACCGGCATACGGTCCCGGCACGCTCTCCTCCCCGAGCACGCGACAGCCCGGGCTGATCCAGCTCCAGGACGTCACCACCACGGTCCTCTCCCTCACCGGACTGCCCGTCCCGGACTCGCTCGGCGGCGCGACGCTCGGCCGCAACCCGGCGGCGAACAACTCGGTGGACCTGGCGATGGACCGGCTGCGCGACCTCGTCGACTACGACCAGGCGAGCCACGAGGTGCACTCGCTCGTACCGCCGTTCTTCAACGGGGTCGTCTACTCCCAGCTCATCATCTATGCGCTCGTCGCGCTGTTCTGGCGCGGCAAGATCGGCTCGCCACGGACCCGGCTGCGTTCGCTGCGGCTGACCCGGATCGTCGCCGTCGTCGCCGCGTCCATCCCGGCGGCGACCTTCCTCGCCAACCTCCTGCCGTGGTGGCGGTTCGCCAGCCCGATGCTCGCCATCGTCGCGTCGGTCGCCCTCTTCGTCGCCCTGATCAGCGCGGTCGCCCTGCTGGGCCCGTGGCGCCGCCGGCTGTTCGGCCCGATGGTCGTCGTGACGACGACGACGATGCTCGTCCTCGGCATCGACGTCATGACCGGGTCGCGGCTGCAGCTCTCCTCGCTGATGGGGCTCCAGCCGGTCATCGGCGGGCGCTACTACGGCCTCGGCAACGTCGAGTTCTCGCTCTTCGCCACCTCGGCGCTGCTCCTCGCGACGGTCGCGGCCAACCGGTTCGTCCTCGCCAGGCGCCCGCGGATGGCCGCCGTCGCGGCCGCCGTCATCGGCGGCGTCGCGATCCTCGTCGACGGAGCCCCGATGTGGGGAGCCGACGGCGGCGGCCCACCAGCCCTCGGCCCGGCGACCGTCTACCTCGTGCTCAGCCTGCTCGGCATCGCCATCACCTGGCGGCGGGCGGCCGTTCTCGCGGCGGCGACCGTCGGGGCCTTCCTGCTCGTGTCGTTCCTCGACTGGCTGCGCCCGGAGGCCTCCCGCAGCCACCTCGGCCGGTTCTTCCAGTCGATCATCGACGGCGGCGCGATGGACATCATCATCCGCAAGCTCCAGCAGAACCTCGGCCTGCTCTTCGGCAACTACCGGCTGACCCTGCTCGTCCCGGTCGCGCTCGTCTTCGTCATCTACGTCATGGCGCGCCCGACGTCGTGGGGCTCGCGCGCGCTGCAGCGGTCCTTCGACCGGGCACCGGTGCTGCGGGCCGGACTGATCGCCGTGCTCGTCATGCTCACCATCGGCTTCCTCGTCAACGACTCCGGCGTCGCCATCCCGGCCGTCGGCGCGACCATCGCCGTCCCGTTCATCATCGCGACGTCGGTGCGGACCCTGGAGGACGAGACCCGCCAGGCTCAGCCGCGCCGGTCGGAGCGCCGCGCGCGCTGACCGCGCGCAAGGGTGCCGATCGCCGCCCAGGCCAGCAGGCCGGCATACGGGGCGATGTGCCGCCGGAAGCCCAGGGTGACTCGCTCGACCGTCGGGGTCATCCCCGACACCCGGCCCGGCACGTACGCGACCGCCATGACGACGGCCCGACCGAGGAGGACGAGGTCGAGGCGGCTGGCCGCGAGTGCCGGGAGCGTCGCCCAGGCGAGCTGGTCGTACCAGGGCAGGGAGTAGGGAGCGGCGAGCGCGTATGCCGTGCCGAGGACGAAGGTCCATCGCATCGCCTCTCCCGTGGCGGACTTCGGCGCAAGGCTCCGGGTGAGGTGGGCGAGCAGACCCACGAGGACCAGGGTTGCGACGGCGGCCAGGGCGAAGACCAGGTTGCGGACGGTGGCCGACGAGAGCGGGCCGGTCAACACCTCCACGAGCAGCCGCCACGGGGTCGCGAGCGAGACCGACCGGCGGGCCTTCCCGAGCTGGTCGTAGACCTGCAGCCCGAAGGCCAGATGGAGTGGGACCGCGACGACGAGAGCACCGATGGCGAGGGCGACGATCCGGCGGGTGACGGTGCTCCTCCTGAACCGCAGCCAGGCGATGACGACGGCCAGCCCGACGACGGCATACGTGACTTTCGTGCAGACCGCGAGACCGACGGCACCGCCAGCGAGCAGCGGATGGTCCCGGGCCAGCCAGATCGCGAGCAGCGCGGCGGCGGTGGCGACCACGTCGACGTGCGCGCCGAGCACCCCGGCGCCGAAGACGATCGGGTTGAGCGTCCAGAGCAGGTCGACGCGGGACCGGTCGGTCGCGAGGCGCAGGAGCAGCCAGCGGCACCCGAGCCAGGTGAGGACGACGACGACCTGCCAGAGCCACACCACCTGGCGCAGGTTGTCGCCGCCGCCCGCCGCGGCGAGCCACTGGAGGACCGTCGCGACCGGCCCGTAGACGCTGGGCGTCGTCGTCCACGGCGCCTCGACGTGGGAGGTGATCGGGTCGTGGCCGCCGTGCCAGCCGATCGGCGACACGGCATACGGGTCGCCGCCCTGGAGGAGGATCCGCCCGTAGGCCGCGTAGTTGAGGTGGTCGGCCGAGCCGAACGGCGCGGTGACCAGACCCACGACGGCGAGCACAGCGGTGAGCCAGATGCCTTGTGGGACAACGACTCTGGAACGCAGGCCTGCGATTGCGCCGAGTCCGCCGACGACGTATGCCGCGGTGAGCAGGGTCGCAGTGACGGCCGGGGACAGGTGGCCCGGAAGCGACCCGGGCGCCCACCCGCGCGGGCCGAGGTCGGGGCTGGCGGCATTGGGTCCGGTGACGCCGACGACGGAGAGCAGGACGAACGACAGCGCGAGGAGCACCCACGCCGTCCGGTGGCCAGCGGGACCGGCAGCAGGGCCGACAGCGCGGCCGACAGCAGGGCCGACAGCGCGGCCGACGGTGCCGGACGGCTCAGCTGCGGTCACGGCGGCGACGCGCACGGAGGGCCAGCCAGACGTCGCGGTACTGCGCCGCCCGGTGCAGCTGCCCGCGCCAGTCGCTGCCGCTCACCCGGTGCTGGAGCTCGCAGGGCACCTCGCGCACGGCCAGCCCGGCCCGCAGGACGTCGATGGTGAGGCCGGTCTCGACGCCCCACCCACGGGCCAGCGGCGCGGCGGCCTCGAAGGCGGCCCGGGTGATGCAGCGCATGCCGGAGAGCGGCTGGGTGGCCTGCCAACCGGTCAGCTCGGCGATCCCGTCCCGCGACAGCTTGACGACCAGCCCGCGGCCGCCGGCCGAGCCCTCCTGCGGCGGCAGGATCGCGATGGTCATGTCGGCCTGGCCGGTCACGACGGGCGGGATGAGTACGCCGAGGTTCCGGGCCGTGTCGGCGAGGTCGGCGTCGACGAAGAGCAGCGGCCGGTCCACCGGGCCGCCCCCGCTCGTCGCCTCCTCCTCGGCGACCCGTCGGGCACCGGTCGCCATCGCGGCCGCCTTGCCCTGGTTGCGCGCGTGCCGGACGACGATCGCCCCGGCCGCCTCGGCGACCGCGCCGGTGTCGTCGCTGCTCCCGTCGTCGACGACGACGACGAGGTCGATCCCGTCGAGGTGCTGGAGCCCGGCGATGGTCGCGCCGATCCGCTCGGCCTCGTCCTTGGCCGGGATGACAGCGGCGACGCCGATCCGTTGCCTCGAGGTGTGCTCGGTCATCGTCACGGCCCCGCTCAGCGGAGGGTCACCTGCCGGGAGAGCAGACCCGACCTGGCCCGGCGCTCGTCGGCGGTGAGCGACGCACCGGAAGCCAGCGCCACGGCATACCGGGTCCCCCAGGCCATGAGCTCGTCCTCGTATGCCGCGGCCTCGAGCTCGGGGTCGAGGTCCCAGACCGGGACGAGCAGTCCACAGGCGCGGAACGCGCCGAGCAGTCTCGTGGAGCCGCCGAGAGCGTCGTCGCCGGCGGCGTGCAGCCGGGCGAGGGCGTCAGTGGCGGCGTCCTCGTCGTCGCCGAGGACGAGCCGGATGTGGGTGCGCTCGCCGATCCGGACCCAGAACGCCGACGGCAGCGCCGCCATCCGCGTGGTCGGGACGACCGACTCGTTGGCTCGAAGGAGGGAGTCCTTGGCGTCGCCCTCCAGCTCCTGCTCACCGACCCAGAAGTCGAAGCCCTCGTGGACGCTGGCCAGGAAGGGCTCGTCGACGAGGACGTCCTGCAGGCGGGGGCTGTCACCGGTCGGCGCGGGCACCTGCGGCACGGGCGTGCCGGGCTCGGCGGAGGCGGCCGCGAGGAGCTGGGCGGCCAGGTCGCGGGAGGCGTCACCGCTGGAGCTGCCGGACTGCATCCCGACCAGGACCGTGCCGTCGCCGCGGTGCAGCCCCGGCCAGGCCAGCGGGAGGACGGTGGCGAGGGTCGCCTCGGCCGGAGCGCCGTCCGGCGCCGCGCCGTCAGCCCAGGTCACCGTGGCTGTCGCCGCCGGCAGGATCTCGCGCAGGGCGACCCACTCGGTCTCGGCGGCCAGTCCCTCGAAGGGACGCCGCACGAAGGGCACCGCCTTGGTCCGCCGCGTCGACCCGTTGGTGGTGGCGTCCTTGAGTCGACGCGATGCCTTGCCCATGCGGCAACCCTACCGACGGGAGACCTCTGGGTCAGTTGCCGCGGCGGCGGCTCGGGCCGCCGAGGGCGGCCCACACCGTGACGTTGCCCTTGTCGTCGGCGACCCCCCACTCGTGCGCCACGCTGCGGACGATGCGCAGTCCGCGACCGCTTGTGGCCCACAGCACCCGCGGGGCCGGGCGCGGCGGGGTCTCACCGCCGGCGTCGGTCACCTCGACCTCGACGGCCTCGCCCTTGACCTTCCAGCGGACCCGGACCGTGCCGTCAGCGAGCGGCCGGGCGTGCCGGATGGCGTTGCTCACCAGCTCGGAGGCGACGATCTCGGCCTCGTAGACCAGATCCTGCGGCAGGTCCCTTGCCATCAGGTCGGCGACGATCGCCCTGCGGACCCGCGCCACCGACGCCGCCCGCCACGGCGCCCGGATGGTCCGTACCGCTCCCTCACCGATGGCGCCACCGAACTCGTCGAGCTCGGGGCCCCGCAATGTCGTCACCATTTTCCCTGCATTTCCCGCTGACGCCATGACCCGCCCTCGTCTGACTCCAAAGAACTATGCGAGCCTAGCCATTTCTAGCTAGTTCTTCCAGCACGAATTTGGGGCGGTTGGTGATGATCGCGTCCACCCCGAGGTCGAGGCAGCGCCGGACATCGTCCGCGGAGTCGACCGTCCACGCGAAAACTTCGTGTCCTCGTGCCTGCTGGCGGGCAACGATCTTCGTCGTCTTGCGGATCAGCCGGACGTCCAGGCCGAGGGTCTGGACACCTTTGGGGAGTGACCCGTCGCGCAGCCAGACCGGGACGTACTCGACGAGATAGACCAGACCCACGCCCTTGTCGAGGACCCGCATCCGCTGGAGCGCCAGGTGGCTGAACGACATGACCCGGGCACAGTGTCCACCGGGCCCGACGCCCTCCGGCCCGGTGAACCCGAACCGGTCCAGGCTCTCCGCGACGGCCTTCTCGACCTTGCCCGCGTGGCGGCTCGGGTGCTTGGTCTCGATGAGGGTGATGAGCGGACGCTCGACGGTGGTCACCGTCGTGAGCAGTGAGTTGAGGGTGAGCAGCTGGTTGCGGTTGCGGTCGGGGCCCTCGCCCTTGTCGGCATCACTGAGCTTCCACGACCCCCAGTCGAGCTGCTCCAGCTGGGCCAGCTCGAGGGCCGCCACCACCCCCTTGCCGTTGGAGGTCCGGTCGACCTTGCGGTCGTGGACGCAGACGAGGTGCTGGTCGGCCGTCAGCCGCACGTCGCATTCGACGCCGTCGGCGCCCTGGGCGATCCCCTTCTCGTATGCCGCGAGCGTGTGCTCCGGTTCCTCCGCGCTCGCCCCACGGTGGGCGAAGACGAGGGGACGGGTGCGTGTGGGGGCTGACGCCGACTCGGACACGACGCACATCCTGCCGCACCGGACCGGGTGGGACGATCAGGCTCTCTGCCCGACTCACACCCCTCGAGGCCCCCGCGTTCCATGACCGTGCAGCTGCCACCCTTCCAGCGCCTCGTGGACGACCACTGGCGCGACGTCGCCCGGCTGGCCCATGCCCTCGCCGGTCCGGTCGACGGTGACGACGTGGCCCAGCAGGCCTGGGTCCAGGCGCTCGCGGCATACCCCTCGTTGCGTTCGGCGACCAACCTGCGCGGGTGGCTGCTCACGATCACCCACCGGTGCGCGATGGACGTCCACCGCCGCCGCGCCCGCTCCGCGATCCCGCACTCGGACCCACCGTCGCTCGCGGAGGCCCCCGCCGTGCCGGGGCCTGAGAGCGGTCTGACCGACGGGCCGCTCTGGGCCCGGGTCGGTGCCCTGCCCGCCCGCCAGCGGGAGGCGGTCCTCCTCAAGTACGTCGCGGACCTCGACCACCACACCATCGCCACCGCCCTCGGGACGACCCCCGCCATGAGCCGCCGCCTCGTGAGCGATGCCCTCGCCACCCTTCGGAAGGACCAGCCATGACCGACAGCGTCCTGGAATCCCTCGCCACGTTCGACCCGCCGCTCCGACCGCCCGTCCTGCCCGTCACTGATGTCTCGTATGCCGTGGACGACACCCCGATCGGGCGAATGCTGTTGGCCCGCAACGAGTCCGGCGCGCTGGTGGCGTCGGTCTTCGTGCCCACTGCGACCGAGGAGGACCGGTGGCTCGACCGACTGGCCCGTTCGGTCTCACCCCGGGTGCTTCGACACCCCGGGGCACTGGACGTGGCCCGGCGCGAGCTCGACGACTTCCTCGCGGGACGACTTCGGTCGTTCTCCTCGCCGGTCGACCTGGCTCTCGCGACGTCGTTCCAGCACACCGTCCTCGGGCGGCTTCCGTTGCGCGTCGGCTACGGCGAGCGGGCAACCTATGGCGAGCTGGCGAAGGCCATCGACCGACCCTCGGCCTCCCGCGCGGTGGGGGCAGCGCTCGGGGCGAACCCGCTCTGCGTCGTCCTCCCCTGCCACCGCATCGTCGCCTCGAGTGGGTCGCTCACGGGGTATGCCGGTGGGCTGGCCGCCAAGGAGTACCTCCTGGACCTGGAGTCGGGTCAGTCCTGAGCCGGCCATCGCTGTGGCGCGCGGGCCACGAGCACGACGTCGATCTGGTCGCCGTGCTCGTCGTGTCGGACGACCTCCTCACAGCGCTCGACGTCGAGCCCGGCGGCCCTGTCGCGCAACGACTCCGGCGTGTTGAGGATGCTCGGGTCGCGCGGCCCGCCGACCCCGTCGGTGAGGTTGCGCAGCCCGTGCCCGATGACGACGAGCCGGCCACCGGGGGCAAGCCAGGTCCCGAGCCGCCGGACGACGTCGGCGTCGACGTGGAAGTACGTCAAGAAGACGAGGTCGTATGCCGTGCCTGGGGACGGTGCCCACGTCGTCGCGTCGGCGACGACCCAGTCGACCCGGTCGCTCACCTCCGGGCCGGCCGCGTCGGCCGCTGCCCGGCCCAGGTCGATCCCCCTGACCGAGAAGTCGACAGCGGTGACCTGCCAGCCCTGCTCGGCCAGCCAGAGCGCGTGCCGCCCGCTCCCTGCCCCCAGGTCGAGTGCCTGTCCGGGGTCGACGCCCTGGAGGGTCGCGACGAGCTCCGGGCTCGGTCCGTGGGCGTGGTGGCCCCGGCCGTCGTGCACCCCCTGGGCGTGCGCGGCATACCGCTCGTCCCAGTGCTCGGGACCCCGCTCGCGTTGCCTGTCGACCATGGTCACATTCTGCCGGTCACAGTCGGCCGCGGATCGGGGTGCGCTCGGCCGTGTCCGGCTCCGGCATGGTCATCTCGGCTCGCAGACCGAGCAGACGGACCTCGCGGTCCTGCTCGAGCTTGCCGGCGAGGACGAGCGCCGCCTCCCGGACCACCTCGCGGTCGTCGGTGGCGGCCGGCAGGGTGCGGGAGAACGTCTTGGTGAAGAACGGCGCGTAGCGCACCTTGAGCGTCAGCCGGATGACCGGGCGGCCTTCTGCCGCAACGTCTTCCATGACCTGGTCGGTCAGCGTCGACACGGCGTCGCGCACCTGCTCGGGTGTCGTGAGGTTCTGCTGGAACGTCGTCTCGCGGCTGTGCCCACGGGCCACCCAGGGCGTGTCGTCGACCGTGCGCGACCCCAGCCCCCTGCCGAGCTGGCCGTACCACTCGCCCATCCGGGGCCCGAACTCCCCGACGAGAACACTCGGGTCCGCGGTCGCGAGCTCGCGGACGGTGTGGACGTTGTGTCTCGCCAGACGCTGCGACACCTTCGAACCCACCCCCCACAGGTCGATCGTCGGCCGCTCCCCCATCACCTCAAACCAGTTCTGCTGGGTCAGGCGGAAGACCCCGCGCGGCTTTCCGAACCCGGTCGCGATCTTGGCTCGCACCTTGTTGTCACCGATCCCGACCGAACAGTGCAGCCCGGTGGCGCCCAGGACGGTCGCCCGCACCCGCGCGGCATACGCCTCCGGGTCGTCGACCTCGACGCCGAGGAACGCCTCGTCCCAACCGAGGACCTCCACGACGTTCCCGAGACTGCGCAGGGCGGTCATCACCTCGACCGAGGCTGCGTCGTATGCCTGACCGTCGACCGGCAGGATCACCGCCTGGGGGCACTTGCGGGCGGCCAGACGGAGCGGCATACCGGATCCGACCCCGAACTCACGCGCCTCATAGCTGGCGGTGGAGACGACCGCTCGCTCGGTCGGGTCTCCCCGCCCCCCGACGATGAGCGGTATGCCGGCCAGCTCGGGGCGGCGCCGGATCTCGACCGCAGCGATGAACTGGTCGAGGTCGACGTGCAACACCCATCGGGCGCGCTCGGCAGGCATGACCCCAGTCTGCCCTCGGTCACCGACGGCTAAGGGAGGTGCTTGCCCAGCCAGCGGAGCCGGCCACCGATGAACCGGTTCCGGTGCCAACCGCGGCGCACGACCTCTTCCCGTGCGGCGCGCAAGATCTGCCGGGCGCGAACGGCGGGACCGGATCGACCTTCGTCCTCGATCGCCGACGCCCGCTGGTGCACGAAGTGGGCGCACCGGAGGCAGAGATGGACCTCGGGGTGGTTGCCGAGGTGAACCATCCGGTCCGGGAGGTCGTCCGCTCCGCAGCACCAGCATTGGACGGTCCCGTCGCCATCCTGCTCACCGGCGGGGGGGACGGGTTCGGCAGTCATGGGTCCAGTGTGCCCCTCTCCCGGAGGTGGTGGCGCGAATCGGTTCGGTGCGGCGAGGACCGGCCCAAAGGGGATAGTCAGGATGGCCCGGCTTCATGAAACTCTCTGGCACCAAACGGAATTGGTTGCTTTTGGGGCTTGTGCCGGGTTCCGACAGGTGTTCTAATTGAGGTATGGAGGGGATCACGTCGATCGCGCCGCCGCCGTCAGTTGTCCAGACGCCGGCGGAGCGGGTGCGTGCCTTCTTGTCCGAGCTGGCGGGGATGGACGGAGCGGAGTGTTCGGACGCGGACCGGTTGGCGGCGATCGGTGCGTTGGAGGAGCTGAAGGCAGCCTCGGGGGCGGCGCAGGCTCGGGTGACGGTGGCGTTCGACGCCTCACACCGGGCCGGGCACGCCGACGACCCCAAACCTGTTCAGGTGAGCCCGGACGAGGCGACGGCGGAGTCTGACCCGTCGCCGTCGCGGCGCAGGGAGGGCCGTGGGGTGGCCGAGATGGTCGCGTTGGCGCGGCGGGAGTCCCCGACCCGGGGAGACCAGCACCTGGGGTTGGCCAAGGCGCTGGTGCTGGAGATGCCGTTGCTGCACGGGCTGCTCACCCAGGGGCTGGTCAGTGAGTGGGTAGCCACGAAGGTCGTGCAGGGCACGGCGGCGCTGACTCGGGAAGACCGTCAGATCGCGGACACCCGGTTGGCGCCGGTGCTGCCCAAGCTCGGCCCCAAGAGTGCCGGCGCCGCGGCGCGGCGGGTCGCGGCGCAGCTGGACGCGGCCTCGGTGGTCAAGCGGATGGCGGCCGCAGCCCGGTCCCGGCGGGTCACCGTCCGGCCGGCGCCGGACGGGATGGCCTACCTGAGCATCCTGGCCCCGCTGGCGGAGACGGTCGGGGCGTTCGCCGCCCTGGGGCGGGACGCCGACGCAGTCGTGGGTGGGCACGGGTGTCAGCCGGTCGCCGGCCGGACTCGGGGACAGGTGATGGCCGATCTGGCGATCCAACGGAT
>JAJPIW010000036.1 GCA_021324575.1 Intrasporangiaceae bacterium | reverse complement strand
TCCCCAGCACCGGCCGGCCGCCGCTGACTCGTTCAGCCACCACCGCGGCCAGCCCACGACTGCGCAGCCAGGCCAGGTCCGACACCGTCGCGCGGGAGCCCGGCAGGACGAGCAGGTCGGCGTCGCGGCATACGGAACCGTCGGTCGTGACCCGGACCTCCAGGCCCGGCTCGGCGGCCAGGGCGTCGACGTCGGTGGCGTTGGAGGCACGGGGGAAGCGGACGACGGCGACGGTGAGGGTCTCGTCGGCGCCAACGTCGGTGGTGGTCCAGCGCCCGACCGACAGGGCGTCCTCGGAGTCCAGCCAGACGTCGTCGAGCCACGGGAGGGTGCCGAGCCACGGCATACTGGTCCGTTCGGTGACGATACCCAGACCTGGCGCCAGGACCGACTCGTCGCCACGGAACTTGTTGACGACGTAGCCACGCAGCAGCGCCCGGTCGGCCGCGTCGAGCAGGGCGTGCGTCCCGACGAGCGCCGCGAGCGCCCCGCCCCGGTCGATGTCGGCCACGACGACGGTCGGCAGCCCGAACCGTCGGGCCAGGCCCATGTTGACGTAGTCGCCGGCGCGGAGGTTGACCTCGGCCGGGGAGCCGGCCCCCTCGCAGACGACGAGGTCGACGGTGCCGGAGAGCTCCTCGTATGCCGCGAACGCCGCCTGCGCGAGGTGCCGGCGGCCGGTCGCGTACTCACCGGCGACCAGCTCACCCGCAGGCTGGCCGCGGAGGACGACGAAGGCGCGACGGTCCGAGCCGGGCTTGAGGAGCACCGGGTTGTGCCTCCAGTTCGCCTCGACGCCGGCGGCCTCGGCCTGGAGGTACTGCGCGCGACCGATCTCGGACCCGTCCGTGCAGACCATCGAGTTGTTCGACATGTTCTGGCTCTTGAACGGGGCGACCCGGACACCCGCGCGGGCCCAGGCCCGGCACAGGCCGGTGACGACGAGGGACTTGCCCGCGTCCGAGGTCGTCCCGGTCACCAAGAGTCCAGCCACGCGGCGACCCTACCGGCGGCCTAACCTGACCTCGTGCCCAGCGTCCACGTCCACCTCGTCCGGCACGGCGAGTCGACGTGGAACCGCGAGCGCCGGCTCCAGGGCCAGAGCGTCCACCCGCCGCTCACCGACCTGGGCCGCGAGCAGGCCCGGGCCGCCGCCGACACCCTGGCCGCGCTGCTCGCCGCCGACCCCGGGCCGACGGAGCTGTGGAGCAGCGACCTCGTCCGGGCCGCCCGGACCGCGGCGGTCGTCGGCACCCGGCTGCGGCTGCCGGTCCGCCACGACGAGGCGCTGCGCGAGCAGAGTCTGGGAACCCTCGAAGGTCGGCTGACCCGTGACCTGCGACCCGTTCCAACCCCGACTGGCCAGCACGTCGGCGAGGTCCGGTGGGGTGGCGGGGAGAGCACCGCCGACGTCCACATCAGGGTCGGCCGTTTCCTGACCCGGGAGCTGCGGCCGCCGCGTCCCGGCATACGGCACCTCGTCCTGGTGAGCCATGGCGACACGATCCGGGTCGCTCGTGCCTGGCTCCTCGGGCGCACCCATCGCGAGCTGGACTGGGACGACCTGCCCAACGGCAGTGTGACGACGGTGACGGCTCGCCCGTACACTGAGGTCACAGGCGTCTGAGCCGTCATCAGCGGCGAGCCTCCGGAAGAACGGGACCTTCGGGCCCCTACTAGAACCGGACGGGTGGGCCCGTCACAGCCTTGGCAAGAGCGGTCGTATGCCGGGTGCTCACCTTCGGTGGGTCCGGCTGCGGCAAGCGAGGTGGTACCGCGGTGCGCGACCTGCCGGCATACGGGCAGGGTCTGCCTGTCGTCCTCGTGTGACACGAGCTGACCGACCCGACCGCACCGAAAGCGAACCGATGGCCTACCCGAAGGCGACCACGACCGGACCCGAGCACGCCGGGCACTCCGACCACTCCGACCACTCCGGCGCGGCGTTCGGCATCCCCGCGAGCCCGCGCTTCCCCCGGCTGGAGGAGCAGGTCCTGCAGTACTGGGCCGCCGACGGGACCTTCCAGGCCTCGGTCGACGCGCGACCGGCGGGCAAGGACGGCGACAACGAGTTCGTCTTCTACGACGGGCCCCCCTTCGCCAACGGGCTGCCCCACTACGGCCACCTGCTCACCGGGTACGTCAAGGACGTCGTGCCGCGCTACCAGACGATGCGCGGGCGGCGGGTGGAGCGTCGGTTCGGCTGGGACACCCACGGGCTGCCCGCCGAGCTGGAGGCGATGAGCCAGCTCGGGATCAAGACCAAGGAGGAGATCCTCGAGCTGGGGATCGAGACCTTCAACGCCAAGTGCCGCGAGTCGGTCATGAAGTACACCGACGAGTGGCGCGACTACGTCACCCGGCAGGCGCGCTGGGTCGACTTCGACCACGACTACAAGACGCTCAACCCCGACTACATGGAGTCGGTCATCTGGGCGTTCAAGTCGCTCTACGACAAGGGGCTGGTCTACGAGGGCTTCCGGGTCCTGCCGTACTGCTGGAACGACCAGACGCCGCTGTCCAACCACGAACTGCGGATGGACGACGACGTCTACCAGATCCGCCACGACCCGGCCGTCACGGTCGGGTTTCGCCTGGAGACCGGCGAGCACGCACTGATCTGGACGACGACACCGTGGACCCTGCCGTCCAACCTCGGCGTGATGGTTGGCCCCGACATCGACTACGTGGTCGTCGAGTCGGACCTGCCGACCGGGACCACAGAGCGCTACGTCATCGCGGAGGCGAGGCTCGCGGCATACGCGAAGGACCTCCTCGGGGATGCCGTGGCCGACCCCGGGAGCCGGATCGTGGAGCGGCTCAAGGGGCGCGACCTCGTGGGTCGCTCCTACACGCCGCCGTTCTCCTACTACGCCGGGCACCCGCGCGCGCACCGCGTCTTCGAGGCCGACTTCGTCACGACGACCGACGGCACCGGGCTGGTCCACAACGCCGGCGCCTTCGGTGAGGAGGACAAGGTCGTGACCGACCGCGAGGGCATCGCGCCGGTCGTCCCGGTCGGCACCGACGGCAAGTTCATGCACCCGGTCGACGACTACGAGGGCCTGCTCGTCTTCGACGCCAACGTCCTGATCATCGACCACCTCAAGGCGGCCACCCGCGGTCAGGGCGACCACGGTGCGGTCACCCCCGGCACCGTGCTGGTGCGCCGCGACAGCTACGCCCACTCCTACCCGCACTGCTGGCGCTGCCGCGAGCCGCTCATCTACATGGCGGTGTCCAGCTGGTTCGTCGAGGTGACCAAGTTCAAGGCGCGGATGGGTGAGCTCAACCGCGAGATCAACTGGGTGCCCGAGCACGTCCGCGACGGTCAGTTCGGCAAGTGGCTCGAGGGCGCTCGCGACTGGTCGATCACGCGAAACCGGTTCTGGGGCAGTCCGGTTCCCGTCTGGCGCTCGGACGACCCGCGCTTCCCGCGGATCGACGTCTACGGCTCGTTCGCCGAGCTGGAGCGCGACTTCGGCAAGCTCCCGCTCAACCCGGCGGGCGAGAAGGACCTGCACCGGCCGTTCATCGACCGGCTCACCCGGCCCAACCCCGACGACCCGTCCGGCAACGCGACGATGCGCCGGGTCGAGGACGTCCTCGACGTGTGGTTCGACTCCGGGTCGATGTCCTACGCCCAGGTCCACTACCCGTTCGAGAACGCCGAGTGGTTCGAGCACCACTTCCCGGCCGACTTCATCGTCGAGTACATCGGACAGACCCGCGGCTGGTTCTACATGCTGCACATCCTGGCCACGGCGCTCTTCGACAGCCCGGCGTTCTCCTCGGTCATCTGCCACGGCATCGTCCTCGGCAGCGACGGCCAGAAGATGTCCAAGTCGCTGAAGAACTACCCCGACGTGCGCGAGGTGTTCGACCGGGACGGGGCCGACGCGATGCGCTGGTTCCTCATGTCCTCGCCGATCCTGCGCGGTGGCAACCTGATCGTCACCGAGCAGGGCATCCGCGACGGCGTCCGCCAGGTCCTCCTGCCGCTCTGGAACGTCTGGTACTTCTTCTCCCTCTACGCCAACGCGATGAACGGCGGAGCGGGCTATGAGGCCAAGTGGTCGACGCGCTCGAGCGACCCGCTCGACCGCTACCTGCTCGCCAAGCTGCACGACTACGTGGCGGAGTCGACCGAGCAGCAGGACCGCTACGACATCGCCAGAGCCTGCGAGACGACCCGCACCTTCCTCGACGTCCTCACCAACTGGTACATCCGCCGGTCGCGGGAACGCTTCTGGGACACCGGAACCGGCACCTCCGAGGGTGCCGGCTCGGGGGGCGCGGAGCAGGCGTTCGACACCCTGTACACGGCTCTTGAGGTCGTATGCCGGGTGGCTGCGCCGCTGCTCCCGCTCGTCACCGAGGAGATCTGGCGGGGCCTCACCGGCGGTCGATCGGTGCACCTCACCGACTGGCCCGAGGCCTCCGACCTGCCCTCGGATCCCGACCTCGTGACGGCGATGGACCGGGTCCGCGAGGTCTGCTCGGTCGCGTCGTCGCTGCGCAAGGCCCAGGGCCTTCGGAACCGGCTGCCCCTGGCCGACCTGACCGTCGTGAGCGACCGGGCGAGCGGCCTGCAGCCGTATGCCGCGATCGTCGCCGACGAGGTCAACGTCAAGCAGGTGTCGCTCCTCGACCTCGCGGGCGCGTCGTCCCTGGACTTCGGGATCTCCCAGCGGCTGACCGTCAACGCCCGGGCCGCCGGTCCGCGCCTCGGCAAGGACGTCCAGACCGCGATCAAGGGCTCCAAGTCCGGCGACTGGTCGGTGGGCGACGACGGCACCGTGACCTCCGGCGGGTTGCCACTGGTCGAGGGTGAGTACACGTTGGAGACGGTCGTCGACCAGGCCGAGGGCTCCAGCCGGGCCACCGCGATGCTGGCGGGTGGCGGCTTCGTCGTCCTCGACACCCTCGTGACGCCCGAGCTGGCCCGGGAGGGTCTGGCCCGCGACATCATCCGGGCCGTCCAGGATGCCCGCAAGAAGGCCGGCCTCGACGTCAGCGACCGGATCTCCCTGACCATCACCGGGTCGCAGGCCGTGTGGGAGGCGACTGTCGCCCACCAGGACCTCATCATCGCCGAGACCCTTGCGGCACAGTTCGGCTCCGCCCCGCAGCTCGACGCCCTCCCGTTGCGCGACGACGTCGTCGAGGCGACTGTCGGTGACGGCGAGCTGGTCCGGATCAAGGTCATGAAGATCTGACGTTCCCCTCCCTACGCCCGCGTAGGGAGCGGTTCCTCGGGGTCCCCACCCCCACCATCCGCTCCCTACCCCGGGTAGGTACCGTCCCGCTGGGTTCGAGGGTCACACGTGTTCGTCTTGGGGACGCAGATCTGTTGTCCCGCGGAGTTGGAGACCGTGTACATGTGGCCCTGGTAGCGGTAGATGACGTCGACGCCGGGCCAGATCGTGTCGCCAGGCCGGACCGCGCGGACCTGGACGATGAGGCCGATGGTCTGGCCGGGGGCCAGGCTGACGGTGTCCAACGGCATGAGTGTGGAGCCGTACTGCTCGAGCACCGCTGACCACGGTCCAGCCCCCCAGCCACCCGCTGGGTTGCGCTGGTCGACCGCGTACGCCGCGCCCGGTGTGCCTGACTCGGGCAGGTGCAGGGGTGGCTGGAACCGGACCGTGATGTGGTCGATGGCGCTGGTACCGGTGTTGCTGAGCCAGCCCGGACCCGCCGCATAGATGTCGCCCACGTCGAAGGGCCCGCCAGAGGTCGAGCGAGCTCCCGGCCCGCCGATGTTGCTCAGGGTCGCCGGCCCGACGGGCGGGTGGAGCAGCCGCCAGCCAACGGCGCCGACGGCGACCAACACGATCATCGCTGCAGCGACCTGCCAAGCGTTGGGTCGCCGACGCCGCCGCGTCGGTGGCGAGGCAGACAGCTCAGGGGGTGCTGACATCGATGATCCCGTCGACAGCACGGCCGACGTCATAGCGTCTGTGCTTCATGGCGACCCCCTTGCGACCCCCGGTCGCCCTGGCCGGAGGCGCCGTCAACGTACTGCCTGCCCGACCCGAGCGCAACGGAGCAGAGGCAGGCCGGGTCAAGGTCGCACCCCGCAGCGTGCAGGGAGCTGCCCGGCATACGGGAGAATCGACCCCGTGAGCCCAGCACCCGACACAGCCCAGCGCGAAGCAGCGCGCAACCTCGAGGTCATGAAACGCGTCCGCGAGGTCGAGGACACGATCCTTGCCCGCGCCCCCGAGCACGACCTCGAGCCGTCGCTCGACCGAGTCCGGGCGGTCATGGATCTGCTCGGCGAGCCACAGCGGAGCTTCCCGGTCATCCACCTCACCGGCACCAACGGCAAGACGTCGACGACCCGGATCATCGAGTCGATCCTGCGCGAGCTGGGCCTGGCCACCGGGCGGTTCACCTCACCGCACCTGCACACCATGCGCGAGCGGATCGCCATCGCCGGCGAGCCGATCGCCGCGGAGAAGTTCCTCGCGGCATACGACGACATCGCGCCCTTCGTGGAGATCGTCGACGCGCGGTCGGCCGCCGAGGGCCAGCCGCGGATGACCTTCTTCGAGGTCCTCGTCTGCCTCGCGTATGCCGCGTTCGCCGACGCCCCGGTCGACGTCGCCGTCGTCGAGGTCGGCATGGGCGGGTCGTGGGATGCGACGAACGTCGCCGACGGTGTCGTCTCGGTGGTCACCCCCATCGACATCGACCACATCCACTTCCTCGGCTCGACGCGGGAGGACATCGCGACCGAGAAGTCGGGGATCATCAAGGCCGACGCGATCACCCTCAGCGCGATCCAGGAGCCAGAGGTCGCCCAGATCCTGATCGACCGCAGCGAGGAGGTTGGAGCGCGGATCCTCTTCGAGGGCAACGACTTCGGGGTGACGGGGCTGGACGTGGCGGTCGGCGGCCAGCAGTTCGCCGTGCGCGGTCTCGCCGCGGCATACGACGACCTCTTCCTGCCGCTCCACGGAACCCACCAGGTCCACAACGCGGCGCTGGCGATCGCAGCCGTGGAGGCGTTCGTCGGTGGCGGCGAGCAGCCCCTGGATCCCGACGTGCTGCGAGCCGGGCTGGAGGGTGCGAGCAGCCCGGGGCGGCTCGAGATCGTCCGGCGCAGTCCGACCGTCATCGTCGATGCCGCCCACAACCCCCATGGCGCGCGGGCCCTCGCGGCCGCGCTGCGGGAGTCGTTCGCCTTCGGCAAGCTGGTCGGCGTCATCGCGATCCTCAAGGACAAGGACGCCACCGAGATGCTCGAGACCCTCGAGCCGGTCCTCGACGAGATCGTCGTGACCCGGACGACCTCCTCGCGTGCGATGCCGCCGGTCGAGCTCGGTCAGCTGGCCGGCGAGATCTTCGGTGAGCACCGGGTCTACGTCCTCGACGAGCTCCCGGACGCCCTGGACCGAGCGGCCGAGCTGGCCGACGAGGGCGGCGTCGGCGGGGGAGTCGTGGCCACCGGATCGGTCGTCACCGCCGCCGAGGTCCGGATGCTGCTCGGCGTCACCTCCGCCTGAGCCGGGCCTGGAGGGTTTGGGTGGAGGTATCTGGACGCACCCGGCCGCGTCCAGATACCTCCACCCACGCCGGGGGCCACTGCCGGCCACGCTCACGGCATACGATCGTCCGGTGTCGTGGCTGAGGTTCACCGGTCCGCTGGGCAAGTTCACCTGGCGGATGTTGGCGACCGTGCTGGCCGGTCAGGGCATCGTCATCTTCTTCGGGGCGCTCGTCGCGCGGGCCCTGGCCGATGCCCAGGGGCACGACACCGCGTCGACGTTCCTGTGGGTCGGCACGGGTCTGGCCGTGTTGTCGTTCCTCGCCGCCGGGATGATGCGACGTCCCTTCGGGGTGACCCTCGGCTGGCTGGTCCAGGTCGGCACCTTCGCGGCCGGCGCCATCGTCCCGCTCATGGTCGCCGTCGGTCTGATCTTCACCGGGCTGTGGGTCCTGTGCCTCGTGCAGGGGACCCGGATCGACGAGGCGCAGGCCCGGGCTGCCGAGGCGGCGCCTGCTCGATAGGCTCGGCGCGTGACTGACATCGAGCGCTCCCTCATCCTGGTCAAGCCCGACGGCTACGAGCGTGGCCTCACCGGTGAGGTGCTCCGCCGGATCGAGGCCAAGGGTTATCTCCTGGCCGCCCTGGCGGTGCTGTCCGCGAGCCGTGAGCAGCTCGCCGCGCACTACGCCGAGCACGAGGGCAAGCCGTTCTACGAGCCGCTCGTCGAGTTCATGTCGTCGGGTCCGATCACGGCGATCGTCATCGAGGGCCAGGACTGCATCAAGGGGTTCCGCTCGCTCGCCGGTGCGACCAACCCGACCGAGGCGGCCCCCGGCTCGATCCGTGGCGACCTCGGCCGCGACTGGGGCGCCAAGGTCCAGAAGAACATCGTCCACGGCTCGGACTCCCCGGAGTCGGCCGCCCGCGAGATCGCGATCTGGTTCCCCGCGCTCTGACCGTATGCCGTATGCCGCGCGCCCGGCTCCCGCTCGGGGTTCCAGCTCTGAGGGTCGCGCGGCCCCGGTGAGCGGGCGGCATACGTCGTCGGGCGTCAGCTCGGGTCGAGGTCGTCCAGCCCGGCGATGACGACCTCGAGCAGGGCGGCCAGCTGCTTGCGCTGACGCGCACTGAGGACCGCCAGCACGTCCGACTCGACGATGTCGGCCTGGCGTACCGCGGCCTCGAAGACCCGCCAGCCCACGTCGGTCAGGATGACGAGCACCCGGGTCCGGTTCCGGGGGTCGGGCGCCCGGGCGATGAGCCGGCGCGCGGCCATCCGGTCCAGGCGGTGGGTCATCGAGGAGGCGGCCACGCCGGTGACATCGGCCAGCCGGCTCGGGGTGACGGCCACCCCCTCGCTCCGCGCGAGGTGCGCGAGCACCGCCCACTCGCCGTGCGAGATGTCCAGGTCGGCGAGCTGCCGGTTGTACCACTGGTCGAGCTTGCGGGTCAGCCCGAACAGGGCGGTGATGACGCGCTGCACCGACTCCTCGCCGCCGGCTGCGACGTAGGCCGCGACGGCGGCCTGGTACTCGGCACGCGCGCCCGGCTGGCCCGTGGCGTCGGCGGTCACGGAATGAAGTCTGGCACGCCGACGTTCCAATGCTAAGATTTCGATTTCGAACTCTTAGATATCGAATACTAGAACCTTCAAGCGAAACAGAACTCTCATGCGTACCCGCCTGCTCATCCTCGCCTCGTCCCTGGCCATGCTCGGCTGGGGCACCGTCCTGCCCTACCAGTACGCGTATGCCGCGGACACCCGTGGGTGGGGCAGCCTGGTCGCCGCTGCGGCGTCGACCCTCTTCTCGCTCGGCGCTCTCGTCGCCGCGCCCATCGGTGGTCGTCTCGCGGACCGGCACTCGCCAGTGCGCGTCGCCGTCGTCGCCAAGGTCGTCGCGGCCGTCGGTGTCGGTGCCCTCGTCTGGGCCTCGACCCCCGACGCCTTCCTCGCCGGCATGGCCGTCTTCGGCATCGGCGTGACGGCCGCCGGCCCGGCCCAGAGCCTGCTCGCCCTTCGCTGGACGGGCAGCTCGGACCGTCGTCGGGTCTTCGCCTGGCAGTTCACCGGGCAGGCGCTCGGCATGGCCATCGGCGCCTTCGCCGCCGGCTACGTCGTCGACCTGCACCGTCTCGAGGGCATGCGTCCGGCGTTCCTCACGGCTGCTGCCGGGTTCATCGTGTCGGCGTTCCTCATCGCCCTCGCGGCACGTGGCACGCGCGGCACTCGTGACGCCGAGCACGAGGCGGCGATCCGCGACCTCGGTGAGCTCCCGGCCCCCGGCGTCAGCCGCACCGACGCGATCCGGGCGATCTGGGCCCGACCGGCCCTGCGCTGGACCGCCCTGGTCACCGTGACCCTCGCGCTCGGGTTCTACGCCCAGTTCGAGTCCGGCCTGCCGGCATACGCCCTCACGATCCTCGACGTCAGCCCGTCGACGATCGGGGTGGCCTCGGCCGTCAACTGCCTGGTCATCATCGGGCTGCAGATGATCGTCGTCCGGTTCACGGCTCGGCGCTCGTCGGCCGACCTGCTCGTCGTCGTGGGCGCGGTCTGGCTCACCAGCTGGGTCCTGCTGGCCCTCGGCTCGGTCATCCCCGGCAGCGGCGCGTGGCTCTTCGTCGGCGCATTCGGGGTGTTCGGGGTCGGCGAGACGATGTACGCACCGATCCTCAACCCGCTCACTGCCGAGCTCGCGCCGGCCGGCTACGTCGGGACCACCCTCGGTCTGTTCAACGCCCTCCAGACCGGCCTGTCCGCCGCCGGGCCGCTCGTGGCCGGGGTGCTCCTCGGCGCCGGCTGGTCCGCCGGCTTCCTCGGCCTGCACGCGGCGATCAGCGCCCTGGCGGTGTATGCCGCGTGGCAGCTGCGGCGCACGCTGCGCCGGGACAAGGCCCGCGCCGAGCACCCGGCGCGGCACCCCAGTGTGCTCGTCGACGCCGCGTAACATCGCGGCGTGAGTGGTTCGTCGTCGGGATGGTCGCTGGGCCGTGACCTCGCCATCGACCTCGGGACCGCCAACACCCTGATCTGGGAGCGTGGCAAGGGGGTCGTGCTCGACGAGCCCTCCGTGGTGGCCGTCGAGGCCGGCACCGGCAAGCTGATCGCCGCCGGCACCCGCGCCAAGGAGATGCTCGGACGAACCCCCGGGCACGTCCGAGCCGTCCGCCCGCTCAAGGACGGCGTGATCTCCGACGCCGACGTCACCGAGCGGATGCTGCGCTGGTTCGTCGACCAGGTCCGGCCCTCGCGGATCATTAGGCCACGGATGGTCGTGTGCGTCCCTAGCGAGGTCACCGGGGTCGAGCGCCGGGCGCTCGAGGACGCCGCCGTCCGCTCCGGCGCGCGACGGGTCTACGTCATCGAGGAGCCGATGGCCGCGGCGATCGGCGCCGGCCTGGCCGTGCAGGAGACCCAGGCCAGCATGGTGGTCGACATCGGCGGCGGCACGACCGACGTCGCCGTGATCAGCCTCGGCGGCATCGTCACCTCCCGCTCGATCCGGGTCGGCGGCGACGAGATCGACGAGGCCGTCATCGCGCACGTGAAGACCGACTACTCCCTGCTGCTGGGGGAGCGGAGCGCCGAGGACATCAAGGTCGCCGTCGGCTCGGCCTTCCCCCTCCGCGAGGAGCTCAGCCACCGGGTCCGCGGCCGTGACCTGGTCACCGGACTGCCCAAGACCGTCTCGGTCTCCTCGGCTGAGGTCCGTCGGGCGATCGAGGGCCCGGTCCTGCAGATCGTCGACCTCGCGCGTGCCGTCCTCGACGTGTGCCCCCCCGAGCTGGCCGGAGACATCCTCGACGGCGGGGTCACGCTCACCGGCGGAGGCGCGCTGCTGCGGGGCCTTGCCGAGCGCATGCACCACGAGCTCGGCGTCCCGGTGCGCGTCGCCGACGACCCGCTCCGGGCCGTCGTCATCGGCTCGGGCCGGTGCGTGGAGAACTTCGGGCAGCTCGAGCGGGTGCTCGTCGACTCCCACCGGCTCTGACGGTGGTTCGAACCTCTCGTATGCCGTCCCGTCCGGGTCTGCCCTCGCCGTCCACGCCCCGACCGTCGCGACGGTCCCGGCGGTGGCTGGCCCTCGCCGTGCTGGCGACGCTGCTCGTCGTCGTGGTCGACCTCGGTGGGTGGGGGTGGCCGAGCCGGCTGCACAGCGCGGGCGCCGCCGTCTTCGGGCCGGTCCTGCGCTGGGTCGGGCCGAGCGGCGACGACGAGCTGTCCCGGGCCAGGGCGGCCAACGTAAGACTGGCCGACGAGCTGCGCCAGGCGCGCGAGTCCGCCACTGCGACAAGCCGGCTCAGCCCTCTGTTGGCCTCGCCGGATCTCCAGGGCGCGAGTGTCGTCGCGGCCCGGGTCGTCGCGGTCGGCAGCCCCGGTGCCTCCGGTCCCGAGCGGGTGACCCTCGACGTGGGCAGGCGTGACGGCATCGAGGTCGACCAGCCCGTCGTGGCGGTGGACGGACTCGTCGGCCGGGTCGTCGACGTCTCGTCGTGGACCAGCGATGTCCTGCTCCTCGGCGCGGCGGATCTGCGGGTGGGCGTCCGCTCGGGCTCCATGGGGGTCCTGGGCATGGTCGGGGCGGCGTCGTCCGGGGCGGCCTCCCGCACGGGCGGCGAGCTCACCCTCACCGTGGTCGCCGGCGGCTCGGTCGCGGCCGGCGACGCACTCGTCACCCTGGGCAGCCCGGGCGGGCGGCCGTTCGTCGCCGGCATCCCGGTGGGGACCGTGGCGCGGGTCGACGACCCGGGGGGGACAGCGGCCCGGACCGCCGCGGTCAGGCCCGCCGTCGACGTCACCGAGCTCGACGTCGTCGGGGTGCTCCGCACCGTGCCCCGGACGACACCGCGACCCGCCTCGACGCCATGAGGCTGCCCACCCTCAGGTTCCCCGTCGTCGGGTTGCTTCGCGGGCTGCTCCTCGTGGCGGCCGTCCTGGGGGTGCTCACGCTCGCGGCCAGGGGCATCAGCCCGACGCCCGACCTTGTCCTCGTCATCGTGGTCGCCGTGGCGCTCCGCTCCGGGCCGGTGTCCGGCGCGGGGTTCGGGCTCCTCGCGGGGTGGGCTCTGGACCTCGTGCCGCCCGGCTCCGTGCACCCCGGGCTCACCGGCCTGTTGTATGCCGCGGCCGGCGCGCTGGCGGGGAGGTGGCGCCGACCGGGTCCCGTCGGCCCGGTCTGGCTCGCCTTCGTCGGGCTGGTGACCGCGGTAGCGACCGAGGCAGTGCGGGTCGTCGCCGACCTCGCCGCATCGCTGCCGGTCGACTGGCCGGCCGCGGGGGCGCGCACCGCCTGGACGACCGTCGTGGCCGCGGTCGTCGTGCCGGTCGTGCTCACCGTCGAGGCCGGGCTCCACCGCCGGGGTCTCGCATGAGACGTCGGCTGGGGAGCGGACGACTGCTCGCCGTCGGCGCCGTCGTCGTCGCGCTCTTCGCCGTCCTGCTCGGTCGCCTCGCCCAGGTGCAGGTCGTCGACGGACCCTCGTATGCCGCTGCCGCAGAGGTCGTCAACACCCGCACCATCGTGCTTCCGGCGCCCCGGGGCCGGATCCTGGACCGGGACGGCGTCGCGCTCGCCGACAACGGCACGAGCGTCGCCGTCACCGTCGAGCGCGCCACGCTGCTCGCCGCCCGCGACGGGGGGACCGACCTGCTCACCCGGTTGGCCGGCGCCCTCCATCGCCCGGTCGCCCAGGTGGTCGGCAGAGCCTCCTTGTGCGGTACGACGGGTGCGCCTCCGGCGCCAACCTGCTGGGGTGGCTCGGCCTACGTGCCGATCCCGGTCGCCGAAGGCGTCGACCCCACGCTCGCCCTGGCGGTCGCCGAGCGGCCGGACGAGTTCCCGGGGGTCGCCGTGGTCACCGAGCCGGTCCGCGAGTACCCGCGTCCCCGGCGCGTCGACCTGGCCCAGGTCCTCGGCTACCTCGGCCGGTCGACCCAGGCCGAGGTGACCGCCAGCCACGGCGCCGTCACCAGCGACGACCTCGTCGGCCGGGCGGGCCTGGAGGAGCAGTACGACACCGCCCTGCGTGGGACGCCCGGCAAGCTGGTCGTCGCCATCGACCCGCGGGGCCTCGTCCAGCGCGTCGTCTCCCGGGTCGACCCGGTCGCCGGCTCCGACCTGCTCACCAACATCGACGTGCAGGTCCAGGCCACCGCCGAGCAGTCCCTCGCGTCCGGCATCGCGGCCTCCCGCAAGGCCGGCACCAAGGCCGACTCCGGTGCCGTCGTCGTCCTGGACACCCGCACCGGCGGGGTGGTCGCGTCGGCGAGCTACCCGGCATACGACCCGAACGTCTGGACCGGCGGGATCAGCGGCGCGGACTACGCGCGGCTCACCGACCCCAAGGCGGGCACCCCGCTCGTCAACCGCGTCGTGGCAGCGACCTATCCGCCGGCGTCGACGTTCAAGGCCATCTCGCTGCCGGCGGCGATCACGGCGGGCAACGACCTGCACGGCATCTATCCGTGCACCTCCGCCTACCGGGTGGGCGACCGGGACTTCCACAACTTCGAGTCCCGCGCGTACGGCCCGATCAACCTCACGCGAGCCATCGAGATCTCGTGCGACACCATCTTCTACCGGTTCGCCTACGGTTCGTGGCTGGCCCAGGGCGGGCTGACCGCCAGTGACGACGCTCGCGACCCGTTCGTCAGCCTGGCCAAGGCCTATGGGCTCGGGCAGGCGACGGGCATCGACCTGCCGGGGGAGTCGGCCGGACGGCTGCCGGACCGGGCGGACAAGCTCGCGACCTGGACCGCCACCCGCGCCGACACCTGCGCACACGCCAAGACCGGCTACCCGGACGTCGCCCGTACCGACCCCGCGCGTGCGGCCTACCTCAAGACCCTCGCCGAGGAGGCTGCACGACCGGTTTCCAGTTCCGGGCGGGTGACGAGGCGAACTTCGCCATCGGGCAAGGGGATACGGCGACGACACCCCTGCAGATGGCCTCGGTGTATGCCGCCATCGCCAACGGCGGCCGGCTGCTCACCCCGCGGGTCGGGGCCACGCTGGTCGCCACCGACGGGACCCGGACGGCCGTGCCGGCTCCGGTGAGGGGCACGGTCGACGTCGACCCGACCGTGGCGAGGTACCTGCGCGAGGCGCTCCGGGGCGTCGTCACGGTCGGCACCTCGGCGGGTGCCTTCACCGGGATGCCCCCGGACTGGCCGGTGGCCGGCAAGACGGGCACCGGGGAGGTCTTCGGGCAGGAGGATGTCGGTTGGTTCGTGTCCTACGCCCCGTCGACGGCCCCTCGGTATGCCGTGGCCGTCGTCGTCAACCAGGGCGGTACCGGCGGCAGCAGCGCCGCCCCGATCAACGCCGCCGTCCAGCGAGCCCTGCGTACCGCCTCGATCGCAGCGGCCCACTAGGCTCGTGGGCATGGCTGACTACGACGTCGTTGTGCTCGGAGCGGGTCCTGGTGGTTACGTCGCGGCGATCCGGGCCTCCCAGCTGGGCCTGAAGGCCGCGGTCGTCGAGAGCAAGTACTGGGGTGGTGTCTGCCTCAACGTCGGGTGCATCCCCTCCAAGGCACTCCTGCGCAACGCCGAGCTCGCGCACGTCCTGCACGCCGAGAAGGCCAAGTTCGGCATCGTCGGCGACGCGACGATGGACTTCGGGGTCACCCACGCGCGCAGCCGCAAGGTGTCCGAGGGGATCGTCAAGGGCGTCCACTTCCTCATGAAGAAGAACAAGATCGAGGAGATCGACGGCTGGGGGACCCTCACCGGTGCCACGTCGATGGATGTCGCTCTCAAGGACGGCTCGACGCGCTCGCTGACCTTCGACAACCTGATCATCGCGACCGGCTCGGTGACCCGGATGATCCCCGGCGTCCAGGTCAGCCCGAACGTCGTGACCTACGAGGAGCAGATCCTCGACCCCAACCTGCCCGCCTCGATCATCATCGCCGGCTCCGGCGCGATCGGCGTCGAGTTCGCCTACGTCCTGAAGAACTTCGGGGTCGATGTGACGATCGTGGAGTTCCTCGACCGGATGGTGCCCACCGAGGACGCCGACGTCTCCAAGGAGCTGCTGCGGCACTACAAGAAGCTCGGCGTCAAGGTGCTCCTGTCCACCAAGGTCGAGACGGTCGAGGACACGGGGTCAGGCGTACGCGTCACCGTCTCGCCCGCCGCCGGCGGCGAGCAGCAGGTGCTCGAGGCCGACCGGCTGCTCTCGGCGATCGGCTTCGCGCCACGCACCGAGGGCTTCGGCCTCGAGGCCGCCGGTGTCGCCCTCACCGACCGCGGCGCGATCGCCATCGACGACTTCTGCCGCACCAACGTCCCGGGGGTCTACGCCATCGGCGACGTCACCGCCAAGATGATGCTCGCCCACGTCGCCGAGGCGCAGGGCATCGTCGCGGCCGAGACGATCGCCGGCGCCGAGACCATGCCGGTCGCCTACGACTTCATCCCGCGCGCCACCTATTGCGAGCCGCAGATCGGCTCCTTCGGGTACTCCGAGCAACAGGCCAAGGACAAGGGGTACGACGTCAAGACGGCGAGCTTCCCGTTCTCGGCCAACGGCAAGGCGATGGGACTCGGCGAGGGGATCGGGTTCGTCAAGATCGTCGCCGACGCGACCCACAACGAGATCCTCGGCGCCCACATGATCGGTCCCGGCGTCACCGAGCTGCTGCCGGCGCTCACCCTGGCCCAGCAGTGGGACCTCACCGCCGACGAGGTGGCCCGCAACATCTTCGCCCACCCGACCCTGTCCGAGGCGGTCAAGGAGGCCATCCACGGCATCGTCGGCCACATGATCAACCTCTGACCCCTCCAGAGCCGGCTCAACGATTAGGGCGGGCCTGGTCCCGCTGGTATCTTGGGCGTGCCGTTGATCGGCCGCGGATCCATAGAGCCCCGGTGGACAAGCCCGGGAGCACCGCGCAACCAGTATGAAGAGGAGTCGGTCGCCCATGCCCTTGGACGCAGACGTCAAGCAGAAGATCATGACCGAGTACGCCACCGTCGAGGGTGACACCGGTTCCCCCGAGGTCCAGATCGCGATGCTCACCCAGCGCATCCTGGATCTCACCGAGCACTCCCGCCAGCACAAGCACGACCACCACAGCCGCCGTGGGCTGCTGCTGCTGGTCGGCAAGCGTCGGCGGCTGCTGCGCTACCTCGAGAGCGTCGACATCGAGCGTTACCGCTCGCTGATCAAGCGTCTCGGCCTGCGCCGTTGATCTGATGCCACGCAAGGGGCGGACCTCCACCACGGAGCCCGCCCCTTTGGCATGTGGTCCTTTCCGGGCCCGCCCGTATGCCGCGTGACGGCTCGCGATCGAGCCGCGCACCCGGCATACGGGATGCAGTGAACAGCACCACCCGCACACACCGGGGCACAACGACGATGCACCCGGACCAGTAGAGAGAAATGGAGGACCCAATGGAGGGTCCAGAGATCACCTTCGCCGAAGCCGTCATCGACAACGGCTCGTTCGGCACCCGCACGGTCCGGTTCGAGACCGGCCGTCTTGCCCGTCAGGCCGGAGGCGCCGTCAGCGCCTACCTCGACGGCGACACCATGCTCCTGTCGACGACCACGGCGGGCAAGCACCCGCGCGAGGGCTTCGACTTCTTCCCACTCACCGTCGACGTCGAGGAGCGGATGTATGCCGCGGGCAAGATCCCGGGCAGCTTCTTCCGTCGCGAGGGTCGCCCGTCGACCGACGCGATCCTCACCTGCCGCCTGATCGACCGGCCGCTGCGCCCGACCTTCACCAAGGGCCTGCGCAACGAGGTCCAGGTCGTCATCACGGTTCTCGCGCTCAACCCCGACCACCAGTACGACGTGCTGGCCATCAACGCGGCCAGCGCCTCGACGCAGATCTCGGGCCTGCCGTTCAGCGGTCCGATCGGTGGCGTCCGGGTGTCGCTCATCGACGGCCAGTGGGTCGCCTTCCCGAACTTCTCCGACATCGAGCGCTCCACCTTCGACATGGTCGTCGCGGGCCGGATCGCCGGTGACGACGTCGCGATCATGATGGTCGAGGCGGAGTCGACCGAGTCGACCTGGGACCTGGTCAAGAACCAGGGCAAGCAGGCCCCGACCGAGGAGATCGTCGCCCAGGGCCTGGAGGCCGCCAAGGCCTTCATCAAGGTCCTCTGTGAGGCCCAGGCCGCGCTGGCCGCTGAGGCCGCCAAGCCGGTCCAGGAGTTCCCGCTGTTCCTCGACTACCAGGTCGACGCCTTCGCCGCGGTCGAGGCCGCCACGTCCGACGACCTGGCCGAGGCGCTCGCCATCGCCGACAAGCAGCAGCGTGAGAGCCGGATCGAGGAGATCAAGGCCGGCATGAAGACGACCTTGGCGTTCACCGAGGAGGACCCCAAGGAGTTCTTCGGCCGCGAGAACGAGCTGTCGGCCGCCTACCGCGCGGTCCAGAAGAAGCTCATCCGCCTGCGCATCCTGCGCGACAAGGTGCGCATCGACGGCCGTGGCCTCGCCGACATCCGCGAGCTCTCCGCCGAGGTCGAGGTGCTGCCGCGCGTTCACGGCTCGGCGCTCTTCGAGCGTGGCGAGACCCAGATCATGGGTGTCACGACGCTCAACATGCTGCGCATGGAGCAGCAGCTCGACACGTTGTCGCCGGTGACGCGCAAGCGCTACATGCACAACTACAACTTCCCGCCGTTCTCCACCGGTGAGACCGGCCGCGTCGGCTCCCCGAAGCGTCGCGAGATCGGTCACGGCGCGCTCGCCGAGCGGGCGCTCATGCCTGTCCTGCCGACGCGCGAGGAGTTCCCCTACGCGATCCGTCAGGTGTCCGAGGCTCTCAGCTCCAACGGCTCCACCTCGATGGGCTCGGTCTGCGCCTCCACCCTGTCGCTGCTCAACGCCGGTGTGCCGCTGCGCGCCCCGGTCGCCGGCATCGCCATGGGCCTGGTCTCGGACGAGGTCGACGGCGAGACGCAGTATGCCGCGCTGACCGACATCCTCGGCGCCGAGGACGCGTTCGGTGACATGGACTTCAAGGTCGCCGGCACCCGTGAGTTCGTCACGGCCATCCAGCTCGACACCAAGCTCGATGGCATCCCGGCCTCGGTCCTCGCCGGTGCGCTGACCCAGGCCCGCGACGCGCGCCTGCACATCCTCGACGTCATGAACGAGGCGATCGACGTTCCCGACGAGATGAGCCCGTTCGCTCCTCGCGTCATCTCGGTCACCGTCCCGGTCGACAAGATCGGCGAGGTCATCGGGCCGAAGGGCAAGATGATCAACCAGATCCAGGACGAGACCGGCGCCCAGATCTCCGTCGAGGACGACGGCACGATCTACATCGGTGCGACCGACGGCCCGTCGGCCGAGGCCGCCCGCGCGATGATCAACGCCATCGCCAACCCGACCATGCCGGAGATCGGCGAGCGCTTCCTCGGGACGGTCGTCAAGACGACGACCTTCGGTGCGTTCATCTCGCTCCTGCCCGGCAAGGACGGCCTGCTGCACATCTCCGAGGTGCGCAAGCTCGTCGGTGGCAAGCGGATCGACGCGGTCGAGGACGTGCTGGCCGTGGGCCAGAAGGTCCAGGTCGAGCTCAAGGAGATCGACCCGCGCGGCAAGCTCTCCCTCGCGGCGGTCGTCGCCGAGAGCGACGGTCCGGCCGACGAGGCGCCGGTCGCCGACACCGCTCCACTCGAGGTCGACGAGATCGATGTCGATGTGGACGGCGCTGACGTGGACGGCACCGACGAGGGTGCTGACGAGGGCTCGGACGAGGCTGCCGCCGACGGCGGCGAGCGTCGCGAGGGCAACCGCAACCGCAACCGTCGTCGTCGCGGCGGCAACCGCGGCCACAGCGGGACCGGCACCGAGGGCTGACCCAGCCACCCGGCATACGTGATCGGGCCCGGTCTCCCACCACGGGGGGCCGGGCCTGTCCCGTCCAAGTGCACCGGACCACATCGACGCACTGTCGACGACTTGCCCTGTGGACAAGGCGCACCGGTCCAACGTCGAGCGGTAGTGTCCTCGCCCAGGGGGGATCGGGGAGGTCCCGGTCCGAGGGTCAGCTGGGGGATGGTCGTCATGCACAAGGTCATGGGCGCGCTCATTGCGCTGGTCGGGTTGCTCGCCGTTGCAGCCGGGGTCGCTGGCATCTACGTCGTGGGGTCGGACAACGTCCTCGGCAGCTCGCCGCACGTCGTCTACGGCAACAGCCAGGTCGCCGTGTCGGCACCCAGGCTGCTGGCCTTCACCGGGGGCACCGCGGTCGTCACGGCCGAGAACCCGGCCGGGCGGGTCTTCCTCGGGGTCGCTCACCCGGTCGACGTCGCCAATCTGACCTCGGGGGTGACCACCTACGCGATCTCCGCGGCGAGCCGTGCAGGGCTGTCCGGCGCGCTGCTGGAGACCCGGACGGCCGCCCCGGCGGTCGACCCGACCAGGCTGTCGATCTGGACGGCCTCGGCCACCGGTACGGGCACCCAGAGCCTCTCCATCCCCCTCGACGGGTCGGTCAAGCAGCTCTATGTCGGGCCGGTCGGCAAGGGCGGCCCACTCACGATGAGCGTCGGGACGACCATCGACAACGCGTATGCCGGGTCGCTGGCTGCCATCGTCGTGGGCGTCCTGCTCCTGCTCCTCGGCCTGTTCCTCCTCCTGGGGCGTGGCCGCCCATCGGGCTCGCCGGCCCGTGCCCCCCAGGGGGCGTCGGGGTCGCCCTCCGCGACGCCGGTGGTCGGTGCGGCGGATGGCGACGTGGTGCAGGCTCCGGCCCGGAGCGAGCGGCGGGCATGGGTGGTCTCGGCCCGGCTGGTGCTGCTCGGCCTGCCCGTCGCAGTCGTCTCGGGGTGCGCCGTGTCCCCGACTCCCGTCCCGGCGTGGGACCCCAAGACGGTCACCAAGCCCGCCCTGACCGTCCCGGCCGCCGCGGCCATGTGGAACACCTATGACGCGAGCAACAACGCGGCGCTCAAGGTTGCCGCCGCACCGACCTACAACGCCAAGGCGTGGGACGCGGTCGACACCGACGCAGTGCTGCTGGCCGACCGCTACCTGACGGCCCGCAACGAGCTGGCCCACGACGGGGCGAAGCCAAGCGCCCGCACCCACACGCCCGTGGCCCTCTACTCCTCATCGGCCCACGCCTATCCGTTGCTCGCCATCCTCGCTTCCGCGAACACGTCCAGCGCTCCCAAGGCGGTCAACGACGCCAAGACCGTCCAGCTGTCGGTGATGCGCAAGGACTCGGTCGCTGCCCCGTGGCGGATGGCGGCGTCGGCGGCCGGCCCGCGGGCCGGCCTGCCGGTCGCGCTGGCCCCCGGCGCGGGCACCCCGACTGGCGCCGACCTCAAGCGGGCCGCCGGCGTCGCCAGCACCCTCGGCTCATATCTGTCGTCGCACTCGGTGTCCGGGCTGACCGTCGACGCCAACCTGGCCGGATGGCGCAGCTCGATCGAGGACCTCGTCAAGAAGGGGTCGGGGGTGTCCGGGACGGTGGTGCCGTCCCTCTACCCCGACAGCAGCCAGGTGTCAGGGAGCCCACACGCACCGCAGGTCGTCCGGGTGAAGGGCGGGCTGCTCATGGTCACCTCGCATCGCGCGATCGGGACCTTCCACACCACCAACGGGGCGTGGCTGTCCATCCACGACACCTACCAGGCCAAGCTGACCGGGCAGGAGGGCCCGCTCGAGAACGTCGTCTATTCCTGGCTGGTCACGGTGGCCACCTTCATGCCCGACAAGGGCTCGGCGAAGGTCGTCGGCTCCTCCTTCGCCTTCACGATCTAGGCCTCCGGCGCGGTCGGAGAGAGCCGGCTCGATAGGGTCGGGGCATGGCTGAGTCGTTGAAGGTGGCCGTCATCGGCGCGGCCGGGCGGATGGGGTCGACCGTATGCCGGGCGGTCGAGGACGCCGATGGGCTGGACCTCGTCGCGCAGTTCGACGAGGGCGACGACCTCGGTGAGCTGGGTGGCGCTGACGTGGTCGTCGAGTTCTCCGTCCCGGCCGCTTCACCCGGCAACGTGGCGCACTGCGTCCAGCGCGGCGCCAACGTCGTCGTGGGCACGACCGGCTGGACGGAGGACCGGCTGGCCACCCTGCGGGAGCAGCTTGCGACGGCGCCGAGCGGCACCGGCGTGCTCATCGCACCCAACTTCGCCATCGGCGCCATCCTGATGATGGACTTCGCCGCCAAGGCGGCCCGGTTCTATGAGTCGGTCGAGGTGATCGAGCTGCACCACCCCGACAAGGTCGACGCACCATCGGGCACCGCTGCGCGCACGGCCGACCTGATCGGTGCGGCGCGGGAGGCGGCCGGTCTGGCCGCCGTCCCGGACGCAACCACCCAGGACCCCGGCGGTGCGCGCGGGGCGACGGTGCACGGCATACCGGTGCACTCTGTGCGGCTACGCGGACTCGTGGCGCACCAGGAGGTCCTCCTCGGCGGGGTCGGGGAGCAGCTGACGATCCGGCACGACTCCTTCGACCGGGCCTCGTTCATGCCCGGGGTCCTCGCCGGGATCCGCGGCGTCGTCGAGCACCCCGGGCTGACCGTCGGGCTCGAGCACTACCTCGACCTGTGACGGGCCCCCGCCGGCTCACATGACGGCGATGGTCGCCGGTGCCCGCTCGCGACGGGTGAGGGTCCGGACGAGCGCCACGCCACCATGCTCGCGCCGAGCCAGCTCGGTCAGCAGCGCGACCACCGGACGGGCGACCGACGCGCCCAGCTCGATCGGCGCCAGGTCGAGGCTGGTCGCGAGGTCGTCATGGTGCACGGTCACCTCGAGGAGCCGGGTCAGGAGGAAGTCCTCCGGGGTCAGGCACCAGCCGGTCCAGGGCAGGTGAGCCCGCTCCCCGCGCGCGGACCAGGCCGCCGGGAAGGCGTCGGAGGCCTGCCGGACCCTGGCGAGGAGCGCCGCCGGCCCGGCGGCAGCCTCGGCGTCCGAGCCGGAGCGGATGGCGGTGTTGGTCTCGTTGTCGAGGGCGGCGCCGCGCCACGTGACCCGGTCGTAGTGCTCCAGGACACCGAGCAGCTCCGCGCCCGGCGGCACCGCCCCGGACAGCACCCGCGTCGCCAGCACCACCTGGGCGCCAAGGTGACAGGCGAGGCCACCGACCGGCATACCGGACAGGGCACTGGGCTCCTCCCACCGGGCAGCGACCTCGGGACGGGCCAGAAGTGTGCGAACCGCTTCGGCGGAGCGGAGGAACGTCTCGTGCATGCCGGCAAGGGTAGGCACCGGCACTGACAGGCCGGGGGCATCAGCCCCAGCCGAGCGCCCGCAGCCCGGCGGCGACGGCCGCCGCGGCGAGCACGACGACGATGAAGTTGGCCCGCAGGCGGAGCAGACCCAGGGCGACCACCACCGCGGCCAGCCGCGCGTCGACGACGAGGTGGCGACCGGTCGTGAAGGCCTGGACGGCGATGAGCGCCGAGAGCAGGGCCACCGGCAACAAGGTCGTGATCCGCGAGGTCCGCGGGCCCGACACCCACCGCGCCGGCATGAGGTAGCCGACGAGCTTCAGGGCGAAGCAGGCCGCGCAGGCGAGGAGGACGGCAACGGTCGTGCTCATGGCGTGGGGTCCGATCCGGCAGCCTCGGCCGAGAGTGGCTGCTCGTGCCGACCGCCGTGTCTCAGGGCGACGACAACGGCTGCCAGAGAGGCGATGAGAACCGGTATGCCGGCCGGCACGAACGGCGCGAATGCCAGGGCGAGCGCGATGGCCAGGGCCGCCGTCGCGAGGGCGTCCAGGCTGCGCAGGCGCGGCCAGAGCAGCGCACAGAACGCCCCGGCAGCCGCGGCATCGAGCCCGTAGCGCTTCGGGTCGCCGAGCGCGTTGCCGAGGAGGGCGCCGACGAGGGTCATCGCGTTCCAGAACACGAACACGGCAGTCCCGGTCTGCCAGAAGCCGAGTCGCTTGGCCTCGTCCTCGGGCTGGGTGATCCCGACCGCGGTGGACTCATCGATCGTGAGGTGCGCGGCGAGCAGGCGCCGAACCCGGCGGACGTGGAGCAGCTGGGAGGTCTGCAGGGCGTAGAGGCCGTTGCGGATCCCGAGCAGGGCCGCGGTGGCGATGGCGGACGGGGCGGCGCCGAGACCGGTCGCGATGATGCCCACGAAGGCGAACTGCGACCCGCCGGTGAACATCAGCGCGGACAGGGCCTGCACCTGCCAGGTGTCCAGCCCGGCGGCCACGCCGAGCGCTCCGAAGCTGATCCCGTAGGCGCCGGTCGCGACCCCGACCGACCACGACTGGCGAAGCACCTCACGACGTCGGGTGGGATCGAGCCCTCCCGAGGGCGTCACGGGGCGGCGTCGCTCGTGGTGTCCTCCGGGCCGAGCCCGACGGTGAGGCGTACCTCGCGGGCGGTCTGCCCCTCGGGGCCGACGACGCGCTGGCGGTGGGCGCCGTCCGGCCCGAACCCGGCCGTCCGGAGGAAGGCCCGGGCCGCCTCGTCGGTCGCGAGGACCCAGGCATGGGCGGACCGCGCGCCGGCGTCGGTGAGGTGGGCCATGGCCGCGTTGACGAGGCGGGAGCCGTGCCCGACGCCGCGCGCCTGGGGGTGCACGCCGAGGGCGAGCAGCTCCCCGGTGTCATCGGCGGCGTCCGGGTCCTGGGACGGGCCGACCGCGGCGAACCCCACGACCTGGGGGCCGGCGCAGGCCACGTGCAGGTTGAAGGCACCGGTCGGCGGGCTCTCCAGCGAGCGGCGCCAGGTCGCGGCGAAGGCCTGTGGCTCGAACTGGGCGAAGACCTCCGGCGGGACGACCTCGGCATACGCCGCCTGCCAGACGGCAGCCTGGACGACGCCCACGGCCGGTGCGTCGCTCGGGCGGGCGACGCGGACCGAGGCATCGGCGGCGACCGGGGATCCACCGTGGTCGTGACCGGGCTGGTCGTGGGAGTGCGTCACCGGCCCATCCTGTCAGGCCCTCCGGCTCAGTCGGCTCCCGGCTCAGTTGGCCCAGTTGGCCCAGTTGGCTCAGTTGGCGCAGACCCAGAGGGCGCCGAGGGCGATCAGCCAGCTGACGAACGAGCCGACGAGGAAGTACTCGGTGACCTCGTCGATCCCGGGTGTGTGCGGGTCGCGGGACTGGGCCTGCAGCTCCGGCCAGCGGATCAGTCCCTTGGCGGCGATGACCAGCCCTGCGGCGGTGACCTCGCCGGCCAGGCCGAGGCCGACGATGAGCAGCCGCTCCATGGGTCCGAGCAGCCGGCCGCCGCGGAGCCGGTCGGAGGCCTGCGGTTGGCCGGTCGGCTTGATCGCGCCGACGCCGGCGAGCACGAGCCGGACGACGTGGTTTGCGGTGGACAGCTGGATGAGCAGGGCGCCGAGGACGAGGAGCGCTGCGGTGGCGTCGCCGTGGTGCAGACCCGGGATGGCCAGACCGGTGAGCCAGTCCCCGAGCGGGCCGGCGATCGGGGAGGTGTGGCCGGACGCGCCGAGAAGGAGTGCGGCGATGGCCGCCAACACACCGAGGGCAAGACCGGGACGAAGGCGCCCGGACAGCCGGGCGTCGAACGCCCGGCCCGAGAGCACGACCCAACCGCCCAGGGCGAGGGCGGAGGTCACGAGGAGGGCGATGTCCAGGCCGCCGCGGAGGTGTCCCAGGACGCCGAGGAGCACGAGCAGGGCCAGCCCGGCAGCGCAGCCCACGGCCCGGCGCACCCAGCGGGTGTGGCCGCCCTCGGCGCGGACCAGGTCGGCCAGCCCCACGGCC
Source organism: Intrasporangiaceae bacterium (assembly GCA_021324575.1). GTDB lineage: Bacteria > Actinomycetota > Actinomycetes > Actinomycetales > Dermatophilaceae > Nostocoides. The sequence goes on along the minus strand of JAJPIW010000036.1, from coordinate 15,229 downwards.
AGGAACAGACAGGCCAGGATGCTCACGGCAGGCCCGCCAGCCGCTGCTCGGCCGCCACGAGGAGGTGCAGACCGTCGCGCCGCGTCCGCTGGGAGACCGCAGAGGGCGAGATGCCCAGCTCGCTGGCGATCTCGGCCTGGCTGGCGTCGTCGAGCAGCCTGCCGAGGATGACCTTGGAGGTCCCCGACAGGGTCGCCAACGCCTGGTCGCGCAGGAGCAGCGACGCCGTCACCAGGTCGATCGTGGAGGGGGAGAGCCGGTCGGGCGTCGCCTCGAACGCCGTGGTCAGCGCTCGTGTCGAGGGACGGGACTGCCGAGTGTGCACGCTGACGATGGCGTCCCGTGCCGACCACCAGCCGGGTCCGTCCTCGATCCCGTCGGTGTCCAGGGTGGTCACCTCGCCCCACCCGATGCCGAAGCGGATCGCGTAGTCGGGCATCAGGGCCAGATAGACCCGCAGGGTGGCATGGAGGGCGTCGCCCAACCTCGCGTACGAGCCCTGGAACTCGTCCCCGACGGTGACGGCCAGGGCAGTGGCCGCGGGCAGGGCGGCGTTGGTTCGCCGGAGGGCGTCCTTGAGCCGGGCATGGAGGACGCCGCGGTCGGTGGCCTTGCGCGACCCGACGAGGTCGCCGATGACGGTCGCCCGCAGGGCGGTGCCGGGGCGAGCCAAGACCGACATGAGATGAGACTATCGCTTCACAGCGTTATTTATCAACGGAAATGGTTCACTTTCACCGAAATGAAGATATTTCCTTCTGATGGATTGAGTCGCGTCTGGTGCTTAACTCAGGAGCGGCTGAAGCGCGGGGCTCAAGATCCCCCGGAGTCGGCGCGGACGTAGGTGCCGATCGCCCAGCCATCGTGCTCCTCACGGGACTCCTCGCGCCAGTCGTCCAGCACCCACTCAGGAAAGAAGGTGTCTCCGTCGGGAGACTGGTCGACCTCGGTGAGGACCATGCGCGCGGCATACGGCATCGCCTCGGCGTAGATCTCCCCGCCGCCGGCGACGAAGACCTCATCGCCCGGCCCGGCGAAGGCCAACGCCTCGGTGAACGAGTGCGCCGACTCGACGGCCTCGTGGTGCCAGTCGGGCGAGCGGGTGATGACGATCGTCCGTCGGCCGGGCAGCACCCGCCCGATCGAGTCGAACGTCTTGCGCCCCATGACCAGCGTGTGACCCAACGTGATGTCCTTGAACCGCGCCTGCTCGCCCGGCAGGTGCCAGGGGATCTGGCCGTCGTTGCCGATCACGCGGTTGCGTCCGAGCGCGGCGATGAGCGTGATCCGGGTCATGGGGACACCGTATGCCGTGCGCTCGCCAGGGCGTCCATCGATCAGACCGCGATCGGGGCCTTGATCGACGGGTGCGCCTCGTAGCCGACGAGTTCGAAGTCGTCGAGGTCGTAGGCGTCGATCGAGTCGCGTGGGGTGATCCGCATCGTCGGCAGCGGGAACGGGTCCCGGCTGAGCTGCAGCCGCGCCTGGTCCATGTGGTTGGAGTAGAGGTGCGCGTCGCCGAGGGTGTGCACGAAGTCGCCGGGGTCGAGGTCGGTCTGCTGGGCGACGAGCAGGGTGAGCAGCGCATAGGAGGCGATGTTGAACGGCACCCCGAGGAAGATGTCGGCGCTGCGCTGGTAGAGCTGGCACGAGAGCCGGCCGCGGCCCCCGTCGACACCGGGGGAGACGTAGAACTGGAACATCGTGTGGCACGGCGGCAGGGCCATGTCGTCGACGTCGGCGACGTTCCAGGCCGAGACGATGTGGCGGCGGCTGTCGGGGTTCGTGCGGATCGCCTCGATGACCTTGGCGATCTGGTCGACGCGTCGCCCGTCGGGAGTCGGCCAGCTGCGCCACTGGTAGCCGTAGACCGGCCCGAGGTTGCCGTCGGCGTCGGCCCACTCGTCCCAGATCCGGATGCCGCGCTCCTGCAGCCAGCGGACGTTGGTGTCACCGCGGAGGAACCACAGCAGCTCGCCGATGATCGACTTCAGGTGCAGCCGTTTGGTCGTGAGGACGGGGAACCCCTGCGCCAGGTCGAAGCGCATCTGGTGCCCGAAGACGCTGCGCGTGCCGGTGCCGGTGCGGTCGGACTTGTCGACGCCATGGGTGAGGACATGGTCGAGCAGGTCCAGGTACTGGCGCATGCGGGCAACGTAGCACCGGGGCCGGACAGCGGCGCGGTAGCCTCGGGGCATGCCAGATGCCCCCGTTTTCGGCCGTGTGCTCACCGCCATGGTGTCCCCGATGAAGCCCGACGGCTCCCTCGACACCCATGGCGCCCAGGCGCTTGCCCGCCACCTCGTCGACCACGGCCACGACGGCCTGGTCGTCAACGGCACGACCGGCGAGTCGGCGACCCTGACCGACGAGGAGAGCATCGAGATGGTCGCCCTCGTCGCGGAGGCCGTCGGCGGCCGTGCGACGGTCGTCGCCGGGGTCGGGTCCAACGCCACGTCCCACTCGGTCGAGATGGCCCAGCGGGCTCGCGACGCGGGCGCCACCGGGCTGCTGCTCGTCTCGCCCTACTACAACAAGCCGACCCAGGCCGGCGTCCTGGCCCACTGCCGCGCAGTCGCCGACACGACCGACCTGCCCGTCATGCTCTACGACATCCCCGCACGCACCGGCATACCGTTCGCGCCGGACACATTGGCGCTGCTCGCCGCGCACCCCAACATCGTGGCCGTCAAGGACGCCAAGGGTGACCTGTGGTCCACCAGCAAGGTGATGGCCGCCACCGATCTCCTGTACTACTCCGGTGCGGACGAGGTGAACCTGCCGATGCTCGCCCAGGGCGCCATCGGCGTGGTCAGCGTGGTCGGACACGTGGCCGGACAGGAGTATGCCGCGATGGTCGCCGCCGTCGACAAGGGCGACCTGCCCGCGGCGCTGGAGATCCACCGCCGCCTCATTCCCGCCGTCGACGCCCTCATGACGACCTCCCAGGGCGCCATCATGGCCAAGGCCGCGCTGGTCGAGCTGGGGGTCATCGAGCACGCCACGGTGCGGCTGCCGCTGCTGGAGTCACCGCCTGAGCACCTCGACCTCCTGCGCGCCGCTCTCAAGCAGTCCGGACTCCTGTGAGCCATCCCCACCCCGAGCTGGCCCTGCCCGGACTGCTCCGCGACGGTGCCGTGCGTGTCGTCGCCCTCGGCGGGCTCGGCGAGGTCGGCCGCAACATGGCCGTCGTCGAGCACAAGGGGCAGCTGCTCGTCGTCGACTGCGGCGTCCTCTTCCCCGACGACCATCACCCGGGGATCGACCTCATCCTCCCCGACTTCGAGTACATCGCCGGCCGGCTCGACGACATCCAGGCCGTCGTCCTCACCCACGGGCACGAGGACCACATCGGTGCCGTCCCCTACCTGCTGCGGCTCAAGCCCGACATCCCGCTCGTCGGCTCGACGCTGACCCTGGCCCTCGTCGAGGCCAAGCTCAAGGAACACCGAATCACCCCGTACACCCTCGCGGTGAGGGAGGGCGACATCGAGCAGCTCGGCGTCTTCGGCTGCGAGTTCGTCGCGGTCAACCACTCGATCCCGGACGCGCTCGCGGTCTGCATCCGGACCTCGGGCGGGACCCTGCTGCATACGGGCGACTACAAGATGGACCAGCTCCCGCTCGACGGCCGGATCACCGACCTGCGCGCGTTCGCGCGGCTGGGGGAGGAGGGCATCGACCTGTTGATGACCGACTCCACCAACGCCGAGGTGCCCGGGTTCACCACCTCGGAGAAGGAGATTGCCCCGGCCATCGACCGGGTGTTCCGCGAGGCGCGCAAGCGGATCATCGTCGCCTGCTTCTCCTCCCACGTGCACCGGGTGCAGCAGGTGCTCGACGCGGCGGAGAAGTCCGGCCGCAAGGTGGCCATGGTGGGCCGGTCGATGGTCCGCAACATGGGGATCGCCGCCGACCTGGGCTACCTGCGGGTGCCCGACGGGCTGCTCGTCGACTTCAAGAAGCTCGGCGACCTGCCGCACGACGAGATCGTGCTCATCTGCACTGGGTCCCAGGGTGAGCCGATGGCCGCCCTGTCCCGGATGGCCAACCGGGACCACGCCATCGACGTGGGCGAGGGCGACACGGTGCTCCTCGCCTCCTCCTTGATCCCGGGCAACGAGAACGCCGTCTACCGGGTGATCAACGGCCTGATGCGACTCGGCGCGACCGTGGTCCACAAGGGCAACGCCAAGGTCCACGTCTCGGGTCACGCCAGCGCCGGCGAGCTGCTCTACACCTACAACATCATCAAGCCGCGCAACGTCATGCCCGTCCACGGCGAGTGGCGCCACCTCGTGGCCAACGCCGAGCTGGCGATCGCGACCGGCGTGCCGCGCGACCACGTCGTCGTCGTCGAGGACGGGGTCGTCGTCGACCTCTACAAGGGGTCGGTCCGGATCGCCGGCGCGGTGCCGAGCGGCTACGTCTACGTCGACGGGTCCTCGGTCGGTGAGGCCGACGAAGCGCTGCTCAAGGACCGTCGGATCCTGCGCGACGAAGGGTTCATCTCCATCGTCGTCGTCGTCGACACCGCGGCCGGCAAGATCGTCGCCGGCCCGGAGATCATCGCCCGCGGGTTCACGCCCGACGAGGTGGTCTTCGAGGACATCCGGCCCCAGCTCGAGCGGGCGCTGGGGGAGGCCCTGGACCAGGGCGTCATGGACTCTTACCAGCTGCAGCAGGTGATCCGCCGCTCGGTGGGCAGCTGGGTGGGCCGCAAGATCCGCCGCCGCCCGATGATCATTCCAACCGTGATCGAGGCCTGACCGCCGCCCCGGTCCACCACCATTTCTGCGCCATGGCGCAGATCGTGTCCACCGGCGTTGACATGTCAGCGCCGGTGGACAGCCTCGGCGCCATGGCGCAGAAATCTCCGGGGCTCGGCTTGGGCGCGGACGCCCGGAGGAGGCTCGGCCGGCATACGGCGACTGTCCCCTTGCGTCTGCGGATGCGAGGGCCTGGACCCCCGAATCCGCAGACGCTAGCGCTGCGGATGTCACGGGGATGCCGAACGGGCGCCGCGATCGACGCGGTGGGTGTGAGGGTCGGTACAACTGGGTCGCGGGGACACACGGCGCGGATCGGGCGGCAAGTCTGGTGGGCCAACGACCCACCCGATTACCTTCCCCGAAAGGTCCCAGATGACAGGCAATCGACGGGTGTTGCGCGTGTGACGCGTGAGTCTGGGGTGACTTTCGCCTAGGGTTCGGAGCATGGCGACCCGTACGTCCTCCTCCGCGCGCTCGCGCAGCCGCACCACGCGCCCGGCGACCCGCAAGGCGCCGGCCCGCCGTCCGGCCGCCCGCGGACGCCGCGCTGGAGGCGGCCTGCCCCTCCCGCTGCGCGCGATCCAGACCACCTGGATGGGGATGGCGCACGTCGCCGGATCGGCCGCCCGCCGGGTCGGGACCAGCGCCCGCGACCTGGAGCCGGAGCACCGCCGTGATGGCGTCGGCTTCCTCCTCATCGCCCTGGCCGTCATCGTGGCCGCCCGCGAGTGGTGGGGCCTGCCCGGCACCTTCGCGTCCGTCGTGCACGCGGTCTTCGCCGGCACCTTCGGCCGGATCTCGTATGCCGTGCCGCTCGCCCTGCTCTTCTTCGGCATCCGGATGCTCCGCGCCCCCCACGAGGGTGAGGCGACCAACCGGATGGCCGTCGGAACCACAGCCCTGACCTTCGCCGGCTGCGGCCTGGCCCACATCGCCCAGGGCATCCCCAAGCCCCCGAACGGCGCCATCGGCATGCGGGCCGGCGGCGGCATCATCGGCTTCCTGGCCTCGGACCCGTTGGCCTCCGCCGTCACGTCGACCGGGGCGACGGCGCTGTTGCTCATCCTCGGCTTCTTCGGGCTGCTCGTCGTGTCGGCGACGCCCGTGCACAAGATCCCTGAGCGGATCCACCAGCTCGCCGACCTCATCTCGCACGGCAAGCGGCACGACGCCGACAACGACGCCGACAACGCCCCCGCCAAGGCGGTCGGCGCGGCCCGGACCCGGCGCAAAGGCCCCATCGACCTGGCCGAGCGGGCCGGCGACGAGGCCTACGTGCAGGCTGCGGAGGTCGCCGACGAGAAGCCCAAGGTGCGCCCCGGCCTCAAGCGCCCGACGGCTCCCGGCGTCCTGGCCCCCGGCGCGGACGCCGCCCTCGCAAAGCCCGCCGGGCCGAACCCGACCGAGGCGATCGCCGTCAAGGCCGCCGACCGCGTCCCGCTCGAGCCGCCGCCCACGGCCCAGCTCCCGAAGCGGGTCGAGCAGCTCGCCCTCGCCGGAGACGTCACCTACACCTTGCCCGACTCCAGCGTCCTCAAGCCGGGCTCCCCGCACAAGGAGCGCTCCGCGGCCAACGACGCCATCGTCGAGTCACTGACGACGGTCCTGGACGACTTCGGCATCGACGCGCAGGTCACCGGCTTCATGCGCGGCCCCACCGTCACCCGCTACGAGGTGGAGCTCGGCCCAGCGGTCAAGGTCGAGCGGGTCACCTCGATGAGCAAGAACATCGCGTATGCCGTGGCCTCGGCCGATGTGCGGATCCTCTCGCCCATCCCCGGCAAGTCCGCGATCGGCATCGAGATCCCCAACGCCGACAAGGAGATCGTCTCCCTCGGCGACGTCCTGCGCAGCCAGACCGCCCGCAACAACCAGCACCCGATGGTCATGGGCGTCGGCAAGGACGTCGAGGGCGGCTACGTCATCGCCAACCTGGCCAAGATGCCGCACCTCCTCGTCGCGGGCGCTACCGGCGCCGGCAAGTCCAGCTTCGTCAACTCGATGATCACCTCGGTGCTCATGCGGTCCACGCCCGACGAGGTCCGGATGGTGCTCGTCGACCCCAAGCGGGTCGAGCTCACGGCATACGAAGGCATCCCGCACCTCATCACCCCGATCATCACCAACCCCAAGAAGGCGGCCGAGGCCCTCCAGTGGGTCGTCCGCGAGATGGACATGCGCTACGACGACCTCGCGGCGTTCGGGTTCAAGCACGTCGACGACTTCAACGCCGCCGTCCGGGCGGGCAAGATCAAGCCGCTGCCCGGCTCCGAGCGGGTGCTGCAGACCTACCCTTACCTCCTCGTCATCGTCGACGAGCTGGCCGACCTGATGATGGTCGCGCCCCGCGACGTCGAGGAGTCGATCGTCCGGATCACCCAGCTGGCCCGCGCGGCCGGCATCCACCTCGTCCTCGCGACCCAGCGCCCGTCGGTCGACGTCGTCACCGGCCTGATCAAGGCCAACGTGCCCTCGCGGATGGCGTTCGCGACGTCGAGCCTCGCCGACAGCCGTGTCGTCCTCGACCAGCCGGGCGCGGAGAAGCTGCTGGGGCAGGGCGATGCGCTCTTCCTGCCGATGGGCGCGAGCAAGCCGATGCGCGTGCAGGGCGCCTGGGTCACCGAGTCCGAGATCCACGCCGTCGTCGAGCACGTCAAGGGCGAGCTCAAGCCGGTCTACCGCGACGACGTCGCCGTCGAGGTGGCCAAGAAGGTCATCGACGACGACATCGGCGACGACCTCGAGGTGCTGCTCCAGGCGGCCGAGCTCGTCGTCACCACCCAGTTCGGCTCGACCTCGATGCTGCAGCGCAAGCTGCGCGTCGGCTTCGCCAAGGCCGGGCGGCTCATGGATCTGCTGGAGTCGCGCGGCGTGGTGGGCCCGTCCGAGGGCTCCAAGGCCCGCGACGTCCTCGTCAAGCCCGACGACCTGGCCACGACCCTGGCCCTCATGCGTGGTGAGGACGTCCCGGAGGTCTTCGACGGCCACGCCGGGGAGTCGTATGCCGGTCAGCCCGGTCAGCCCGGTCCGTCGAGCCCGTCACCCTCCGGGGCGCCGGCTCCGGTTCCGGGTGCGGCGATGGCCGCGCCGTTCGAGCAACCCGAGCCGCCGGTCGCGCAGGACTACAGCGACTGGGACGACACCGACGACGGCTCGGACTCCGACGACGCGTGGTCCCTCACCGGCCGCTGACGAGGGGTCCCAACCACTAGGGTCCGATCCATGAGCCCTCGCCCTCTCACGGTCGTCCCCGTCCCTGGCCCCGGCGCCGAGGACGTCCTCATCGGACCGGACGGCACGGCATACACCGGCTGCGCCGACGGAGCCGTCCACGCGGTCGACGACGACGGGCGCCGGATCACCCGGATCACCAACACCGGGGGGCGGCCGCTCGGCCTGGAGTGGCTGCCCGACGGCCGGCTGCTCGTCTGCGACGCGCACCGGGGGCTGCTCGCCGTGACGCTGGACGACGGCGCGATCGAGACGCTCGCCGAGGGGGTCGACGGCCGGCCGATGGTGTTCTGCAACAACGCCGCTGTCACCGCCGAGGGGGTGATCTGGTTCAGCGACTCCAGCACGCGCTGGTCGGTCGAGGAGTGGCAGAACGACCTCATCGAGGACACCTGCACCGGTCGCCTCCTGCGGGTGGCCCCCGGCGGCCAACCCGAGGTCGTCCTCGACGGGTTGAGCTTCGCCAACGGCGTTGCCCTCGCCGCCGACGAGTCCTTCGTCGTCGTCGCCGAGACCGGTCACCGACGGTTGCGGCGGCACTGGCTGACCGGCGGCCTCGCCGGGACCTCTGACGTCTTCGTCGACGACCTGCCCTGCCACCCCGACAACATCGCCCGCGGCAGCGACGGGTTGATCTGGGTCAGCTACGCCTCGCCCAAGGACCCGACCCTCACCTTCCTGCAGACCAAGGCGCCGCCGTGGCTGAAGCAGACCGCGCGCCGGATGCCCGATGCGCTCAAGCCGACGCCCCGGCGGACGGCGCGGGTCGCGGCATACGACTCCGACGGTGCCCTCGTCCACGATCTCGAGGCCGACGCGACGAGCTGGCACATGGCGACCGGGGTGCGCGAGCACGAGGGCCGGGTCTGGCTCGGCAGTCTCGCTGAGCCGGCCATCGCGTGGTTCGACCTGTGACCGAGGCGTCGCCCTCCACGCTGCGTCCCCGCGGCCTCCGCCAACGGGTGGCCCAGTACCCGTCCGCCGTGCTGCTCGCCATGCAGGTGGCGGCGATCGTCGTGTACCCGTTCGTGGGTACGCAGGAGCTGGGGCGGGCTGCGCTCTCGGTCATCGGCACCCTCGTTCTCGGCCTGGCGATCTGGACGATCCGGGCCACAGCCGCCCACGTCGTCCCGGCGATGGTCCTCGGTGCCACCGCCCTGGCCCTGTCGATCGCCGAGATCTTCGTGGCGACCAGCTCCCCGGTGCACCTCGTCTCGGACCTGGTCCACGTGCTCTTCTACTTCTACACGTCCTACGCGCTCGTCCGATACCTCTTCGGCGACGACTGGGTGACCAGTGACGACCTCTTCGGCGTGGGGGCGGCGTTCACGGTGCTGGCCTGGGGCTTCGCGTACGCCTTCGACGCCATCCAGTTCCTCGTGCCCAGCTCGTTCACGGCGTTCCAGGGCCCGGGCGAGCGGACGTGGTTCGAGCTGCTCTACCTGTCCTTCGCCAACCTCACCAGCGTCGGGCTCTCCGACATCGTGCCGATCGGGCGTCAGGCGCGGGCCTGGTCGATGATCGAGCAGCTCGCCGGCGTCATGTACGTCGCCATGGTCGTCTCGCGGATGGTCAGTCTCACCGTGCGTCGGTCGCGGAGCTGAACACCAGCGTGCTCGGCCCCCGGCGGGACTGCTCGTCGCGGGCGACGTCCTCGGCGGCGCCCAGCACCCGGAGCAGGTTGCCGCTCGTCAGGTGAACCAGGTCGGCGGGGGACCAGGACCTCTCAACGAGTGCGTCGAGGAGCCGTGGGTAGCCGGTCACGTCGTCCAGTCCCGTTGGGAGAGTGGGAGTCCCGTCGTAGTCGCCGCCGAGCCCGATGTGCTCGATGCCGGCCACCTCGCGGACGTGCTCGCAGTGCGCCACGACGTCGGCCAGGCTCGAGGGCGGCATCGGGTGGGTCTGCTGCCAGGCCTTCTGGAACGCGGTGTATGCCGTGAAGTCCTGGGTGCGCAGGCCAGCGGCCTCGGCGTCGGCCAGGCACTGCGCGTCCCACTCGCGCACCGCGTTGTTGACGAACTTGGGCACGAACGTCACGCACACGACGCCGTCGGCGGCGGCGGTCGCGGCGATGACGTCGTCGGGCACGTTGCGCGGGTGAGGGCACACGGCATACGCGCTGGAGTGGCTGAAGATCGGTGGTGCGCTCGTCACGGCAAGGGCGTCGCGCATGGTGTCGGCGCTGACGTGGCTGAGGTCGACGAGCATGCCCAGCCGGTTCATCTCGCGGACCACCTCGCGGCCGAACGCCGAGAGCCCGCCGAGGCGCGGGACGTCGGTCGCGGAGTCGGCCCAGGGGACGTTCTCGTTGTGGGTCAGCGTCAGGTACCGGACGCCGAGCTCGTGCAGCATGCGCAGAGTGCCCAACGAGCAGTTGATGCTGTGCCCGCCCTCGGCGCCCATCAGGCTGGCGATCCGGCCCTCACGAAAGGCCCGGCGCACGTCCTCGGTCGTCGTGGCGAGCACCAGCCGGTCGGGATGGGCGGCAGTGAGCCGGTACACGGCGTCGACCTGCTCGAGGGTCGCGCTCACCGCGTCGTCCCCGGTGAGCGACTGCGGCACGAAGACCGACCAGAACTGGGCGCCCACACCGCCCTCGCGCAGACGGGGCAGGTCGGTGTGCGTCGTCGAGAGCCGGTCACCCGGGTCCATCCGGGACAGGTCGTATGCCGCGAGCTCGCGCCACTCCCACGGCAGGTCGTTGTGACCGTCCCACACGGGGGACTGGGACAGGACGTCGCGGACGACCTCGGACACGGGACCCATGGCCGGCAACTGTAGCGACGGTGGCCACATAGAGTGGGCGCCATGGAGGCCACGGAGCAGCGCAGCGTTGCGCTCGTGACCCTCGGGTGCACGCGCAACGAGGTCGACTCCGAGGAGCTCGCCGGCCGGCTGGCAGCCGAGGGCTGGCGGCTGGTCGACGACGCGGCCGAGGCGGACGTGGCCGTCGTCAACACCTGCGGCTTCATCGAGCAGGCCAAGAAGGACTCGATCGACCAGCTCCTCGAGGCGGCCGACCTCAAGGAGCAGGGCCGTACCAAGGCGGTCGTCGCCGTGGGCTGCCTCGCCGAGCGCTACGGCCAGACCCTGGCCGACGAGCTGCCCGACGCCGACGCCGTCCTCGGCTTCGACTCCTACGCCGACATGTCCGGCCACCTCCAGCGGATCCTCGCCGGCGAGCGGCCCGTGTCGCACGTCCCCAAGGACCGGCGCCAGCTGCTGCCGCTCACCCCGACCCAGCGCCAGGCGTCCGCGTCGTCGGTCGCGGTGCCCGGACATTCGAGCGTCGCCGCCGACGCGGCATACGGCGGAGGTGGTCCGCAGTCCGGCCCCCGGGTCGTCCGCGCACGCCTCGACGGCCGGCCCTGGGCGCCGCTGAAGATCGCGAGCGGCTGCGACCGCCGGTGTGCGTTCTGCGCCATCCCGATGTTCCGGGGCGCCTTCGTGTCGCGACGGCCCACCGACGTCGTGGCCGAGGCGCGCTGGCTGGCCGAGCAGGGTGTCAAGGAGCTGTTCCTCGTGAGCGAGAACTCCACGTCCTACGGCAAGGACCTGGGCGACCTCACCCTGCTGGAGAAGGTCCTGCCGGAGCTGACCGCCGTGGAGGGCATCGAGTGGACGCGGGTGTCCTACCTGCAGCCCGCCGAGATCCGGCCGGGCCTGCTCGAGGCGATGGCCTCGACGCCCGGCGTCGTGCCGTGGTTCGACATCTCCTTCCAGCACGCCGCGCCCGACCTGCTGCGCCGGATGCGTCGCTTCGGCGGCACCGAGTCCTTCCTCGACCTCATCGCCCGAGTCCGTCGCCTGTCGCCGACGGCCGGGATCCGGTCCAACGTCATCGTCGGCTTCCCCGGCGAGACCGAGGCCGACGTCGTCGAGCTCGAGCAGTTCCTCACGGCGGCCGACCTGGACGTCGTCGGCGTCTTCGGGTACTCCGACGAGGACGGCACCGAGGGCGAGCACCTCGACGGCAAGGTCGACGAGGCCGAGATCGCCGAGCGGGTGGCACGGCTCACCGCCCTCACCGAGGAGCTCACCGCCCAGCGGGCCGAGGCACGGGTCGGCGAGCCGGTCCGCGTACTCGTCGAGTCGATCGATGACGAGACCGGGGACATCGTGGGGCGGGCTGCCCACCAGGGGCCGGACATCGACGGAGCGACCATCCTCACCGGTGACTGGGCCGGAGCCCCGGCCGTCGGCGACTTCGTCGACGCGGTCGTCGTCGGCACCGAGGGCCTCGACCTCGTGGCGGCGCCGGCATGACCGAGACCGAGACGGGCACCGCTGCCCCCAGCGCCTGGAACATCGCCAACGCGCTGACCGTCCTCCGGCTGCTCCTCGTCCCGGTCTTCGGCTGGTTGCTCCTCTTCGGGGACGGCCACCAGACGGGGATGCGCTACTGGGCGGCCTTCGTCTTCTTCGTCGCCATGCTCACCGACCGGATCGACGGCGACCTGGCCCGCAGCCGGGGCCTCGTCACGGACTTCGGCAAGGTCGTCGACCCGATCGCCGACAAGGCGCTCATGACGATGGCGCTCGTGGGTCTCTCCTACCTCGGCGACGTCTCGTGGTGGGTCACCGTCCTCATCCTCGTGCGTGAGTGGGGAGTGACCGCGCTGCGCTTCGTCGTCATCCGGCACGGCGTGCTGCCCGCGAGCCGCGGGGGCAAGGTCAAGACCCTGCTCCAGGCGCTGGGCCTGTGGCTGTTCGTCCTGCCGCTGTGGTCCTGGCCGGGCGCAAACGGCTGGCACACGATCGCCTGGGGTGTCCTCCTCGTCGCGCTCGTCGTCACCATGGTCACCGGCCTCGACTACGTCGGCCGCGCGATCCGGTTGCGGCGCAACAGCCCTCGCGCCCAGATGAAGCGGGCGCGCAGCCAGCGACAGTCGTGACCGCGGCTCGGGTCGCGGCCGACCTGGTTGCCGCGCTCACGGCATACGGGCTCACCGTGGCCACGGCCGAGTCGCTGACCGGGGGCCTGGTCGCTGCCGCGCTCACCGATGTGCCGGGGGCGTCGGCCGCCTTCGTCGGGTCGGTCGTCTCGTACGCGACCCGGCTCAAGGCCGAGGTCCTCGGTGTCGACGCCGCGCTGCTCGCCGCGCGCGGTGCCGTCGACCCTGATGTCGCAGGCCAGATGGCCCTCGGCGTATGCCGCGTGCTCGGATCAGACGTGGGGATCGCCACGACCGGGGTCGCCGGACCTGACCCGCAGGACGGGCAGCCGGTCGGGACGGTGTACGTCGCCGTCGCGGGCCCGGGCCGCGACGAGTCGGTGGAGGTGGAGGTGGTGGTGCGGACCCTGCGGCTTCGCGGCGACCGCTCTGCCATCCGGGCGGCCACCGTCGCCGCGGCACTCGACCTGGCCCGGGGGGTGGTGGCCGAGTCGACCCGGCCGAGGGAAACCCAGCCCATTGAGCCCCGGCCGGCGGAGACCCGGCCCTCGGAAGAAGAACGCGACACGCCGCGTTGAGCAGCGACATGGGGCATACGCCGTGCGAAGGCTCGGCAGCGCAGAGTACGGTGGACATGTGGTCACCCCGACAGACGGAAGCGGAGGCGAGAAGCGCGTGATCCTGTTGCGCCGCGAGCTCGGGGACGTCCTCCGTGAGGCCCGCCAGGAGCAGGGCCGCACCCTCCGCGAAGTCTCTGCCGCGGCCTCGGTCTCCCTCGGCTATCTCTCCGAGATCGAGCGTGGTGAGAAGGAAGCCTCCTCCGAGCTGCTCTATGCCGTCTGCTCGGCCCTCGGGCTGCCGCTGTCGGAGGTGCTCGGCGTGCTGTCCGACCGGGTCGCCGAGACCGAGGCACTGACCGCCCCGGTCACCCTGCCGGTGGGTGGCCGCCGCGTCGTGTCCGCCTCCGCGGCCTGACCCCACTGCGCCCCACCCGGCCGCCGCCCCTCTGACCTAACCTCTGCTAGCAGAGCTTGGGTCACTCAGCACAGGTTGCAACGTCTGCTGAGTGACCCAACCTGTGCTGAGTCAAGGTGACTGGTCGCCAACCGGGTCGGTCAGTGACGCTTGGGGCCTCGTGGTCCGGAGCCGAGCGGCCGCATCGGGCGCCCGTCGTCGGTCGGGGCGAGCCCGCCTTGGCACCCGGGGCAGTAGAACATCGTCCGCTCCCGAAGGGCCGGGCCCACCGTGGCGACCCGCACCGTACCCCCGCACCGGCGACAGGGTCGCCCGGACCGGCCATGGACGTACGTCGTCTCGCCGGCTCGCCGCACCCCGGTGGAGGACTGCACGGCATACCCGACGGCCGCCGACATGAGCCGGTGGATCCGGTCCAGCAGCTCCTTCAGCGTGCCGGCCGGGACCTCCGACGTGCGGGTCCACGGCCGGAGTCGGAGGAGGAACAGCCCCTCCGCCGCCCACATGGTCCCGACGCCGGCCAGGTTGCGTTGGTCGAGCAGCGCACCGCCGACGGTCTCGTCGGCGGCAGCGAGGTTGGTCACCGCTCGCCCAGCGTCCCAGTCCGGCCCGAGGACGTCGGGTCCGAGGTGTCCGACGAGGGTCGACTCCTCGGTCGTGCGCACCAGGTCCAGCATTCCCAGTCGGAGCCCGTATGCCGTCCACTCCGGGGTGGCGAGGATGGCTCGAGTGTCGGCCCTGCGGGCCAGGCGACCGCTGCTTCCCAGGTCGGTGCGGTCGACCCGCCACTGACCCTCCATCCGCAGGTGCGAGTGCAGCGTTCGGCCGTCGTCGAAGCGGTGGAGGAGGTGCTTGCCACGGGCGACGACCTCGGTCGTCGTGACTCCCCGCAGGTCGGCCGTGGCGATGGACGGCCAGCGAAGGTCGCCCACCACGAGCGGTTGCCCGGCCAAGGCGGCGTGCAGCCGCTCGGCAGTTCGTTTGACCGTGTCGCCCTCGGGCATCGCACCACTATCCTCCTCGGGGCGGCGTGGCGCTCGGTCAGCGTCGCAGCCGAAGTCCGCGGGGAGTGGCGTGGAAGCCGGCCTGCGCCAGGGCCGCCGCGAGCGGTCCGCCCGAGCCGAGGATGGCTGCTCCGTCGGCCTTCTCGACGGTCAGCCGTCCCAGGGCACCCTCGCGGACGGCCAGGGCCAGGGCATCGGCGGCCGCTCCGAGGACTCCCGGGTCCTGGCTCCAGGTGAGCAGGGTGCGCCCGCCCCGCTCGACGTAGAGCGTGAGGCGGCCGTCGACCAGGACGACGAGCGCGCCGGCCTTGCGACCGGGCTGGTGGCCCTTGCTGCGGCGAGGTCGGGTCTC
>JAJPIW010000064.1 GCA_021324575.1 Intrasporangiaceae bacterium | reverse complement strand
CCGACCTCTGGCCCGATCTCGGGTCCTACTTCCGGGCCGACCTCTGGCCCGATCTCGGGTCCAACTTCGGGTCCCACTTCCGGTCCGATCTCGGGTCCTACTTCCGGCCCGACCTCTGGCCCGATCTCGGGTCCTACTTCCGGCCCGACCTCTGGCCCGATCTCGGGTCCAACTTCCGGGCCGACTTCCGGCCCTACCTCGGGCCCTACCTCCGGCTCGATCTCAGGCCCCAACTCGGGACCCAGCTCGGGTCCGATCTCGGGCTCTGCCACGGCACCTTCTCCCCGGCCGACTGAGGGTTTCGCATCCACGTCATCAGGCACCGCGGTCATGGCATTTCCTTTGTGACACAAGGGGTGGGCGATCGATGAACCTCGCGAGGGCCGCACCTGGACACCCGTGCCGCAGACAGACCGGCCACTCAATTCAACTGTGACCCTCCCCTGGAGAGTCTGCAAGACCGCCAGCCTGTGAGTCCCCTGAATGCGGGCCGCGCGGCGACGACGTCATGGCGGTCTCGCCCGCCGATAGCCTGTGCCCGTGACCATCGCCGTCGTCACGGACTCGACGTCCTACCTGCCCCCCGAACTTGCCGTGCAGCATGGCATCCGGGTGGTGCCTCTTCACGTCATGGTGGGTGGCAAGGAGTTCGAGGAGGGCGTGGATATCACCGCGTCGGAGGTGGCCTCCGCGCTGCGCGCCTACACGCCGGTCTCGACGTCCAGGCCGGCTCCGCAGGCGTTCCTCGACGCCTACGAAGCCGCGGCAGCAGCAGGGGCTACCGCCGTGGTGTCCATCCAGATCAGCTCGGACATGTCCTCGACGATCGGGTCGGCACAGCTGGCCGCCGCGGATGCGTCGATCCCCGTGACCGTCGTCGACAGCCGGGTCATGGGCATGGCCATGGCGTATGCCGCGATCTCGGCTGCGGAGTCGGCTGCGGCCGGCGCGACGGCCGAGGACGCAGCCGCCGTGGCCGCCCGCCGTTCCTCCGCCTCGACGGTGGCGTTCTACGTCGACACCCTGGAGTACCTCCGCCGAGGCGGCCGGATCGGCGCAGCCTCTGCGCTTGTCGGCTCGGCGCTCGCGATCAAACCGATCCTCGGACTGCACGACGGAAGCATCGTGCCCCTGGAGCGTGTCCGGACCTCGAGCAAGGCCATCTCCCGACTCGCCGAGCTCGCCACCGAGGCCGCCACGAACCTGCCTGCGGGCGCGACGGGAGTCGACGTCGCCGTCCAGCACCTCGACTCCGCCGAACGGGCCGAAGCCCTCGCCGACGACCTTCGGGGCCGGCTCGGGATGGGTGAGGAGCTGCGGGTCGTCGAGCTGGGTGCCGTCGTGGGTGCTCACGTCGGCCCTGGAACGCTCGCCGTTGTCGTGTCGCCCCGGTTCGCATGACGACCGACACGGTTCGGGTGATGGTGCTGGGACCTGCGCACCCGGCATACGGGCCGGTCTCAGTCGCCCTGGGTGTGGTCGTGAGCTTCGTCATCGGGTCGGTCAACCCGGCGGCTATCATCGCCCGGCTGCTGGGCCGGGACCTGCGGGGGAGTGGGTCGGGCAACCCCGGGGCCACGAATGCCGGCCGCGTCCTCGGTGCGCGGTGGGGGGTAGTCGTGGGTGTCCTCGACGTGCTCAAGGGGTACCTGCCGACCCTCCTGCTCACGCCGAGCACGTCCGGACCGCTCGTGGGCGTGTGCGCCGTGGCAGCCGTGCTCGGACACGTGTGGTCACCGTTCCTGCGCGGTCGCGGCGGCAAGGGTGTTGCCACCACGATTGGCGCGCTGCTCGCGATGGCGCCATGGTTGGCGCTCGTCGCGGTGGTTGTCTTTGCCGCGGGGATCGCGGTGTGGCGGACGACGGGGAAGGCCTCGATCGTCGCGTCGGCGGCGCTGACCGTCGCCGGCGTGGTCGTGGCTGCGACGACCTGGTGGCCCTCGACGCGTTGGGCCGGTGCGTGGTCCGCGTTGCTGGCCGTGATCGTCCTCCTGCGGCACCACCGCAACCTGCGCGCGTGGGGGCGTCTCGCCCGCCGTTGAGGTGGCGGTCGTGGTCGATCTCGCTGGCGGGATGTCGCGGAGCTGATCTCCGTCGAGGCGATGTCCACAGGCCCATGACATCCGCGGAGTCGTCCACAGGCGCGGCGGCGCACCTGTCGGCGAGCGACGGGCCTTCCTAGGGTCGGTCGGCATGAGGGGGCCTACACGACCGGAGGACCTGCCGAGACTGCTCGCCGCACTCGGCCTAGCCGACGGTGACGGGGGACCGGGAGGAGACGGCCCCGAGCGGCACCCAGCCGATCTCGACGACCGAGTGCGGGCCGGGCTGGACTACTGGCTGCCGACCCAGGACTCTCTATCGGCGGCCACCAGGCCGGCGCGGGGTCGGCCGCCCCCACGGAACGAGCGGCCTGACCGCGGTGGACCGTCACCACGGTCTGAGCCATCCCTGCCCGGGCAGCAGCCCCGCCCACGGGTCGTCCGACCCCCGGATGCACTTGTCGGCAGTCGGTACCGAGTGCCCGTCCGGACGGCTGTGGCCGTCCTTATGGTCGTCCTGCTCGCTGTTGCGGTCTTCGCTGGACGGGTGCTCCTTGCTCGCGCGCACGACCGGCCCGCCCCGGTGGCGTCGTCGTCGTCGTCTGTCTCCGCCTCGGCCGACGGGGTCGTGACTCGCGCCTCGCCCGCCTATGCCGGCGGCGGATCCGGCTCGGCCAAAGCCTCGCCGACCGCTTCCGCGACGGTGCCTGGGTCCGGGACCACTGTGGTCGTCGACGTCGTCGGTCAGGTACGTCACCCGGGGGTCTACACACTGCGCAGTGGCCAGCGCGTGGATGACGCGGTCCGTGCGGCCGGAGGCGTCGTCGCGCCGTCCGACGTCGCCGCCGTCAACCTGGCGTGCGTGGTCGTCGACGGCGAGCAGATCCGGGTGCCTCGGCCGGGGGAGCCGATCGCCACGGGGCCGCTCACCGGGGGATCGACAACCGGTGGCTCGGGCGGTGGACTGGTCAACCTCAACACTGCGGGCCTCGCCGACCTCGATGGCCTACCCGGGGTCGGGCCCGTCCTCGCCCAGCGCATCCTGGACTGGCGCACCATGCACGGACGGTTCACCTCCGTTGACGAGCTCGGCGAGGTGTCCGGGATCGGGGAGAAGCTGCTCGGTCAGCTGCGGTCCAAGGCCACCGTCTGATGGACGGCCTCAGTCGTCTGCCGCTCGCCTGGTCCGCTTGGCTCCGGCGCCGGGCCAGCGGTTGGCGTAACCAACCGTTCGGCGGCAACCCGGCGTTGGCGGACCCATCGGGCCGGCGACCTCTCGACCTGCGGCTGCTGGGCGCGGTCCTCATCGCCTGGGCCTGCGCGGCGGCGACGCTGGGACTGTCGTGGGCCATCCGGGCCTGGCTGGGTGTCGCCTGCCTGGTCGCGGCTGTCGCCGTCGTCGCCGCAGCACGCCGGCTCGCTCGCAGACCCGCGCGTCGGCGTGGGTCCGGCACGGCGGTCGGGTCGGTCGGGCTCGCCCTCTCGGCGGCCGGTCTGGCGCTCGCCGCATCGGGAGCTCACGGAGCCGTTCGTGACGCCTCGCCACTGGACGAGCTCGCAGCCGACGGGGCCGTGGTCCGGGTGGCAGGTGTCGTGACGGCGGATCCGATCCGGGTGGCGTCGACGATTCCGGGGGCGGCGGTCTATCTCGTGCCGCTGCGAGTCGGCCACGTCCAGGCTCGCGGGCTCGCCTCGGGCGCATCGGCGACGGTGCTCGTCCGAGGCGACGATCGCTGGGCCACCCTGCATTGGCACAGCACGCTCACGGCGACCGGCCGGTTGGCGCTCGCCGACTCGGCCGATCCCGAGGTGGCCACCCTTCGACCGCTCGGACCGCCCCTCGACGTCCGGCCGCCAGGCCTCGCGGGCCGGATCGCCGATCACGTGCGCGCCGGGCTGGGTCGGGCCGCCGCGCGCTTGCCGCCCGATGCCCGGGGCCTGCTCCCCGGACTCGTCATCGGCGACACGTCCCAGACGCCGTCCGACCTCACCGACGCCATGCGAGCCACCGGGCTCACCCACCTCACCGCCGTCAGCGGGAGCAACGTCAGCGCCGTCCTCGTACTCGTCGTGGCGCTCCTCCGCCTCACGGGCATTCCGGTGCGTTGGCGCCCGGTGCTCGGTGTTGTGGCCATCGCCGGCTTCGTGGTCCTGGCGCGGCCCGAGCCGAGCGTGCTGCGCGCCGCGGTCATGGGAAGCGTTGGCCTCGTCGGTGTGCTCCTTGCCCGTCATCGGTCCGGCCTGCCCGTCCTGGCGGCCGCCGTCCTCGGGCTGCTCTGCGTCGACCCGTGGCTGAGCCGCTCGTACGGGTTCGTCCTCTCCACCCTGGCGACCCTGGGGCTGCTTGTCTTCGTCCGGCCCTGGGGAGACGCGATCGACCGCCGGCTGCCTGTCCGCTGGGCAGGGCTCGGGCAGGTCGTCGCCATCCCGGCGGCGGCCCAGCTGATGTGCGCTCCCGTCGTCGTTCTGCTCCAGGGGTCGGTGAGCGTCATCGGCCTGGCCGCCAACCTGATGGCTGCCCCGTTCGTGGCAGTCGCCACCTTCGGCGGCGTGGCCACAGCGGTCACGGCCATCGTGTCGAGCCGGATCGCCGGCCTGCTCGTCTGGGTCGGCGGTGCCCCGACCCTCGCCATCGCGACCGTGGCCCGGTTCTGCGCGCGCGTCCCGGGCGGCACCCTGCCCTGGCCAGACGGTCCACCGGGGGCCGTGCTGCTTGCCGCCCTGTCCGTCGCGGTCCTGCTCACCGGCCGGTGGTCGGTTGGCCAGGTCGGCGCCCATCCGCGACTCTCCCTCCTCCTCGCCCTCGTGACGGTCGGGGCGTCCCTTCCCACCCGTCTGGTCACCTGGCCGCCGGCGGACTGGGTCGTGGTGGCGTGCGACATCGGACAGGGGGACGGGCTCGTCCTGCGGTCCGGTCCGACATCGGCCGTCGTCGTGGACACCGGACCGGACCCGCGGCCCATGGACAGGTGTCTGTCGGGGCTCGGGGTCCGGCAGATCGACGCTGTCGTGCTCACGCACTTCCACGCCGACCACGTCGACGGGCTGTCGGGTGTCGTCGACGGGCGGCCGGTCGGTCGCATCCTCGTCTCTCCGGTGCGCGACCCACCCGATCGGGCGGCTGCCGTAGATCGACTGGCCCAGGAGCGCGGCATACCGGTCCAACCCGTATGGGCGGGTGACGAGCTGGCGTTCGGGTCGGTGCGAGCCCATGTCTGGTGGCCGGCTCGGCGGATCGACAGCGGGTCGGTGCCCAACAACGCCTCGGTCGTGCTGAGTGTCGAGGACGACGGACTGCGCCTCCTCATGCTCGGCGACGTCGAGCGGGAGGCGGGTCACGAGGTCCTTCGGGCGTTGCGAGCGGCCGCCGGACCGGGCTCCATCGGCCTGACCGCCGAGCCGCCCGGCGCGCCCCTGGCCTTCGACGTGCTCAAGGTTGCCCACCACGGCTCGGCCAACGCCGACCCTGCCCTCTACGACGCCGTGCGGGCCTCTGTTGCGTTGATCAGCGTCGGAGCGGGCAACGACTACGGTCACCCGGCCCCAAGCACCGTGGACCAGCTCCGGCGCGACGGCTATGCCGTGTGGCGGACCGACCAGCGGGGCGCTATCGCGGTGACGTCGAACCATGGGCCGGGCCCGCCGGTCGTCATCTCGACGAAGTGAGGTTCGTGGGCTCTACTCGCCGGGCATCGCTGCGGTGTGAACCAGCGCGGCGACGATGGCCCAGTGCCAGTCGCTCGGGCTGGTCTGCCCGTGCCCCCCGGCACCGCACTCGCACGTCCAGTGCCAACGGCCACGGGGGTCACAGGCAACGTGCGGGTGATGGGTGCGAGCCCCGCGGCGTCTTCCTGTGAAAGTTCTCATGGTCCAAAAGAGTGCCCCGCCGGCGGAGGTGATACATCCGCCGGACGTCCGGCTTCGGGGCCGTCCGAACGGCCGATGCTGGGCCCGTCCGGGGCTCCGAACGGCCGATACCGGGCCCCTCGCGGGGCTCCGGACCGGTCAGACCGTGACGAGCGACCGCGGTCGCTGGGTGGCGCTCTGGACCAGCGCGTCGATCGTCGCCTTGACGGCAGGCACCCTCTGCAGGTCTGGCGTCGTGACGGCCACGATGTGCCGACGAGAGCTGGGCACGATGGGCAGGGCGACGACGTCCTTGTGGTGCGCCGTGCCCAGGATGAGATCGGGGATGAGTGACACGCCCAGGCCCTCGGCCACGAGCCCCATGACGGCAACGTAGTCCTCGGTCTCATAGGCCACGTGGGGCGTGAAGCCGGCGTCAGCGGTCAGCTGGAGCAGGTGACCGCGACAGCGGGGGCAGCCGGCGATCCAGTCATCGCCCTTGAGCTGGTCGAGGTGCACCGAGTCCTGGGTCGCGAGCGGGTGCTCACGCGGGACCGCGAGGCGAACCTCGTCATCGAGAAGGGAGGTGGTGACGAAGAGGTCCATGTCCTCCTCGCCACGCCCGATGTCGGTGCCCTCATAGGCGAAGGCCACCGCCAGGTCGCACTCGCCGGCCCGCAGGGCGGCCAGTGACTCCGGCGGCTCGGCCTCGGAGAAGCTCACCTGGATGTCCGGGTACTCCTTCTTCACCAGGGCCAGGGCCTTGGGCACGAGGGTGGCCGAGCTGGACGGGAACGCCATCAGGCGGACCCGCCCCGAGCGCAGTCCGGCGATGGCTGCGACCTCCTCCTCGGCAGCGTCCAGGGCCGAGAGAACCGGACCGGCATGGCGAGCCAGCACCTGGCCGGCCTCGGTGAGCCGGACGGCGCGCCCGACGCGCTCGACCAGCACCGTGCCGGTGCGCTGCTCGAGCCGGCGAACCATCTGGGAGATGGCCGGCTGGGAGTAGCCCAGGGCCAGCGCGGCAGCGGTGAAGCTTCCCTCTTCGGAGATGGCCTTCATGACCCGCAGGCCGGCAGCGTCGATCATGCCGCCAGACTATAACAAGAAGTTATCCGTATGCCACAAAACGGCACACCGTATTGGGGCAGCCGGAGACGGGTCGCGACGGGCGGGATACTGGGGCGGTGACCGTGAGCCCCGCCCCAGCCCACGCGCCCGGACAGACGACGGGCGCCGCCACCCTCTCCGCCGCCGCCTCGTCCCATCACCACGCTCTTGTGCGGGGCGACGACGTGGGCGCGCTCGCCGACCTGCTGCTGGCCACCCGGCCACTCGTCCTCACCGGAGCCGGGATCTCCACCGAGAGCGGCATACCCGACTACCGCGGACCGGACGGCCGGCGCCGGGTGACCCCGATGCAGCACGGCGAGTTTGTCGGGTCGAGCCAGGCGCGGCAGCGCTACTGGGCACGCAGCTACGTCGGCTGGCACCGGTTCTCGGCGGCTGAGCCGAACGTGGGACACCTGGCGGTCGCCCGGCTCCAGCGCGCCACGGCCGCCGGGGCGGTCATCACCCAGAACGTCGACGGGCTGCACCAGCGAGCGGGCGCCCGTGACGTCGTCGAGCTGCACGGGACCCTCGCCGAGGTCGTCTGTCTCACCTGTGGTGCACGAGCCGACCGTGACCTCCTGCAGGCCCTCATGGCCGATGCCAACCCCGGCTTCGTCGACCGCGCCACCTCCCTGGTCGCCGATGGCTCCCAGGTCAGCAGCCAGATCCGCCCGGACGGCGACATCGTCCTGGCGGACGCCGCCGTGGCCGAGTTCCGTGCGCCGACCTGCCTGGTATGCCGCGCCGACACGCTCAAGCCCGATGTCGTCTTCTTCGGTGGCTCGGTGCCCAAGGACCGGGTCGAGCAGTGCTTCGCCCTCACCGACCGAGCCGATGCGCTGCTCGTGCTCGGCTCGTCGCTGGCGGTGATGAGCGGCTACCGGTTCGTCCGGCGAGCGGCCGCGCGCGGCATACCCGTCGCGATCGTCACGCACGGTCCGACTCGAGGTGATGCGCAGGCAACCCTGCGGGTGGACGCTCCGCTGGGGCCGACGCTCGCCGCGCTGGCCGACCGGGTCGACGCGGCATGACCGAGGTGAGCGTCCGGGACGGGCTGCCGGACGACATCGAGCCTTGCCTTGACGTCTACAACGAGGCCGTGCGTAACCTGATCGCGACCTTCGACACGGTCGAGCGCGGGCCGGAGCACTTCGCGGGGCGGATCGGCCTGGACGACCCGCTCAGCCCGTTCCTCGTGGCCGAGGTCGACGGCGTGGTGGGCGGCTACGCCTACGCGTACAAGTACCGACCGCGCGCGGCATACGACGCGACGCGGGAAGTCAGTGTCTATGTCGCCGACTCGGCGCGTGGGCAGGGCCTCGGCCGGATCCTGTATGCCGCGTTGCTGGGCAGGCTGGACACGGCGGGCTGCCACACCCAGGTCGCAGTGATCGCGCTGCCCAACGAGGCCAGCGAGGCGCTGCACCGAGGCTTCGGCTTCGAGCACGTCGGCACCTTGCGCGAGGTCGGCCACAAGTTCGGTCGATGGGTCGACACCGCTTGGTACCAGCGGCTGTCACCGGCGGGCACCTGACCGGTGCCCGCCTGACCGACCGCGTCAGATCCGGCGCAGGACCGCGGTGACCTTGCCGAGGATCGTCGCGTGGTCGCCGTCGATCGGGCTGAAGTCCTTGTTGTGGGGCATCAACCAGACCTTGCCGTCCTTGCGCTTGAACGTCTTGACCGTCGCCTCGCTGTCGAGCATCGCCGCGACGATGTCACCGTTGTCGGCGGTCGGCTGCTGCCGGACGACAACCCAGTCGCCGTCACAGATGGCCGCGTCGACCATCGAGTCGCCGACCACGCGCAGCAGGAAGAGCGCGCCCTCGCCGACGATCTGTCGGGGGAGCGGGAAGACGTCCTCGACCGTCTCCTCGGCCGTGATCGGCACTCCGGCGGCGATCTGACCCAGGACGGGCACATAGGTCGCCTCGGGGCGCTGGTCGTTGATGCCGGTCTCGTCGCTCGGGGTGTCGAAGTCGGCGGACGCCGGCCGGTGCCCCTTGGCCTCGGGGTGCTCGGGGGAGAGGACCTCGATGGCGCGCGGGCGGTTGGGGTCGCGGCGCAGGTAGCCCTTGCGCTCGAGAGTCATCAGCTGGTGGGCGACCGAGCTCGGGGACGTCAGGCCGACCGCCTCGCCGATCTCGCGCATGCTCGGCGGGTAGCCGCGGCGGTCGATGGAGTTGCGGATGACCTCCAGCACTCGGCGCTGACGCACGGTCAGCCCGTCGCCGTGGTCACGCTCCGGCATCTCGGAGACGGTGGGCTTGTCCTTGGCAGCCATGTCATTCCTCGCTCGCAGTTCAGAGTGATTTCGCAGGTCAGGGTGAATGTCGGTGGGCGGTGCTCGAATGTCCGACGTGAGTGAAGACTATCGCGATCGGACACAGATTCGACACATCAGTTCGAGGCGTGTCTTGCGATCTTCGCACACCCGTGCTACAAATCGTACAGACGTACTGTCGAACGTTTCTTCGATGCTCGACACCGACCCGATGGAGGACACCATGAGCGCAGTGGCATTGGACTACGCGGCCCTCGACTACGCAGGAGCCCCCGGTCCGGTTCGTATGCCGTCCCGCCCGGGCCTCGTGCTCGTGCCCACCGGTGCAGCAGTCGCAGGGCACGCCAGGCTCCGCCCGACCCGGGCCGCGCGACTGATCGCCACCGTGGTGGTCACGCTCGCGCTGGCTGCCGCGCTGTCGGTGGCGGCGGGGGCCTGGGGCTCGGCCGCCCCGGACCCGCACTCGGTGACCGTGCGTTCGGGCCAGACCCTCTCGGAGATCGCGGCGCGCGAGCTGCCCGATCTTCCGGTGGGCACGGCCGTGACGCGGATCCAGCTGGCCAACGCGATGTCGAGCAGTCAGGTCGATGCTGGTGAGGTCCTCGTCATCCCGGCCGCCGACTGAGCATGGCAGCGTTGTTGGCTCACAGGTCGGGTGTGACCGCCAGCACATGCGACCACTTGCCGGCTTCGCCGGCGTGGACCAGGGCGGCGCGGTCGACGAGGGTCCACGGTTTGGCGCCGCCGACCGAGGCCCACGACGTCAGGAGGGCGGCCTTGCCCTGGGCCACGGCATAGATCTCGACAGGGGCGGTGGTCGAGGCGCGCGCCCCGACGTAGGTGGTCGTCGCCGGGACCTTGTTGACTCGGTTGTATACACCGCCGGTGGCCGCCCGGTCGATGGCCACCTGGTCGATGGTCGTGTACCGCTGTGGGCCGCCGACCGACGACCACGACTTGACGTAGATCGGTGCGCCGCCGGCAACCCGGTAGATCTCGTGGGTCTGTCCACCTTGGACGAAGGCCCCGTTCGTGATCTTCGTGGGCAGGGTCGCCAGCGACGTGGCGGAGACGGCAATCCACGGCTTGGGTCCGCCGAAGGCGTTCCACGTGGAGACGTAGACCGGGGTCTTGCCGACGAGGCGGAGGATCTGCTTGGTCTCGCGGACTCGGATGAAGGTGCCGGAGGGCGGGGGCTGGTAGGCCTGATCCTTGAAGTGGATGAAGTTGCTCGGGTAGTTGGGGTCGCCCTTGGTGACGGTCCAGCGTCGTGAGGTGCCGCTCCAGTTCGAGTCGCTGAACGCGATGTAGGACGAGGTCACCTCCTCCACATAGGCGACGTGACCACTTGAGGGGGCGTAGTAGCTGCCGTAGTTCCACTCCGCGATCGACCCCACAGCCGGCGTCTGGTCGACCCGGAAGCCCTTGGCCCTGGCGTTGGCCGCCCAGGCGCCGCCGTTGCCGAGGTTGCCCGGGTTGGCCACGCCGTTCTTGGCCAGTCGGTAGGCCGCGTAGTTGACGCAGTTGTTGCCCGAGCTGTTGACCGGATATCCCCACACCGACTTCCCGGCGTACCCGGAGAAGCTGATGCACGAGATGGTCGTCGTCTTGCACTCGAAGGCGATGGCCGCATGGGCCGGCGCCTCCACGGCGAAGAGACCGCCGAGGGCGAGGATGCTCGCGAGCAACGCCGAGCGCAGGGGTCGTGAACGCAGCAGGGAGAACATGATGCCTTGGGGGACGAGTGCCGGCGTGTCGACTTGACAAGTGGTACATGCAGGGGGCCAGTCGTTCCGGATCGTCCAACAGGGTGCCGTAGATCGAGGCGTTTGTCACCTGCTCGTTATCAAATCCGGGCACTCAAGCTCAGCGTGGAGGCGCCGGGCGGCGGTCTCCCGCACCCCAGCGCAGGCCGACGAGGGGGACGCCGACAAAGGCGGCCAGCCTCTCGGCGGCGGCCCTCAGGCGGTCCTTGACTGCTGATGACTCGCCGGGCTCGAGGTCGACGGCAAGGGTCAGACCGCGTGGTGTGACCGTTCTTTTCCAAGCAGCCACATCCCGCCCGGCGACCAGCGCGGCCCCGCCCCCGGCCTCGGCCGGCGAGAGCCGGGCGCTCCCGCGCCGGTGGTTGGGTGTCCTGGGATGGCTGGCCCCGGCGAAGGTGAGGATCGCCTCGTCGAATGTCGGCAGGAGGAAGGCGCCGCCGAAGTCGCGGGTGCGTGGGGGCGTGGCGGACCCGAACCACAGCTGCTCGTCACCGATGTCGACGTGCTGGAGCGCGTCCCCCGCCGCGTCGATGGCGCGGCGCACCTCGTTCTTGGTGACGGCGGCCCAACGCACGAGGTCTTCGACGCGCGCCGGACCGTGGCCGGTGAAGAACCGGGTCGTCATCCAGACCAGCGCTTCGTCCCGATCGACCGGCCGGGGCGACCTGGAGATCGGCACGACCTCGTCGAGCAGGCGATAGGTGTGCTCGACACCGCGTGGGCCGCCCATCGGGCCGGAGCAGACCAGAGCGCGCAGCTCTGCGAGGAGGAGGAGGTGGCCGACCCGCTCGCCCGGGCCGGGCAGTCCACGCCGAGCGAGCTCCGGCCCGATCTCCTTGCGAGTCAACGCAGTGCCGCCCGCGAGCAGGTCACCGAGCGCATCCAGCGCCCGACCGATGGTCGGTTCGTCGAGCTCGAGCTGACGATGTCGAGCGCCCATCGACGACTCGACCTTCGGCGAGGTGAGCTCGAGCAGCCATCGCACGTCCTCGGCGGCGACGTAGTGCCATGTCGGGCGCAGGATGTGGGTCCGGACGAAGGTGCCGCTGTCCTGCTCGGCCAGCACCCCGGCATACGTCCTGGTTCTGGACCGCAGGCCGAGGGACCACGCAGCGAGCGGCGCGTCCTGGGCCTGGACGCAGAGCAGGTGACGCACGGCGTCGGTCGCACTCGGGAGCGGTGCCGCGGTCACCCGCTGGGTCGTCAGCCGGCGCCGCAGGACGTCGTCGAGGGTGCGCAGGGCCACGAGAGCGATCCTGCCGTATGCCGCGGACAAGGACGCTTCCTCGCGGAGGGCCGGCTGGCCGGGGCAGGCCCCAGATGTGGTGTCACATCCGTCCCATGAGCCCCACGGATGGTGATGCGACACGCCGGGGAGTCCCGCGGCACACGACCCTCCGGCGCCCTGACCTGCACAAATACCGGGTCGCGGACTCGACACGCCGCTCCTGTTGCGCCCTGGGTCACAGTGGGCGTAGATTCCTATATCTAGTGGTTACACCGATGTAGTTCGCCCACATGTTGTGCACATGGTCGTACACAAGGGAATCGGTGTTCTCCACAGATTGTTCACAAAGGTGTCCACGGTTTTGTCCACATCGACGGCCGCCGAGGACCGAACCGAGGGAGAGGTGGCTTGTCATGCATTGTCCGTTCTGCCGGCACACCGACTCCCGCGTCATGGACTCCCGCGCCACCGAGGACGGCACCTCGATCCGCCGGCGTCGGCAGTGCCCCGAGTGCGGGCGCCGCTTCACGACGATCGAGACGGCCAGCCTGTCGGTGGTCAAGCGCTCCGGCGCCACCGAGCCGTTCAGCCGCGAGAAGGTCCTCGTCGGCGTCCGCAAGGCATGTCAGGGCCGCCCGGTGTCCGAGGACGACCTCGCCCGGCTCGCGCAGCGGGTCGAGGAGACGATCCGCAGCCAGGGCAGTGCCGAGATCGACGCCCACGAGGTCGGCCTGGCCGTCCTGGAGCCGCTGCGCGAGCTCGACGAGGTCGCCTACCTGCGCTTCGCGAGCGTCTACCAGGCCTTTGAGTCCCTCGAGGACTTCGAGAGCGCCATCACCCTGTTGCGGGCCGAGCACACGCCGACCGGCACCGAGCCCGCACCGCGGGCCCCATAGACCCGGTCGTATGCCGTGCGCTCCAGCCGCGGCATACGGCCGCCCACCGTCCGAGCCTCAACGCACGACCTGTTGGACCACGCCACACCACGCACGACCCAGACCACTGTCAGTGGTCGCCGATAGAACTGACGACGAGAACATTTTCCGAAGAGGAGCAGTGACATGACCGAGACCGCACGTGCAGGTGCCCGTCGATCCGGGAGGGACCGGGGAGTGAAGATCGAGCGGATCTTCACCACGCCCGGCGTCCACCCCTACGACGAGGTGACCTGGGAGAAGCGTGACGTCGTCCAGCAGAACTGGAAGACGGGGGAGACGATCTTCGAGCAGCGCGGTGTCGAGTTCCCCGACTTCTGGTCGGTCAACGCCTCGACGATCGTCACGACGAAGTACTTCCGGGGGGCGCTCGGCACGCAGGCGCGCGAGGCCGGGCTCAAGCAGCTCATCGACCGCGTGGTGCTCACCTATGCCAAGGCGGGCAAGGACAACGGCTACTTCGGCAGCGCCGAGGACGCCGAGATCTTCGAGCACGAGCTGACGTATGCCCTGCTGCATCAGGTCTTCAGCTTCAACTCGCCGGTGTGGTTCAACGTCGGCACCAAGAGCCCGCAGCAGGTCTCCGCCTGCTTCATCCTGTCCGTCGACGACTCGATGGACTCGATCCTCAACTGGTACAAGGAGGAGGGCTTCATCTTCAAGGGCGGCTCGGGCGCGGGTCTCAACCTGTCGCGCATCCGCTCGTCCAAGGAGCTGCTGTCCTCCGGCGGCACGGCCTCCGGCCCGGTCTCCTTCATGCGCGGCGCCGACGCGTCCGCGGGCACCATCAAGTCCGGAGGTGCCACCCGTCGCGCCGCCAAGATGGTCGTCCTCGACGTCGACCACCCCGACATCGTGGAGTTCGTCGAGACCAAGGCGCGCGAGGAGGACAAGATCCGCGCGCTGCGTGACGCCGGCTTCGACATGGACCTCGGTGGCAAGGACATCGTGTCCGTCCAGTACCAGAACGCCAACAACAGCGTCCGGGTCAACGACGAGTTCATGAAGGCCGTCGAGGACGGCACCGAGTTCGGCCTGCGGGCCCGCGGCGACGGCTCGGTCATCGAGACCATCGACGCCCGCGAGCTCATGGGCAAGATCGCGACGGCCGCGTGGGAGTGCGCAGACCCGGGCATCCAGTACGACGACACGATCAACGACTGGCACACCAACCCCGAGACCGGCCGGATCACGGCGTCCAACCCGTGCTCGGAGTACATGTCGCTCGACAACTCCTCGTGCAACCTGGCCTCGCTCAACCTGCTGAAGTTCCTCCGCGACGACGATACCTTCGACGCGGCCACCTTCCAGAAGGTCGTCGAGCTGGTCATCACGGCCATGGACATCTCGATCTGCTTCGCCGACTTCCCGACCGAGCCGATCGGGGTCACCACGCGTGACTACCGCCAGCTCGGCATCGGCTACGCCAACCTCGGCGCGCTGCTCATGGCGACCGGCCACGGCTACGACTCCGACGGTGGCCGGGCACTCGCCGCCTCGATCACCTCGCTGCTCACCGGCGCGGCCTACAAGCGGTCCGCCGAGCTCGCGGCGGTGGTCGGCCCGTATGCCGGCTACGCCCGCAACGCCGACGCCCACAAGCGGGTCATGCGCAAGCACCAGGCCGCCAACGACACCGTTCGCACCCTGGGCCACATGGACCGCGAGATCCACCAGGCCGCCACGAAGGCGTGGGACGAGGTCGTCAAGCTCGGCGAGAAGGCGGGCTACCGCAACGCCCAGGCGTCGGTGCTTGCCCCGACCGGCACCATCGGCTTCATGATGGACTGCGACACGACCGGCATCGAGCCGGACTTCTCGCTCGTCAAGTTCAAGAAGCTCGTCGGTGGCGGGTCGATGCAGATCGTCAACCTCACCATCCCGCGCTCGCTGAAGAAGCTCGGCTACACCCAGGAGACCATCGAGGCGATCGTCGAGTACATCGCCGACAAGGGCCACGTCGTCGACGCGCCCGGCCTCAAGACGGAGCACTACGAGATCTTCGACACCGCGATGGGCGAGCGGGCCATCTCCCCGATGGGCCACGTCCGGATGATGGCGGCGACCCAGCCGTTCCTCTCCGGTGCCATCTCCAAGACGGTCAACCTGCCCGAGACGGCCACCGTCGAGGAGATCCAGGACGTCTACGTCCAGGGCTGGAAGATGGGCCTCAAGGCACTGGCGGTCTATCGGGACAACTGCAAGGTGGGGCAGCCGTTGTCTGACGGCGGCTCGACGGCCAAGGACGCGGCGGCCGCCAAGGATGCCGCTGGCACCGCCGAGGCGACCAAGGTCGTCGAGAAGGTCGTCTACCGGCCGACCCGCGAGCGGCTCCCCAAGCGGCGCACGTCGCAGACCACGTCGTTCGCGGTGGGTGGCGCTGAGGGTTACCTCACCGCCGGCGCCTACGAGGACGGCCGCCTCGGCGAGGTCTTCCTCAAGTTCGGCAAGCAGGGCTCGACCCTCGCCGGTGTCATGGACGCCTTCTCGATCGTCACCTCCGTCGCGCTGCAGTACGGCGTGCCGCTGGAGACCTTCGTGGAGAAGTTCACCAACATGCGCTTCGAGCCGGCCGGCATGACCGACGACCCCGACGTGCGGATGGCGCAGTCCCTCATGGACTACGTCTTCCGTCGGTTGGCGCTGGACCACCTCGACTTCGACACCCGCTCGTTCATGGGGATCCACACGGCCGAGGAGCGGGCTCGCCAGCTCGAGACCGGCTCGTACGCACCGTCGACCGACGAGTCCGACGAGGAGCTCGAGGACGAGATCGAGTCGCTCTCCCAGGGCATCGGTGCCTCGGCCAAGAAGGCGACGATGTCCTCGGTGGCTGCGGTCGAGGGCAAGGACCTGGCCGCCGACGAGGTGAAGTCCGGTGCCGGCGCCGCCTCGGCGCGCGAGGTCTCGTTGGAGATCCACTCCAGCCAGGACCTGCTCGAGAAGTTCCAGGGCAAGTCGGCTGACGCGCCCATGTGCATGACCTGCGGTACGAAGATGCGTCCCGCCGGCTCCTGCTATGTCTGCGAAGGCTGCGGCAGCACCAGCGGCTGCAGCTGAAAATAGGCTGATGGAGGAGGACCGAGCCAAACCGGCTCGGTCCTCCTCCCCGTTCCCGCTCGCGTCCGATTCCGCAGAGAGCGTCGGCGTCATGGGAGCGGCCTCGAACGGCGTCGACCTCGTGGCGGTGGGTGCGGTCACGCCGATGGCCACTCACGGGGGTCAGCCAGGTGGCCGGTCCGGCAGCGTGGATGCGTGTCGGTGGTCCGGGCAGCGCCGGCGGTTGGGTGTCCCGTCCCGTGCCCTTGCCCGTGCGCGCCCGTGCCTCGCGCTAGCTCGCCTCGAACGAGGTGAATCTCTCGGCCAACCGGTCCGATTGCGTTCGGACGTGAAGGCTTCGATGTGCGCCAGGTGTCGAATTCGGGCTGTGCCGAGCGTCGGGTGGGTGTCATGCTCGCTCCAGAACGAAGGAGACCCCAATGAAGTACGTCCTCATGTACACCTCCCGCCCTGACCTCGACGCCGCCGTCCCGGAGGAGCGCCGGGCCGAGGTCTACCAGGCCATCTACGCCTGGTTCGAGAAGTACGCCGCCAACTTCGCCGACGGCGGCGCCGAGCTGCAGGACCCGGGCACCGCGACGACCGTCCGCGCCTCCGATGGTGGCGGCAACCCGGTCGTCGTCGACGGGCCGTTCTCGGAGGCCAAGGAGTCGATCGGCGGGTTCAGCATCGTCGACGTCCCCGACCTGGACACCGCACTGGCAATGGCGCGGGAGTGGCCGTCGCTGGAGTTCCCGGGTGTCGCCGTCGAGGTTCGCCCGATCGTCCCGCACGACATGGACATGTGACGCCGCTCCACAAGCACCACCGCCCCGAGCCGAGGCCCGGACCGCTCGACGAGCAGATCGCCGAG
Source organism: Intrasporangiaceae bacterium (assembly GCA_021324575.1). Lineage (GTDB taxonomy): Bacteria > Actinomycetota > Actinomycetes > Actinomycetales > Dermatophilaceae > Nostocoides. The sequence goes on along the minus strand of JAJPIW010000064.1, from coordinate 38,156 downwards.
GCAGTCCGGGCCGAGGCCGGCCTGGTCACCGCGACGCTGCACCGCTTCACGCGCGACTTCGACATCGCCGAGGAGTCGGTGCAGGACTCGGTGGTTGCCGCCCTACGGAGCTGGCGAGCGGACGGCATACCGGATCGGCCCGGTGCATGGCTCACGACCGCAGCCAAGCGCCGAGCCGTCGACCTGTTCCGGCAGCGGGGGCGCGCGCGGCGGGCGACCGAGGCGTTCGCCGACCTACAGCTGACCGAGTCCGAACCCACCGGCGCCACCCCCGACGAGAGTCCCGACGAACGCGTCGACATGCTCTTCGGCTGCTGCCACCCGTCGCTGGCACAGGAGGCCCGGCTCGCCCTGACCCTCCGAGCCGTCGTCGGGCTGACCACGCCCCAGATCGCCGCTGCGTTCCTCGTCCCCGAGTCGACGCTGGCCCAGCGGATCGTCCGCGCCAAGCGCAAGATCGTCGAGGCCGGCATACCCCTTGCCATCCCGACCGACGACCTGGGCCAGCGGCTCGACGACGTCCTCACCGTCGTCTACCTCACCTACAACGCAGGCTTCCTCGACCCGCCGACCGGTGAGGCGCCGAGGACCACGCTCGCCGGCGACGCCATCTGGCTCGCGAACCTGGTCTGCGACCGACTGCCCGACGAGCCCGAGGCATGGGGCCTTCTCGCGCTGCTCACGTTCCAGCAGTCCCGCGCCGGTGCGCGATTCACCCCCGCGGGCGATCTCGTCCTGCTGAAGGACCAGGACCGCGCGCTGTGGTCCGGCGACCAGATCGCCCGGGCCGAGTCCTATCTGGCCCACGCCGCGGTGCAGCGACGAGCCGGTCGGTTCCAGCTGCAGGCGGCGATCGCCGCGTGCCACGCCGGCGCACCGACCTGGGCCGCTACGGACTGGCTGCAGATCCTCACGCTCTACGACCTGCTCCTCGCGCACGACCGCTCCCCGGTGGTCCGGCTCAACCGGGCCGTGGCCCTTGCCTCGTATGCCGGACCGGCGGCGGGTCTGGAGGAGGTCGCCAAGCTCGGTGACCAGCTGGCTGGATACCACCTCTACCACGCGACGAGGGCGAGCTTCCTGGCTGCGTTGGGCTGCGCCGAGGAGGCCGACGTGGCCAACCGGCGGGCGCTCGACCTGGCCGAGAACCCGGTTGAGCGCAACCTGCTGAGTGCCCGCCTCATGTCCCCCTAGCGCCTCATCCTGCCCGACGCCTGCGGGCGGGCGTGGGGCTCCGGAAGCGGATGATGTCGTGGTCGATGCCGACCCGACGGGGCACGTACTTGAAGCCGGCTCGGGTGCGGGGTTCGTAGGCGACGATGACGCCGGCCATGGCCATCCGGCCGATCCACGCCCGCACGCGCACCTCTTCGTCAGGGGTCAGCTGAACGCCCGCGCGGCGACGTTCCTCGATGCGCAGCAAAGCGACCTCGGGCTTGCCGTAGTGCTTCCGCTCCAGCGTGGAAGGGACGAGGTTGAGGCGGAGCGCTGGTCTCGTCGCGATGTGCCGACGCTGGAACGTGACAAATGCTCCTTGGGAGATGGTCATTCGGTAGCGGCGGGCGTACTCCTCGACCATCCAGCTCGGCGTGCGTCCCGCGGCGAACCATTGCCGCACCTCGTCCTTGTCCAGGATCCTGCACCTCTTGCGCGGTGTCGCGGCTGCGGCCGTCGACCTCATCTCGGCGCCTCGACCGGGAGCCCCAGGGCCCCGGCGGCGTCGAGCAGAGCATCGTCGTAGGCCACCAGGCAGAGCAGGTCGGTGCCCAGCGTGGCCGCGGTGGCCAGGTGGAGAACGTCCAGGGTGCGCAGGGCGGCGGGGTCGAGCTGGGAGGCCATGTCGAGCACGGTCGCGTCGATGGGGGCGACGCTCAGCTCGGCAAGAATCGACAGTGCTGCCGGCACCGAGTCGGGGCTGCGACGGCGAGCGGCCCGGATGAGCTCGACCCGGCTCAGGGCAGACGTCACCAGGAGGTCCGTGTCATGCGCATCGAGCCACGCCGCGAGGGCCGCAGACTCCGGCTCCTCCACGACGAGCTTCCCGATCGCTGACGGGTCGAGATAGATCACGCTCACTCGAATCGCTCTTCGCGACCGGCCGTCACGCGGGGCGCCAGGGGGGCGCCGCGGAGGCGCCGGTCCGCGGCATACGAGCGTCGTGGGCGGCTGGGTGTCGAGAGCGTATGCCGCACGAGGAGCGCGCTCAGCTGCTCCTCCAGGGGCGACAACGGAACGAGCTGGGCCACGGGCACGCCACGGTCGGTCACGACGAGGTGCGCACCAGCGCTCGCCGCGCGGACGTGAGCACTCGCGTTCTGGCGCAGCTCCCTGATGCCGATCTCGTCCATCACCAGAATGTAGCACCCAATGTGCTACATCCTCCGCCGGCCGTGGCCCAAGGACCCACGGGTCTGACGGACCGGTGCTGCGAGGCGAGGACGAGTACCCATCGGCCCACTCGGCCATACCCGCAACGCCATGCCGGCACGTGAACGGGAAAGGTGCCGGAGGAGGGGGCAGTCCTAGGCTGGCCGTCGTGACCACGGAGACCTCAACGACGACCTCAACGACGACGACGACCGAGCAGACCGCAGCCAGCACGGCATACCAGATGGAGCCGGCCTGGTGGACGAACTCGGTTGTCTACCAGATCTATCCGCGCTCCTTCGCCGACGCCAACGGGGACGGGATGGGCGACCTGCGGGGCATCATCAACCACCTCGACCACCTTGCCGAGCTCGGCGTCGACGTCGTGTGGCTGTCGCCGATCTACCGGTCGCCGCAGGCCGACAACGGCTACGACATCAGCGACTACCAGGACATCGACCCGCTCTTCGGCACGATGGCCGACTTCGAGGAGCTCCTCACCGGCCTGCACGACCGCGGCATCAAGCTGATGATGGACCTCGTCGTCAACCACACCTCCGACGAGCACCCGTGGTTCGTCGAGTCCCGTTCCAGCACGACCAGCCCCAAGCGCGACTGGTATTACTGGCGCGACCCGCGCGACGGGCGCGAGCCGAACAACTGGGGCTCCTTCTTCAGCGGCTCCACATGGCAGCTCGACGAGGCCACCGGCCAGTACTACCTCCACCTCTTCGACGTCAAGCAGCCCGATCTGAACTGGGAGAACCCCGAGGTCCGCGAGGCCGTCTACGCGATGATGCGCTGGTGGCTGGACAAGGGCGTCGACGGCTTCCGGATGGACGTCATCAACTTCCTCTCCAAGGTCGACGGACTCCCGGACGCGCCCCCTGTCGAGGGCCGCGAGTTCGTCAACGCCTTCGCCCTCTACGCCGACGGACCCCGGATGCACGAGTTCCTCGCCGAGATGCACCGTGAGGTGTTCGCGGGGCGGCCGGGGCAGTTCATCACGGTGGGCGAGACGCCGGGGGTGACGACCCAGGAGGCCGTCCTCTACACCGACCCGCGCCGGGCCGAGCTGGACATGGTCTTCCAGTTCGAGCACGTCGGCCTGGACCAGCTGCCGACCGACAAGTTCGCGTATGCCGCTCCGGCACCGGGCGCGGTCAAGGCCTCTCTCTACCGCTGGCAGACCGCCCTGGGCCAGGCCGGCTGGAACAGCCTGTACTGGGACAACCACGACCAGCCGCGCGCCGTGTCGCGGTTCGGCGACGACGACCCGCAGTGGTGGGAGACGTCGGCCAAGACCGTGGCAACGATCCTGCACGGAATGCGCGGGACGCCGTACGTCTACCAGGGCGAGGAGATCGGCATGACGAACTACCCCTTCGCCACCGGCGCCGACTTCCAGGACGTCGAGGTCGTCAACTACCTCGCCAGCCTGCGCGCGCGGGGCGGCGACGAGGAGACCGCACTGACCGGCATACGGAAGATCTCCCGCGACAATGCCCGCACCCCGGTGCAGTGGGACAGCGGCCCGTATGCCGGGTTCAGCTCGGTCTCCCCGTGGCTGCCGGTCAACCCCAACGCGAGCTGGCTCAACGCGGCCGCCCAGGTCGGCGAGTCCGGGTCCGTCTTCGAGCACTACAAGTCGCTCATCGCGTTGCGGAAGTCGCTGCCGGTGCTCGCACTCGGCAGCTTCGAGGCCATCGAGTCGGATGCCGCGAACCCTGCGGTCTGGGCCTACACGCGCACGCTCGGCGAGTCGCGGGTGCTCGTCGTCGCGAATGCCGGTCGTGAGCCGGTCGCCGTCGACGTGGGCGAGGACTGGGTTGGCGCCCGGCTCGTGCTCGGGTCGGGGCTCGATGTCGAGCCCGTTCTCGGCGCCGGGCCCGTGCCGTTGGCCGGCTGGGAGTCGCGCATGTATCTCATCAAATAGTTGCCTGCTCGCTAAACCCCATCTCCGAGACCGACCTGTGATTTAGTGCTCCCGCGCCGATGTGGGCGAGCCCATCGCAACGGACGACAGGAGCAGGGTCGTCCGTTGCGATGGGCTCTCCTCATGCCCCAAGGGCGCGGCACGCGAGCAGTGTCGGAGGCTACGCGTAGCGTTTCCCCCAACGAACCACGAGGTGACCGCGGAGGCTGCGATGGACGTGCGGGAGGGACTCGCGATGGCCAGACGGCTCGTGCGTGAGCACGGGCTCGAGGGGTGGACCGTGCGCCTGGACCAGGCCAAGACCAGGGCAGGCGTATGCCGGTTCGGCGAGCGGGAGATCGGGCTCAGCAAGCCGCTGACGGCCGTGCACAGCGAGGCCGAGGTCCGCGACACCGTCCTGCACGAGATCGCCCATGCCCTCGTCGGTCCGCAGCACGGCCACGACCGGGTCTGGCGGGCGACCGCCCTGCAGATCGGCTCGTCCGGGGAGCGGTGCGTCTCGTCCGAGGCTCCGCGGATCACCGGCGACTGGCTGGGGGTGTGCCCTGCCGGTCACGAGGCCACCCGCCACCGACGGCCTACCCGGGTGACGTCCTGCTCACGTTGTCTGAGCCGGTTCAGCGTGGAGCACCTCATGACCTGGACCTACAAGGGGCGACGGGCGCCGATGCACCCGCGCTACCTCGCCGAGCTCGAGCAGCTCCGCTCGGCCGCCGCTCCAGCCCGACCCCGCCCCGCGGAGAGTGCGGCCGTCTGGCACGACGCCGGAGCGCCGACGCTGATGCTCGGCTCCCTGGCCCGGATCACCGCTCCCGGCAGGTACCACGGGGTCCAGGGCGTCGTCGAGGGCCTCGGGCGGACCCGTCACCAGGTTCGCGTCGGCGACGGGATCCTCGCCGTCCCCGTCGAGCTGCTCGTCCCGGTTCCAGCAGCCTGACTCACCCCGACCTCGGCCTGACCCCGACCGGCATCAACCAGGGTCACGGCTCGGAACACCCTTGCGCACACCGGCATACGCGTGCCTAGGGTGACGGAGTGACAGACACCCCTGCCCCCGAGATCGCCACGGTCGGCCAGCTCCGCGCCTCCGGGCACCAGCTGAAGGGCCTCAAGCACGAGATCCGCGACAACCTGCTGGCCCGCCTCGCCGCGGGGGACAACCCCTGGCCCGGCCTGCACGGCTTCGACGACACCGTCATCCCGCAGCTGGAGCGCGCGTTGATCGCCGGCCACGACATCGTCCTGCTCGGCGAGCGCGGCCAGGGCAAGACCCGCATCCTGCGCACCCTCGTCGGGCTCCTCGACGAGTGGACCCCGGTCATCGTCGGGTCCGAGCTCGGCGAGCACCCCTTCGAACCGATCACCGTCGGCAGCCGGCGTCGTGCTGCCGAGCTAGGCGACAGCCTCCCGGTCGCCTGGCGGCACCGCAGCGAGCGGTATGCCGAGAAGCTCGCCACTCCAGACACCAGCGTCGCCGACCTGATCGGGGACGTCGACCCGATGAAGGTTGCCGAGGGCCGCAGCCTCGGCGACCCGGAGACGATCCACTTCGGCCTGATTCCCCGCTCGCACCGGGGAGTCGTCGCCATCAACGAGCTCCCCGACCTCGCCGAGCGGATCCAGGTCGCCATGCTCAACGTCATGGAGGAGCGCGACATCCAGATCCGCGGCTACGTCCTGCGGCTGCCGCTCGACGTGCTCGTCGTCGCCAGCGCCAACCCCGAGGACTACACCAACCGTGGCCGGATCATCACCCCGCTCAAGGACCGCTTCGGCGCCGAGATCCGCACCCACTATCCCGTCGAGCTCGCCGACGAGATCGCCGTCATCCGGCAGGAGGCCGACCTCGTCGCGACGATCCCCGACCACCTCATCGAGATCCTCGCCCGGTTCACCGACGCCCTGCGGGGATCCAACGCGGTCGACCAGCGCTCCGGTGTGAGTGCCCGGTTCGCCATCGCCGGCGCCGAGACCATTGCGGCCTCGGCCCTCCACCGCGCCACGACGCAACATGAGGACGAGGCGGTGGCGCGCGTCGTCGACCTCGAGACCGCCGTCGAGGTCCTCGGCGGCAAGATCGAGTTCGAGTCCGGCGAGGAGGGCCGCGAGCGGGAAGTCCTGAACCACCTGCTCCGGATGTCGGTCGCCGAGACGGTGCGCCAGCATTTCCGCGGCATCGACTTCGCCGTGCTCGTCGGGGCCGTCGAGGCCGGAGCGCTCGTCACGACAGGGGAGCAGGTGACCGCCCGCGACTTCCTCGCCGGGCTACCGGTCCTCGGCGAGTCCGACCTCTACGACCGGGTCACCGACCGGCTCGACGCGACGACCGACGGCGAGCGGGCCAGCGCCATCGAGCTGGCTCTGGAAGGCCTCTTCCTCGCCCGCAAGATCAGCAAGGAGACCGACGGCCGCGAGACGATCTACGGATGAGCGGTGTCGGCCAGTTGACGATCGCGCGGGCTGTTGACCGGACCGGCGGGGCGGGCTGATGGCCAGGCGCGACCTGCACCGGACCCGTTACGGCCGGTATGCCGGGGGGCCGGATCCGCTTGCGCCTCCCGTGGACCTCGCCGAGGCTCTCGACGCGATCGGCAACGACGTGATGGCCGGGTACTCCCCGGAGCGGGCGATGCGCGAGTTCCTCCGGCGCGGCGGCAAGAGCCAGCAGGGCCTCGACGACCTTGCCGCCCGCGTCGCCCAGCGACGGCAGGAGCTGTTGCGGGAGCACCGACTCGACGGCACCATGCAGGAGGTCAAGGAGCTCCTGGACAAGGCGGTCCTCGCCGAGCGCAAGCAGCTGGCCCGCGACCTGGACGACGACGCCCGCTTCGAGGAGATGCGGCTCGAGAACCTCCCCGCCTCCACGGCCGCCGCGGTCAACGAGCTGTCCGACTACGCGTGGCGCAGCAGTGACGCGCGGGCGGCATACGAGCAGATCAAGGACCTCCTCGGGCGGGAGCTGCTCGACCAGCGCTTCCAGGGGATGAAGCAGGCCCTGGAGAGCGCCACCGACGAGGACAAGGCGCGCGTCGGGGAGATGCTGCGCGACCTCAACGACCTGCTCGCGGCCCACGCGCGGGGCGAGGACACGAGCCAGCAGTTCCGTGACTTCATGGACAGGCACGGCGACTTCTTCCCCGAGCGACCCGAGTCGATGGAGGAGCTCCTCGATAGCCTCGCCCAGCGTGCCGCCGCCGCGCAGCGGATGCGCAACTCGATGACCCAGGAGCAGCGCGACGAGCTGGACTCCCTTGCTGCACAAGCGTTTGGTAGTCCCGAGCTGATGCAGTCACTCGCCGAGCTCGACGCGAACCTGCGCGCCCTGCGGCCGGGCGAGGACTGGGGCGGCTCGGAGCGGTTCGAGGGCGAGCAGGGACTCGGGCTCGGCGACGGCACCGGAGTCCTCCAGGACCTCGCCGACCTCGACGACCTGGCCGAGCAGCTCGCGCAGCAGCACAACGGCGCCCGCCTCGACGACGTCGACCTCGACAAGCTGGCCCGTCAGCTCGGCAACGAGGCGGCGGTCGACGCCCGCACCCTGGCCGAGCTGGAGAAGGCACTGCGTGACTCCGGCTACCTCAAGCGCAGCTCCGACGGCCAGCTCAGGCTCAGTCCCAAGGCCATGCGCCAGCTCGGCAAGGCACTCCTCCGTGACGTGGCGACGAGGATGTCCGGACGCCAGGGCCAGCGCGACCTGCGCCACGCGGGCGCGGCCGGGGAGCGCTCCGGCGCGACCCGGGAGTGGGTCTTCGGCGACACCGAGCCCTGGGACGTGACCCGGACGATCACCAACGCGGTCCGGCGCACAGTGGCCGACGGGGCAGACCCGAGCCACGGCATACGGCTCGATGTCCGTGACGTCGAGGTGATGGAGACCGAGGCCCGGACCCAGGCTGCAGTGGCCCTCCTTGTCGACACGAGCTTCTCGATGGCGATGGACGGCCGGTGGGTGCCGATGAAGCGCACCGCGCTCGCCCTCCACCAACTCATCTCGACCCGGTTCCGCGGTGATGCGCTCCAGCTCATCGGCTTCGGGCCGCATGCCCAGGTCATGGACATCGAACAGCTGACCGCGCTCGATGCCATGTGGGACAAGGGAACCAACCTGCACCATGCCCTGCTGCTGGCGAACCGGCACTTCCGCAAGCACCCTTCCGCCCAGCCGGTTCTCCTCATCGTCACCGACGGTGAGCCGACCTCCCACCTGGAGGCCGACGGCGAGGTCTTCTTCAGCTACCCGCCGCACCCGGCGACCATCGCCCGGTCGGTGCGTGAGCTCGACAACAGCGCCCGGCTCGGCGCCCAGACGACGTTCTTCCGGCTCGGCGAGGACCCGGGCCTCGCGCGGTTCATCGACTCGATGGCCAAGCGGGTCGACGGCAGGGTCATCGCGCCCGAGCTGGACGACCTCGGGGCGGCGGTCGTCGGCTCCTACCTCGGGTCACGCGGGCCCCGCGGACAGGCCTTCGGCAACGACTACGGGTCCTGGTTCGGCGGGCGCGGGTTCTGGGTGGGTGACTGACCGGCATACCCGACCCCAACGTCTGCGGATCTGAGGGTTGTCGCCGCCGTGTCGCGCAGACGTATGCCGTTCCCTCGCCTGCTCCGTCTGCGCGGGTGAGCGCGGGGAACCCCCAGATTCGCAGACGCAAGCGAGCGGCATACCTCGTGCGTCTGCGTGGGTGAGCGCGGGGAACCCCCAGATTCGCAGACGCTAGGAGGTGGCGGCGCGCTGGGCGTTGGTGTGGATCGCGTCGGCGATCTCGTCGCGTCGCGGGATGGGGATGTCGTGCGCCATGTCGGGGAAGAGCAGCAGGCGTGAGCCCGGGATCGCCTTGGCCGTCGCGATCCCGCCGCTCATCGAGACGAGGCGGTCGAGCATCCCGTGGATGACGAGCGTGGGCGCGGTGACCCCGTGCAGGCCGGCGGTCCGGTCGGGACTGGCGTTGATGGCCAGCAGCTGCCGGACGCGGCCCACGACGTCGGTGGACCGCTCGGCGGCCTCGACGACCATGGCCCGGACATCGGGCTCGGAGTAGTGCGGGCCGGCGATCTGCCGCATCGCCAGCACCCCCCGTTCGATGATCTCCGGCTTCGACCTCGCCGGGGGCGCGAGCATCGTCTTGCGCAGGTCCGGCACGAGCGACGGGGCCACCCGTCCGTAGCGGCGATTGCCCGTCGTCGACATGATCGACGTGAGGCTGCGCACCTTCTCGGGGTGGTTGATGGCCAGCTCCTGGGCGATCATCCCGCCCATCGAGGCGCCGACGATGTGCGCGGAGGGCAGGTCCAGGTGGTCGAGCAGCCGCGCCGTGTCGTCGGCCATGTCCGAGAGGACGTAGTCCGAGGGCGAGAACCGGCCACCGGCGAAGGACCTCATGACGTCCTTGCGGCTCGGCGGGCGACCCTGGGTCTTGCTCGACATGCCGATGTCGCGGTTGTCGAAGCGGATCACCTGGTAGCCGTGGCCGACGAGCCGGTCGACGAACGGCTGGGACCAGGCGATCATCTGGGTCGCGAGGCCCATGATGAGCACCAGAGGCTCGCCTTCGCCGTGGATGTCGTACTCGAGGGTGAGGTCACCAAGGTCAGCTGCGGTCATGGGTGACATCATTACCCATCGGTAGACCAGGAGGTCGTGATGACGAGTGCCGCCCCAACCCGGCGTGGCGTCCAGCGCATGCAGAGCCGCATGGAGAACCGCATGCAGCACCGCACCGAGAGACGTATCGACGCCCGCCTCGCCGCGAGCGGTCTGCGTCGATGGTCGGGCCCGACCGAGCCCGGCAGCCGCGCCCTCGTCCTCGGTGGCGGCGGAGCGACGGGCATCGCCTGGCTCGGGGGACTGCTGATGGGGCTGCGCGACCTCGGCCTCGACCTCACCGATGCCGACACGATGGTCGGCACGTCCGCAGGCTCGGTCGTCGCCGCCAATGCCCGCTCCGGTGACGACCTGGAGTCAGCGTTCGCCTCGTTCCTCGGGGGCCAGGTCCCGGTCCCGCCCGCCTCGTTCCGAACCCGTGACGCCGCGCGTTTCATGGCCTCCCAAGGGTTTCCCGGACATCCGCGCAGGGGCCGGGCGCTCCTCGGACGCGCCGGTGTCCGCGCCGCTCGCCGACCGACGAGCGCGACCGAGGAAGCCTGGGTCGCGGCGATCGGGCACGACCTGGCCGGCAAGCCGTGGCCCGAGGGTCGCCTGCTCATCACCGCCGTCGATGCCCGCACCGGCCAGGCAGTCGTCTTCGACAACGACTCCGGGGTGCCGCTCGAGCTGGCCATGGCCGCCAGCTGCGCGGTGCCCGGCATCTACCCGCCGGTCCACATCAACGGCCGGGCCTTCGTGGACGGGGGTGTTCGCACGGTCACCAACGCGGACCTGGCCGGTGGCCATGAGCGGGTCGTCGTCCTGGCCCCCATCCCGTATGCCGTGAAGCGCGCCGACCGTCCCCGCGAGCTGCTGGCGCGTCTCGGCCCGGACGTGCGCTCCGCCGTCGTCGCCCCGGACCGGGCCGCGGTCCACGCCATGGGCCGTGACCTGCTCGACCTCAGCAGGGTGGGCGATGCCGCCGACGCGGGAAGGGCGCAGGCGGCCCGGGTGGTCGACCGGCTCCGCCCGGTCTGGCTCGACGAGCCGGCCTGAGGTGGCCCGGCTCGACGGCTGCCTGTTCTGTGCGATCGTCGCCGGCGAGCGACCGGCATACGTCGTCCTCGACGAACCGCAGGTGATGGGCTTCCTCGACACCCGCCCCGTCTTCAAGGGGCACGTCCTGCTCGTCCCGCGCGATCACGTCGCCGTCCTGCCCGACCTGCCGGCTGAGCTCCTCGCGACCCTCATGGGCGCTGCCCAGCGGACGGCCCAGGCGGTCGTCGACGGCCTGAGCGCACAGGGCAGCTTCGTCGCCGTCAACAACACGGTCAGCCAGTCCATCCCGCACCTGCACGTCCATGTCGTGCCGCGGACCAAGGGCGACGGGCTGCGCGGCTTCTTCTGGCCTCGGACCAAGTACGCCGATGACGCCGAAGCCCAGGGGTATGCCGCGCGTCTCCGGGAGGCGCTGGGGCCGTCCTGACAGACGACGATCCGGTGGGCAGGTATCACGGCGGGGAGTGGCGCCCTCTGGAGTGACATGCGCGCTGCCGAGCTCCTGCCGCTGATCCGCGTGCCCTCGTCGTGGCCGTTCGCCGTCACGGCCGTGGTGGCCATGGTCACCCTGGCCGGGCTCGACCTTCTCGGGGCGTATGCCGCCAAGGAGTGGTCCCGCGGCCGGTCCCCTGCGATGCTCGCGCTCGGTCTCGTCTCCTTCCTCGTCCTCTTCTGGGTCTACGCCTCCGCGCTCCAGTACGCCGAGCTGGCCATCGTCACCCTCGGCTGGATCGTCCTGCTCCAGGTCGGGCTGCTGCTCATCGACCGGTGGCACTACGGCGTCCACCTGGCCCCGACGAAGTGGGCGGCCATCGTCGTCATCCTCGCCGCCCAGGCCTACCTGCTCATGCCCGCGGCCGGGTCGGTGAGCGGGCCCCAGTAGCATCGGCGCGTGCTCGCACCCCTCTCGACCGCTGTCATCGTCGTGGCGGTCGCGGTCCTCCTGCTCGCGGCCCTTTATGCCGCCCGCGACCGCCTGATCAATGACGCTCTGCTCGGAGCCGTCGCCCTCCTGGAGGTCGCGCTCATCGCGCAGGCAGCCATCGGCGTCGCCCGGATCGGTGACCTGTCGGCGGAGAAGGCGACGTTCGCGGCATACCTCTTCTCCTTGCCCTTCATCCCTCCGCTCACGACCCTGCTGGCCATCAAGGAGAAGAGCCGCTGGGCGATGGTGACGATCGGCGTGGGGGCGTTCGCGGTGGCCGTCATGACCGTCCGGCTGGGCCAGATCTGGAGTGCTCATGCCTGAGTCGCCACCGCCCGCCCACACCGCGACCGGCCCCGGGCGGGTCATCATCGCCCTGTATGCCGTGATGGCGCTCGCGGCGACCGGTCGGTCGTCGGTGCAGATCGCGGAGTACTTCGGGCGCGCGCCGCTCGCGTACGTGCTGTCCGCGGTCGCTGCCCTGATCTACCTCGTCGCGACGGGCGCCATCATCCGTGGCGGCCGGCGGGCGGTGCGGATCGCGACGGCCTCGTGCGCCATCGAGCTCGCCGGGGTGCTGGCCATCGGGGTGCTCTCGTATGCCGTGCCGCGGCTCTTCCCGGACAAGACCGTGTGGTCGCATTTCGGCTCGGGCTATGGCTACGTCCCGCTCGTGCTGCCGATCCTCGGGCTGTGGTGGCTGCGCCGGTTCAGGACGTCGGCGCCGGCTCCAGCAGCAGCACCGGAATGAGCCGGTCGGTCTTGGTCTGGTAGTCGGCGTAGGGCGGGTAGGCCGCCACGCAGCGCGGCCACCACTCGTCGCGCTCGGCACCGGAGATCTCCCGGGCCACGACGTCCGTCGTCGTCGTGCCGTCCTGAAGGGTGATCTCGGGGTGGGCCCGCAGGTTGAAGTACCACTGCGGGTGGTCCGGGGCGCCACCCTTGCTGGCGACCGCGGCATACGTACCGTCGTGCTCGACCCGCATGAGCGGAACCTTGCGCAGCCGGCCGGACTTGGCCCCACGCATGGTGAGCACCACGACCCGGCGACCCATGATCTCGGCCGCGGCGGTGGTGCCGGCCGCCTCGATCGCCTCGACCTGGTCACGGACCCAGGAGGTGGGGCTCGGGTCGTAGTCGGGCGATGTCGCACTCATGTCACTCCAGGAGGATCTCGGGGTCGTAGGCGCAGTCGAGAATACCTGTGCCTTCTCCGGTCGCCAGGAGGTTGCCCCGGGCGTCCCGGACCTCACACTTGACGACGTTCGCGTCGTCGGAGGCGGCCACGAGGAGGTGGTCGGCGACGGTTGGATCAAGGTCGTGGTCATAGCCGGCTGTGGTGAACTCCGCGACCGGAGCCCCGTTGTCGGTGATCGTGTAGGTCCCGGACGTGGGGGCTTCGATGTGGACGGTGAGGATCGCGGTCCTGGGGTTGACCGAGTGGGGTCTGAGCACGGTCATGTCGCCGACCCGGACGGGTGCCTCGACCCCCGCCTCCGAAGTCGAGGGTGGGCTCGCATCGTGAGAGGTGCTCACCCAGACCGGGACGACCCAGATGAGGAGGGCGGCGACGAGCCAGGCTCCCCTGACCACGAGGCGTCGCGTGGACGTCGGCCGTTGCCGGGCGGGCGACGTGGCACGCGGCGCGCGCGGGCGGGCAGCCGGCGGCGCGGCAAGCGGCGCGGGGACGCGTTGGTCTACCACCGGGGATGGCGCCGTCGGATGGGTCTCGATCCGGGGTCGGGGGCTGGCCTCGGGTGGCGACGGCCCGGCATACGACGCTGCCGTCGGGTCCGTGAAGAGGATGTCGCCCCCGGGCAGGCCGCCCAGATCGAAGGTGGTGTCGTCGGGTTCCGGGCCTGCCATGATCGCGTCAGTTCTTGAGGTAGTGCGGGTCGTAGAGGCAGTTGAGGCTGCCGTCGCCCTGACCCACCGCGATGAGCACCCCGTCGTCGCGGACCTGGCAGGTGACCTTGCCCTGGCTGCCGTCGGCGGTGAGCTGGAGCTCGTGGGTCCGGTCCAGGTCTGCGTCGCTCAGCGCAGCCGTGTAGTAGGTCCCCGTCGCGCCCACCGGGTCGGCGTCCTGGGTGAGGGTGTATAGCGCTCCGGTCGGCGGGACGATGGTGACCTCGACAGTGTCACCGTCCTGCACCTTGGTCGTCGTGCCGTAGTGCATGTCTCCGACCTTGACCGAGGGCCCCAGCTCGCTGAGGTCGGTGCTGGCGACCGGGTCCGAGTCGGCCGGCGCCGAGACCGAGAATGCTGACCCCGAGTCGGGGCTGTCATGGTGGGCCGACGCGGCATGCCCCCCGAGCCAGAGCAGGAGTCCGATGAGCGGCCAGGCGCGTTTGACCTTGCTGCCCTGACCACGTCGCTGGGCTGGCCTGGACTGCAGAGATCGACTCCTGCCCGGTCGGCTCGTGCCGCCGGGTGGCCGCTGCCCGCTCGTCGGTGCCGGGGAGTCGGGGCGCGGCCACTGGGCCGGGGGCGTGGGCGTCGTCGGCCTCGCCGAACGCGTAGACGTCGGAGGGGTCGGTGGCGTCGGGGCCACAGGTCGCCCCGCGGTGGGCGGATCCGGGCGATAGACCTGGGCACCCGGCGGCGGGACGGCCATGGTCGGTACCGGCTCGGCAGCGGAGGTCGCGGTCGGGTCGGTGAAGAGGATGTCGCCGCCCGGCAGACCGCCGAGATCGAAGGTGGAGTCGTACGGCTCGGGCTCGGTCATCGTCCTCATCCTGTGGCGTCCGCGGGGTCGACCGTTGGACGGGGGGCGCACCCACCACGTTCCTCGTCGGCAGTGGCCCTCCCATCATCACTGTGGATAACTTCCGGGGCGGTTCCACGGATCGGGTTAGCGTGCCGGTCATGACACAGATGCGGGTGGACGGGGCCGACATCCAGGCCCTGGGGGAGGCGCTGCTGGGTGTTGCCGACGACCTGGCCACCGTGCCGACGCACGCCGGCGCGGCCGAGGGGCTGCCGCCCGGGCGGGCTCGCGGTGCCCTCGACACGCTACTCGGCAACTGGATGCACGTGCGGCACGAGACCGCCAAGCAGGTGGCCGACCTGGGTCAGGCCGCGGTGGTCGCGGGCACGGCATACGTCCGGGTCGAGGACCAGACGGCGCAGTCGCTCGTCAGCGGTCAGGACGCGCCGTGAGCTCCCTCGAGCGGCTCCCGGGCGACCCGGATCTGATCCACGAGACAGCCCAGGCGCTGGCAGCCGCCGCCGAGCAGCTCGGCGGTCTCACCGATGTCGTCTACGGCCTGCGCGAGGCCCACTGGGACAGCCTCGCGGGGCGGCAGTTCGCCAGCCGCATGACCGGACCACCACGGGTGTTCTCGGCCCTCGTCCGTCGCTACGGCCTGGCCGCGCAGGCCCTGCACACGTATGCCGACGCCTTCGCGCTGGCCCAACGGCACTCAGCGCTCGCTGCCGAGCGCTACGACCTCGCCACCGACACCCTCGCCGCCCTCTGGCCGCTGGTCGGCGCCGCCGGCGACGATACCGAGCGGGCGCGGCTGCAGGCCTCCTGTGCGCAATGGCAGCAGTGCCAGGCCGATGCTGAGGCCTCCTGGTATGCCGCGCTGCACGACTACCGTGCGGCCGACGCCCGGTGCGCGGCCCAGCTGGACGCGGCCACACGGGACGCGATCACCGACTCCTGGGCGTACCAGGCATCGCACTTCGTGCAGAACGAGGGCGCGCGGGTCGCGATGGTGGGCAGCCTGCCGTCTCCGTGGACCAAGGCGATCGGTGTCGTGGCAGGTGGCCTGTCAGCGTCCGCGATGGTCGCCAACAAGGTCTTCTACGACGAAGGCAGCTGGAGCGGGATCGGTGCCAGCGCCGCGCTGTCGGCGGTGGGTTCCAGCGGTCGCGTGCTCAAGTACGCCGCGAAGGCCGGGGTGTCGGCCATCGGCCCGGCCGAGGAGCTCGGGCTGGGCAGCCGGCTGCTGCGAGGTGCCAGGGCCGAGGCCGGCGGCAGGCTCACAGCCTGGAAGCCGAGCAGCCACGTGACCGTCGACGGTCCGACCTTCGGGGCCGGACCGGCCGGACGAGCCGGTCGCCACGCGGCGCCTCCGGCTGACCTGTCGGGGACCAAGGTGGTGCGGTGGGGTCAGGTCAGCGTGCGGAAGGCGCAGGCTGGCGTCCAGGCCGGACGTGATGCTGCCGTGAAGTCCTTCGAGCAGAAGTACGTCGCCGACTACCGGCTGGCACTGCGTGGCGGGCCGGAGGCCCAGAAGCTGCTCTACGGGGCGTGGGGCGTCGAGGGCGGCCTACAGGCCTACAAGCAAGCCGGCAAGGTCCGGGCCTACGTCGCCGGCCGGGACGACGACCGGACCTGAGCACGCGATGCCACCGGGAAGGCTGCCACGGGAAAGGCATTGGGGTGCGGGTAGGCCCGCGGCATACGATGCTCGACATGTCTGCCGCACCGCCGATCGCGTTGCGGGAGTGGACCCGAGCCGACCTCAACTACCCTGAGCAGCTGCCGGTCGTCGGGCGTCACGACGACCTCGCGGCCGCGATCCGGGACCACCAGGTCGTCATCGTCGCGGGCGAGACCGGGTCGGGCAAGACCACCCAGCTGCCGAAGCTCTGCCTGGAGCTCGGCCGGGGCCGCACCGGCCAGATCGGGCACACCCAGCCCCGGCGGATCGCGGCCCGCTCGGTGGCCGAGCGGATCGCCGAGGAGATCGGCGTCGAGCTGGGCACGACGGTCGGCTACCAGGTCCGTTTCACCGACCGCTCCGACAAGCAGACCCAGATCAAGGTGATGACCGACGGGATCCTGCTGGCTGAGCTCCAGCGCGACCGCGACCTGCGCCGCTACGACACGATCATCATCGACGAGGCCCACGAGCGCAGCCTCAACATCGACTTCATTCTCGGCTACCTCAAGCAGCTGCTGCCCCGTCGGCCGGACCTGAAGGTCATCGTCACCTCGGCGACCATCGACCCGCAGCGGTTCGCCGAGCACTTCGCCGCTCCCGACGGGACTCCGGCGCCGATCGTCGAGGTGTCCGGACGCACCTACCCCGTCCAGATCCGCTATCGCCCGCTCGTCGACCCGGACCGTCCCGAGGAGGAGGACCGCGACCAGGTCACCGGCATCGTCGAGGCCGTCGAGGAGCTCTGGACCGAGGGCGCGGTCGGCGGCGACCAGGACATCCTCGTGTTCCTGTCTGGCGAGCGGGAGATCCGCGATGCTGCGGACGCGCTTGCCGGACTGGACCTGCCGCGAACCCAGATCCTGCCGCTGTACGCGCGGCTCTCCGCGGCCGAGCAGCATCGCGTCTTCTCGAGGTCGCCGGGTCGGCGAATCGTGTTGGCCACCAACGTTGCCGAGACCTCACTGACCGTTCCCGGCATCCGCTACGTCGTGGACACCGGCACGGCCCGGATCTCCCGCTACAGCCAGCGGACCAAGGTGCAGCGCCTCCCCATCGAGCCGATCAGCCAAGCCAGCGCGTTGCAGCGCTCGGGCCGGTCGGGACGCGTGTCCGACGGCATCGCCATCCGGCTGTACTCCGAGGGCGACTACGAGTCCCGCCCGGAGTTCACCGAGCCGGAGATCCTGCGCACCAACCTGGCGTCGGTCATCCTCCAGATGACTGCTCTGGGGCTCGGAGACGTCCGCCGTTTCCCCTTCGTCGAACCTCCGGATGCGCGTCAGATCGCTGACGGCACAAGGCTGTTGGAGGAGATCGGAGCCCTCGGGGGTCGGCGTGGCGACCGTCTGCAGCTCTCCCGGATCGGCCGTCAGCTGGCCCGTATGCCGCTCGACCCACGGCTCGGGCGGATGCTCATCGCCGCCGACGGCCTGGGCTGCACGAGCGAGGTGCTCGTCATCGTCGCGGCGCTGTCGATCCAGGACCCTCGTGAGCGGCCGGCCGACAAGCAGGCCCAGGCCGACCAACAGCACGCCCGGTTCAAGGACCCGCACAGTGACTTCATGACCCTGCTCAACCTCTGGCGCTACGTGCAGGATCAGCAGAAGGCGTTGAGCGGCAGTGCTTTTCGCCGCATGTGCAAGGCCGAGTACCTCCACTACCTGCGCGTGCGCGAGTGGCAGGACCTGCACTCCCAGCTCCGGCAGGCCGCGAAGGACGCCGGCCTCGACCCGCGCCGCCGAACCGCCGACCCCGACGCCGAGGTCGACCCGGACGCCGTCCATCGGGCCCTGCTGGCTGGGCTCCTCTCGCACATCGGGCTCCGCGACGAGGTCCGGCGCGACTACCAGGGTGCCCGCGGCGCGCGGTTCTCCATCTCCCCGGGATCGACGCTCTTCCGGCGTCAGCCGGACTACGTCATGGCTGCCGAGCTCGTCGAGACGACGCGGGTCTGGGCGAGGACCAACGCGCGGATCGACCCGGCCTGGGCGGAGGAGGCCGGTGGGCACCTCGTCCGGCGCACATACTCCGAGCCACGTTGGTCCCGCAAGGAGGGCGCGGCGCTGGCGACCGAGCGGGTCACCCTGTACGGCGTGACTCTCGTCGCCGACCGCACCGTCCAGTTCTCGCGGATCGATCCGGAGGCGGCCAGGGACCTGTTCATCCGGCACGCGCTCGTCGAGGGCGACTGGGAGACCCAGCACGCGTTCTGGCGCAGCAACGAGCAGCTCGTCCGCCGCCTGACCAACCTCGAGGAACGGGCCCGGCGGCGCGACCTGGTGGTCGACGACGAGGTCGTGTTCTCGTTCTACGACAAGCGAGTCCCCTCCGACGTCGTCTCGGCGCGACACTTCGACACTTGGTGGAAGGGCGCGTCCCGCGCGACGCCAAAGCTGCTCCACCTCTCCGAGGACCTGCTGACGCGCGACGACGTGGAGACGGTCTCGGCGACCGACTACCCGCGCGCCTGGCGGCAGGGCGACCTCGAGCTGCCGCTCACCTACGAGTTCGAGCCCGGGCGCCCGGACGACGGGGTGACCGTCCACATCCCGCTCGCCGTTCTCAACCGCGTCCAGGTCGCCGGGTTCGACTGGCTCGTCCCCGGGCTGCGCGAGGACCTGGCCATCGCGTTGCTCAGGTCGCTGCCCAAGGCCACCCGCCGACACTTCGTCCCGGCTCCTGACACGGCCCGCTCGGCCCTGGCCGCCGTCGAACAATCCGACCGGCCGTTCACCGAGGGTCTGGCCGAAGCGCTGCGTGCCCTGACCGGGTATGCCGTCGGGCCGGGGGAGTGGGACGTCACCCGGGTCCCAGACCACCTGCGGATGCGGTTCGTCGTGGAGGACCAGCGCCGACGCGCCGTCGGCGCCGGCCGCGACCTAGAGGTGCTCAAGGCCGAACTCGCCGACGCGGTCGAGGACCGGGTCGCCCACGCCGGAGCCGCCATCGAGCGCAGCGGACTGACGACGTGGGACCTCGGCACCCTGCCGGAGACCTGGGAGGGGCGGGCCGGGCGGCATACGGTCAAGGGCTTCCCGGCCCTGCTCGACCGTGGCACGAGCGTCGACCTGCGGGTGCTCCCCGATGAGGCGGCGGCCCGAGCCGAGACGAGGCGTGGCGTGCGCCGGCTGCTCCTGCTCGGCACGACCCCGCCCTGGAAGCGGGTGCTCGCCGGCCTCTCCAACGCCCAGAAGCTCGCCCTCGCCCAGAACCCGCACGGCAGTGTTCCTGCGCTCCTGGAGGACTGTCTCGCAGCGGCCGTCGACGCCATCGTCGCCGAGCAGGTCGGGGTCGACGCCGTTCGCGACGAGGCGACCTTCGAGGCGGCCCTGCGGAGCGTGCGGACCCATGTGGCGGCCCGGGTCCTGCAGGTGGTCTCGGCCGTCGAACCGGTGCTCTCGACCTCGGCGCAGGTCACCAGATCCCTTGCGGCACTGAAGAATGCGGTACCTCGACCCTGGCTGCCCGCCACCCTGGCCGACGTGCGTGCCCAGCACGACAGCCTCGTCCGGCCGGGCTTCGTCGCCGACACCGGGCTGGCCCGGCTGCCCGACCTCCGGCGCTACCTGCGCGCGATTCTCGCCCGGCTCGACCGGGCTGTCGCCAACCCCCGTGAGGCCGAGCTGCAGCAGCGGGTCGACGCGGTCGAGACGGCATACGCAGACGTCATCGAGCGGCTCGGACCGGGCAGTCCCGAGGCCACGAGCGACCCGGTGCGCGACGTCGGCTGGATGATCGAGGAGCTGCGCGTCTCGCTGTTCGCGCAGAGTCTCGGCACGGCATACCCCGTCTCCGAGAAGCGCGTCCTCTCCGCGATCCGCGCCCTCACGCCATGATCAGGAGGCGATCTCCTCGCCGAGATACGCAGCCCGGATCCGGTCGTCGGTGAGCAGCTCCTGGCCGGTCCCGGACAGGACGATCTCACCGGTCTCCAGGACGTAGCCCCGGTCGGCCAGAGCCAGCGCCTGAGCGGCGTTCTGCTCGACGAGCAGCACGGTGACTCCCTGCTCGTTGATCTCCTTCACGATGTCGAAGATCTGCTTGATGATGAGGGGCGCCAGGCCCATCGACGGCTCGTCGAGAAGCAGCAGCCGCGGCTTGCCCATCAGTGCCCGACCGATCGCGAGCATCTGCTGCTCGCCGCCGGACAGGGTGCCGGCGAACTGCTTGTAGCGCTCCCCGAGCCGGGGGAACAGCTCGATGACGCGGTCGTGGATGGTGGAGTCCGGCTTCTTGAACCGGAAGGCGCCCATCTCCAGGTTCTCCGCGACCGTCATCATCGGGAAGACCCGTCGACCCTCGGGGACGTGGCAGATGCCCAGGTGGATCAGCTGGTGAGCCGGGATGCCGTCGATGCGTTGGCCGTCGAACCGGATCTCGCCCAGCGACGGCCGGAGCATCCCCGAGACCGTCTTCTGGGTCGTCGTCTTGCCGGCCCCGTTGGCGCCGAGCAGGGCGACGACCTCGCCCTCGTTGACGTCGAACGTGACGCCTTTGAGGGCTCGGATCGCGCCGTAGCGAACCTCGATGTCGTCGACCTCGAGCAGGCTCATGGGGTCTCCTCCTGCGTTGTGGCGCCCGCATCGTCCAGGCTGGTCATGTTGGCCGTGTCGTCGGCGATGGTGTGGAGCTCGGGCTGGGTCTCGACCTCACCGGCAGCCTCCTCGGCCGAGGTGCCGAGGTATGCCGCGATGACGGCCGGGTTCTTCTGGATCTCCTCGGGCAGGCCCTCGGCGATCTTGGACCCGAAGTTGAGCACGACGAGTCGGTCGGCGACCGACATGACGAGCTTCATGTCGTGCTCGATGAGCAGGACCGAGATGTTGTGCTCGCGGTTGACCAACCGGATGAGGTCGGCCAGGTCACGCTTCTCGGCCGGGTTGGTGCCGGCGGCCGGCTCGTCCAGGAGGATGACACCGGGGTTGGTCCCGAGGGCCCGGGCGATCTCCAGCCGGCGCTGTTCGCCGTAGGCCAGCGACCCTGCCAGCTCGTTGGCGCGGCTGCGCAGCCCCACGAGCGTGAGCAGCTCGTAGGCCCGCTCGGTGCTCTCGCGCTCCTCTCGGCGTTGGTAGGGCAGGCCCAACATCGCCGAAAGGGGGCCGGCCTTCATCCGGGTCTCGACGCCGACCTTGACGTTCTCCAGGGCGGTCAGCGCGGGGAAGAGGCGGATGTTCTGGAAGGTCCGCGCGACTCCCATGTGGTTGATCACATGGGTCTTCTCACCGATGACGCTCCTCGGTGCGTCGCCGGGGCGACCCGCGAGGGTGATCGTGCCCTCCTGGGGCGTGTAGACCCCGGTGAGGGAGTTGAACAGCGAGGTCTTGCCGGCGCCGTTGGGGCCGATGACGGCAAGGATCTCGTCGCGGTACATCTGGAGCGAGACGTCGTTGATCGACGTGACACCACCGAAGCGCAGGGTGATGTTGCGGACGTCGAAGACGACGTCGCGCTGCGCGGTGTCGGGAGCTGTCGGCTCGGCGATGACGGCACTCACTTGGTGGCTCCCATTCCCTCGTTGGCGGCAACGGCTGTCGTCTCGGCACTCGAGGGCTCGTCCAGCCCGTGCAGCTCGGCGGCGCGCCGCTTGGCCGGGATCAGGCCGGCCGGGCGGAAGATCATCATCAGCAGGATGACCGCGCCGATCCACATCTGCCGGTCCTCGGCGGGCACCTGGTCCTTGAGGAACTCCGGCAGCCAGGTCAGCACCGCGGCGCCGGCCATCGCGCCGGGCAGTGAGCCCATGCCGCCGAAGACGACGTAGGCGACGACGAGGATCGAGTTGTTGAGGACGAAGTTGTCCGGGTTGATGTAGCCGATCTGGCTGGCGAAGAAGACGCCGGCCACGCCCGACGTCGAGGCACCGATCGCGAACGCGAGCAGCTTGACGCGGGTTGTGTTGACGCCGGTCGCCTGGGCGGCGACCTCGTCCTCCCGGATGGCTGCCCAGGCCCGTCCGAGGCGGGACTGCTCGAGCCGGTTGAAGGCGAGGATGACCAGCCCGACGATGACGAGTAGGAGGTACCAGTACTGCAGCGACGCCTGACCCCAGTCGATGTGGATCGGCCCCAGGTGGATCTCGGGCTGGGGGATGCCGAAGGCGCCACGCGGGCCGTTGGTGAAGTTGCCCGGGTTGTTGACGGCGACGATCCGGATGATCTCACCGAAGCCGAGCGTGACGATGGCCAGGTAGTCGCCGCGCAGCCGCAGCGTTGGCGCGCCGAGTGACACGCCGGCTATCAGACAGATGATGATGGCGATCGGGATGCACAGCAGCGGGGACAGCCGCATCCACTCCGGTGGCTGGATCGGCAGGGCGCCGACGAAGTAGGCCGTCGTGTAGGACCCGATCGCGTAGAAGGCGATGAACCCGAGGTCGAGCAGGCCGGCCCAGCCGACGACGACGTTGAGGCCGATGGCGAGCAGGACGTAGATGCCGATCTCGGAGACGAGCACCTTCTGCCAGAACGGCGTGGCCATCGGCGGGTAGAACAGTGCGCCGGCCAGGACGAAGAGGATGAGCGCCTTGGACTTGCCCGGGATCTTGCCGATGCCGGCCGCGATGTCGGCCTTGGTGCGGGCGATGGTCCCCCTCTCCGAGCCTGCGGTGGCCACGATGTAGCCCGCGCCGGCGAGGAGCAGGAACGTCGCGCAGGCCAGCCAGCCACCGGTACCGAGGTTCTGCCAGGCTCCGGTCGCCCCGTCGTATGCCGTGCTCGCGCCGACCGCGCTGATGTCGTGGAGCGCGACGAGGTTGAGGACCAGGCTCACCAGGCCA
Organism: Intrasporangiaceae bacterium; assembly: GCA_021324575.1. GTDB lineage: Bacteria > Actinomycetota > Actinomycetes > Actinomycetales > Dermatophilaceae > Nostocoides. The sequence continues at coordinate 15,116 of JAJPIW010000064.1, read as the reverse complement.
AGGCCCGCGGCGCCCCACCCGAGGCGCGCGTCGCGCCGATAGGCGGCGTATGCCGCGAGCGCCAGGCTGAGCGCGAACAGGACGTAGCCCAGCCAGCCCAGGTAGGCCTTGGACAGCGGTGACAGGCCGGTCGTGGAGAACATGGACGCGGTGTCGACGAGCGTCGCGTTGCGGTTGCCGGGTGAGAACCAGGTCGCGATGGCGAACCCGGCGAGGCCGAGCAACAGCGCCACCCCGACGAGCGGCATACCGGGTCGCCAGGCGAACACCCCGTTGATGAAGCCGCGGGTGTTGGCCGACTCCTCGGCGGACAGGGCGGTGGCGGCGCAGGCCGCCGCGATCGTGAGAAAGCCGAGCAGGGCCACGAGGGCACCGGTCGAGTGGTCGGGCGAGCCGAGGAGGGACTGCACCAGCGAGTGCGAGTACCAGGCCCACACTCCGGCGAGCACGGCAATGGCTGCGCCGACCCAGGAGAGGACCGCCCGTCGGATCACCACCGCGGCCGCGCCGACGGCGAACGCCACGAGGAACAGGACCCACGGCAGGGGCGCGGTGAAGAAGGTGCGGGCGAGCGGGGCCAGGGTCCCGGTCTGGCTGGCGGCGTCCGAGAGCGTGCCGAACTTGCCGTCCGACACCGCGGTCGAGTCGGTCCACTTGAGCAGGGCGTAGGCGACGACGACGGTGAGGCCGCCGACGGCCAGGGGCCGGATGCCGGGCCGGTTCAGGTAGGGCTGGACCCGTGGCCAGAAGGTGAGCAGGACGAAGACGAGCACGCCGATGAGGAGGAACCACAGGATGCGCGGCCCGAGGACGGCCTGGCGGAAGGCCAGCCCGAAGTCCTGCTGGGTGCCTTCCTGCTTGCCGATCATGAGGGCGAGCACGAAGCTCAGCGCGAGGCACCCGAGGGCCCGGCCGACGAGCGGGTTGCTCAGGATGCTCTCGCCGGGGCGGCGCTGGACGGAGGCACTCATGCGGCACGCCCCAGACGCTCACCGAGGATGCCGGTCGGGCGGAAGACGAGGACCAGGACGAGGACGACGAAGGCCACGACATCGGTCCACTGCAGGCCGATCCATCCGCCGGAGCCGTTCCAGGGGAAGGTCGGGACGAGGTTCTCGACGACGCCGAGGAGCAGCCCGCCGATCATGGCGCCCCGGATGTTGCCGATGCCGCCGAGCACGGCGGCGGCGAACGCCTTGACGCCGGGGATGAAGCCCATGATGTTGGAGAAGACGAACGTCGTCCCGAAGAGGAAGCCCGCTGCCCCCCCGAGCGCACCGCCGATGATGAAGGTCCGCGAGATGGTCTTGTCGATGTCGATGCCCATGAGGGCCGCCGTCGGGGCGTCCTCGGCGACACCGCGGATGCTGCGGCCGAGCTTGGTGCCCGAGACGAGCCGGTCGAGGAACACCATCATGATCACCGCGCTGACGATGACGATGAGCTGGATCCGGGAGACGGTCGCCCCGGACCCGGGGATGGTGAAGACCGCCTTGTTCTGGTCGAAGTAGCTCGGGAACTGGTTCTGCGAGAGCCGGTTGAACAGCTTGCCGGCCAGCTGGGAGAGGAAGAAGGACATCCCGATGGCGCTGATGAGGAACGCCAGCTTGGGCGCCCCGCGTCGCCGTAGTGGTCGGTAGGCGACCCGTTCCAGGCCCCAGGCGACGGCAGCCCCGACGAGGGCGCCGGACAGCAGCCCGAGGAACATCACCAGGGTGACCTGCCACCAGGCCAGGTGCTGGCCATCGTGGACGAACATGCCGACGATCAGGTAGGAGCCGAACGCTCCTGACATGAACACCTCACTGTGCGCGAAGTTGATCAGCTGCAGGACGCCGTAGACCAGGGTGTAGCCCAGCGCGATGAGCGCATACATCGATCCTCTGGTCAGCCCGAGGACCAGGTAGTTCAGGAAGTCGGTCATGGGACGGGATTCTCCTCATTCGCGCGGGGCCACAGGCCTGATTCATGAGAATCGGGGGCCTGTGTCCGCGCGATGCGGACACAGACCCCCGATGTCTGTCACTGTGGAGCGGTTCAGCTGGCCTTGGAGACGTCTCCGAGGGAGATGATCTTGCCGTCCTTCTGGGTGTACAGGTTGACCGTGCCGGTCCCGGCCGGCAGGTCGCCGTCGGGGCCGAACTTGATCTGGCCGGTGATGCCGGCGAAGTCGGTCTTGCTGACCTGGTCGTTGACCGACTTGCGGTCGACCGTGCCGGCCGCCTTGGCCGCCTTGATGGCCGCGAGCAGGATGTTGGTCGCGTCGAAGGCCTCCGGGGAGTACGTCGACGGCGGGGTGTTGAACTTCGCGGTGTATGCCGCGGTGAAGTCCTTCGCGCTCGGCGCGACGGTCGCGTCCTGGCAGCCGCAGCTGAAGTACCAGCCGTTGCCGGCCGCTCCCGCACCGGTGGTGAACACCGAGGACTTGACGCCGTTGCCGGCGACGCGGGCGCCGGGGAACCCGACGGCGGTGAGTGCCTTGGCGAAGAGCGCGCCCTGGGCGTCGTAGCCGCCGTAGAACATGGCTTGGGCGCCGGACTGCTTCACCGTCTGGGAGATGGCGCCGTAGTCGGTCGTCTTGGCGTCGACACCCGCGGTCTGGACGGTGACGCCCTTGGCCTTGAGCTCCTTCTCGACCGCGCCGGCGACACCTGCGCCGTAGTCGGAGAGGTCGTTGACGACGAAGACCTTCTTGAACTTCTTGGCCATCCAGTCGGCGACGGCCGGGCCCTCGGCGTAGTCGTTGGGGACGACGCGGTGCCAGGTCGGGAAGCCGAGGGTCTGCAGCGTGCCGTTGCTGGCCGAGGGGTTGACGATGGTCAGGTTGGCCGCGCCGTAGATCTTGCCGACGGCCTTGCTGGCGCCCGAGAACGACGGACCGACGACACCCATCACGGTGGCGTCCTGCAGGACCTGGGCCGCCGCGGCGGGAGCCTTGGACGCGTCGCCGCCGTCATCGGCCTTGAGCAGCTTGACCGTGAAGCCGAGATCCTTCTTGGCGTTGGCCTGGTCGATGGCCAGCTGGACGCCGTTGACCTCGTTGATGCCGAGCTGGGCGTTGTCGCCGGACAGCGGGCCCTCGAAGGCAACGGTGTAGGTCGTGCCGCCGCCGCCACCGCCGGCCGAGCTCGAGAGCCCACCACCGCCGGTCGAGTTCGAGCAGGCCGTCAGGGCGAGAGCCCCGACCGCGCTCATTGCCGCGACGTTGACCAGAGTGCGAGTCCGCATCAACTTTCCTCCATGATCTGGCCCGTGCATGTGGGCCGGTGATGAACCGAACGGCCCGACATCCGGTCCGCCGTGCACGGCCCCAGGGAGGCCGACTGCGCCCAAACCCTTGCCCATGCCGGTGGGGCTGTCAAGCACCTTGGCAACAGTGTGACCTTCCCGTTTCGTAAGCGGTTCGCCGAACAACCTTTCGTCCCGTATGCCGTGTGCCAGAGATGTGCCGAACCGGTTACACCGGCATGTCGGACCGGACGCACCGGCCGGCTCACGCTGGCCGGGGTGGCGACGCGTGCGCGGCATACCGGCGGTGTGTGTGCGGCATACGGGCGGAGTATGTATATGGCATACGAGCAGGTCCCGGGTGGGAATGGTGACCCGACCCGACGCGTTGGACCCTGCGTGTTGAACCCCTCAGATCTGTACCGCTACGAGACCGACGGTCGTCTCGAACCCCGGCCCGGGGTGCTCCTCGTCGCCCTGGGTGGCTTCATGGACGCCGGCAACACCCAGCGCGTCCTGGTCAGCCACCTGCTGGAGACGAGCGACTCCGAGGTCATCGCATCCTTTGACGTCGACCAGGTCCTGGACTACCGCGGTCGGCGTCCGGGCATGGTGTTCGACGGCAGCGCGTGGGCCAGCTATGACGACCCCGCCATCCTGCTGCACCGCCTCACCGACCGGGACGGCCAGACCTACTACATCCTCGACGGTCCCGAGCCCGACTACCAGTGGGAGCGGATGGTGGAGGCGGTCCGCGAGGTCATGGACACCCTCGGCGTGACCCTCGTCGTCACCAGCCATGGCATCCCGATGGCCGTGCCGCACACCCGCCCGGTCGGCTACACCGTGCACGCGACCGACCCGACCCTCGTCGGTGACCGGGTGTCGCCGTTCGGCCGGGTCCAGGTGCCCGGCAGCTTCGCGGCCCTTCTCGAGCTCCGGCTCGGCGAGGCCGGCCGCCAGGCCATGGGCTTCGCGATCCACGTCCCGCACTACCTGGCCCAGTCCGAGTTCGCCGACGGTGCGTTGGCGGCGCTCAACGCGATCAGCGGCGCGAGCGGCCTCAACCTGCCCAACGACGCGCTCGTCGCGGCGGCCGGGGAGAGCCGGGCCGAGATCGCCGAGGCGGTCGCCCGCTCCGAGGAGGTCCGCGAGGTCGTGACGGCGCTGGAGCAGCAGTACGACCAGTTCGCGGAGAGCCAGTCGCGCCCGAGCCTGCTCGCGACCGAGACCGACCAGCTTCCGTCCGCCGACGAGATCGGCGCCGAGTTCGAGGCCTTCCTCAAGAACGTCGCCGACAGCGACTGACCCAGCTACGTCTTGGGCGCGCGCCCCCGGCATCCCCTCCCCTCCGAGGGATGCCGGGGGCGCCTTCGTGTGTGCGCGGGCGTCGCTCTCGTGTGCCGGGCGATGGGCTCGCCGAGGGCGCCGGAGTCCCTTCCCACCCTCTGCTAGCAGAGGCTGGGTCACTCAGCAGACGTTGCACCCTCTGCTGAGTGACCTACCTTCTGCTAGCAGAAGGTAGGACTTCGGCCGGGGGAGAGTGCCGCGCCTCGACCGCTCGCGTTCGCCTCTCGATGCCTCTCGTATGCCGTTTCGATGCCTCTCGTATGCCGGGCGGCGGGCTCAGCCCTTGGCCTCTGACCAGCGCCGCACCACCGAGGTGTCGGTCACGAAGCGGACCTCCTCCGAACCGGTCCACCGTCGGGCGGCGTCGTCGAGGGCGGTGGCGACCCGGGCCACCGTCTCGCTGCTGTGGTCCGCCGGCACGTGGACGAGCAGCTCGTCGTGGAGACACAGGACGATCGAGGCGCCGAGATCACGCGTGGTCGCCCGCACGGTCGCGGCCCAGGCCTTGAACAGCTCGGCCGCCGACCCCTGGATGACCGCGTTGCGGGCGAACCGGCCGCGCCCGGCATCCAGCGCGGGATCGGCTCCGGTCGGGGTCGTGTCGACGCCGAAGTCGGTCCGTACGAGCCGACCACCGAAGGTTCGGACCGGCTGGCCACGCTGCCCCGCGGCATACGCCCGGTCGAGGTGCGCCATCGCCACCGGGTAGGCCCGTTCGAGTCCGGCCAGGGCCTCTCCGGCGGCTCCGCTCCGCTGCCCGTACATCGCCGCGAGGACCGCGACCTTGGCGACCGGCCGCTCCACGCGGAGTCGCTCGGCGACCGGGGCGTAGAGGTCGTCGGCCCTCGTGGCGGCGGCGAAGGTCTGGTCACCGGATACGGCCGCGAGGACCCGCGGCTCGATCTGGCCGAGGTCGGCCCGGACGAAGACGTGCCCGTCCTCGGCCGCCACGGCAGGTCGAAGCGAAGCGGGCAGGTTGTGCAGGCCGTTCTGCGCGGTCATCCGGCCAGCCGCGCCGTCGCACGCCGACCAGGCGCCCCGCAGCCGGTCGTCGGAGCCCACGTGGGTGTCGAGCCACCCGTATCCGTAGGTCGTCGCGATCCGCTCATCGGCCCGCCAGGCCAGCAGGGCAGGGACGACGGGGTGGACGTCGCGGTAGGCGTCCAGGACCCATTTGCGGGTGTTGGGGACGGCGATCCCGACCGAGGCGAGCAGCTCCAGGACCCGAGCCGGGTTGCGAAGGTCGACCCGGCCGGCGCCGGGGACGAGGTCGAGGACCCGCCGGTCCCGGTCGTGGCGTGCAGCCAGCGCCTCGTCGGCGTTGGTCGGGCGTGGTCCGGCCGACGCGGCGATGAGACGCTCGGCCTCCGCCCGGTCGATGGGAAGCCCGTCGCGCTCGAGCTCGACGCAGAGCAACGCGGCCGCGGACTCCGAGTGGACGGTCGCGACCTCGCGTGGCGAGCACTCGCCCAGCTGCGCCAGATGGCACTCGTATGCCGCCCGCGCCCAGCTCTGGATCCGGCCGTCAGTGGTCAGCCAGCGGTCGGTGCCGGCCTCCGGGCGGAGGTGGCCCGTCGAGAGAACCACGGCATCGGGGTCCTCCGAATCCGTTGCCGCAGAGGCGAACCCGAACAGGTCGTCAGCGGGCGTAGTGGGCAGGTCCGAGAGATCGAGGCCGTTCGCTGCGGCCCAGGCACGGCCAGGACTGACCGACCATCCGCCGTGTTGGAGCCGGTGCGCCTCGGTGATGTCCCAGGTCCGGGCCAGGTGGGTCCCCGAAGCCACGACCGGTGTGATATCGGGAGAAGCGACCCACCCGACCCACCGGGGCCGAGCGCTCGCCTCCACCTCGGCGACGACGCCCGGGAGGTCGATGAGGCTGCCACTCCAGCGCCAACGTGGTGACCACAGGGCAGCCCGGTCGGCCGACCGGGCGAGTGCCACGGCGGCGCCGGGTGGGGGCAGAGCGGTCACCCGCGCAGGGTAACCGCGGCATACGACAGGCTCCCTGTCCGCGGCATACGACAGACGCCGCCACGGGACGGAGTGGTGAAACCGACAGCGTCAGTTCCCTCGCGCCCCAGCCGAATTCCCAACCTCTGCTAGCAGACCTTGGTTCACTCAGCAGAGGCTGCAACCTCTGCTGAGTGACCTAACCTCTGCTAGCAGAGCTTGCGTCGGGGGTGGAGGCAGGGGCGTCGGGGGTGGCCGAGGCGGCGGACTTGAGGGCGGTCTGGCGCTTGATCCGGGACAGCATGGCGACCATCCCGCGCAGCCGCAGCGGCGACACCACCTCGGCGAGGGCGAACGACATCGGTGCGTCGTCCGGGGTGCCGAGCACCTCGGCCACCGTCCGTCCGTCGAGCCCCTCGTGCAGGATGCCCGCGAAGCCGCGTGTCGTCGGTGCCTCCGGCGGGGCCGAGAAGAACAGGTCGACCCGCTGGTCGTCCGGAGCCACGCCCGGCGAGGCCCCCACCTCGACGACGAGGAAGAGCGGCGACTGGCACTCGTGGACCTGCTCGAGCTGGTCGAGGTGACCGGCATACCGCTCGGGCAGCGGAGGCAGCTCGTCGCTGAACTCCAGGAGCAGCTGCAGCCGCTCCTGGGGCGAGGAGTCGCGGAAGTCCGCGGCGATCTCAGCCAGGGACTCCGGCATACGAGAGCTGTTGTCGGACACCGGAGCTCACTTCTCGATGGGGACGCGCACGGCGTTGCCCCACTCGGTCCAGGACCCGTCGTAGTTGCGGACGTTGTCGAAGCCGAGCAGGTGGGTGAGGACGAACCAGGTGTGCGAGGAACGCTCCCCGATCCGGCAGTAGGCGACGACGTCCTCATCAGGGGACAGGCCCTGCTCGGTGAGGTAGATCGCCTCGAGCTCCGCGCGCGGCTTGAAGGTGCCGTCCTCCGCGGCGGCGCGAGCCCATGGGACCGACTTGGCGCCGGGGATGTGGCCACCGCGGACGGCGCCCTCCTGCGGGTAGTCGGGCATGTGCAGCAGCTCGCCGGAGTACTCGCCGGGGGAGCGGACGTCGACGAGCGGCTTGCCGAGGTGGGCGAGGACGTCGTCCTTGAACGCGCGGATCGGCGCGTCGTCACGGGCCGACAGGGGGTATGCCGCGTCGTCACCGCCCGCTGGGACGCTCGGCACCTCCCGGGTCATCTCGCGACCCTCGGCCACCCACTTGGCCCGGCCGCCGTCGAGCAGCCGGACATCGGGATGGCCGAACAGGCTCATGACCCACAGGGCGTAGGCGGCCCACCAGTTGCTCTTGTCGCCGTAGACCACGACCGTCGTGTCGCGACTGATCCCGCGGGCCGTCATCAGCCGCGCGAACTGCTCGGCGCCGACGTAGTCACGGGTCAGCGGGTCGTTGAGGTCCTGGTGCCAGTCCAGCTTGAGCGAGGTCGGGATGTGGCCGGTCTCGTAGAGGAGGACGTCCTCGTCGGACTCGAGGATGACGATGCCGGTCCCCGGCCCGGTCGCGCCGGCCGCGATCTGCGCGGCGAGCCAGTCGGTGGTGACCAGCCGCTCGGGGTGGGCGTATGCCGCGATCTTGGCGTCGGTGGTGTCAGTGGCGCCGGGCTGGTCAGCGGGGGAGGAGGTCATGTCCTCAAGGCTAGCCCGCACGGCCACCATGGCAGGATGGCCGTCGGCACACGCTCCCGACCTGCGGCGACACCGCCCGTGGGCGGATCGACAAGGAGGCGCCACGTGGTTTTCGGACTCGGCAAGGACGACAACGCGGGGCCGCACCGTTCGGCCCTCGACCAGGCCCAGGACGCACCGACCGACCACGGCGTCATCGGCAACTCGGCCACCCGGGTCGTCGAGAACCTCCTCGACACCGGCATCGACGGCAAGGGTCCGTTCGACTCGGCCGCGAAGGTGGCCGACTCGGCCCTGCGCAAGCACGGCGGCGACGTCGACCGGGCCATCTCCGGGGTCGTCTCCAGCCATCTCACCCTGGCTGCCGCCGGTGGGTTCGTCACCAGCGTCGGCGGGTTCGTCACCCTGCCGGTCGCGCTGCCGGTCAACGTCGTCGGCTTCTACCTCCTCGCGACCCGGATGACCGCGGCGATCGCCCGCCTGCGCGGCTACGACATCGCCAACCCGCAGATCCGCTCGGCCGTCCTGCTCACCCTCGTCGGTGCCGATGCCGACGACCTGCTCGCCAAGGCCGGCATGGTCGTCCCGACCTCGGGCACGATCACCAACCTGGCCGCCCAGCGGCTGCCCGGGCCGGCCCTCATGGTCCTCAACAAGGCGGTCGGCTTCCGCCTCCTGTCGACGGCGGGCAAGAAGACGCTCAGCCGGTTCGGTCGCAAGATGCCGCTCGTCGGCGGCGTCGTCGGCGCCGGGATGGACGGCTGGCTGCTCCACCGGATCGCCGAGAACGCCCGCGGCGAGTTCCCGCCCGTCGCCCCGCTGCTGACGGCGACGCCGCACGGCTCCTGAACCACCCGGCATACGGGAATCCGAGTCGCACGCCGGTCGTTTGACAGGTCGGTGACCAGCGGGGGAGTCCCACTGGCGCGAGTGACCGTAGGAGTCAACATGGCCGTCCGCCACCGAGTGTCGATGGTGCGCAACCTCGGCAACGCCATCCGCATCGCCACCCGCCCCGGCTCGCCGAGCGTGTCCGAGCGGGCGACGGCGCTGCCGCGGATGGTTCGCGCGACCGTGTCCGGCCAGTACACCGGCACCAGCGTGCTGCGGCTGGCGGCACTGGCCGGGGCCGTCGCCTACGTCGTGTCGCCCGTCGACCTCATCCCCGAGGGGCTGTTCGCCGTCTTCGGCCTCGCGGACGACGCGATGGTGCTGTCCTGGCTGGCGGCCAACCTGGTGACCGAGACCGAGGCGTTCCTCGCCTGGGAGAAGGACGTCGCCGCGTTCTCCGGCAGGACGCCGTATGCCGGTCAGTCACCGCACGCCGGAACGGAGCCCGCTGCCTCCTCGGGCCCCGCGAGCACGGTGTCCGGCCGCGTCGTGAGCTGACCGCCCGGCTTTCTCCTGCGTCTGCGGATCTGAGTGCCGGGACCCTCAGATCCGCAGACGCAAGAATCTGGGGGGGCCGAGTGTGCCGTTGTCCACAACCCGTGCAGGCACTTGGGCGTTGTCCACAGATTTGGACCTCGGCTCAGAGCGGGCTCGCGCGCCGGGCTTGGACGGGCCGAGGCTGGGCGGCATGGACACCATCACCGTCGGCAGCACAGTCGACTTCGTCGTCACCATCCCCTACCAGCTCGGCTACCACCCGGGACAGTCGCTCGCCGTCGTCGGCTTCGTCGGCAAACGGGTGCTCGGCATCATGCGCATCGACCTGTGCGAGCCGGATCGGCCCGACGTCGGCGCCGACTGCCTGAGAACGTTCGCCGGAGCCGGTGCCGACGGCGTCATCATCGTCGCGTTCGAGAGCCGGCCCAGCCAGGGGGCCAGCCTGCTCCGGTCCTTCCGGGACGGTGCCGCGGCCCACGACATCGCGGTCCGCGACTGCTTCATCGTGCGAGGCAGCGAGTGGTTCGCCGTGAGCGCGACCGGCCATGCCCTCGGCCGGGCACGGCCACTTCCCGATGCCAGTCGGGTCCCGGCGATCGCCGAGTTCGTCGCGAGGGGTCGGTCGCCGATGGCGGATCGCCAGGCGCTCAGGACCCTCGTGGAGTGCGAGGAGTCGACCCGGTCCGCCGAGGTCGGCCACCGGGTGAGGGGCCTGGTGACGTCGCTGACCCGTCCGCCCGCCCCCCTGACCGACCTGGGCGACCCACCCGTCACGCGGGAGGCGGTCCGGTCCTGGCAGCTGCTTCTCACCGAGCCGGAGCCGCCCGTCGACGACGTCGACCTCGTGGCCGTCGCCCTTGTCGGGCTCCTCGACCGGGGCTGGCGCGATGGCCTCCTCGCCTGGCTGTGCCCCGACAGCATGTCGCTCGACCTGCTCCGCGCGGACGTCCTCGCTGCCCTGCAGGCGATCCCACGTGCGGTTTCATCGGAACCGGGTCCTCCAGCGGCCGGGACAGACGATGGGCCGGCGGACGCGGCGGACGCCGACAGCCCGGTGCGAGATGAGCTGGGGCGCCGGCTGTTCTCGCTCTGCCGCCTCCTGCCCGACGACACCGGTGAGGCGGCCGCAGCCGTCCTCACCGTCGCGGCCCACGTCTCCTGGTGCGACGGTGACGGCACGCTGGCCTCGATCGCGCTCGAGCGCGCGCTCCGCGTGGCCCCGCGATACCGCCTGGCCGAGCTGCTCGACCGTCTCGTGGCTGCCGGCGTTCGGGCGAGCGATGCCAGGACCGTTGCGACGCAGTCGGTCCACGAGGTCGACCCGGCCGCGTGACAGTGATGCACCGCTCTGGCCTCCCTACCCGGCGGTGACGGCGACGACGCCCAGCACGCCCGGCACGATGACGGCAAGGGTCGCCGCGAGCCCGAGCACCTGCGGAACAGCATGTCCTGGTGCTTGCTCGCACTGTTGCCGATGATCAGGGTGCCGGCGACGTGAATCGGGTTCATGACCATGAGGGCCGCCGGCACGCAGACGGCACAGACGATCCAGAAGGTTTGTGGTGTCCCGCCGAAGGACGTGAAGACCAGAGGCATCATCAGCCCCAGGACCCCGAGCGTCGAGCTCTCGATGTTGCACAGGAGGGCCGTCATGTAGGCCATGACGAGATGAGGAGGGTGCCGGTGCCGAGGTGCTGAAGGTCCTTCTCGATCGAGTTCATGGTGCCGATCTGCTCCATCAGCCCCAGGTAGGTGAGCAGGCCGCACAGCAGGAGAACGCTGTTCCACGGGATCCATGCCAGCAGCGCGTGCTCCTTGGGGTGGAAGACGATCTGGAGCAGGGCCGCCAGGCACATGGCGGTCACGCCAACATCGGTCTTGGGGACGACGACGAGGAAGACGAAGAGGACGAGGGCCAGACCGGAGCACCAGGCGTATGCCGCATGGTGCTGCTGGCCGTCGGCGGACTCGGCGAGCGCCGGAGCCGGCCACACCTCCGAAGCGCGTCCCCGTCGCGCGCGGCGGGCGAAGATGAGCTGTAGGACGATGACGACGGCGATGGCGACGGACACCGCCCACAGCCGCCAGCCGGAGTAGCCCACGTGTAACTTGTCCGCCGCAGCCCGGACGACCGCGACCTCCTCGAGTGCAGTTCGTTACCCCCGGTCACCTTCGCGGTCGATCGGAGGATATACCTCGATATCCGCCGGGGCCGGGATCACCGACTGGTCTGCGCCAGGACCGGTCGGGCTGGCCGGCGAACCCGCCTGACCGGCCATTTCAGGCAATGGACAGGGGGATTGCCGGCGCGAGGAGCGGGCCTATCATCGGTGCAGGTCATGAGTTCCAGCGTCAAGCTCCGGCTCGCTGGGCGGCAACCCTCCTCGCGGTGGGGTGCCCCGGGTGATGACCTGGCCCCGTGGACCTGCGGGGCAAGCGCGACGCGAGGACTCCACCGACCATGACTGTGACGGCCGACCCCAAGACCGCAGGGCCTGTCTGGCGCCCCGGTGACGACCCCGGGCACCGTCAGTTCGTCCAGATCGGCGCATTCGACCTCGAGACCGGCGGGCGGCTCGACGCGGTCACCGTCGCCTACGAGACGTGGGGGACCCTCAACGAGGACGGCGACAACGCGGTCCTCGTGGAGCATGCCCTCACCGGCGACAGCCACGTCAGCGGTCCGTCCGGTGGCGGACATCCCACGGCGGGCTGGTGGGAGGGTCTGGTCGGCCCGGGTGAGCCGCTGGACTCAGACCGCTGGTTCGTCGTCGCGAGCAACGTCCTCGGCGGCTGCCAGGGCACGACCGGGCCGGCGTCCTTGGCCCCTGACGGGCAACCGTGGGGCGCTCGTTTCCCGTATGTCACGATCCGCGACCAGGTGGAGGTCGAGGCGCGCCTCGCCGACCACCTCGGGGTTGCCACCTGGGCTTCGGTGATCGGCGGCTCGATGGGCGGCATGCGCGTGCTGGAGTGGGCCGTGAGCCACCCCGCCCGGGTCCGGTCGGCGGTCGTCCTCGCCAGCACGGCATACGCCACGGCCGACCAGATCGGATGGTGCCACCCCCAGCTGCTGGCGATCGAGGCCGACCCCGACTACCAGGGCGGCGACTACTACGACACGGGGCGCGCGCCGGATACGGGGCTGGGCATTGCCCGCCGGATCGCCCACATCACCTACCGTTCGGACCCGGAGCTGGCCGAGCGGTTCGGGCGCGATGCCCAGGGCGCGGCGAGCCCGGTGGGCGGGGGCGGACAGTTCACGGTCGAGAGCTACCTGGACCACCACGCCGGCAAGCTGGTCGGCCGCTTCGACGCCAACTCCTACCTCACTCTCACCCGGGCGATGAACTCCCACGACGTCGGTCGCGGTCGTGGTGGGGTCGAGGCCGCGCTGGCCACAGTCACAGCACGGACCCTGGTGGTCAGTGTCGACAGCGACCGCCTGTACCCGCCACGTCTGTCGACCGAGATCGCCGATGCCATCCCCGGGGCGACCATCGCCGAGATCCACTCCGACCACGGGCATGACGGCTTCCTGCTCGAGGCCACCCAGGTCGGGGACCTCCTCGGGGACCACCTTGCCGCAGCGGCGCAGGACCGGATCGGGTAGCGTCAGCCGAAGGGTCCACCGTCGGATCGCGGCCAATATCGAGGAGGCTCGGATGTCCATCGTCGTCGGGTACATCCCCACCAAGGAGGGCCGCGCCGCGCTTGCGCGGGCCGCGGAGGAGTGCCTGCTGCGGCAGACCAACCTCGTGGTGATCAACAGCCAGCGGGGCAGCTCTTTCGATGACGCTGAGGCGAGCCGGTTCGAGGAGGAGCTGCAGCGCGTGCAGGCCCAGCTCGACGAGGCCGGCATCGACCACGAGGTGCGCCAGCTCGTGCGGGGCCTGGAGCCCGCAGAGGACCTCGTCGCTGTCGCCGACGAGGAGAAGGCTGACTTCATCGTCATCGGCCTGCGGCGTCGCTCGCCGGTCGGCAAGCTCATCCTCGGCTCCAATGCGCAGCGGATCCTGCTCGAGGCGTCCTGCCCGGTGCTTGCCGTGAAGGCCGCCGACTGACGCGCGGGGGAACGCTCGCCGCGAGCGGCTGGGGTCCAATTCGGACCGACGGAATGTCATGCCCGCCGACCGACGTTTATAATGTCTAGAGCGAGTCCGGTCAACCCCCCACGAACGTCACGGTCCCTCCGTCGTCAACCGGACTCGAAGCCCCCAGCACAGTCGATCCCCGGTTCGTCGTGCCCGCGCTTCGGCGTGCGGTGACCAGCCGGTGAGTGATTCCGCGACGAAAGGTTGCCGGTGTCCGTGTCCAGCAAGTCCACGGGTTCTGCCCCTGCCCTGCCCACCGAGTTCTCCCACCCCGCCCTGCAGGCGGTCATCAAGAAGGGCCGCACCGCCGGCGTCGTCGACGGGGCAACCGTCGGTGCCGCCATCGCCGAGTCGGGCATCAAGCCGGCCCGCGCCAAGGCCGTCCTTCGCGCGCTCGCCGACCACGGCATCGAGGTGACCGTTCCCGAGCCGGCCAAGAAGACCGCCGCAACGACGAAGGCTGCGGCGCGCAAGGCCCCCAGCACGGCCAAGACCACGACCGCGAAGGCTGCACCCCCCGCCGCCAAGGCCGCGCCCGCCAAGGTCGCCGCGACCAGGAAGGTCGCCGCGGCGACGGCTTCCGGCGACGAAGCGGCGTCCCGCCCGGCCGCCCGTACCGCGACCACCAAGGCCGCGACCACCAAGGCGGCTGCGGCCAAGGCGGCGGCGGCCAAGGCCGCTGTCGCGCCTGGCGCTCCGGCTGGCGGCCCGGCCAAGCGCGCCGCGAAGAAGGCGCCGGCCAAGAAGGCCGTCGCCGGCGACGACGCTGCCGGCGCAGACGGCGATGATGAGGTCGAGGTGGACCTGGAGGAGGTGGAGGTCGACGTGGCCGAGGAGGTTGTCGTCGTCGCCGCCGAGGCCGACGCGGACTCCGATGACGACTCCGACGACGACACCCCCAAGCCGGCCAAGGCCGCCGACGACGACAACGAGTCGGCCGGCTTCGTCATCCGCGACGACGATGAGGAGGACGCCCCTGCCCAGCAGGTCGTCACCGCCGGCGCCACTGCCGACCCGGTCAAGGACTACCTCAAGCAGATCGGCAAGGTCGCACTCCTCAACGCCGAGCAGGAGGTCGAGCTCGCCAAGCGGATCGAGGCAGGCCTGTTCGCCGAGGAGCGGCTCAACTCCGGCGACAAGCTGGAGATGAAGCTGAAGCGCGAGCTGTGGTGGATCGCCCAGGACGGCAAGAAGGCCAAGAACCACCTGCTCGAGGCCAACCTGCGGCTCGTCGTCTCCCTCGCCAAGCGCTACACCGGCCGCGGCATGCTCTTCCTCGACCTCATCCAGGAGGGCAACCTCGGTCTGATCCGCGCAGTAGAGAAGTTCGACTACACCAAGGGCTACAAGTTCTCCACGTATGCCACCTGGTGGATCCGCCAGGCGATCACCCGCGCGATGGCCGACCAGGCCCGCACCATCCGGATCCCGGTGCACATGGTCGAGGT
>JAJPIW010000074.1 GCA_021324575.1 Intrasporangiaceae bacterium | reverse complement strand
GGCAACTACTCCACCTACCTGGAGAAGAAGCAGGCCCGGCTCCAGGTCCAGGGCAAGAAGGACGCCAAGCTGTCCAAGCGGCTCGCCGAGGAGCTGGAGTGGGTCCGCTCCAACGCCAAGGCCCGCCAGACCAAGTCCAAGGCCCGCCTCGCCCGCTACGAGGAGATGGCCGCCGAGGCCGACCGCACCCGCAAGCTGGACTTCGACGAGATCCAGATCCCGCCGGGCCCGCGCCTGGGTTCCAAGGTGATCGAGGTCAAGAACCTCACCAAGGGCTTCGGTGACCGGGTCCTCATCGACGGACTGTCGTTCACCCTCCCGCGCAACGGGATCGTCGGCGTCATCGGCCCCAACGGTGTCGGCAAGACGACCCTCTTCAAGACGATCGTCGGTCTCGAGCAGGCCGACGCGGGCAGCGTCGACATCGGTGAGACGGTCTCCATCTCCTACGTGGACCAGAGCCGAGGGGGCATCGACCCCAACAAGAACCTCTGGGAGGTCGTCTCCGACGGCAACGACTACATCCAGGTCGGCAAGGTCGAGATCCCCTCGCGCGCCTACGTCAGCCAGTTCGGGTTCAAGGGCCCGGACCAGCAGAAGCGGGCCGGCATCCTCTCCGGCGGCGAGCGCAACCGGCTCAACCTGGCGCTCACCCTCAAGGAGGGCGGCAACCTGCTGCTCCTGGACGAGCCGACCAACGACCTTGACGTCGAGACCCTCGGGTCGCTCGAGAACGCGCTGCTGGACTTCCCCGGCTGCGCCGTCGTCATCAGCCACGACCGGTGGTTCCTCGACCGGGTCGCGACGCACATCCTGGCCTACGAGGGCGACGACGAGAACCCGGCCAAGTGGTACTGGTTCGAGGGCAACTTCGAAGCCTACGAGGCCAACAAGATCGAGCGCCTCGGAGCCGACGCCGCCCGCCCGCACCGGGTGACCTACCGCAAGCTGACCCGCGACTGACACCTCACCACCGGGGTCACGGCGTGCGTCTGCGTCGTTGGGAGCTCCGCGGGCTCGGTGACGCAGACGCCCGGGCCCCGGCTCGCGGCATAGGGCCGACAGGCGCAGGATGGCCTCATGAAACTCGGAACCCAGGTGTCCTACTTCAGCTGGCCGGGTGGGCCGGCGACGATCGGCCCGACCTTCGGTCGGATCGCGAGCAACAGTGACGCGGCCGGGCTCACCAGCCTGTGGGTCATGGACCACTTCTTCCAGATCTCGATGATCGGGCCGCCCGAGCTGGACATGCTCGAGGGCTACAGCGCGCTCGCGTATGCCGCGGGCCGGACCGAGCGGATCGAGCTCGGCACGATGGTCACCGGTGTGACGTACCGGCACCCCGGGCTGCTCGCCAAGACGGTCACCACGCTCGACGTGCTCTCCGGCGGTCGCGCGATCCTCGGGATCGGCGCCGCCTGGAACGAGGAGGAGCACCGCGGGCTCGGCGTCCCGTACCCCGCGCTCGCAGAGCGGTTCGAGCGGCTGGAGGAGACGCTGCAGGTCTGCCGGCAGATGTTCGACGGCGACGAGACCCCGTATGCCGGGGCCCACTACCAGCTCGAGCGTCCGCTCAACTCGCCGAAACCGTTGCGGCGCATACCGATTCTCATCGGTGGCGGGGGCGAGAAGAAGACCCTGCGACTCGTTGCCCAGTACGCCGACGCGTGCAACATCTTCGACATGGGTCCGGACGGGGTGAAGGCCAAGTACGACGTCATCCGCGCCCACTGCGAGACGGTCGGCCGCGACTACGCCGAGATCGAGAAGACGGTGCTCACCCGCTTCGCCATCGGCAACGGGGGAGGCAAGCACCCCTCCGGTATGCCGCTGGAGTCGGTCGACCAGGTCGTGGCCCGGCTCGGGGCGTTGGCCGAGATCGGGACCGACACCGCGATCGCCGGCATCGCCAACAACACCGACGACGCGGCATACGACCTGCTGGCGGACGTGGTCCGCCAGCTCGAGCCGATCACCCCCGCCGGCCGCTGACCCGGCGCTCAGCCGCGGGCGGGTCGCCGGGCGCCGACGAGGCGCAGGCCGAGGCGGGCGTTGCTCGCGCCGATCTCCTCGGGGGTCCGTCTGATCCCGGGCGTGTACCAGCGGGCCACGTCCACACACATGGACATCAGGGCCAGGGTCGTCGCCTGCACGTCGTCGACCTCGAACTCGCCGGCCGCCACGCCCGTGTCGAGCACCGACCGGACGACGCCGTCGATCTCCTTGCGCAGCCGCAGGACCACCTCCCGGTGTTCGGGGGTGAGGTGGCCGAACTCGTACTGGACGATCCGGCCCACCCGGTAGTGCTCCGCATGCCACCGGGAGAACGTCTCCAGGATCGCAGCCAGACCCTCGGACGGGCTCACTGCCGTCGACGCGGCAGCCACCAGCATGTCCCGCGCCGCCTCGTGACCGCGCTCACTCAGGGCGAAGAGCAGCTCCTCCTTGGAGGCGAAGTGGACATAGACCCCGGCCGGTGACAGCCCTGCCCGCGACGCGATGTCACGTGTCGTCGTCGCGTGGAAACCCTTGTCGGAGAATGCATCTGCCGCCGCCTCCATGAGTCGCAGCGCCGTGTCGCCCATCGAGTCGACCCCGGGGAGAGGCGGGGGAGAGGCGGGAGCCGAGCGACCGGCATACGGGCGGACAGCCGGCACCCGCGTCGCACTCATGGTTGACAGCATGCACCCCCGGGGAGAGACTAAGCAAGCGCTTACTAACCCCAGATCCGCAGAGCCAGGCAAAGAGGTCGACATGCCCCGCAACATCTACAGCCAGGAGCACGAGGACTTCCGCGGCTCGGTCCGCGAGTTCGTCGAGCGGACCCTCAAGCCGCGCGCGGAGGAGATGATCGAGACCCGGTCGATCGACCGCAGCCTGTGGAAGGAAGCCGGCAAGCAGGGCCTCTTCGGGCTGGACATCCCCGAGGAGTTCGGCGGGTTGGGCGCGGGGGACTACCGGTTCAACGCCATCGCGGCCGAGGAGATCGCCGGCTTCAACGCAGCCGTGAGCAGCTGCTTCGGGATCCACTCCGACGTCTGCCCCCCCTACATCGTCGACCTCGGCACCGAGGAGCAGAAGCAGCGCTGGCTCCCCGGCATGGCCGCCGGCGACCTGATCTGCGCCATCGCCATGACCGAGCCGAGCGGCGGCTCCGACCTCGCCGCCCTCAAGACCACGGCGGTCCGCGACGGCGACACGTGGGTCCTCAACGGCTCCAAGACGTTCATCACCAACGGCTACCAGGCCGACCTGGTCATCGTCGCCGCCCGCACAGATCCCAGCAAGGGCGCCAAGGGCATCACCTTGTTCATGGTCGAGACCGGCATGGCCGGCTTCACCCGCGGCCGCAAGCTGGACAAGGTCGGCCAGGTGGAGAGCGACACCGCCGAGCTGTTCTTCTCCGACGTGCGTGTCCCCGACGAGAACCGGATCGGCCCTCAGGACCTGGGCTTCATCGCGATGATGCAGCGCCTGCCCCAGGAGCGGATCGGCGCCGCCGTCGCCAACGTGTCGCACGCCAAGCAGATCCTGCTGGAGACGATCGAGTACACCAAGGAGCGCAAGGCGTTCGGGCAGCCGATCGGGACCTTCCAGCACAACAAGTTCAAGATCGCCGAGATGGTCACCAAGATCGAGGTCACCCAGGCCTACGTCGACGACTGCGTCGAGGCCCACACCAACGGGACCCTCACCGCTGTGGACGCCGCCAAGGCCAAGTGGTGGAGCAGCCAGGTCCAGGGCGAGGTGCTCGACGAGTGCGTCCAGCTCTACGGCGGCTATGGCTTCATGAACGAGTACCGCGTCGCCCGCGCCTGGCGCGACGCCCGGGTCACCCGGATCTGGGCCGGTTCCAACGAGATCATGAAGGAGCTCATCGGCCGCGACCTCGGCCTCTAGGGCCGACGCGGGTGTTCGTTTGTCGCGTAAATGTTCGACATGTCGGCCACAGTTGCGACAGACGAACACGGCTGGGTTTCGCGCGGCCCGGTGGCCAGGCTCCTCAGCGCTTGGGGCCCACTGCACGGATCCCGGCGCGGGCCACCTCGAGGGCGCCGTCACCGGCATACAGCTCGGGCGGCAGGATGATGGCCGCGGCCGAGCCGCGCATCCGCAGGAACAGGTGGTCCCGGACGATGTCGGCCCGCCGGAAGCGGTCCCAGTCGGCGTGGAAGCTGCCCTTGGGCACGGTCATGGTCACCCCGGACCCCGAGATGTCGACCTTGGCCTCGACGCCGGGGGGATAGATACGGCGGACGAGGCGCGCGCCGAGCAGGAAGCTGAAGAACGGGACGAGCACCAGGCCGACGACGGCGGCGGCGACGACCCCCAGGACGCTCGCGTGCCGGGCCGCGGCATACCAGCCGAACACGGCCGCCACGAGGACCGCGCTCACCCACAGGGCCGGTCGCGAGGCGGCGTCGGCGAACCGCGCCATCGCGGCCTCGGTGTGCATCGCCTTGGTCACCGGGGCGCGACGGGTCGTGGGCGGGTCGACCGGGATGGCCGGCGTCGGCAGGTCACGCGGGTCCTCCGGCTCGGGCAGCCGAGCCGAGCGCGCCGGGTCGACCGGGTCAGTCAAGCGGTCCACCGGCCACGTAGATGACCTGACCGGACACGAACCCGGCCTCCTCGGAGCAGAGGAACGAGATCGTCGCCGCGATGTCCTCGGGCTGGCCGACCCGCTGGACCGGGATCTGGGCGGCGGAGTGCTTGATGAAGTCCTCGAACGACACCCCGATCCGCTCGGCCGTCGCCGCCGTCATGTCGGTCTGGATGAAGCCGGGCGCGACCGCGTTGGCCGTCACGTTGAACCGGCCGAGCTCGATGGCGAGGGTCTTGGTGAAACCCTGCAGCCCCGCCTTGGCGGCCGAGTAGTTGGCCTGACCCCGGTTGCCCTGCGCCGAGGAGGAGGACAGGTTGACGATCCGGCCGTACTTCTCGGCGGACATGTGGGCCTGGCAGGCCTTGGTCATGAGGAACGCACCGCGCAGGTGCACCCCGATGACGGCGTCCCAGTCGTCCTCGCTCATCTTGAAGATGAGGTTGTCGCGGATGATCCCGGCGTTGTTGACCAGGATCACCGGGGGGCCGAGCTCGGCGGCGACCCGCTCGACGGCCGCGGCCACCTGGTCGGCCTTGGAGACATCCACTCCCACGGCGATGGCGCGACCGCCCGCAGCCGTGATCGCGTCGACGGTGGCGGCGCACGCGCCCTCGTCGAGATCGAGCACGGCGACGGCGTTGCCGTCCTGGGCGAGGCGCAGCGCCGTGGCGGCGCCGATGCCGCGGGCGGCGCCGGTGACGATGGCAACACGAGGGGTGGTCACGGTTGGGATCCTTCGCGGGGGATGGGTAGGTTCTAGTGGTCGTCATGCACTCTAGGTGAGCCGGAAGACCCCGACCACACCGCTGCCTGATGACGCTGCACACAGGATCGCTGACGCTCCTCACACCCCCGCTCCACCCCGGGTCACCCCGCCGGCCGGAGCACGTACGCGAAAGAGGGCCATGGAGATCTGGCCAGGCAAGCCGTACCCCCTGGGTGCGACATACGACGGCACGGGCACCAACTTCGCCGTCTTCTCCGAGGTCGCCGAGACCGTCGAGCTGTGTCTCATCGACGACGCCGACGAGGAGACCCGGATCACCCTCCCGGAGGTCGACGGCCACGTGTGGCACGGCTACCTCCCAGGAACCCAGCCGGGCCAGCGCTACGGCTTCCGGGTGCACGGCCCCTACGACCCCGCCCGTGGCCAGCGCTGCGACCCGACAAAGCTGCTCCTCGACCCCTACGCCAAGGCCGTCGACGGACTGATGACCGGTGACCCGTCGCTGTTCTCCTACTCCTTCGACGACCCCAGGGCGGGCCTGTCCACGAGGACGAACGGGCTGGACAGCCTCGGTCACACCCTCATGTCGGTCGTCATCAACCCGTTCTTCGACTGGGGCCAGGACCGCGCGCCGCAGCACGAGTACCACGACAGCGTCATCTACGAGGCCCACGTCAAGGGCCTCACCGAGCTGCACCCGGAGATCCCCGAGGAGATCAGGGGCACGTATGCCGGGATCGCCCACCCTGCGTGCATCGCGCACCTCAAGGAGCTGGGCATCACGGCGATCGAGCTGATGCCGGTGCACCAGTTCGTCCACGACTTCCACCTGCTCGACCGGGGGCTCACGAACTATTGGGGCTACAACACGATCGGGTTCTTCGCTCCGCACAGCGGCTATGCGGCATACGGGACCAAGGGCGAGCAGGTCGCCGAGTTCAAGGGGATGGTCAAGGCGCTGCACGCCGCCGACATCGAGGTCATTCTCGACGTCGTCTACAACCACACCGCCGAGGGCAACCACCTCGGGCCGACGCTGTGCTTCCGCGGGCTCGACAACGCCAACTACTACCGGCTCGTCGCCGACGACCCCGCGCACTACTACGACACGACGGGCACCGGCAACAGCCTGCTCATGCGCAGCCCGCACGTGCTGCAGCTGATCATGGACTCGCTGCGCTACTGGGTGACCGAGATGCATGTCGACGGGTTCCGCTTCGACCTCGCGGCCACGCTGGCCCGCCAGTTCCACGAGGTCGACCGGCTGTCGGCGTTCTTCGACCTCGTCCAGCAGGACCCGGTCGTCAGCCAGGTCAAGCTGATCGCCGAGCCGTGGGACGTCGGCGACGGCGGCTACCAGGTCGGCAACTTCCCGCCCCTGTGGACCGAGTGGAACGGCAAGTTCCGCGACACCGTGCGCGACTTCTGGCGCGGTGAGTCGGCCACCCTCGGCGAGTTCGCCTCCCGCATCACCGGATCCAGCGACCTGTACGAGCACAGCAGCCGCAAGCCGATCGCCTCGATCAACTTCGTCGTCGCCCACGACGGCTTCACCATGCGGGACCTGGTGTCCTACAACGAGAAGCACAACGAGGCCAACGGTGAGGGCAACCAGGACGGGGAGAGTCACAACCGGTCCTGGAACTGCGGCGTGGAGGGCCCGACCGACGACCCGGGCATCAACCGGCTCCGCAACCGACAGCAGCGCAACATGCTCACGACGCTCCTCCTCTCCCAGGGCGTGCCGATGCTCGCCCACGGCGACGAGGTGTCGCGCACCCAGCGCGGCAACAACAACGGCTACTGCCAGGACAACGACATCACCTGGGTCAACTGGGACCTCGACGAGGACGAGCGGGGTCTGCTCGAGTTCACCCGCCGCCTCGTGGACCTTCGACGCAGCCATCCGGTGTTCCATCGCCGCCGCTTCTTCGCGGGGTCGGCCGACCACGGCGGGGAGAGCGCCATCGGCGAGATCGGCTGGTTCCAGCCCAATGGCGGCCACATGGACGAGGGGTCCTGGGCCAACGGCTTCGCCCAGTCCGTCATGGTCTATCTCAACGGCTCGGCCATCACCGAGCCGAGCTCGCGCGGACAGCAGATCCTCGACGACCACTTCCTCGTGCTCTTCAACGCGAGCAGCGCGCCGATCGCGTTCACGCTGCCGGACTCGACCTACGGCGAGCAGTGGATCCTCCAGATCGACACGGCCACCGACGCGGTGGACTCCCGCCCGCTGAAGCCCGGGTCGGGGCTGAAGGTCGAGGGGCGCAGCGTCGTCGTCCTCCGCTGTCCGCGCGCGACACCGCCGGCCCCGCGGGCCCGAGGCCGGCGGGCCTCGACCACGTGAGTCGTATGCCGCCCTCCGGCACCTACCGACTCCAGCTGCACGCGGGGTTCGACTTCGACGCGGCGGCTGGGGTCGTCCCGTATCTGGCCGGCCTCGGGGTCAGCCACCTCTACCTGTCGCCGATCCTGCAGGCCGCCCCCGGCTCGATGCACGGCTACGACGTCGTCGACCACACTCGGCTGTCGGACGACCTCGGGGGGCGACCGGCATACGACCGGCTCTGTGCCGCGGCCCGGGCGGCCGGGCTCGGGATCCTCGTCGACGTCGTGCCGAACCACATGGCCGTGCCGACCCCGGCATACCTCAATGCGCCGCTCTGGTCGGTGTTGCGCGACGGCCTCGGGTCTGCGTATGCCGGCTGGTTCGACATCGACTGGGCCGCCGAGGACGACACGATCCTCATGCCTATCCTCGGCACCGAGGTCGATGAGGTGATCGCCTCCGGAGCGCTCGCGATCGGCCACGACGGCGGCGCCCTTGGCGATGAGACGGTGCTCCGATACTTCGACCAGGAGCTGCCGGTCGCCCCGGGGACCGAGGTGCTGGAACTGCCCGATCTCATTGCTGCACAACACTATCGGCTCACCAACTGGCGGGAGGGGCAGCAGCGGCTCAACTACCGCCGGTTCTTCGATGTCACCTCGCTCATCGCGATCCGGGTCGAGGATCCGGTGGTGTTCGACGCCACCCACGCCGTTCTGCTGGACCTGTTTCGCGCCGGCCAGATCGACGCCTTCCGGATCGACCACCCCGACGGGCTGGCCGACCCGGCCGGCTACCTCGCCCGGCTGGCCGATGCCACCGACGGGACCTGGGTGGTCGCCGAGAAGATCCTCGAGGGCGCCGAGACGCTGCCGGTCGACTGGCGGTGCGCAGGGACCACGGGCTACGACGCCCTGCTGCGGGTCCAGCAGGTGTTCGTCGACCCGGTCGGCGAGGCGCCGCTCACAACACTGTGGCACGAGCAGAGCAACGACACGACGACGCTGGCGGACCTCGTGATCGAGGCCAAGGCCCAGGTCGTGCGCGACGTCCTGGCCCCCGAGATCAACCGGCTGGTCCGCGACGTCGACCGGATCCTGCCGGTCACCGACGCCGCCGAGGTCAGGGTCGCGCTCGGAGAGCTGCTCATCTCGATGGACCGCTACCGCGCCTACCTGACGCCCGGCGCCCCCGCGGACCAGGCTGCCGTCGAGGTGGTCCGCGAGGCGGCCCGGCGGGCCCGTGAGCTGCTGGCGCGCGAGGACTTCCCCGCGCTGCGGACCGTCGTCGGGCTGGTGACCGGCACCGACCTGCCGCCGGGGGCGACGACGACCGACCCGGACGTGGCCGACGTCATCGTCCGCTTCCAGCAGACCTGTGGCCCGGTGATGGCCAAGGGCATCGAGGACACGGCGTTCTACCGCTACGCCCGGCTCTCGGGTCTCAACGAGGTGGGCGGCGACCCCGGCGAAGTGGGCCTGGACCCGGAGGACTTCCACGACTTCGCCCAGCGGCTGCTCGCGACCTCGCCCGCCACGATGACGGCCGGCTCGACGCATGACACGAAGCGCTCCGAGGACGTGCGTGCCCGGCTGTCGGTCCTCTCCGAGCTGCCTGCCGAGTGGTCGGCATGGCTGACCCGGGCCCGCGAGCTGGGGGCGCCGTACCGGCGCCGTGGCGTCGACGGGGCCACCGAGTACCTCATCTGGCAGACCCTCGTCGGCACCTGGCCGATCGGACCGGACCGGGTCCACCCCTACGTCGAGAAGGCGGTCCGGGAGAGCAAGGCGCGGACCACGTGGACCGACCCCGACGAGACCTACGAGGCGGCTGTCAGCCGGCTCGTCGACGGCATCCTGGCCGACCCCGCCGTGCACCGTCACCTCGACGACTGGGTCGCCACCGCGGGCCCTGCCGCGCGGGTGAACACGTTGGGGCAGAAGGTGGCTCAGCTCCTCCTGCCCGGTGTGCCTGACAGCTACCAGGGGACTGAGCTGGTCGA
Organism: Intrasporangiaceae bacterium; assembly: GCA_021324575.1. Taxonomy (GTDB): domain Bacteria; phylum Actinomycetota; class Actinomycetes; order Actinomycetales; family Dermatophilaceae; genus Nostocoides. The sequence goes on along the minus strand of JAJPIW010000074.1, from coordinate 79,964 downwards.
CCTGTCCCTCGTCGACCCGGACAACCGCCGCCCGGTGGACTTCGCCGACCGGGCGTCCCGGCTGGCTCGCCTCGACGCCGGGGCACCCATCGAGGACCTCTCCGACGAGAAGCTCCTTGTCACCAGTCGCCTGCTCCGGATCCGACGAGACCATCCGGAGTGGTTCACCGGCGAGCAGGCGACGTATGCCGCCCTGCCCACCTCCACCACGCACGCCCTGGCGATCGGGCGTGGCGACGCCTCTGGTGTCCACGTCGTGGGAGTCGCCACCCGACGTTCCGTCGCCCTCGCCGCGGGAGGCGGTTGGCGGGCTGCCACCCTCGACCTTCCTGCCGGGCAGTGGCGGAATGCCTTGGGGGACAACGTGTTCGACGTGGGCGAGGCAGGAACGCTGCTGCTGTCCGACGTGTTGCGGGACCAGCCCGTCGCCGTCCTCGTCAGGCAGACCGGAGGAGTGGGGTCAGGTCCTTGATCCGGGTGTGGGCTCCGCTGGCCGGCCGCGTCGAGATCGAGGTGTCGCGCGCCGGCCGGTTCCCCATGGTGGCCGAGGACGACGGGTGGTGGTCCTGGGAGGAGGCGACCGGCATACGAGGCATGCGACCGGACGGGGAAGGTCTCGACTACGCCTTCGTCCTCGACGGCGCCGAGCCGGCGCTGCCCGATCCCAGGTCCCCGTGGCAGCCGCACGGGGTGCACGGACCGAGCCGGACGTTCGACCCGACGACCTTCGCCTGGACCGACTCCGGGTGGCCCGGCCCGCAAGGGGGCGAGGGGGCGCTGGGCGCGGTCTTCTACGAGCTGCACGTCGGGACGTTCACCCCAGAGGGGACGCTCGACGCGGCGACCACGCGCCTGGACCACCTGGTGCGACTGGGCGTCGACGTCGTCGAGCTGATGCCGGTCGCCGCCTTTCCGGGCCGATGGAGCTGGGGCTACGACGGGGTCGGGCTGTGGGCCGTCGACGATGCATACGGCGGGCCGCTGGCCCTGCAGCGGTTCGTCGACGCGTGTCACGGCCGCGGGATCGGCGTGTGCCTCGACGTCGTCTACAACCACCTCGGTCCGGAGGGGAACTACCTCGCGCGGTTCGGCCCCTACTTCACCGAGGACCACCAGACGCCGTGGGGACCGGCGGTGAACTTCGACGCGGCAGGCTCCACTGAGGTGCGGGCCTTCGTCGTCGGGGCGGCCCTTCGATGGTTCCGCGACTTCCATGTCGACGCGCTCCGGCTCGACGCCGTCCACGAGCTGCATGACGAGTCCGAGGAGCACGTGCTCACCGAGCTGGCCGTCGCGGTGGACGAGCTGGCTGCCGCCCAGGGACGTCCGCTGGCGCTCATGGCCGAGAGCGACCTCAACGACGCGACCACGGTGACCCCGGTCGAGGAGGGAGGGGTCGGCATGACCGGGCAGTGGGACGACGACGTCCACCACGCCCTGCACGTGACGCTGACCGGCGAGACCGACGCCTACTACGCGGACTTTGCGGCATCCGGTGCGCTGGCGAAGACCTTGTCCCGGGCCTTCTTCCACGACGGCACGCACTCGACCTTCCGTGGCCGACGGTGGGGCGCCCCCGTCGATCCGGAGGCCCTCGATGCTCGTCGGATGATGGCCTACCTCCAGACCCACGACCAGGTCGGCAACCGGGCCGTCGGCGACCGGATCACCGACACCATCACGCCCGGCCAGCAGGCGATCGGCGCCGCGCTCTACCTCACCTCGGCCTTCACCCCGATGGTCTTCATGGGCGAGGAGTGGCGCGCCACCTCGCCGTTCCAGTTCTTCACCGACTTCGGCGACCCCGGCCTGCAGGAGGCGGTGAAGGAGGGCCGGCGGGCGGAGTTCGCCACCCACGGCTGGCCCGACGACGACGTCCCCGACCCCCAGGACGAGACGACGCGGTCGCGCTCGGTCCTGCGCTGGGACGAGGTCTCCCGACCCGGCCACGCCGAGATGCTGAGCTGGTATGCCGCGCTGATCGCGTTGCGGCACAAGGAGACCGACCTCCGCTCGGGTGACCTCGGTGCCGTCCGGGTTGCCCACGACCAGGACGCGGGCTGGCTGGTCATGCACCGCGGCGGGCTCGCCACGGTGGTCAACCTGTCTCCCGCCGGCCAGGTCGTCCCGCTGGGCGAGGTCGCCGACGTGCTCCTCGCCTGGGGTGAGGCGACGGTGGTCCCGGGCGCACCCGGCATACGGCTCGAGGGTCACGACGTCGCCGTCGTCCGGATGGCAGGGTGGGCGGCATGACGATGCTGACGATGCCGCGCCTCGGCGTGGCCTACACCCCCGAGATCCCGCCGGAGCGGCTGCGCGACCTGTCGCGGGCAGCCGACGCCTACCTGGACGACCTGTGGGTGTGGGAGGACTGCTTCAAGCAGTCCGGCCTCGCGTCGGCGACGGCCGCCCTCGCCTGGACCGAGCGGGTGCGAGTCGGGCTGGGGCTGATGCCGGCTCCGCTGCGCGCGGTCGCCCTCACGGCCATGGAGGTGGCGACCGTCCAGCGGATGTTCCCCGGTCGGTTCGTCGCCGGGATGGGCCACGGCATACAGGACTGGATGGGTCAGTCCGGGGTACGGGTGCCGTCACCGATGACCCTCCTCGCCGAGCAGCTGGCCGCCCTGAAGGCCCTGCTCGCCGGTGAGGAGGTCACCACCTCGGGACGCTACGTCACGCTCGACGGGGTCCGCCTCGAGTGGCCACCCGCGCCGGGTGAGCAGCTGATGGCCGGCGGCTTCGGTCCCCGCACCCTGGCCCTGGCCGCCCGCGAGACAGACGGGCTGCTCATCGGTGCCGCGATCGGCCCGGACGGGTTCGGCGAGACCGTCCGCACGGCGCAGGCTGCGGCGCCCGGCCGAGCGTTGGAGGTCGTCGTGACGGTGATGGCCGCCATCGGTCCCGGCGCCGAGGAGCGGTTGGCTCGGGAGCGGCAGCGTTGGGGGCTGGCCGCGGATGCCGAGGTCGGCCTCGATGGCACGTCGGGGCAGGTGGCCGAGGTCGTGCGAGCGTATGCCGCGCAGGGCGCCACCACTGTCGTCCTCCAGCCGACGGCGGACGAGCCGGACCTGCTCGGCTACGTCGAGGCGATCGGCCGGGACGTCAGGGCTGCTCTGGCTTGAGCCGGATCATGCCCTCCTGGGCGACCGTCGCGACGAGCCGGCCGTCCTGGAAGATCGTGCCGAGGCCCAGCCCGCGTCCACTCTGGGCCGAGGGGGAGTGCTCGTCGTAGAGCACCCACTCGTCCATCCGGACCGGCCGGTGGAACCACATGGCGTGGTCCAGGCTGGCGATCCGCAGCCGGGGATCGCCGTAGGGGATGTGGTGCCGACGCAGGGCCGGCTCCAGCAGCGAGTAGTCCGACGCGTACGCGAGGACCGCCGCGTGGAGCAGCGGGTCGTCGGGGAGCCGGCCGACGGCGCGCATCCAGACGTACTGGTCAGCCGTGGCTTCCGCGTCCGGGTCGAGGGCGTAGAGGTGGCCCTCGACGTGGCGCTGCTCGATCGGCCGGTGGCCGAGGTGGCGTGCGGCCGGGTGGTCGGCGCCTCGGAAGAGGTCCGCCAGGCTAGGTATGCCGTCGGGTCCGGGCACGTCGGGCATCGGGTCCTGGTGGTCCAGCCCGGGCGCGACCTCCTGGAAGGACGCCGACATCGACAGGATGGGCCGGCCGTGCTGGATCGCATGGACCCGCCGGGTCGTGAACGAGCGGCCGTCCATCATCCGCTCGACGGCGAACCGGATCGGCTGGGTGTCGTCGCCGGGCCGCATGAAGTAGGCGTGCAGCGAGTGGATCGGGCGAGGAGCCGCACCGGTCGGCAGGTCGAGGGTTCGCCCTGCCGCGATGACGCCCTGGGCCAGGACCTGCCCGCCGAAGACCCGGTTGTGCGCCATCTTCTGGCTCTGCCCGATGAAGACCTGGGCAGAGGAGTCACCCAGGGCGATGTCGGCGTCAGGGGCGTCGGCGATCCGGATCTGCGCCGTGCCGACCTCGCGGAGGTCGAGCAGGTCTAGAAGCATCCGCAGGGCCGCGTCCTCGTCGGCGCCCGAGGTCTGGGAAGGCACGGCGTCGTCGGTCACGGACCCGACCCTATCGCCGGCGCGTCGTGGTCGGGTGGCCTCTTCCGCCGTCGCCTGCAGCCTGCCGTCGGCGCCGGGCGCCAACGGGAACCACAGCTGGTAGCGGCTGGCCGGCAACACAGCCTCGGCGTACTCGACCGGTTCGCCCCCGGCGGTCGCCCGTCGGGTCAGCCGGATGACAGGGGTGCTCGTGGTGATGGCCAGGTGTCCGGCCTCGTCGTCGTGGGGGAACCCCGCGCCGACCGACTCCTCGCCCGCATCGGGCAGCCGGCCGAGCGACTCCAGCCAGGTGTAGAGGCTCGTCGGGGAGTCCCCGGTGAGCAGGGACCGGCCGATGCTCACCGGGAACCAGGCGCGTTCGAGGGCGAGGGGGATGTCGTCGCCCAGCCGGAGCCGGTCGATCCGGACGGCGGCTTGCCCGGGCTGGAGTCCGAGGTGCTCGCGGACCGGCTCCGGTGGGTCGTCGTCCTCGCGACGGCCGAGCGTCGTGGTCGTCGCGGTCAGGTGCGCCCGGGCGATCTCTGCCGCGAACGAGCCGAGCCGCACCCGTAGGGCGATCGGCGCCGGCTGGACGAAGGTACCGCGCCCCTGCTCCGAGCGAAGGCGACCTTCCCGGACCAGCGCCCCGATCGCGTTGCGGACCGTCATCCGCGCCACGCCCCACTGCTCGGCCAACGCGCGCTCGGTCGGCAGCATCTCGCCGGGCCGCATGGCCGCGACGAGACTCTCCAGGTCGGCACGCACGCGGTGCTTCTTGACGGCTGCCGAGGTCATCGTCGCCGGTCCGTGCCGTGTCGCATGTCTGCGAGGCTATCGGTCACCCTCCGGGACGAGCGGGCCGCACCGGCAGTGGGGTTCGCCACTGTCAGGCGACGAGCGGACCGCGTCGCCGGCGGGTCGTCGTTTGCCGGCCGCCCCCGCTGGCGGTCTCGGCCTCGCGGACCCGGTTGACCGCCGTCGTCAGGCGCCGGACCGCCTCGGTCATGGTCTCCGGCGACAGGACATAGGGGAGCCGCACCCAGCGTCCGAGCCCGCCGCCGACGGCGAACCGCGGTCCACCGGCGATGAGCAGCCCCTCGTCCTCGGCCGCTGCGGCGACCTCGTCGGCGCGGGTCCACGGCAGCTCCAGCCAGAGCGAGAGGCCGCCGGGCGGGACGACGAACCGCACGTCGGGCAGAGCGGCGCGCAAGGCGGTGCCGGCAGCGTCACGAGAGGCCGTCAGCTCCGCGCGACGCGTCGCCGTGATGCCCGGCGTGGTCCGCATGAGCTCGACGAGGACGAGCTGCTCCAGCACCGGGGCACCGAGGTCGAGGGTGGCCCGCGAGTCGAGCAGGGCGGGAATCACCTTGTGCGGCGCGCGAATCCAGCCGGTCCGCAGGCCACCCCAGTGGGTCTTGCTCGAGCTGCCGACGCTGATCGCGCCGGCGTGGTGGGCGGCGAACGGGCGCGGAGCGGGGCGGTCGTCCAGGGCGATCTCGGCGATCGTCTCGTCGACGAGCGGCGTCGTGCCGGCCCGCTTGAGGGCATGGGCGACGGCGGCCCGCTGCTCGTCGGGCATGAGGGCGCCGGTCGGGTTGTGGAAGTCGGGGATGGTGAGGAACGCCCGCGCGTTCGCCGCGGCAATCGCCGAGGCGACGGTCGGGGTGTCCCACCCGGTGGGGTCGACGGTGACCGGTGCGAGGCGCAGCCCACCTCGGTGCAGGGCGTCGGCGGAGTTGGGGTAGCCGGGCGACTCGACCAGGACCCGGTCGCCGATGCCGAGCAGGGCGCGGGTCACCGAGGCCAGACCGGCGACCGCTCCCGACGTGACGAGGATCTGGTCCGCGCTCGTCGGCGCACCGCGCTGGGTGTAGCGGTCGGCGATGGCCTCGCGCAGCTCGGGGACGCCGAGGGTGAGATAGCCGGCGCCGGCGAGGTAGGACGGCAGCGCGGCCAGCGCCCGCTCGTAGGCCTCGGCGGTGCCGGCCGGCGCCCGGGTGGCGGCACAAGTGAGGTCGATGACGTCGTCCGGCACCTCGGCCGGGTAGAGCACCGCCCCGGTGCCCAGCCCGCGGCGACCGGTCGGCAGGGTGGCGACCGTCCCCGACCCCTGACGAGCCGTGACGTAGCCGGACTCCCGGAGCGCGGCATACGCGCGGGTCACGGTCGTCCGGGAGACGCCCAGCGCGCCGGTCAGGTCGCGCTCGCTGGGCAGTCGCGTGCCGGTCGCGATCCGGCCGTCGGCGACGAGGAGGCGCAGACCGTCGGCGAGGGCGCGGTATGCCGGTCGGTCATCCGGGAGTGGGCCGAGCAGCTCGGCCACCCGGCCGGGAACCAGACTGGGAGTCGTCATGCAGGCCACTGTTCCACAATTGGCTATGGATAGCGAGGCCACTTGCAGCCACGCTGGACACATGTCACCGCTCACCCTCGCTCGTGCCGCCACGAGCCGCCGCGTTGATCTCCTCCCCATGACCCCGATCGAGCAGGTCCGCGCCGGCCGGCTGCTGCGCCGCCTGCTCCAGCTGCTCGTCGGGCTCTGGCTCTATGGCACGTCGATGGGCATGTTCGTCCGTAGCGGGCTCGGTCTGGACCCGTGGGACACCTTCCACTACGGCCTGCAGACCCGGTGGGGGATCAGCTTCGGCAGCGTCGTCATCGTCGTCGGCTTCGCCGTGCTGCTCCTGTGGATCCCGCTGCGTCAGTGGCCCGGCGTCGGCACCGTGGCCAACGCGGTCGTCATCGGGCTCGCGACCGACAGCACCTTGAACCTCCTCGCGGCCCCGACCGGTCTGCCCGCCCGATGGGCCCTGCTCGTCGGGGGCCTCGTCCTCAACGGGATCGCCGGCGCGCTCTATATCGGCAGTCAGCTCGGCCCCGGCCCGCGTGACGGGCTGATGACCGGCCTGGCTCGCCGGACCGGGTTGTCCCTGCGCCTGGTCCGGACCACCCTTGAGCTCACCGTGCTGGCCGTCGGCTGGTTGCTCGGTGGTGTCGTGGGGATCGGCACGATCCTGTATGCCGTCCTCATCGGCCCGATCGTCCAGCTCGTCCTGCCGCTGGTCACCGTGCGACTGGACCCGGCCCGGCCGGTGCCGACGGTTGAGCCGGCCGTCGGCCCGGACTACCGCGTGCCGGTTCCGTCTGGCGGGGACCCTGCCTGAAGGGGACCCTGTCCGACGGGACGCTGACGAACGGCTCGCTGCTCGGGCACCACCTGCCGACGACAGCTCCGGTCTTACCCGTGCGCAGCGGCGCCGCCTTGCGGGCCACGTTGTCGTATGCCCCTACGGCATCCCGCTGTGAGGTGGGATGCCGATCGGGCAGCCAATCGCTCGTTCGGCAGCCCGCAGTGAGGTGGGACGCCGCACGGACAGGGGCCGGATACCGCGGAGGACCGCCTCAGGCGTTGCGCGTGAGGCCCCGGCCCTGGCACGCCGCCGGTGGAGGTGCTTCGACGCGCTCCGGCGCGTCCGGCCACCTTCACCCGGCCACCTTCACCCGGCCACCACCTTCACCCGGCCACCTTCACCGGGGATGACTCAGCCGTCGATGGCCAGGGCGAAGGGCAGCACGCCGTCGGCACCGGCGAGGCGGAGCTCGCGCGCTGCGACGGTCAGTGACCACCGGGAGCTGACGAAGTCGTCGACGAGCAGGACCGGCCCGGACCCGGCGGCGGACCCAAGGGCCGAGCGGAGGTCGGGACCGACGCCGAGTCGTTCCCACACGCCGGCCAGCCGGAACGCGCTGTTGCCACCGGCCTCGCCCGTCGGCCCGCCGTGGACCGGCTCGAGGGCGCCGAGGTAGGGGAGCCGGCCGATCTCGGCCAGCCCGCGGGCGAGCGAGTCGACGAGCGCCGGGTGGCTGCGGGACGGCATCGCCACGACGCCGATGGGACGCTGCGCCCAGCCCCAGCCGGCGAGGACGCCGACACAGGCCTGGAGCAGGGCGGGGGAGGCCGGCCCGTCGGTGCGCAGGACCTCGCGGAGCCGCTGGCCCCAGCCCAGGTCGGAGAGGCGAGCCACGGCGCGGCCGGTCAGTGCGGTCTCGGGTGCGGCGAGCTTGCCGCGAACCGGCACGCCGAGCCGGTCCATCCCGGTGGGCCACATGGCCCGCGGCTCGATCGGGACGCCGACCTGCTCCAGGCGCTCGCGCGCCAACCCGACTGCGGCGGGCGGCAGCTCGGTGGAGAACCAGGCGCCGGCGCAGTTGTCGCAGCGGCCGCACGGCGTGGCCGTCTCGTCGTCGAGCGCGGTCTGGAGGAAGGCCATCCGGCAGCCGGTCGTCGACTCGTAGTCGAGCATGTGCTGCTGCTCGGCCATCCGGGTGGCCGTGACCTTGGCGTACCGCTCCGCGTCATAGACCCACGGCTGCCCGGTGTGGGTCCCACGCTCAGCGTGGGAGGACCACCCGCCGGTGACCCGGCATACGGCTCCATCGACGTCGAGGACCTTGAGGAGCAGCTCGAGCCGGGTCCGGCGGATGTCGACGATCGCCTCCAGCGCGGCCGTGGAGAGCGGCTTGCCCGCCTCGGCGAGCGCGCGCAGGACGGCCGTCGCCTGCTCCTCGCGCGGCATACTGGCGGACGCGAACCAGGCCCAGATGTCCTTGTCCTCGGGTCCCGGCAGGAGCAGGACGTCGGCGCGCTCGGTGGCGCGGCCGGCGCGGCCGACCTGCTGGTAGTACGCGACCGGCGAGGACGGCGCGCCGAGGTGGACGACGAAGCCGAGGTCGGGCTTGTCGAAGCCCATGCCCAGGGCGCTCGTCGCCACGAGGGCCTTGACCTCGTTGCCCCGCAGGGCCGCCTCGAGTTGCTCCCGCTCGGCCGGGTCGGTGCGCCCGGTGTAGGACTTCACGGCGTGGCCGGCCTCGGCGAGTGCGCGGGCGACGTCTTCGGCCGCCGAGACGGTGAGGGCGTAGATGATGCCGCTCCCGGGCAGGTCGGTGAGGTGGGCGAGCAGCCAGCCGAGGCGCTGCTCGGGCGCCGAGAGTGGCATGACGCCCAGACGGAGCGACGCGCGGGCCAGCCCACCGCGGATTGTGAGCACGTCGTGGCCCCCGACGCCGAGCTGGTCGACGACGTCGGAGACGACCCGGGCGTTGGCCGTCGCCGTCGTCGCGAGCACCGGGACATCGGCCGGCAGGGCGACGAGGAGGTCCTTGATCCGCCGGTAGTCGGGCCGGAAGTCGTGGCCCCAGTCGCTGATGCAGTGCGCCTCGTCGACGACGAGCAGGCCGCAGCGGCGAGTCAGGTCGGGGAGCTGCTCGTCGCGGAAGCGCGGGTTGTTGAGCCGCTCCGGGCTGACGAGCAGGACATCCACGGTGTCGGCGGCGAGGGCCCGGGCGATGTCGCCCCACTCCTCGGCGTTGCCGGAGTTCATCGTCACGGCCCGGATGCCGGCCCGCTCGGCGGCCGCGATCTGGTCGCGCATGAGCGCCAGCAGCGGCGAGACGATGACCGTCGGCCCGGCGCCCTGCTGACGGCGCAGGGCGGTCGCGACGAAGTAGACCGCCGACTTGCCCCAACCGGTGCGCTGGACGACGAGGACCCGCTGCCGGTCGCGGACGAGGTGTCGGACGGCGTCCAGCTGGCCGTCGCGGAACTCCACGTCGTCGCGCCCCACCAGCGCCCGCAACGCGGTCAGAGTGGCAGTGTCGAAATCCGTGGTCGTCTCCATTGGGCCCACCGTAGGCGGTGGGGACGACAACGCCGGACCGCCGGTGGAGGAAGATGTCCGTATGCCGCACACTCCCGCCCGCTTCCTCGTCCCGTTGCGCTGGAGCGACATGGACGCCTACGGGCACGTCAACAACGTCGAGTTCCTCCGGCTCCTCGAGGACGCCCGGGTGATCGCCTTCCGCGAGTGGTTCGGCGAAGAGCGGACGATGCTCGACTCCGGGGTGCTCGTCGCCCGCCACGAGATCGAGTACCTCGCCCCGCTGACCTTCCGGCACGCCCCCATCGCCGTCGACATGTGGGCGACCAAGATCGGCGGCGCCGGCTTCGACGTGTCCTACGAGGTCCGCGACCCTGACGACGTCGGCTCGGCCCTCTACGCCCGAGCCGAGACGACGCTCGTCGCCTACGACTTCGCCTCGGCGTCGCCGCGGCGCCTGTCGCGGGAGGAGCGGGCGGTGCTCGTGGCCCATGAGGGCGAGCCGGTCCCGTTCCGCTGGCGACGCCGGTGAGCCTGGTCTTCCCGGACCGTGAGTCGCTCACCGATCTCGGGTCGTATGCCGCGCGCGCAAAGGTCCTCGACGACGAGGGTGCCATGCGCCTACAGGCGTCAGGCACGACCGTGGCCGCCTATGTGGGGATCCTTGCCGGCCGTGGCCTGATGGGGGAGGGCGCCGTCCTGGGGCTGCGGGTCATGGCGCTCGCCGAGCCGGTCGACCTCGACGTCACCCTGCCGCTCGCAGCGGTGACCGATCGGACCGCGCGCCCGAGCCCCCACTCCGGGCCGGTCGAGTTCGTGCTGCCGCCGGTGACGGTCAACCCGGTGTGGGCTGCTCTCGCGCCGCCCCGGTCGGGCTGGGAGCCGGTCGCCGAGGTCGCGGCAGACGTCGTCAACTCCGTTGCGCGCGAAGGGATCTCGGAGGTGGCACTGGGGGCTCCGGAGGGTTCGGGTGCCGCGGCCGTCGCCACCTTGCGCCAACGGGTCTGGACGACCATGAGTCGCACCGACCCGGCTCTCCCCGCGGGCCTGGCGCTCGCGGCATACGGGCTGGGGTTCGTCGTCGAAGGTGAGCCGCTGCGGCTCTATGCCCATGGCCGCTGGACCCGGCTCTCGAGCTCGGTCGGCCACGCCTTGATGCGATGACCGGTTGCGCCCCGCGTCGCCGGGGTGATAGTTGTTCGGTGACCATGACCCATCGACTGGAGGTGAGCCCCATGAACGCAGTATCCGAACCGGGCGCTCCCTGCAGCCCACGGTCGCGCGACTGAGGTAGTCGTCACCGGGAGCGCCCGACAGGCACTTTCGCGAAAGGCGACTCCCATGAGCTCAACACCCTTCTCAACACTTCATGTCACCACGGCGTCGGCCCCGGACGGGCCGAGGTCCGGCCGGAATCCGCTGCGGGTCGAAGCCACCAGGCCGGCGCGCGCCGCGGGCGAGCGGGCGTTGGTCCTCGGTGGTGGGGGTTCGGCCGGCAATGCCTGGTTGATCGGGGTCGTCGCCGGCCTGTGCGATGCCGGGTTGGACGTGATCGACGCCGATCTGGTCATCGGGACGTCGGCCGGATCGACGGCCGCGGCCCAGCTCACCCGTGCGAGCCCGGGTCGGCTGCTCGCCGACATCCTCTCGGTTCCGGAGTCCGGGCGACGGAGTCGTCCGGCCGGACCAGACCCCGGGCGCGTGCCGGTCCGGCCGGCGGCCGACCACCTGCACCGGACGAACGAGATCATCGCCGCCGCTGAAGGTCCCGCCGACATGCGCCGCAGGATCGGTGCGGCGGCGATCGAGCTGGACGCGGCCTCGGACGGGTCCTGGCAAGGGCAGTGGCGCGCGACCGTGGCCGCCCGGCTGCCCAGCCAGGACTGGCCACCTTCAAGGATGCTGATCACGGCGGTCGATGCCCAGACCGGTCAACCGGTGGTGTTCGACCGCCACAGCGGCGTCGACCTCGCGGACGCCGTGGCCGCCAGCTGCGCCAGTGGGCCGGCCTTCCGGATCGGCGAACGCTCGTACGTCGACGGCGGCTACCGTCGGTCCAGCGAGAACGCCGATCTGGCCGCCGGATACGGGCGGGTGCTCGTCCTGTCACCACTTGGCGGCAGGACCCGGCATCCGCTGGAGTGGGGGATGCAGCTGGCGGTGCAGGTCGGCGAGCTCCGCGCAGGCGGCAGCAGAGTCGAGACGGTCGTGCCGGACGGAAGGTCCCTCGATGCCCTCGGCGACAACCTGATGGATCCGTCGACGCGTCCGCCGGCGGCTCGGGCCGGTTACGACCAGGGCCTTGCCCAGGGCGCGCTGCTCACGGGATTCTGGCGCTGAGGTTCTGGCGGTCACGCCCACGTACCCCGTCGGCCGATGGTCGGGCCCCGTGAGCCTTCGCGTATTGCCCGCGTTGCGGGGATCAGCCGGCCCGGGGCCGGGAGTGCCCGGGCTCGGCCACGGGCGGGGCGGTGGACTCGTACCTGTGGCCGGTGGGCGTGATGACAGCAGTGCGGTGACTGCCGGTGGGCTGGGCCGGCTGGTGCTCCTGATATTCGTCCGCAGCGAGGAGCTCGTCCATGAGCTGCTTCCAGGGTGGGTCGCTCGGGTCGGGGTGCACGACGGATGGCGCGCTGAGCACGACGACCTTCCAGCCGGGTGCCTCTTTGGTGAAGTTGCAGCGGTCGCACTTGCCTTCGGCGTTGTGGGCACAGGTGGGGCCGTCGCGCCGGGCCGGGGTCACGTGGTCGACGGCCCGGATCGCGGCCGCGCAGAACGGGGTTCGACAGGCCTGGTCACGGACGACTACCAACCGCCGCAGCACGCCCCGGAACAGCCGCTGCATCGACCCAGTCGGCGCCAGTACCGGCATCGGTCCCGGTCGCCAGATCCCTTCCACGCGCGACCCCAAGGCTGAGTTGGAGTCGTCGCTCGGGTGTCCATCGGGCGGTCGCTCCAAGGGCGAACTGGCTCCTGACCTGGGCCTGGCGTCGTTCAGGCGCCGTCGTCGTGCTTCCAGCCCGACGACTGTGGCGTGGTCGCCGCTGGTGACGACCCGACGCACGGTCACGTCGGACCCGGCTGCGGCGGTCCGACGAACCAGCTCCCGGGCGAAGCCGGCAGGTAGCCATCCCGCGCCGACGATCTTGGCCGGGCTGTTCGACGGCGGCCTACCGCCAGGGGCCGGCCAAGGGTGTGGCCAGTCTCCGGCCGGGTTGCCCGTCGGTGGCTGCGTGCCGGGAGCCGGCCGATGGCGAGGCACGTCTCCGGCTGAGCGGCCAGAGGCGAAGCGCGCACCGGTGTCGGGCCTCGTCTCGTCACCCGCCGGTCCGTCAGGAGCTGGGGTGGTCCGTGGGAACGCCGGGTGCTCGGACGACTCGCCCCTGCGCTCGCGGCGCGCGGGTTCGGCGTCGCTGCGCCCGGCGGTCTTGCCAGCCCCCGCCCTACCGCCGATGTCGTCATTGTCGCAACCCGCGCTCGAGGGTGCCGTGCCCCCCGGCTTCCCCTGCCCGTCTGCGTCCCTGTCGGTGGCTGCATCGTGGTGGAGGGCGGCATCGGTCATGACGAGCTGGATCTCGATGGGCACGGGCTGCCCGATCGCCTGCCCCGTCAGTCGGGAGATGACGAGGTCGGCCATCAGCTGGGACCTCGTGCGACGGACCGCACCGGACCTGAAGAACGACTCCCCGCCCCGTCGCGACGAGTCGGAGGGCACGGCCGAGGGGCCACTGGCCGCCTCGACGGGCTTGGCGGGCGTTGCTGTCCGGTGCTCGGCGGAGCGGGACGGGGCAGCAGCTGCGGACTGTTCGGCGGAGCCCGGCCCGGCAGCACCAGGGGACTGCTCGGCCGGGTCGGCCAACCAGAACGCACTCCGTCGACAGGTGCCGCCGGCGCGAGTGGGCTCGCCGAGGATCGCTGTGGCTTCGGCCTCGACGGCCTGGAAAGCACCAGCCGCCTCGGCCATGGGCGCCAACAGGGTCAGATAGGCCATCCCATCGGGAGCCGTCCGCAGGGTAACCCGTCGACCACGGGTCGCGCGCTCCACCCGGCGGGTCGCCGCCTCGTCGTCAACGTCAGCGACCACCCGGCGCGCCGCTTCGACCAGCGAGCGCTCGCCAAGCTGCCCCAGCTCCGGCGCCAGCCGCGTGTCCACCTCCCGTCGCACGGCGGGGTCCAATCCCGCTACGACCCGGTGGATACCCTCGGCCGCACCCTCGCTGATCTGACCTGCAGTCAGGGCCGCGAGGGTCTGAGGCATGGCCTGGGTGAGGGCCAAAGCCAGTGCGACGTGGGCATCGCCCCGGGTCGGCGACTCCCGCCTGGCCAGGGCGATCTGGCTGCCGATGGACCGTACGGCGGTTCGCTCGGGCGTCCACGACGGCAGGGATGCCCGCTGGGACTCGGCGAAGGCGGTGGTCTGGCGCACCTGGGCCGCGGCGAGCGCACCCTTGACCCGCTCCAGGGCAGCGATCCGGTCGATCCGAACGGCGTCGTCGACCTCTGCGCCGGTCGTCGTCGCGAGCCACGCCAGGAACTCGTCCGCCAACGCGACCACCGGGTCACCGGGTGCGGACGCGGGAGTCGACCCGGCTGGCGATGCGGCCGCGTCGCCAGGCGTGAGGGACTCCATGGCCGTCGCACCGGCTGCAGAGCTCGTGAGTCCCTTGGTCCCCTCCATACGATAAATCATACACCTGTTCGAGTGCAAGTAAAGGGGTGGGAGTCACCAATGTCGTTTGATACCAATGGAACCCGCGCAGTCTTGCCCTACCACGACACACAGACAACCAGGGCAGGCTATCCACAGGAGGACTCCAACCAGGGTTGCAGCGACGCGGCTGCGCCACGCGTCATGCGCTGGCTAGCGCAGCGGCACACCGCGGGCGTCAAGGACTTCGGCGAGGGTGTCGATCCGGTCGCTGACGATCCCGTCGACGCCCCAGTCCAGGAGCCGCTCCATGTCGGCCCGATCGTCGACGGTCCAGACGTGGAGGTGCTTGCCGAGGCGGTGGACCCGGTCGACGAAGGCCGGCGTGACGAGCCGGACCGTGCAGCCCTTCAGCACATGGCTCTCCGGGATCTGGAGTACCGGCGCCGGAGTCGCCAGCCAGCGCAGCGTGAACCCCGGCGCGAACCGCAGGTGCCCGGTCCCTACCTGCCCGGCCGCGGTGGCGAGACGAGGCCCGAGGCCCTTGCGGACCGCCCGGAGCCTTGCCTCGGAGAACGACCCGATACACACCCGGTCAATCGCGTTGTGCTGCTTGACGACTCGCACGAGTGGCTCGACAGCGCCGGGCGCCTTGACGTCGATGTTGATCCGCGTCGTGGGGAACTCCTCGAGCAGGTCGGTGAGCCGGGTGACCGGCTCGCGACCGCCGACGAGCACGTCGCGCACCGCGGCATACGGCATCGAGGAGATGAGGCCCTGGCCGTCGGTGACCCGGTCCAGCCGGTCGTCGTGGAACGCCAGGAGCTCGCCGTCGCTCGTCGCGTGGACGTCGGTCTCGAGGTACCGGAAACCCAGCTCGACCGCGGCGCGGAACGCGGCGAGGGTGTTCTCGATCCCGACGTTCGGGCCGTATGCCGCACCGCCCCGGTGGGCCAGGCCCACCGGGGTCGGTCCGTCGAAGTAGGCGAAGTCCTGCGCTCGCACGACGCGGGTACCAGCCGGGGTCAGGCCAGCCAGACCGTGGTGTCGGTCGGCAGCTCGCCTGAGTCGGTGAGCGGCCCGGAGGCGATGCGCACCGAGCCGAACCCTGCCGGCAGCGCGACCGGGGCCTCGCCGGTGTTGAGGACTGCGACTGCTCGGCCGGCCGTACCGTCCACGGCGATCGCCACGACGCCGGGCCCGAAGCCGCGGAGGGCGCTGGCCCCACCACCGCCGAGGCCGAGCTCGCGGCGAGCGGCGAGGACCGACCGGTAGAGCTCGAGGGTCGATCCCTCGACACCCTCCTGCTGGTCCACGGCATACGAGCCGTAGCTCGCCGGCTGCGGCAGCCAGGTCCGGTCGCTCGGACCGAAGCCGAGCGAGGGAGCGTCCTTGACCCACGGCATCGGCACCCGGCACCCGTCCCGGCCGAGGACCTTGTGCCCGGTCCGCAGGTAGGTGGGGTCCTGCCGGAACTCGTCGGGCATGTCGGTCGAGTCGGGGAGGCCGAGCTCCTCGCCCTGGTAGATGTACGACGAGCCGGGCAGGGCCAGCATGAAGGTCGTCGCGGCACGGGCCCGACGAAGTCCGAGCTCGGCGTCCGGCTGCGGGTCGTTAGCGCCAATTCCGTTGGGGCGCAGCCCATCCTGCGCAAGCCCCAAGCGGCTGGCGTGCCGGACGACGTCGTGGTTGGAGAGCACCCAGGAGGTCGGTGCGTCGACCGCGTCGTTGGCCGCGTAGCTCGAGGCGATGACCTTGGCCCATGCCTCGGCCGACCACCCTGCGTCGAGGAACTCGAAGTTGAACGCCTGGTGCATCTCGTCGGCGCGCAGGTAGCGGGCCAGCCGCTCCTCGGGCTGGACCCACGCCTCGGCGCAGAGGATGCGCTCGGGTTCGGAGTACTCCTCCATGACCTGGCGCCAGCCGCGGTAGATCTCGTGGACACCCTCCTGGTCCCACATCGGCGGGCGGCGCTCGCTGCCGTTGTGGTCCAGCGGGGCCTCGTCGGTCGGCTCGACGTCGAAGTCCATCAGGTGCATCGGGGCGTCCCAGTCCGGCAGCCCCTCCTCCTTGACCAGGCCGTGGGCGACGTCGACGCGGAAGCCGTCGACCCCACGGTCCAGCCAGAACCGGAGGACCTCGTGGAACTCCGAGCGCACCTCGGGGTTTGTCCAGTCGAAGTCGGGCTGGGTGACGTCGAAGATGTGGAGGTACCACTGGCCGGGCCGGCCGTCGGCCTCGGTGACGCGCGTCCAGCCGGGTCCTCCGAAGACCGATCGCCAGTTGTTGGGCGGCAGCTCGCCCGCCGCGCCCAAGCCGTCGCGGAACATGTAGCGCGCCCGCTCCGGGCTCCCCGGGCCGGCCGCGAGCGCCGCCTTGAACCACGGGTGCTCGGAGCTGGAGTGGTTGGGAACCAGGTCGACGAGGACCTTCAGCCCGAGCTCGTGGGCCGTGCGGAGCAGGGTGTCGGCGTCGTCGAGGGTGCCGAAGATCGGGTCGATGTCGCGGTAGTCGGCGACGTCGTAGCCGGCGTCGTTCATCGGCGAGGTGTAGAACGGCGAGAGCCAGATGGCGTCTACCCCGAGGTCGCGCAGGTAGGGCAGCCGGGCGCTGATGCCGGGCAGGTCGCCGAGGCCGTCGCCGTTGCTGTCGGCCCACGACCGGGGATAGATCTGGTAGATGACGGCGGTCCGCCACCAGGCGGCATCGGGCCCGTCGGGGGCGTGGAGGAGGGTCGTGTCGGGTGCGGTCTGCAGGTCGGTCACGGACGACGATCCTTCCGTATGCCGGGTGCGTCGGCCAAGCCGGATCCACCGGTCGGGCGAGCGACCGGGTGAAGTGTCGGTGAGTTGACGATTGCGCGGGTTGTCAACGGGTGGACTGTAGATGGGGCGGGGCCGCGCGGGAGCCCGGTCCTGGCTCAGTCGGGCGTGTTGACGAGCATGAAGGCGGCGCGTTCGAGGTAGTCGCGCAGGGCGTGGTCGTGGGCTTCGTCCAGGTCGAGGGTGTCGACGGCCGCCATCATGTGCCGCAGCCAGCGGTCGCGCTGGTCGATGGTCACGGCATACGGGTTGTGCCGCATCCGCAGGCGTGGGTGACCGCGCTCCTGGGAGTACGTCGTCGGGCCGCCCCAGTACTGCTCGAGGAACATCCGCAGTCGTCGCTCGGCCGGGCCGAGGTCCTCCTCGGGGTACAACGCCCGCAGGACCGGGTCGCCCGCGACCCCCTGGTAGAAGGCGTGGACGAGCCGGGCGAAGGTGTCGTGTCCCCCCACCTGGTCGAAGAACGTCGGAGCGGCGGCCGCGGCGGGCGGCGTCGGGTCGGTCACCCGCCCATTCTCTCAGGTGTCCCGCCGATGGTTGGAGGTGCACGGACGCGCCAGGACGCGTGCGTTCACCTCCAACGATCAGGGGCGCGGCCCGCCGAAGGGCAGGACGGGAGGCGGAGCCTTGACACCGGCCGCGTCCAGGGCGTGCTTCACCCGCTCGCGGAGCTCGCGCTGGACGGGGAGGTTCTGCTGGGGGTGGCACTTGACGATGGTCCGGATCGTCACGGACGCGCCGGTCATCGACTCGATGCCCACGACCTCCGGCGCGTCGATCATCAGGTCCTTCCAGGCCGGGTCGGCGTACATCGCCTCCGCGGCGTCCCGGATGACCGGGACCGCGCGCTCGACGCTCTCTGTGTAGGCGATGGCCACGTCGACGATCGCGGTCGACCAGCCCTGGGACTTGTTGCCGACCCGGACGATCTCACCGTTGCGGACGTACCAGGCCACGCCGTTGGCGTCGCGGATCTTGGTGACCCGGAGGGTGACATCCTCGACCGTGCCGATCACCTCGCCGGTGTCGATGACGTCGCCGACGCCGTACTGGTCCTCCAGGATCATGAAGACGCCGGAGAGGAAGTCCTTGACCAGGCTCTGGGCGCCGAAGCCGAGCGCCACACCGCCGACCCCGGCGGACGCGAGGAGTGGGGCGAGCGGGATGCCCAGCAGCCCGAGGACCGTGATGAGCGCGACCGCCGCCACCGAGCAGGTGACGATGCTCTGCAACAGGGCGCCCATCGTCCGGGCGCGAGCGACGTGGCGGTCACGGGCCTCGCTGTCCGGCATCACCCGCTCGGTCGTCACCCGCACGACCCGCCGGATGAACCGGTGCGCCAGCCAGCGCAGGACGACGGCGACGACCAGCGTGACGAGGATCCGCAGCCCGTCGCCGAGGAACCAGGAGCTCACGTCGTCCCAGGTGAGGTTGCGCAGTGCTTCCGTGCCCACAGATCAGCCCCGGGCGTCGCGGTCCTGGGCGGCCAGGGCGCGCGCGATCCCGTCGCGGTTCTCGGCGACGAGCCGCACCAGTGCCGGCTCGGCGTCGGCGTGCCCGTCGAGCCAGGTCTGGGTCGCCGTGAGCAGGTCCTGGTCGGCGAGCGACCGGGGGTAGAACCAGACGACGATGGCCTCACCGATGGCATGGGTCCGCGACGTCCACATCGACTCGAGCATGTCGTGGTACCGGGCGACATAGGGGCGCAGCAGGTCGGGGTCGGACGCCCGGCTGAACCCGATCCCGATCGCCTCGACGACCGAGTTGGGCAGGCCGTCGGTCTCGACCGCCTCGCGCCAGGCCGCAGCCTTGTGCTCAGGGGTCGGCATCGCGGCGCGGGCGCGGGCAGCACGCTCGCGACCGGTGGCCGTGTTGTCGCGGTCGCGCTCGGCGTCGATCTCGACCTCGGTCGCGCTGCCGGCGTTGGCCAGTGCGGTGAGAAGGGTCCAGCGCATCTCGGTGTCGACGGCCAGGCCCTCCAGGCTGGCACTCCCGTCGAACAGGGACCGGGCGTATGCCGTGTCGTCGCCGGGCCGCAGCAGCGCGGCATACGTCGTCACGAGCTGGAGCTGGGCGTCGCCGCCCGGCTCGGCGGCACCGGCCAGGTCGTGCACTCGGCGGAGCACCGACTGCCGGACCTCCTCGCGGTGGGCCGGGTCGAGGTAGGAGCCGACCGTCGTCTGCAGCTGGGTGAGCATCGTGCGCAGCAGCGTCGAGTCGCTCTCGCCCGGGATGCTCGCCAGGACGAAGTCGACGAAGTCGCGCGGGCGCATCTCGGCGTCGCGCGTCATGTCCCAGAGCGCGGCGACCACGAGCGAGCGGGGGAGTGAGTCGGTGAAACCACGCGGATGCGCCAACGCCGTTGCGAGAGAACGCTCGTCGAGCCGGATCTTGGCGTAGGCGAGGTCCTCGTCGTTGACGAGCAGCAGGTCCGGGGCGACGGTGCCGATCAGCTCGGGGATGTCGGTGCGCTCGCCGACGACGTCGAGCTCGAGGCGGCCGGTGCGGACGAGGGAGTCGCCCTGCACGGCATACGAGCCGATCTCGAGCGTGTGCGGACGCAGGGTCTCGAAGCCGGGAGCGAAGGTCTGCTCGATGACCGCACTGCTGATCCGGCCCTGCTCGTCGGTCTCGATGACCGGGCGGAGGGTGTTGACGCCGGCGGTCTCCAGCCACAGCCTCGACCAGGCGGTGAGGTCGCGGCCGCTCGTCGCGGAGAGCTCGCCGAGCAGGTCCGGGAGGGTGGTGTTGCCCCACGCGTACTTCTTGAAGTAGTGCCGCAGGCCGGCGACGAACGGCTCGCGGCCGACGTGGGCGACGAGCTGCTTGAGCACGCTGGCGCCCTTGGCGTAGGTGATGCCGTCGAAGTTGACCTCGACGTCGGCGAGGTCGTTGATCGGGGCGACGATCGGGTGCGTGGAGGAGAGCTGGTCCTGGCGGTAGGCCCAGTCCTTCTCGTGGGTGCCGAACGTCGTCCACGCGGTCGACCACTCGGTGGCCTCGGCCTGGCAGGTCGTCGAGGCCCACTCGGCGAACGACTCGTTGAGCCACAGGTCGTCCCACCAGCGCATCGTCACGAGGTTGCCGAACCACATGTGGGCCAGCTCGTGGAGGATCGTCAGGGCGCGGCGCTCGACGATCGCCTCGGTGACCTTGGCCCGGAAGATGTAGATCTCGTTGATGGTGACGGCGCCGGCGTTCTCCATCGCGCCCATGTTGTACTCGGGCGTGAAGAGCTGGTCGTACTTGGCGAACGGGTACTCGCAGTCGAACGCGTCCTCGAACCAGGTGAACCCGGTCTTGGTCAGCGCGAAGATGTTGTCGGCGTCGAGGTACTGGGTGAGCGACTTGCGGCAGAAGATGCCGAGCGGGATGTCGCCCTTGCGGCTCGTCGCCACGTCGCGGACGACGTCGTACGGGCCGGCCACGAGTGCGGTGATGTAGGAGGACATCCGCGGGGTCGCCTCGAACGCCCAGGTGGCCTTGGCGGCGTCACCCTCGACCGGGGTCGGCTCCGGGGTGGGGGAGACCGACACGACCTGCCAGTGCGCGGGCGCGGTGACGGTGAAGGCGAAGGTGGCCTTGAGGTCGGGCTGCTCGAAGACGGCGAACATCCGGCGCGAGTCCGCGACCTCGAACTGGGTGTACAGGTAGACCTCGTTGTCCACGGGGTCGACGAAGCGGTGCAGGCCCTCACCGGTGTTCATGTAGCGGCCGGTGCCGTCGACCACGAGGGTGTTCTGGGCCGCGAGCCCGGGGACGGCGATGCGTATGCCGTCGAAGTGGGTTGCGGGGTCCAGCGCGGTGCCGTTGAGGGTGAGCGACTCGACCGACTCGGCGATGAAGTCGACGAACGTGGTCGCGCCCTCGGTCCCCGAGAAGATGATCGTCGTGCGCGACCGGAACGTCGTCTCCGACGTCGTCAGGTCCAGGTCGACGGCGTAGTGGTCGACGCTGACGAGCGCTGCGCGGTCCTGCGCTTCGGCGCGGGTGAGGTTCTTGCCCGGCACGGTGGTCTCCTTGGCGGTGGCTTCGGGTGGGGTGCACCAGCGGGTGCATGCGAGTCTGTTCGTGGCAGACGACGCGACATCCTCCCACGGCTACGGTGACCCCCCGGGAACAATGTCGGGCGATTGGTGCTTGGCTCTTGCCATGAGCCTTGACACACCGATCGTCGACGCCACGACGAGTCACGCACCCGCGACCATCGCCCGAGACACCGCCCGCCAGCAGGCCGAGTTCTGGTTCGACCCGCTCTGTCCGTGGGCCTGGATGACCTCCCGCTGGATGATCGAGGTCGAGAAGATCCGCCCGGTCGACGTCACCTGGTCGGTCATGAGCCTCGCCGTCCTCAACGAGGGCCGCGACCTGCCCGAGAACTACCGCGCCATGATGGACAAGGCTTGGGCACCGGTCCGGGTCGTCATCGCGGCCCAGCGAGAGCACGGCCAGGAGGTCGTCAAGCCGCTCTATGACGCGATCGGCACCCGCATCCACTTGGGCAAGGAGGACTACCGCGACGCCACCATCGGCGGACTCGCCGACGTGGGCCTGCCCGCCGACCTGATCCGGTTCGCCGACACCGACGAGGTCGACGACCTCCTGCGGGCCTCGCACCAGCGCGCGATCGACCTGGTCGGTGACGAGGTGGGCACGCCGGTCATCGCGGTGGCCGGCGAGGCCTTCTTCGGCCCGGTCGTCACCCCGGCCCCCAAGGGTGAGGCGGCCGGCCGGTTGTGGGACGGGTGCGTCCTCGTCGCCGGGATCCCCGGCTTCTACGAGCTCAAGCGCAGCCGCCGGGTCGGCCCGATCTTCGACTGAGGTGGCGCGCGCCGGCGGTACCGCAGTGCCACCGGCCTCACCCATTTGGCCGAGGTTGCTCCCGCCCGCACCGGGGAACTCTCCGGAAACGCCCGATTGGCACCGTTTGCGCAGGTTGGGTTAGGACCCCCCATGGGGCGCTGAGCTAGTCTCGGTCGACAAGCCGCCCGTAGTAGCGGGACTGACGATCACACCTAGGTCGACCCGTTGAACCCACCACCACAGGCACCGAATGTCGTGATCCGGCACGGCCGCCCTGGCATCGTCCGCCGCTTTCAGCGGCGGATCGGATCGGTGATGGCGCCTGTCCGCAGGCACCTGACGCTGGTCTACCTCATCGGGCTGATGACGGTCGTCACGGCCTTCGGGGTCTTCCAGCTGCTCTACCCGGGCCGGCTGCCGACGATCTCCCTGCTCAGCCCGTTCATCGTCCTCGCCGGGCTCTTCCTGAGGCCGTTGCCGACCGTCGCCTTCTACGCGTACCTGCTCGTCTGGACGTTCGTGACGAGCATCGAGGGGCCGTCGCAGTTCCGGATGTGGGGCTTTGCGGTGGCGGCCCAGATGGTCGTCATGGGGTTCATGCTGTGGGTGTCGGCCTCACGGGACCGGCTCGGCGTCACCGGCGTCGCCGGTGAGCAGATGTTCGTCGACCTGCGGGACCGGCTGCGCGCGGGCGGCGAGCTGCCCGCTCTCCCGCACGGCTGGTACGCGGAGGCCGCGCTCAACTCGGCATACGGCAACTCGTTCTCCGGTGACTTCCTGCTCACCAACCTGTCCCGCGACGGCAAGCAGCTCGAGCTCGTCCTCGTCGACGTGAGCGGCAAGGGGACCAAGGCGGGCACCCGGGCGCTGCTGCTCTCCGGCGCCTTCGGCGGGCTGCTCGGGTCGGTGCGGCCGGAGGAGTTCCTCGTGGCGGCCAACAAGTACCTCCTGCGCCAGCAGTGGACCGAGGGCTTCGCCACCTGCGTCCACCTCGCGGTCGACCTGATCACCGGTGAGTTCGACCTCGGCTGTGCGGGGCACCCGCCGGCCGCCCAGTACCTCGCCGGCTCGGGCCGCTGGTCGATGCTCGAGGGAACCAGCGGTCCGCTGCTCGGCGTCATCGAGGCGGCCGCCTTCAAGCGGTTCAAGGGCCAGCTCGGCCACGGCGACGCGGTCCTCCTCTACACCGACGGGGTCATCGAGACCCGCTCCCACGACCTCGCCGACGGCGTCGACCGGATGCTCGGGGTGGCGGCGAGCAGAGCCGGCGGCTTCAAGGGGCTGCCCGCCGAGATCTGCCGGGCGGCCCGGTCCGGCGACGGCGACGACCGGGCCGTGGTCCTCGTCTCGTGGGACTGACGAGCGACCGATGACCGGGACCGATCTGGACCGGCCCACCTGGGTCAGGTCGTATGCCGCGCGCCGCGGCCGCCTCTCGGCCCTCACCGAGGACCGGATGGCCCGTTTCCTGCCGCTCCGCGGCATACCGGAGGGACCGCTGCGTCCCCTCGCGGCGTTCGGGCGTGTGGCACCGCTCGTCCTCGAGGTCGGTTGCGGTCACGGCGCGTCCGCCATCGCGTTTGCCGCGGAGCATCCCGATCACGACCTCCTCGCC
Source organism: Intrasporangiaceae bacterium (assembly GCA_021324575.1). GTDB lineage: Bacteria > Actinomycetota > Actinomycetes > Actinomycetales > Dermatophilaceae > Nostocoides. The sequence goes on along the minus strand of JAJPIW010000074.1, from coordinate 56,363 downwards.
GTAGACGTCCACACGCCCGGGATCGCCCGGATGCTCGCCGCGGCCGAGGTAGCCGGGGTGCCGAACCTGCGGGTCCACCTCGGCGACGCCGTGCCGCTGCTGACCGACCGGATCGCCCCCGGGTCGCTCACGGCGGTGCACCTGTTCTTCCCCGACCCCTGGCCCAAGTCCAAGCACGCCAAGCGGCGCTTCGTGACGGCCCACACCCTCGATCTCGTGCGCGACCGGCTGGTGCCCGGCGGCGTCCTGCTCATCGCGACCGACCAGGGCGCATATGCCGCCCACGCCCTGGCCCAGCTGGCTGCACACGGCGGCTTCGACGTCACCGTGGGGGAGCGGCCCGCTTGGCGGCCGACGGACGGGTTCGAGGCCAAGGGCCGAGCGGCGGGCAGGGCGATCGCCGAGATCCGGGCACGGCGCGGCACGATGGGTGGATGACCGAACCGTTCAGCCACTCCGACGTGGCCGCTCTCTTCGGCCGGCCGAGCCGGCTCCAGCGTCAGCTCGACGTCGAGTCCGCGCTCGCCTTGGCCCAGGCGGCGGTCGGCATCGTGCCGGTGGAGGCAGCGGACCGCATCGCCGCGGTGGCGCACCTGGAGCTGTTCGACGACGCCGAGCTGCTGCGGGAGGAGGCTCGGACCGGTCACTCCCTCGTGCCCCTCGTGGCCGGGCTGGCCGCCCTGTCCGGACCTGAGGCGGGCGGCTGGGTCCACTGGGGCGCAACCACCCAGAACATCCAGCAGACGAGCGAGTCGCTGGCGCTGCGGGTCGTGGTCGACGGGGTCGAGGACCTGCTGCGCAGGATCGTCGGTGTCCTGGCCGACCTCGCCGAGGAGTATGCCGAGACGGTCATGGCCGGACGCACCCACGGGCAGCAGGCGGTTCCGATCACCTTCGGACTGAAAGTCTCGGCCTGGGTCGATGCCTTCCTGCATGATCTGGAGCGTCTGGCCGAGTGCGCGCCGCGCGTGCTGACGTGCATGACCGGGGGCGCCGCAGGGACCTTCGCGGCGATGGGGGAGCGTGGGCCCGAGGTCCAGGCCGCCGTGGCCGCCCGCCTCGGGCTGTTGCCGATGCCAGTCCCGTCACGCAATATCGTCGACCCGTTCGCCGAGCTCGTCTGTGTGCTGGGCCTGGCCTGCGCGACGGCGGGCTCGGTGGCCGACGAGGTGGCTCGGCTGATGTCGGTCGAGTTCGGTGAGCTCGCCGAGCCGGTCCCCGACGGTGACGTGGGCAGCTCGACGATGCCGCAGAAGCGCAACCCCAAACGGAGCGGGTCCGTGGTCACCTCCTGCGCGCGCGTGCGGGGGCTGGTACCCACGGCTCTCGAGGCCGTTGTCCAGTCCCACGAGGTCGACGGCGCCCGATCCGCGCTCATGGAGCAGGTCCTCGAGCAGGCCTGCACTCTCGCTGTCGGAGCGCTCGGGGACCTCCACGAGATCCTGTCCGGCCTGTGCGTGTTCCCGGCCCGGATGCGGGCCAACCTGGACCTCACCGGCGGCCTGATCTGTGCGGAGGCGGTCATGATGGCGCTCGCCGAGAGCATCGGGCGACAGCGGGCGCACGACCTCGTCCATCATCTGGCTCACCTGGCGTCCACCACCGAGGCCGCGTTCGACCAGCTGCTCAGGGACGACCCGGTCGTCGGTGCCGCGCTGTCCGCCTCGGAGCTGTCACGACTGCTCGACCCGGCAACCCACGTCGGCCTCAGCGCCCGGCTGGCCCGTGAGACGGCCGCTCGAGCCCGGGCCGTCGTGACCGGTGCGCGAGCACCTGGTCGGGGTAGCCGGATTTGAACCGGCGGCCTTCCGCTCCCAAAGCGGACGCGCTACCAACCTGCGCCATACCCCGTCGTCCGCGCGGAGGGAGAGTGGTCGACGTCGTCGATTTCCTCGGCCGCGAGGGCGGGCATTAGGCTAACGCGTGCTCTGCGGCCCGATGGCTGCGGGGCGTGCGGGCGTAGCTCAATGGTAGAGCCCCAGTCTTCCAAACTGGCTACGCGAGTTCGATTCTCGTCGCCCGCTCCGGCCTTGGCGGGTTCACCGCCGCTCCGCGGGTGGTGAGCCCGCCGTGCCGGCCCGTCCTTCCGCAGGAGTCGCCCGCTCCATGACTGACAACCCTTCCGTGGCAACGGTTTTCGTCACTGCCAGCGTCGCGGTGCTCGATGCCGGGCGGCTCCTCGTCGTCCGCAAGCGGGGCACCGAGCGCTTCATGCTCCCCGGGGGCAAGCTGGAGCCTGGCGAGGCTGCGCTGGCCGCCGCCGTACGAGAGGCCGAGGAGGAGGTCGGCCTCGTCCTGCACGCCGAAGAGCTCGAGGTGCTGGGTCACTGGCAGGCGCCTGCCGCCAACGAGCCCGGCGCGATCGTCGACTCGGTCGTCCACGTCATCGAGCGGCCGGTCGACGTCAGCCCCCGTGCCGAGATCGCCGAGCTGGCCTGGGTGACCGTCGCCGCGGGGGCTGCCGACGGCACCGGGCCTGGTGCCGAGCTGCTCGCACCGCTGACGGTCGACCACGTCCTTCCCGCCCTCCGGGAGTGGTCGGCGAGACGCTGAAGCCCGCGCCCGGCATACGGCGCCGTCCTGACGAGTCGAGTGATCACGACTCTCGGGAGTCGAGGATCTGGAGCCCGCATGTCGTGATCACTCGATGTCCGGCCGGCGCGGACTGCACCGAAGCGGCCCATCACCTCGCACTGGTGACGGGCCGCTCCGGGATGGGTGTGGGGCCTCAGAAGGCGCTGGTGCCGTTCGGGGTCCCCAGGCCGGTCGGGCCGTCCCAGCCGGTCTTGGCCGAGCACCAGCTCGCGCAGGGCCCGTTGCTGCCGGAGGTCACGTCGAACAGCCCGCTCGGGTGGGCGTAGGGCTTGTTGTTGGCGTAGCCGGACGTGTTGCCGGAGAGGGCGTAGACCGAGGCGACAAGCGGCGAGGACAGGCTCGTGCCGCCGTACTGGGCCCACGACGACGACGAGCTGGACGTCGGCGCGTAGACGGCGAGCCCGGTCGCCGGGTCCGCAACGGCGGAAACGTCCGCCATGGCGCGACCCGAGCAGTTCGTCATCGCGCTGGTCTGGCCGGCCGGTGCGGCGTTGAGCGTCGTGCAGCCGGAGCCGGCACCGCTCCAGACGGTCTCGTTCCAGCCACGAGCGTTGGACGAGCCCGTGAGCGAGGTGCCACCGACGGCAGTCACGTAGTGCGAGGAGGCCGGGAAGCTGGCGCCTTGGTACCCGTTGTCACCCGTCGAGGCGGTCACGGCGACTCCCGAGTGGTTGTAGTAGGAGCCGTAGCTCGAGTCGGCCGAGTCGCCGCCGCCGTAGCTGTTGGAGATCGCAGCGACGCCTCGCGAGGCGGCGTAGTTGACGGCCGTCCCCAAGTTGCCGAACGATGCGCTCGTGGCCTGGACGAGGAGGATCTTGCAGCTCGGGCACGCGGCCGACACGGCATCCAGGTCGAGCGCCTGTTCCTGGGCCCAACCGACGTTGGTCCTGGGCGGCTTGGTGCCACCGGTCTGGTTGACGATGGTGAGACAGCCGTTGGCCTTGGTGCAGGCCGACAGACCCCACTGGGCACGGTAGATCCCGAGGTCGCGCTCGGCGTTGGGGTAGCCGTAGGCGTCCACGATGGCCACCGTGCGACCGCCTGCTGACAGTCCGGCGAGCTTGTAGGCGTCCTGGATGTTTGCCGGGGTCTTGCCGGAGATCGCCTTGGGTGTGACGGCCGACCCGGCCGCGTTGACCGCCGCGCCCTGGTCGTTGACCAGCTTCAGCGCGTCACAGGCGGCGAAGCCGGCCTTCGGCGTGGAACAGACGCGCTGGGAGTGGGCCTTGGCGTGACCGGCCGCCGGAGCGGCAGAGGCCGTCGTCGGGATGGCGGCGGCAGCACCGAGGGCGGCAGCCAGGGCCGCGGTGGCGGCCAGGAGTTTGCTTCGCATGAAGGTCCTTCCATTGCAGGGGGTGCGGCGGGGTTGCCACGCGGCAACTCAACCGGTCGGTAACCCAGCGATGGGCTCTCAGCAACCTTCGAGAGTCGAAGTTGGGGAAAGAATGACGGAACGCTGACGAAAACTTGACCGAAATGCATGACATTCGTCATGGGTGTCGACGGTCCGTTCGCGCTCGCGAGCCGGATCGTCGGCCATCCCGGACGATTCGGGCCCGCGGCCCGCGGCGGCTACCATGAGCGGCGACATCCCCACCTTCCCTTCCCTTGGAGTGCCTGCAGTGAAGAGCGCCGTCGAGACCCTCAACCCGACCCGGGTCAAGCTGACCGTCGAGGTCCCGTTCGAGGAGCTCAAGCCGAGCCTGGACGCGGCATACGCGACCATCGGCAGCCAGACCCAGGTCCCCGGGTTCCGCAAGGGCAAGGTCCCCGCCCGGATCATCGACCAGCGCGTGGGCCGCGGCGCGGTCATCCAGGAGGCCGTCAACGAGGCGCTGCCCCAGTTCTTCGGCCAGGCCGTCGAGGACAACGAGGTGCGCGCCATCGGCCGCCCGGAGGTCGACGTGACCGAGGTGCCGGTCGAGGCCGGCCAGCAGCTCGTCTTCACCGTCGAGACCGACGTCCGCCCGACGATCGCCCTGCCCGACCTCGCCGGCATCGCCGTCCAGGTCGACGCGGCGGCGGCTTCGGACGCCGACATCGAGGAGCGCCTCACCGACCTCCAGACCCGCTTCGGCACCCTCGTCGGTGTCGAGCGCCCGGCAGAGACCGGCGACTTCGTCTCCATCGACCTGTCCGCGCACATCGGTGAGGAGGAGATCGACACCGTCACCGGCGTCTCCTACGAGGTGGGCTCGGGCAACATGCTCGACGGGATCGACGAGGCCCTCGTCGGCATGAGCGCCGGCGAGACCAAGGACTTCTCCGCGCCGCTCGCTGGCGGCGACCACGAGGGTGAGAGCGCCGACTGCACCGTCACCGTCCAGTCCGTCAAGGTCCGTCGGCTCCCCGAGCTCGATGACGACTTCGCTCAGCTGGCGTCGGAGTTCGACACGCTGGCGGAGCTTCGCGACAACCTCGCCGAGCAGGCCGCCCAGGCCAAGAAGTTCGAGCAGGGCGTCCAGGCCCGCGACAAGGTCCTCGAGCACCTCCTCGCGACGATCGACATCGAGGTTCCCGAGGGCATCGTCAACGACGAGGTCACCGAGCACCTCGAGGGCGAGAACCGGCTCGACGACGACACCCACCGCGCCGAGGTGCAGGAGAGCACCCGCCAGGCCATGAAGACCCAGTTCCTCCTCGACGCCATCGCCGAGCAGGAGGCGGTCAAGGTCGAGCAGAGCGAGCTCATCGAGTACCTCATCATGGCCAGCCAGCAGTACGGCATGGACCCCAACGAGTTCGCCACGGCCATCGACCAGCAGGGCCAGATCCCGCAGATCGTCCAGGAGGTCGGCCGTCGCAAGGCGCTCGCCGCGGTCCTGGAGAAGGCGGTTGTCACCGACACCGACGGCAACCCGGTCGACCTCAACGAGTCGGTGCCCGGCGCGGAGGTCGAGTCCGACGACGTGGCGCAGGACGCCGACGTGGTCGAGGTCGAGGACGGCGCTGCGGCCCAGGTCTGATCCCACAGCTCGTATGCCGCGGCCGCGCGTCTCCCTCGGGAGGGCGCGGCCGCGGCGCATGTCGGCTCGCGCCCACCAACAGGCAGTAGTGGGGGCGGCTCAGGTGATGCGGTGACCGCTCGAGCGCGAGATCGGTGGGCATCGCGGGCGACCGCCTGTGCGCGGGCTCGGCGAGCCTGGCCTCAGGTTGAGCCCCACTGCAGCCGCATGTCCAGGAGGACGTCCAGGGCGACGGACTCGCCGTCGCGGGCACCCTGCCCGACCTGCAGCGGGGGAGGGCTCGGCTCGACCGGCACCCTGCGCCAGCGGCCGAAGCGCTCCGGCGGCACGACGAGGACGTAGTAGCCGCCGGCCGGGCTCACCCCGATCGACTGGTCGCGGCGCAGGTACCAGCCGACGACGCCGGTCCGGTAGCGGCCGCTGCCGGACCACGGGCGGGCGGTCAGCTCCTCGGTCGGCAGGCCCGCCTTGGTCGCCAGCTCCACGAACCGGTCGACGAGCACCTGGGCCTTGGCGGACTCCTGCTCCTGACGGCGCTGCTGCGCCCGGACGTGGTAGTGCGCCCGGTCGGCCCGCTCCCGAGCCGCATCCTCATCCATCGGTGCCCTCCTTCAGGGATCGGTCATCGTCGACCGGCCGTGAGCGATCGGCCGCGCGTCGACGGCCGACTCACATTGTGCCGGTTCGACCGGTCACGGGTGCGGCGGTGCCGTCGTCGTACCGATCCGCAGCGCCGTGGGCAGGGTGACGTCGGCGATCGGCTCGCCGGTCAGGGCCCTGGCGACGAGGTCCCCGAGACGCGTGCCCTTGGCGGTCGCGTGCTGGTCGATGGTCGTCAGCGTGTGTGCCAGCCACGGCAGGTCGATCCCGTCGAACCCGGTGACCGACAGGTCCTCCGGGACCGACAGGCCGCGCTCCTCGGCAGCCCGGATCACCCCGGCCGCGAGCAGGTCGGACTGGGCCACGATCCCGGTGGGCCGCTCGTCGGCCGGCAGGTCGAGCAGCGACGCGGCGGCGGCCCGGGCCTCCTCGACCCCCGGCATGGGGACCTCGACGATCGGGGCGTCGGCGCCCATCACGGAACGGAAGCCGTGTGCACGCTCCCGCGCATCGGCATACGTCGCGGTTCGCAACCTCTCCTCCGACACCGGCCCGGTCCGTCGGTCGGGGGAGAGCGGCATGGCGACCATGGCGATCCGCTCGTGGCCGAGCGAGCGCAGGTGGTCGGTGGCCGTCGCGATGGCCCCGCGCTCGTCGATGAGCACCTGGGTCACGCGCGGGTCGGCGGGCGCCCCGGTGCCGATCATCGGTATGCCGCGCGCCGCCAGGTGGTCGACCGCCGGGTTGTCGTCCGGTCCGCACAGCGAGAAGACGACAGCGTCCAGGGCGGTCGTCGAGAGCTGGGCGACGGCGCGTCCGTGGTCGGTGATGTCCTGGGCGAGCAGCAGCATCCCGACCGGGATGGTGTCGAGCACCGCCGCGAGCCCGTCCAGGATGGTCACGGCGAACGGGTCGCGGAAGGCGTCGCGCAGCCGGCCCTCGACGAGCACCCCGACGACGCCGGCGCGCCCCGCCCGCAGCGACGACGCGAGGGGGTCGGGGCCGGCATACCCGAGCGCGACCGCCGCGGCCCGGACCCGTTCGAGCGTTGCCGGCGCCACAGGGCCCTTGCCGCTGAAGACGAGGGACGCCGTCGAGGTGGACACCCCGGCGGACCGCGCCACGTCCCGAAGGGTGGCCCGGCCCTCGGATTGACGCGAGTCGGTCACCGGACCATACTAGTCGAATCGATTCGATCGAATCGATTCGACAACAAACGTCGACCCACCCGCTCCACGCCCGCGATCCACCCCGGAAGCACCCCATGACCATGACCGCCGCCCCCGCCTTCACCCCGGCCCGCCTGCGCAGCTCACACCTCTCCGTGCTCGTCGTCTTCGGCCTGGCCGGCATCGCCTTCGCCTCCTGGGCCTCACGGATCGCTGACGCCAAGGCAGAGCTGCACCTCTCCGCCGGAGCGCTGGGCGCGACCCTGCTCTTCGCGTCGGCCGGGTCGCTGGTCGCCATGCCGTCCTCCGGGCGGATCGCCGGCCGGCTCGGCGCCGCCCAGACCATCCGGGTCGGGATGACCCTGGCGCTGCTCGGCATGGGTGGCATCGGGCTCGGGGTCAACGTCGCCCACTCCCGCTGGGTGGTGGCGGGCGCGCTCTTCTTCGTCGGCATGGGCGTCGGGATCTGGGACGTCGCGATGAACCTCGAGGGGGCCACCGTCGAGCGCCTCCTCGGTCGCACGACCATGCCCCACTACCACGCGGCCTTCAGCGGCGGCACCGTCCTCTCGGCGTTCATCGGCGCCGGGCTGTCCTGGGGCCGGGTCCCGATCCTCGTCCACCTCCTGCTCACCGGCGGGGTGGTCCTGCTGCTCGGCCTGTGGCAGCTGCGCCTGTTCCTGCCGCGCGACCTCGAAGCGAGCCCGGCCGCCGAGGGTGAGCAGCCGGCATACGAGAGCCCGCAGCGCTCGGCCTGGTTCGAGCGTCGCACCCTGCTCATCGGCCTGGTCACCCTCGCCGCCGCCTTCACCGAGGGCACCGCCAACGACTGGCTCTCGGTCGCCTTCGTCGAGGGCCACGGCGTGCCGCACTGGGCCGGCGTCCTCGCTTTCGCCGTGTTCCTCACCTTCATGACCATCGGCCGGCTCGTCGGCACCCGGATCCTCGACACCTATGGCCGGGTCCTGGTCCTGCGTGCCACCTTCGCGCTGGCCGTCCTCGGTGCGCTCCTCGTCGTCTTCGGCCCGACCTGGCTCGCGTATGCCGGTGCCGCCGTGTGGGGGGTCGGCGCCTCGCTCGGCTTCCCCGTCGGGATGAGCGCCTCGGCCGACGACCCGGCCCGCGCGGCCGCGCGGATGTCCACCGTGGCGACGATCGGGTATGCCGCGTTCATCGCCGGGCCGCCGCTGCTCGGCTTCCTCGGCGACCACTTCGGCGTGCTGCGCTCACTGCTCGTCGTCGGCGCCCTGCTGGCGGTCGCGATCCTCGTCGTCCCCGCTGTCCGGGAGCCGCAGCGCCCGGCCTGACGTATTCTCTCGAGATGGACGAGGGGGAGGCTCGGGCCGCGGCCCAGCGCAAGGTCATCCGTGGGATCTCGGTCGCGGTCGCGGTCCTGGCCGCAGTTCTGGTCTTCGGGATGGTCGGCTTGGTCGTCCTCTCCGTGTGGGGCATGAGCCAGTACGGGAGCAACAAGTGACCCGCCTCGGGGGAGCCCTGCGGGTGGCCCGCGCGCTGCTCCGGCTGCCCGTGGTCGTGCTGCTGTTGACGTATGCCGCGTGCGGCCTGGCCGCGGCCGGCGACGTCTCGTACGTCGGGATGCTGCGGGCCGCGGCCGTGGTCGTCCCGTTCGTCGTCTGCTCGGCACTCGTCAATGACCTCGCCGACGAGCGGGTCGACCGAGTCAACCTGGCCGGCACGGTGGAGGGCTCCAACCGCCTTCTCCTGCAAGGGAGGTCGCACCGTCGTGCGATGCTCGTACTGGCCGTCGTGGCCGGGAGCGGTGAGCTCGTCGCGGCATACGGGCTCGGGGGTGAGGCTCGTCGCGCCGTCCTCGCCATCGCGACGGCGGCGCTCGTGGTGATGCTCGGCTACTGTCTCCGCCCGGTCCGGCTCGCCGACCGTGGCGTGGTCGCCTCGCTCGCGCTGCCCGCCTGCTACGTCGCGACCCCATACCTCGTCGGGCTGCTCATCGGGCGTGGTGTGGTGCGGGCCTCCGACCTGGGGCTGCTCGCCGCCCTGTACATCGGGTTCGTCGCCCGGATCGTCCTGAAGGACCTGCGCGACGTCCGAGGTGATGCGATGTTCGGCAAGCGCACGTTCATCGTCCGGCACGGGCGCGCGGCCACCTGCCGGTTCAGCGCCGTCGCGTGGGTCGTCGGGGCGTCGCTGCTCATCCTCACCACCCCGCACCCGACCCTCGTCCACCGGCTCCAGGTCGCGGCGACCGCGGCAGTCGCCGTCGCGCTCCTCCGCCGGCTGGCGGTCGACGAGGGGCCCAAGCGCGACGAGCGGATCGTCAGCGCGATCGCGATCGTCGGCCGCGCCCTCCTCCTCGGTCTGCTCATCACCCTGTCCGCCGGGCCTGCCGGCATCTCGGCCCCGGTGGCCGCCGGCTTCCTCCTCACCACGACCGGTTTGCTGCTCTGGCAGGCCCGGATCATGGTCACGTACGGCCCGGCACCCCGGCCGGGAGGGGGTCGGGCCCTTGCGCTCATGGCGAACACGGGCGGCATACGGGATTCCAGCGCTGGTACCCGACGTTAGGGTCCACGTGCAGAACAACCCAGCAGCTACCCGTGAACACCCCCGTGCAGGAGACGCCGTGAGCAGCACCACCCCCGTCGCCGCTGGAGCCTCGTCCCAGCTCGGCCTCGACGACCACATCTTCAACCGACTCCTCAAGGAGCGGATCATCTTCCTCGGCTCCGACGTCCGCGACGAGAACGCCAACGCCATCTGCGCGCAGATGCTCCTGCTGGCCGCCGAGGACCCCAACGCCGACATCTGGCTCTACATCAACAGCCCCGGCGGCTCGGTGACGGCCGGCATGGCCATCTTCGACACCATGCAGTGGGTGCCCAACGACGTCGCGACCGTGGCGATGGGCATGGCCGCCTCGATGGGCCAGTTCCTCCTGTCGGCCGGCACCAAGGGCAAGCGCTACGCCACCCCGCACGCCCGGATCCTCATGCACCAGCCGCTCGGCGGCATCGGCGGCACGGCCACCGACGTCAAGATCCAGGCCGAGCTGCTGCTCGCCATGAAGAAGCAGATGGCCGAGCTGATCGCCGACCACACCGGCCAGACCGTCGAGAAGATCACCGAGGACTCCGACCGCGACCGCTGGTTCACTGCCGAGCAGGCTCTGGAGTACGGCTTCGTCGACCACGTCATCAGCAAGGCCGAGCAGGCCGGCCCCAAGGCCGCCAACCCGGTCACCGCGGACTGACCGCCCCGCTCCCACGACGACCGACGCGCAGAGAGACACGAACGACATGAACCCAGACCCCACCAGCCGCCTCATGGTGCCCGGCTCGCACGGCTCGTATGCCGCCCCGAGCAGCCGCTACATCCTGCCCCAGTTCGAGGAGCGCACCTCCTACGGGATGAAGCGCCTCGACCCCTACACCAAGCTCTTCGAGGACCGGATCATCTTCCTCGGCGTGCAGGTCGACGACGCGTCCGCCGACGACGTCATCGCCCAGCTCATCGTGCTGGAGTCCCAGGACCCCGACCGCGACATCCTCATGTACATCAACTCGCCCGGTGGCTCGTTCACCGCGATGACGGCGATCTACGACACGATGCAGTACATCCGGCCCGACGTGCAGACCTTCGTCATCGGCCAGGCCGCCTCGGCGGCGGCCGTGCTCCTCGGTGCCGGCGCGCAGGGCAAGCGGTTCGCCCTGCCCAACTCCCGCATCCTCATCCACCAGCCGGCGGTCGAGGGCGGCGGCGGTCAGGCCAGCGACGTGGAGATCCAGGCCAACGAGATCTTCCGGATGCGCACCTGGCTCGAGGACACCATCGCCCAGCACTCCGGCCGCACGCCCGACCAGGTCCGCGTGGACATCGAGCGCGACAAGATCCTCTCGGCCGCCCAAGCCAAGGAGTACGGCCTGATCGACGAGGTCCTCGCGTCCCGCAAGGCCTCTGCCGAAGCCTGAGCCGGCCTCCCTCGGAGCCGATCGACTGCGTATGCCGTCCGCCCACCCGGGCGGGCGGCATACGCACGTCTGGGGTTCGTGCTCTTGCTGGCAACCGGCGGACTCGTGAGTGCTGCGCGCCTGCCGCAGCCATCTGGCGGACCGAATTACGCTAGGCCGCGGCCCTGGTCCATCTCGCCCATAAGGACGTCGTGTCGTTCGCCGCCCCCGTCTTCATCTGGTACTTCCTGCCAGCTGTCCTGATGCTGCACTGGGTGCTCCCACACCAGGCACGCAACGGAGTGCTCGCAGTCTCGTCGTTGGCGTTCTACGCCCTGGGCGGCAAGCAGTTCGTCTTTCTGCTGTTGGGCGTGATGGTCGTCAACTATGGCGCAGGGCTGCTCATCGGACGTCTCAAGGAGAACCCGCGCTCTCTTGGTCGGTGGCCGGCCGACACGGCAGTGATGGTCGGTGCCGTCGTGGCGGACCTCGGCGTCCTGGCCCTGTGGAAGTACGCGGGATTCGCTTCGCACATCGTGGACTCGCTCTCGCGCAACCTGGGTCTGGGCGATACCAGAGTGGTCTCGCTGGCGCTGCCCATCGGCATCTCGTTCTTCACCTTTCACCATTTGAGCTATGTCATCGACGTGCACCGGGCATCGCGGCCACCGATGCGGAACCCGTTGACGTTCATGACCTACATCGCCATGTTCCCCCAACTCATCGCCGGCCCCATCGTCCGCTACCACGAGATCGCCGACCAGCTGCAGCAGCAGAAGCACGACAAGGTTGCCGACTTCATCAACGGTTTTCCGCGCTTTGCCTGGGGGTTGTTCAAGAAGGTTGCCATCGCGGACTCGATCGCCCGCGTGGCCGATGCCGCGTTTGCCGTGGATCACCCCTCGACGACGACGGCCTGGATCGGAGCGTTGGCTTACACCGCCCAGATCTACTTCGACTTCTCCGGGTACAGCGACATGGCCATCGGGCTGGGTGCCATGTTCGGGCTGCGTCTGCCCGAGAACTTCAACCGTCCGTACTCCGCTGTGTCGATAACCGACTTCTGGCGGCGGTGGCACATGTCGCTGTCACGATGGTTCCGCGACTACCTCTACGTCCCCCTCGGCGGCAACCGGCACGGCACGGTCGCCACCTACAGGAACCTGGGTATCGTGTTCCTCACGACCGGTCTTTGGCACGGGGCGGCCTGGACCTTCGTCCTCTGGGGGATCTACCACGGTGCGTGGTTGACCCTCGAGCGCGCGACGGGCATCGCCAGGGCCGAGGGCTTCGTGTGGCTCCGGCGAGGTCTCACGCTCCTCATCGTGATCTTCGGCTGGGTGCTGTTCCGGGCCAAGACGCTGACCGAAGCCGGCCACATGATCACCGCGATGGTTCGCCCGACGGGTTCGTGGCATCTCGACCCCGACGTCGCCATGCTGCTCACGCCCCATCGGCTCGTGCTGCTCGTGATCCTCCTGCTCACCGCGCTGTTGCCGGCCACCTGGGCCACCGGCCAGGTCATCGACGGCCTTCAGCGGACCAGTCCGCGCGTCCGGTTGGCGGTACGTGGAACGGCATACGCGCTCGCTCCCTATGCCGCCATCGTCGCCGTCGCCGGAACCTTCAGTCCCTTCCTCTACTTCCAGTTCTGAGGGCTCGAAATGGTCGAACAACCCAAGCACCCCGGAGCTGCTCGGCGCGTGCGCACGGTCCTTGCGGCGCTCGTCGCTTTCGGCTTCGTGTTCTGCCCGGCTGTTGCACACCTACTCGGAGTCAGGCCGCAGGCCATCGAGAACCGGCCGCCCGCACCGCGGCCCGACTTCTCGACGGGCTGGGCCGCCCTCGACAACGTGTCCGCGTGGGCCACGGACCAGCTGCCGGGCCGGGCCCAGGCCGTGCACGCGAACAGCTGGATCGCCTACCACGGGCTCCGCGAGCTAACCACGGACAAGGTCGTCCGTGGCGATGACGGATACCTGTTCCTCGCCGACGACTGGGATCACGCCTGCCAGTTCAAGACTCGTTACCCGTCCTACCTGGCCAGGATTCTGGATCTGGCTCAGATCATCCACGACTCAGGTCGGCGGGTCGTCTTCACGGTCGCTCCAGACAAGTCCTCGGTGGCCACGGACCAGTTGCCAGGCCGTGTACCGACGGGTGGGTGCGGACGCTCGGCCATAGCGGGCGAGCAGCGGGTCATCAAGAGCATGACCAGTCCCCTCCATCTGGATATCCTGGCGCCACTTCAACAGGCCCAGGCCAAGGGCCTGCAACCGTACTGGCGCACGGACACCCACTGGAGCACGGTAGGTGCCTCCATCTACGGACAACAGCTGTACTCGATGCTGGCCCCGCAACAGGCCTCCTCATTCCGGGCCACCGCTGCGACGGCGACCCGACATGGTGACCTCTTTGCGCTCAACGGCCTGACCAGCCCCGAGCGAGCTCCCTCGCGTGAGGTCTCGGTGGGCGGGACGGTCCATCTCGACGCCTTCGACAAGACTTTTGACGGCGGTGGGGAGTACTACGGCCCGCAGCACTGGACGGTCAGCGGCCCCACCAACGCCCTGCCCGGACGCACCCTGCTCCTGGGTGACTCGTTCACCTACTACGGCCTGGACGCGCTGAGGCCATTGTTCGCCGACGGGAGCTTCTACTGGACACACCACTTCTCACAGGCCGACACCGTTGCCCAGATCAAGGCCTCCGACACGGTCGTCATCGAGGTCGTCGAGAGGTGGGTAGGAACCAAGACGATGTTCGTCGACCCTAAGTTCCAGCGTGCGACCGCCAAGGCGCTAGGCGTGTCGCTCGCGGCGGGTTCCCCGTGACCTCGACAACGACGACGTATGCCGTCCGCTCAGCTGGGCGGGCGGCATACGTGCGTCTTGGCTTGGTGCTCTTGCTGGCACTCGGCGGGCTCGTGAGCGCCGGCGCCGCGCCGTCCTGGGCGTGCTCGTGCGCGGTCGGCTCCACGGCGGAGCGGGTGGCGGCCGCGGACGCCGTCTTCGTCGGCCAGGTCTCCGATCAGCACGGCCCGACCGAAACGACCGCGACGACCGACGCAGCAACCGCGAGCCCGACATCCGGCGGGCAGCGTGGGCTCGGACCGGAGGCTTCGGCGCCCGCTCAGTCCGGCCGCGGCTGGGTCATCGGGCTGGCACTGGTGACCGGCCTGCTGGCGATCTGGACCCTTGGCCGGGGCGGCCGAGCCACGGGGGGCGGTCGCGGCTCAGGCTGATCGGGCTGGGCGACTGCACCGGTTACCGAACCGTCGTGGTTGTGGGAGCAGCCACTCCGGTCCGGTAGCCAGTTCGGTAAGCCGTCCGGTCCTGCCAGCGGCTGCCGCTGCCGCGTCTGAGGCAGCTGATGCCCCCGACTGGTCGTCACCTGGGTCGACTGGCCAGCGGAGTCTCCGGTGGCCAGTCGACCGCAGGCCCGGCCAGTGCGGGGCCGGCAGCCACTCCCGTGCGGAAGCGAGTGCGCCAGCCGGTCCATGCCAGCCGGTCGGCACACCGTCGCGAGGCCTCGCTCGAGGGCGCATCGGTGGCGAGCCCCTGGGCACCCAACGGCGAGCTGAACCGCATACGGGACCGCTGTCCGCCCTCAGCGGACAAACGCGACGCGCCCCCGACACCGGGGTTTCAATGGGTGTCTGTGATGACGTGGGCAGGTAGCGTCGGCGTCACGGCAGCACCCGGCAACCCCTGGCCGCGTGTGGTGGACGATCGGTGATGGAGGAGCAGCTGTGGCACGTCTAGGAGATGGCGGCGACCTGCTGAAGTGCTCGTTCTGCGGCAAGTCCCAGAAGCAGGTCAAGAAGCTCATCGCCGGTCCGGGTGTCTACATCTGCGACGAGTGCATCGACCTGTGCAACGAGATCATCGAGGAGGAGCTCGCCGAGACGACCGACCTCGACCTGGCCGAGCTGCCCAAGCCGCGAGAGATCTTCGACTTCCTCGAGCAGTACGTCATCGGCCAGGACGTCGCCAAGCGGGCGCTCGCCGTGGCCGTCTACAACCACTACAAGCGGATCCAGGCCGGTGAGGCCGTCGTCGGCAAGAAGGACTCCGACCACGTCGACCTCGCCAAGTCCAACATCCTGCTCATCGGGCCGACGGGCTGCGGCAAGACCTACCTGGCCCAGACCCTCGCCCGGATGCTCAACGTGCCGTTCGCCATCGCCGACGCGACAGCCCTCACCGAGGCCGGCTACGTCGGCGAGGACGTCGAGAACATCCTGCTCAAGCTGATCCAGGCCGCCGACTACGACGTCAAGAAGGCAGAGACCGGGATCATCTACATTGACGAGGTCGACAAGATCGCCCGCAAGTCCGAGAACCCCTCGATCACCCGCGACGTGTCCGGGGAGGGTGTCCAGCAGGCGCTGCTCAAGATCCTCGAGGGCACGACCGCGTCGGTGCCGCCGCAGGGTGGCCGCAAGCACCCGCACCAGGAGTTCATCCAGATCGACACGACCAACGTGCTCTTCATCGTCGGCGGCGCGTTCGCCGGCCTGGAGAAGCTCATCGAGTCGCGCAACGGCAAGAAGGGCCTGGGCTTCGGCTCCGAGCTGCACACGCCCAAGGACCTCGCCGAGTCGATCCACGAGGTGATGCCCGAGGACCTGATGAAGTTCGGGCTCATCCCCGAGTTCATCGGCCGGCTGCCCGTCATCACGACGGTGAGCCCGCTCGACGTCGAGTCGATGGTCCGGATCCTCACCGAGCCCCGCAACGCCCTCGTCAAGCAGTACGTCAAGATGTTCGACATCGACGGCGTCGAGCTGGAGTTCACCGAGGACGCCGTCGAGGCGGTCGCCGAGCAGGCCCTGGCCCGCGGCACCGGGGCGCGCGGACTTCGCGCGATCCTGGAGGAGGTCCTCATGCCGGTCATGTTCGACGTGCCGAGCGAGGAGGACATCCAGCGGGTCGTCGTCACCCGCGACGTCGTCCTCAAGAACGTCCTGCCCACCATCGTGCGCCGCGACGAGGCCGAGACCCCGAAGCGCCCGCGCAAGCGCTCGGCCTGACCCGCACCGGGCCAGAACTGAGTGCCGTCTGGGGTAGCGTTGCCCACCCGACTGCCGCCACGTGCCCGCTCGACGTGGCGGGCGTCGGCGCGAGTGCACACGACGTCCAGGCGCAACTGAAAGTGGAGGGTTGATGACAGCGCGGGACCAGAAGATCTGGGTCTTCAACAGCGGTGACGCGTTCTCGGGGAACCCGAAGTGGCTGTTCCTCTACGTCGTCAATCAGAGGCCCGAGATCGAGGCCCACTGGCTGGCCCACTCGCAGAAGACCATCGACGCGGTGCGCGCTCTTGGCTACTCGGCCTACCGGTTCGACTCGATCCGAGGCCGCGAGCTGATGTCCAAGGCCGGCGTCAACGTCGTCAACCAGGTCAAGGAGCACTTCCCTGAGCAGCTTCGCGGTGCGGTGCTGCTCAACCTGTGGCACGGGGTGGGTGTCAAGCACATCGAGCGGATGCTCCGCCCCGGAAATCTGTCCGAACCGGTAGCGCGCAAGTACATCCAGTTCAACGAGATCTACCGCAACACCCAGCTCTTCCTGGTCACCTCTCCGCTCATGGAGCAGCACTTCCGTGAGCAGATCGGACTCGATGACGAGGTCATCATCCGTGGGGGGTACCCACAGAACCTCTATCAGAAGCGCTTCGGCGAGGTCCGCACCTTCGACCACGACATCCGGGCGCGCAGCGGCGCCCCATCCGATGCCCGGATCGCCGTCTGGTGTCCCACCAGGCGCGAGACCCGAAAGCTGGGCCTGCTGCGTGAGGCGTTCCCGCATCCCGAGGAGCTGATCCAGACCCTCGAAGCCCAGAACACGATGCTCATCCTGAAGATGCACCCGCTGCTGGAGAAGGACGCCGAGTTCCTCCGGCTCAAGGAGCTCTACGGGAGCTCGCCGTGGCTGTACTTCTGGGACAGCCGGGACGATATCTACGAGATCTTCCCCTCGATCGACCTGGCTATCGTCGACTACTCCTCGATCCTCTACGACATGCTCGCCGCCGGCGTGACCCAGGTCATCCGCTACGTGTTCGACCTCGAGGAGGGGGACTCCACGGTGGCGACGGCACTGGACTACGACGCTCTCTCGTGCGGACCGAAGGCGGAGACCTTCGAGGAGCTTCTTGCTCTGCTGTCTGAGGACTGCACCGTGGACTCGGATGAGCTGGCCCGCATCAACGACGTCTTCTGGGCCTACTCCACGCCGGAGACCTTTGAAGTTCTGGTCGACCGTGCGTTGGAGTTCCGACCGCGCGAGCTGCAGCTTCCGACGCTGTACAGCTTCGACGTCTTCGACACCCTCATCCACCGCCGCGGTGTCGTGCCGGTGTCGGTGTTCTACTACGTCCAGACCAGAGCGCGGCAGGCCGGTGGCTTCCCGTTGTTCCTGGTGGACAACTACCCCGAGCTGCGTATGCAGGCCGAGGGCGCGGTCCGGGACACCAGGCGCAGGACCCCAGGGAACCTTCAGACCGGTCTGCTGGAGATCCACTTCTCGGACATTTTCGACCGCATCCAGTCCCTGTACGAGCTCACCGATGAGCAGCGCGCGCTGCTCGAACAGTGGGAGATCGAGGGCGAGCTGCGCAGCTGCATTCCCGATGCGGCGATGATCCAGCGGGTCCGCCAGCTGGTCGGGGCCGGCGAGAAGGTGATCCTGCTCAGTGATATGTACCTCGACCTCGAGGTGGTCACCGAGCTGCTGCGCATCGCCGACCCGATGCTCGCCGAGCTGCCGCTGTTCCTGTCCAACGAGAGCGGCTACCAGAAGACGACGCGCAAGCTCTTCATCGAGGCCTATCGCGAGGTGGGCTACGACTTCGCCGACTGGGTGCACGTCGGGGACAGTCCCAACGCCGACGAGAAGCGGCCGGCCGAGCTGGGCATCCGCAGCGAGCTCATCCCCAAGACCGCCCTGGACGGGCCGTTCGAGACAAGCCTCACCGTATCGGTCCCGACCTACGACGGGTTCCTCGTCGCCGGCATCGTGCGTGACCTGCTAAGGAGCCGGCCCTTCGGGTTGCGCGACCAGTTCGCCCTGGAGTTCGTCGCGCTCAACCTGATCCCGTACATCGACTGGGTCCTCCGCGACAGTCTTGCTCGCGGCTACCAGACGCTCTACTTCGTCTCACGCGACGGCCACCACCTCAAGCTCGTGGCGGACGCGCTCATCGCGGCGCACGACTACCCCTTGAAGACGCGGTACATCTACGGGTCGCGAGAGGCCTGGCGGGTCGCTTCGCAGGTCGAAACCGTGGACGCCGACACGTTCGGCGAGTACGGCAGCCTTGCGAACACCCACTCCGGGCCCGCCCTGCTCAAGGCCGCTCGGCTCAGCGTCGCCGACTTCACGACGATGTTCCCCGAGTATGCCGCCTTCGCCACCCAGCGGTCGTTGACCAAGAAGCAGGTCGCCGAGGTCGTCGAGGTGATGGGCGGTTCCAAGGACTTCAACGACCACCTCCTGGCCGTCGCCAGGGCTGAACGCGAACTGGTCGGGGCCTACCTGGGCGCACACATGAACCTCGACGAGCCCTTCGCGGTGGTCGAGTACTGGGGTCGTGGCTACACGCAGGACTGCCTCGTACGCATCCTCGGCACGCTCGCTGGTCGTCCCTTGGCCACCCCGTTCTACTACGCCCGGAGCATCTACCAGACCGAGGGCGAGTCGATTCGGCACAACTACACGGCGAGCAGGCAGTCGCTACTGGCCATGGAGGCGGTCTTTGCCAACCTCCCATACGGGACGGTGCTCGGCTACGAGCGTCAGGGCGATGAGGTCGTCCAGATCATCGAACCGCGAAAGCACGACGTCCTGCTGCAGCGGGCACTGGAGAACGTGCTGCTTGAGTTCGCCGAACGGTTCGCGACGACCGACTTCGTGGACCGGGACGGAGTCGGTCGGGCGCTGCACCGGTTCTCCTTCATCCACTACAAGGAGAACCGCAAAGAGCCCCAGTTCGTCGAGGTGCTGGGTCCTCTGCGGGACGCCGTCGAGCTCGGCTCCAAGGAGATCGAGTTCGCTCCCGGCTACACCGCGAAGGACGTGCTACGGCATCTTCGGCTCGGGCAGTTCCCCAAGACCCGCAACCCGGAGATCTCCGCGGAGCGCTCGACGCCGCTGTACCGCGCTGCGCTCACCATCAACAAGCGGTTCAGGATCAAGCGACGTGCCCTCGCCATTGCTCGAACCATCCGGGACCAACGCGACCTGCGGCGGTAGCCGACAGCTGCGGTGGGCTGGGGTGGCAGTTTCACAACGGCTCGGCAACGATAGGGCGGTGGCGACCTTCCGGCTCAACGTTGGCGATGTCGGCCCGGTGCAACAGTCACCGGTCACCTGCGGGTCGGCCTGCCTGACCGTGGCCCGGATGCTCGTCGACCCGCTCTTCGCGCAGTGGGTCCACACCGGCTCGCCGGCGCTGCCCGGCACGCCCGGCGGAGACACGACCGAGGCGAGGTTCGCGGCATACGAGCGGGTTGTCATGAGCCGCACCAACGCTCTCCTGGGCGCCTACCGCCGTCCCCAGCTGCCGTGGCCGCACGCGCTCGGCACCCCGCCGTGGGGGGCCAAGCACGAGCTGGAGTTCGGTGCGGCGAGACGAGGGACGCGGTATGCCGTGCAGCTCGTCCGTGCCGAATCCGCGGAGGGGCTCGCGGCGACCTACGACCGGCTGGTCGACGTCGTGGCCGAGGGGGAGCCGGGGCTGCTCTATGTCGGCGACGCCAAGCTGCCGCGGCACGTGGTGCTCGTCCTGCCCGGTGACGGCGACCGGGTGCTCGACGTCTACGAGCCCGCGAGCGGCCGGGTCGGCGTCCTGCGGCGCGACGAGCTGACCGAGCGGCGGCTCGCGCTGGGCGGCTGGGACGTCGGCTGGTTCGTCGTGCAGCCGACCGGGGAGCGCCGGGTCCCGAGCCCGTCCTACCGGCCGGACGCGGCGCCGCACCCGGCCTGAGCGGGGCCGAAGGCTCTTCGCGGTCCTGGTGGCGGCCCGACCGGAGCTTTGTGCAGGACCGGTAGATCCGCTCGACCCGGATCAGCGGGTCGATGGCGCCCGCTGAACGCATGCCCCGGTTGTGGGGGTGGTGCCCACGCTCATTAAGTGATATCTGATTGATATCAGATTAACCCGGCAGAGGAGTACACCATGTCCATCGACGGTTCCAGTGGCCCCGGCCGCGTGGGCCTCCGCAGTACCCGTGTCGACATCTCGGAGCGGCCTGCCCTGGCCGTGAGCGGCTGGCTCGGGGTCATCGTCCTCTTCGCCTGCGGGTGGGCCGTCAAGGTGCTCGTCGCCGGCCACCATGGGTGGCTCTGGGTGCCCATCGTGGTTGCCGTCCTCGTCGCGACCTTGCTCGTCGTCGTCGCGCCGGTGCAGACCTCGGTCATCCAGTTCTTCGGCAGCTATGTGGGCACGGTCCGGCGGCCCGGGTTCTGGTGCGTCCTGCCGCTCACCGTCCGCCGCGGGGTCAGCCTCCGGGTCCGGAACTTCGAGACGAACCACCTGAAGGTCAACGACGCCGACGGCAACCCGGTCGACATCGCGGCCATCGTCGTCTGGCAGGTCGTCGACACGGCGCGTTCGACGTATGCCGTGGACAGCTATCGCGACTTCGTCACCGTCCAGTCCGAGTCGGCGCTGCGACACGTGGCGACGAGCCACCCCTACGACGAGGCCGACGGCGAGAGCGTGTCGTTGCGCGGGGCGACCGACCTGGTCTCCGATGAGCTGGCCCGCGAGGTCGCCGAGCGGGTGACCGTGGCCGGCGTCGAGGTCGTCGAGGTGCGGATCTCGCACCTGGCCTACGCCCAGGACACCCATCGTGAACGCGGGCTCCCTGTACTCGTGAGGTACTGGTGAGCGAGCGCAAGCACGTCCTCCTGCGGATCGACCCCGCCGTCCACGATGCGCTCGTCCGGTGGGCCGACGACGAGCTGCGTAGCGTCAACGCCCAGGTCGAGATGCTGCTGCGCCGGGCGCTGACGGACGCGGGTCGTATGCCGCGGGCTGCGGGGCCGCTCCCTCGTCGCGGCCGCCCGCCTGGCCAGGACTGAGCGGTGGCGCCGACCTTGTCGGCTTCACCCGACAAGGTCGACGGGTACAGAGTTGGCAGCTCTGTACCCCTCTGGTTTATCGGGTGACCCGATAAACCGGAGGGGCCGCGCACTAGGGTCAGACCCGTGAACATCATCTTCGTCGAGCCCACGTTCCCGGGAAACCAGCGGCGGTTCGTCCTGGCCCTCGCCTCGGGGGGCGCAAACGTCATCGGCATCGGCGAGGGCGAGGAGTGGGCCCTGGACGACGAGCTGCGATCGGCGATGACCGGCTACTACAAGGTCGGCTCGGTGACCAACGTCGGCGAGATGATCGACGCCGTCCGGTTCGTCCAGTCACGGGTCTGGGTCGACCGGCTCGAGGCGACCGTGGAGGCCCACACGATGCCAGCCGCCGAGGTCCGGGAGGCGACCGGCATACCCGGCACGTCGGTCCGCGCGACCTGGCTGTGCCGCGACAAGCCCTCGATGAAGGAGGCGCTGCGCGCGGCCGGTGTGCCGACCGCGGCGTCGACCGCCGCGGACAGCGCCGACCAGATCTGGGCGTTCGCGAAGGAGATCGGCTACCCGCTCATCCTCAAACCGCGGGCCGGGGCCGGCGCCCAGGACACGATGCGGGTCGACGACGACCACGAGCTGGCCCAGGCGATCACCCTGTTCTGGAACAGTGGTGCCACCTCGATCGCCGTCGAGGAGTTCGTCGAGGGCCACGAGGGCTTCTACGACACGATCGCCCAGGACAACCGGGTCGTCCACGACTGGACCACGCACTACTACCCCAACGTCCTGGAGGCGATGCGGACCCGGTGGGTCTCCCCGCAGTTCATCACGACCAACCGGATGGCCGACTCGCCCTTCTACGCCGAGGTCGCCGGGCTCGGGCAGCGGGTCATCGAGGCCCTGGACATCGGGACGTCGGCGACGCATATGGAGTGGTTCAACGGGCCCAAGGGACTGAAGTTCTCCGAGATCGGCTGCCGCCCCCCGGGGGTCGGCTGCTGGGACCTGTACTCGGCGGCCAACGACGTCGACGTGTACCGCGAGTGGGCCCACGTCATCGTGCACGGTCGTCCGGAGCGGCCCATGACCCGGCCCTACTCGGCCGGCATCATCGCCCTGCGCCCGGACCGCGACGGGGTGATCACCGGCTACACGGGCATCGAGGACATCCAGGCCCGCTATGGCGAATGGGTGATCGACGGCCACTTCCCGCCGGTCGGCCACCACACCCAGCCGGTCGAGGCGGGCTACATGGCCAACGCCTACGTCCGGATGCGGCACCCCGACTACGACCGCCTGCGCGAGATGCTCGACGACGTGGGTCGTACGATCTCGGTCCATGCCGGCTGAGGAGTTCCACCCCGCGTCGGCCACCCCCCGGACCCTTCTGCTCGGTCCGCAGCGGTTCAAGCAGACGGCGACCGCCGCGCTGCGCTCCCTGGACACCGACGGCCCGGTCGCCGTCATCAACTCCGGGTGGGAGGAGCGCGAGGACGAGGTCAGCGAGCTCGACACCGCCCTCGACGGCCGCGCCCACCACCTGCGCCTCTACCACCGGATGCTCGACGTGCTCGAGAAGGACCGCCGGTTCGCCGCGTCGGCGCTCGCCTTCCGGGACCGGCACGAGCGACTCCTCTCGATCTACCGGCTGCGGCTGCAGTACGCCCTCGACGGCGCGTATGCCGTGCAGCGGCGGCTTCTCGCCGATGGCGACGACACGGCATACGGGGCCCTGGACGACGCGATCGAGGTGGTCCGGCACGTCGACGACTGGTACCTGGCCAGGCTCGGGGCGCTGTACGACGACGGCGACCTCGTGGAGCGGGCCGCCACCAGCGGCGTGATCGGCTGGCACCGCGGGGAGATCGAGGCAGCGCTGGCGGCGGCTGCTGCCGTCGTCCTGCCCGGCGGCAACGTCGGCACCCTCCTTCGGACCCTGCGGCTGTTCTCCATCGACCCGGCCCCGGGGCTCCCGGTCATCGCCTGGTCCGCCGGCGCGATGGCGCTCACCGAGGAGGTCGTCCTCTTCCACGACCACGGGCCGCAAGGTGCGAGCGAGACCGAGCTCTTCGACCGCGGCCTGGCCCGGGTGTCAGGCGTCGTCGCCCTGCCGCACGCGCGGACGAGGCTCCGGCTCGAGGACAAGCCGCGGTCGGCGATCCTCGCCCGGCGCTTCGGTGACCGGCACTGCCTCCTCCTCGACGAGGGCGTCATCCTCGACGTCACCGCCGACGGCGGGCTGCCCGGCGGGTCGCGCGTCCTCGGCGTCGACGGCGCCATCCACGAGCTGAGGCGCGCATGATGACCAGCCGCCTGGCCATCAACCGGCTCCGCGACCACGAACCGCTCGACGCCGGCCAGATCGACCGGTTCGTCGGCCGGTTCGGCTCGCCGATCATCGAGGGCGAGCGGGCCACGTTCCTCTACCGCGGCGAGGCCGACGCGGTGGCGGTGCGCCATCGGGTGGTCGGCCTGCCCGACCCGCTCGTCATGCGCCGGCTCCCGGACACCGACCTGTGGGCCGCGACGACCGTCCTGCCCGAGGGCTCGCGGGTCGAGTACCAGATCGAGACCCGACGCGGGGAGCACTACGAGCGGTTCAACGACCCGCTCAACCCGCGGGCGGCGCACTCGCCGGTGGGGTCGAGCTCGGTGTGCGCGGCGACGGGGTATGCCGTGCCCGAGTGGGTGCACCACGACCCCAACGCGCGCCCCGGACAGCTGCTCGAGGAGAGCATGCGGTCCAAGGCGCTGCGCCGCGACCAGCCGTACTGGCTCTACCTGCCCGCGCGCTACAGCACTGCCCAGCGCTACCCGCTCCTGGTCGTCCACGACGGGGGCGACTACCTCCAGTACGCCGCGATGAAGACGGTGCTGGACAACCTCATCCACCGGCTCGACGTCGCGCCCCTCGTCGCGGTGTTCCTGCCGCCCCGGGACCGGCTGCGCGAGTACCCCAACCACGCGCCGCACGCCCGGTTCGTGTCCCGCGAGCTCGTGCCGGCCCTCACCGAGCGGCTGCCGCTCATCACCTCCGCCGAGGGGCGGTGCCTCATGGGCTCCAGCTTCGGCGGGATCGCGGCCCTGTCGACGGCGGTCCGGTACCCCGGCTTCTACGGCTCGCTCCTGCTCCAGTCGGCCTCGCTCGTCTTCACCGACATCGGCACCGAGCATGGTGGCGGGCCGGCGTTCGACCCGGTCGTCAAGTTCGTCAACCGGTACCGGGCCAAGCCGACCCGCGTCGTCGACCGGATCTTCATGAGCTGCGGGACCTACGAGCCGCTCATCACGCCCAACCGCTCGATGGTCCCCGTCTTCCGCGAGGCGGGGATCACGGTCCGCTATGTCGAGGCCCGGGACGGCCACAACTGGGAGGACTGGCGCGACCGGCTCCGCGACGGCCTGTCCTGGATCTATCCAGGACCCCAGAAGTTCGTGTACGAGTAGTCCCACACCCGTCCCGCACCACCGTCAGGAAGGTTTGCCCATGAAGGTCACCGAGCGCTGGCACTCGCCCCGGATGGACCGGGACATCACCCTGGTCCGCTGGGGCCACTACGGGATCCCCGTCCTCCTCTTCCCGACGGCGGGTGGCGATGCCGAGGAGGTCGAGCGGCACAAGCTGATCCGGTTCATCCAACCGCTCATCGACGACGGCCGGATCAAGGTCTACTCGTGCGACAGCGCCGCCGGGAAGGCGATGCAGGCCGACGAGGGCTCGACCGAGTACCGGATGTGGCTGTTCAACGCCTACCAGCAGGCCATCGCCAGCGAGGTCGTACCGGCCATCATCGAGGACTCCTCCGGGCCACAGCCGATCATCGCGGCCGGTGCCTCGATCGGTGCCTTCAACGCCCTCGCGGTGACCTGCCGCTTCCCGCACCTCTTCGACGCCGCGGTCTGCATGAGCGGAACCTACGACATCACCCGGTTCATCGGCGGCCCGTTCACCGACGACATGTACTTCGCCTCTCCGCTGCACTTCCTGCCCGGCCTCGAGGGCGAGAGCCTCGAACGGCTGCGCCGGGCCAACATCGTGCTGGCCTCCGGCTCGGGGGAGTGGGAGAACGTCGGGGAGTCCTGGAACGCCGCGAACGCGCTCGGCGCCAAGGACGTCCCCAACCGGGTCGACGACTGGGGCCCGGCCTACAAGCACGACTGGCCCACCTGGTGGGAGATGCTGCCCCTCTACCTCGACCAGCTGGTTCCGTGACGGTCTCCCTCGACGACGCGCTCGTCGCCGCGGTCACCGCCGCCGTCGACTCCCGTATGCCGGGCGCTCGGGTCGACCTGGCCCGTCTGGTCTCCCACCGCTCGGTCGCGAACCCGGCGATCGAGCCGGCCGAGGAGTGCCGGGCGGCCGCCGCCGACGTCGCGGCGATGGTGCGCGCCGTGGGTTTCGAGGAGGTCGAGGCGATCGAGACACCGGACGGGTCGGTCGCCGTCGTGGGCCGGTCCGCCGGCCCGGCAGGTGCCCCGACCGTGCTCTTCTACACCCACCACGACGTCGTCCCGGCCGGCGACCTCGACGCGTGGGACAGCTCGCCGTGGGAGCTCACCGATCGCGAAGGCCGTTGGTATGCAAGGGGATCGGCCGACTGCAAGGGCAACTTCGTCGCGAGCATGATCGCCCTGGAGGCGGTTCGCGAGGTGCTCGGTGAGTGGCCGGTGACGGTCAAGGTCGTCGTCGAGGGGTCCGAGGAGCAGAGCAGCGGTGGCATGGAGAAGCTGGCTCGGTCCCGCCCCGACCTGGTGGCGGCCGACGCGATCCTCCTCGCCGACACCGGCAACATCGAGCTCGGACTGCCAACCCTCACGACATCACTGCGCGGCACGGGCAGCGTCATCGTCACGGTGAGGACAATGGACCACCCCGCCCACTCAGGCATGTACGGCGGCGCCGCCCCCGATGCCCTGCAGGCCCTGCTCATGGCCTTGGCCAGCCTGCGCGACGCGAACGGCGAGACGACCATCGACGGACTCGCGCACGACGGGGTCTGGGACGGCGCGGCATACGACGTGGAACGGTTCCGGGGTGACGCGGCGGTCGTCGACGGCGTCGAGCCGCTCACCGGGGCCGATGGCGGCACGGTCGGGGACCTCCTCTGGGCCCGGCCGGCGGCCACGGTGCTCGCCATCGACGTCCCGCCCATCGCCCAGGTCACGGCGGCGGTCCAGGGCACGGCCCGGGCCGTGGTCAACCTCCGCGTCCCGCCGTCGATGCGGGCCGCCGACGCCCAGCAGCTGCTCGTCGCCCACCTGGAGCGGCACACGCCGTGGGGCCGGGTCGAGGTCAGGCCGGTCTCGCTCGGGCAGGGGCTTCGCCTCGCCACCGACGGACCGGCATACGCCGCCATGAACCGGGCCATGCGCACGGCCTTCGGCACCGACCCGGTGACCACCGGTCAGGGCGGCTCGATCCCGCTGGCGACGGCGCTGGCCGAGCTGCACCCGGACGCCGAGATCCTCCTGCTCGGGGTCGAGGAGCCAGCCTGCCGGATCCACGGGCCCAACGAGAGCGTCGACCCGGGGGAGCTGCGGCGCACCGCGATCGCCCAGGCGCTGTTCGTCTGTGAGCTCGCCGGTGTCGCTGCGGCCCGTACGCCGTAGGCTCGCGTCATGGAGTACGTCTACCCGCCGGTGCTGGCCGTCGCCCGAACCGTCTTCAAGGCCCAGGGCCTCAAGTTCGACATCCGCGGGGCCGAGAACGTGCCCCGCACCGGTGGCGCCGTCATGGCGATCAACCACACCGGCTACATGGACTTCACGTATGCCGGGTACGCGGCTCTCCCGGCCAAGCGGCTCGTCCGGTTCATGGCCAAGGAGTCGATCTTCGGGCACAACCTCGCCGGGCCGCTCATGCGCGGGATGAAGCACATCCCGGTCGACCGCAACGCCGGTGCCGCGTCGTTCCGCTCGGCGGTCAACGCGCTGAAGGCCGGGGAGGTGGTCGGTGTCTTCCCCGAGGCGACGATCTCGCTGTCGTTCGAGCTCAAGGAGTTCAAGAGCGGCACCGTCCGGATGGCCCAGGCCGCCGGCGTCCCGATTCTGCCGACGACCATCTGGGGCAGCCAGCGGGTGTGGACCAAGAACATCCCCAAGCGGCTCGGCCGCACGAGCTTCCCGATCTTCATCACCATCGGCGAGCCGATCGAGGCGCCGCGCAAGGGCGACGCCGAGGCGATCAACGACCACCTCCACGCGGTGATGGTGGCGCAGCTCCACGAGCAGCAGTCGCGCTACCCGACCCTGACCGGCGACGACCTGAAGTTCCTCCCCGCGCGGCTCGGCGGGACCGCGCCGACGCCCGAGGAGGCCGCGGCCCGCGAGGCACACAGCATGAAGCGGACGCGCGACGAGTTCACCGGCTGACCCCAGCCGATCCCACTCCGCCCCGCTCCTCCTGACGAGAGGTGGGAAGGATCGAGAGATCACGACTCTCGGGGGTGCCTCGCGGGATCCCCGAGCGTCGTGATCACTCGACTCCGAGCCAGCGGGCCGAGGACTCGGCTCAGACGGCGTGGCCGAGGTGGGCCAACGCCTGCCGGAGCAGCACGCCGTGGCCACCGGTCATCTCGATGAGGAGCTGTGGGTCGAGTGCCTCGTGCGGCGAGAGCCAGGCCAGGTCGAGCGCATCGTGCTGTGGGGCGCAGTCGCCGGTGACGGCCACGATGTAGGCGAGGGAGACGGCGTGCTGGCGCGGGTCGACGTATGCCGTGACGCCGGGCGTCGGGAAGTGCTCGGCGATCGTGAAGGGCACGGGGCTCACCGGGATCCGGGGCAGCGCCATCGGCCCGAGGTCCTTCTCGATGTGCCGGAGCAGGGCGTCGCGGATCCGCTCGTGGTAGAGCACTCGACCGGCCACCAGCTCGCGGTTGATGATGCCGTCGGCGGAGACGCGCAGGAGCAGCCCGACCGAGGTCACCGTGCCGGAGTGGTCGACGCGCACCGGCACGGCGTGGACGTACAGGATCGGCAGTCGCTCACGGGCGCTGTCCAGCTCCTCACGGGAGAGCCACGAAGCGGTCGGGTCGGCGTCGATCGAACTCATGGGCTCATCCTGCCAAAGGTGGGTACACGCGCCCGGGATTGAGGATCCCGGCCGGGTCGAAGACGGCCTTGATCCGTTGCTGGCGTTGGATTTCGGCGTCACCCAGCTCGCGACGGAGCCAGGGCGCCTTGAGCGAGCCGACTCCGTGCTCGCCGGTGATCGTGCCGCCCATCCCCAACGCGAGGTCGACGATCTCCCCGAAGGCGGCCTCGGCCCGCTCCCGGCTGGCCGGGTCGCCGGCGTCGAAGAAGAGCGACGGGTGCAGGTTGCCGTCTCCCGCGTGGCCGGAGAACGCGACCTCGACCCCCAGCGACCGGCATACGGACTGGGACCGTTCGACCAGCTCGGTGAGCCGCGCGATCGGGACGCACACGTCCTCGACCATCCGGGCCCCGTGGCCCTCCAGCGCGGTGCTGACCACCCGGCGCCCCGCCATCAGGGCCTCGGCCTCGGCCGGGTCGTCCGCGACCGCGATCTCGGTCGCGCCGGCGGTCGAGAGCAGGTCGCCGTAGCGCTGGACGTCCTCGCGCGTGTGCCCGTCGCGGTCGGACTGGACGAGGAGGACGGCGGCGCAGTCGGACGGGAAGCCGTAGTCGCCCAGCTGCTGGACCGCCTTGATGGAGAAGGCGTCGAGGAGCTCGGCCATGCTCGGCCGGTGCGGGTCACGGCGGAGCGCGACGATGGCGCGCGAGGCGGCGTCGAGGGAGTCGAAGGTGGCGAGGGCGGTGAGCGCGGGCGCCGGTGCGGGCAGGAGCGAGGCCACCACCTCGGTGACGACGCCGAGAGTTCCCTCCGAACCGACGAAGAGTCCGGTGAGGTCCAGCCCGGCTACGCCCTTGGCCGTATGCCGCCCGGTCCGGATCACCTCGCCGCCGGCCAGGACGACCTGCAGGCCGCGGACGTGGTCGGCCGTCACGCCGTACTTGACGCAGCACAGCCCGCCGGCGTTGGTCGCCACGTTGCCGCCGACCGAGCAGAACGCGACCGATGCCGGGTCCGGCGGGTAGAACAGGCCGTGGGCGGCCGCGGCCTGCTTGAGGTCCGCGGTCACCGTTCCCGGCCCGCAGACCGCGATGCCCTCGACATCGTCGACCGTGCTGACCCCGGCCAGGCCCATGACGTTGAGCACGATGCCGCCCTCGACCGCCACCGCGCCACCGGCCCGGCCGCTGCGGGCGCCCTGCGGCACGACGGGTATGCCGCGAGCCTGCGCCTCGGTGAGGACCTCCACGACGTCGGCCAGGTCGCGGGCCCGGACGAGGGTGAAGTCGCCCTCCGGCGGAGTGGCCACGGACTGGTCCACGGCATACGTCGCCTTGATGTCCGGGTCGTCGACCTGGCCGCGGAAGTCGGTCACCTGCCCATTGTGGCGGGTGGCTCGGCGAAGGTGACGGGCGCGTCGAACGCGGCCTTGCGGGCGGCTCGACGGAGTGCGCCGAGGACGGCCCGCCCGGTGAGGACGATGAGGACGACGTTGGTCAGGGCGCGGCCGATGTCCCAGCCGAGGGACGTCGTCACCGAGAAGACGACGAACCGGTGCAGGTTGTCCAGCATCGGGCCGCCGGGGACGAACGACACCCCTGTCCCGCCGCCGGTCGCGAACGGCCAGAACGAGAAGTTGAGGAGTGCCCCGTAGACCAGCCCGGCGATCCCCCCGTATGCCGCGAGCAGAGCGAGCTCCCAGCGCCCCCGGGCGGGCGGCAAGAGGCCGGCGCCCAGCCCGATCCACGCCGCGCCGATCATCTGGAACGGCAGCCAGGGGCCGACGCCACCGGTGATGAGCGCCGAGCCGAACAGGGTCGTGGCGCCGAGGACGAAGCCGAAGCCGGCACCGAACACCCGGCCGCCGAGCACGAGCAGGAAGAACACGGTCTCCAGCCCGGCCGTGCCGGCACCCAGCGGTCGAAGGGCGGCGCCGACGGCCGACAGGACGCCGAGTATGGCCACCGCCTTGACGTCGAGGCCGCCCTCGGCGATCTCGGCGAGGACGACGGCGAGCAGGAGAGGGAGCATGAGCGCGAAGACGAGCGGGGCCTCGCCGTTCCGGGTGATCGAGGAGTGTGGGCCGGCGAAGAGCGGCCAGAGGAAGGCGATCAGGCCGGCGACCGAGACGAGAGCGACGGCTAGCGTGGACCGCCAGCGGAGGCGAATCGCGTTGGTACGGCTCATGGTTCGGTAGGCGAGGTGTCGGTGGCCGTCTGAGTGCGGCGGACGTCGTCGACGGTCAGGTAGGGGAGCGGGGCGAGGATCTTGGCCACCTGCGGGGCGAACGCGGGCGAGGCCACCACGACCTCGGTGGTCGGGCCGTCGGCAACGATGTCGCCCTCGGCCATGACGACGACCCGGTCGGCGACGGTGGCGACGAACTCGACGTCGTGGGTCGACAGCAGCACGGTCCGGCCGCCGGCGGCCAGCTCGGACAGGGCGCTCGCGAGGGCGGACTTGGCGGCGTAGTCGAGGCCGCGGGTCGGCTCGTCGAGGAGCACGATGGGTGGGTCCGCGGTGAGCTGGATGGCGAGGACGAGGGCGAGCCGCTGCCCCTCGGACAGGTCGCGCGGGTGACGGTCGGGAGGTATGCCGGGTGCGAGCCGTTCGAGGTGGGCGGCGCAGGTCCCCGCGGCGGCGTGGCTCTCCCGGTCGGCCTGGGCGCACTCCTGCTCGACGCTGTCGAGGTACAGCAGGTCCGACGCCGACTGGGGCACGAGCCCCACGAGGCGTCGCCGATCGGCGGCCGACAGGTCCGCCGGGTCGAGCGGGGCCGGGGGAGGGTCCGACGGTGGGCCCGACGCAGAGGCCCCGGTGCGCCGATCCGGACCCGGTGACTGAGAGTGGGGTGTGGCGGTTACGGCGACCCGGCCGGAGGTTCGGGAGCCGGTGCCCTGGAGGGCCCACATGAGGCTGGACTTGCCCGCGCCGTTGCGGCCCATGAGCGCGGTGACCTCTCCGGCATACAGTGTGAGCGACACCCCGGCGACGGCCACCAGATCGCCGTGCCGGACCACGACGTCGCGTGCGACCAAGCCCCCGTCACGATCTGACCCAATTGTTCCAGTAGTGACGGTGACTGCCGGAACAATTGGGACAGATCGTGACGTGGCGAGGGCGGGCCGGGGTACGGCAGGGAGGGCAGCCCGGAGCGGGGCGGCGGCCCGGCGGGCGTCACGAACCGAGAGCGGCAGAGGCGACCACCCGGCATACCGGCCGAGCTCGACGATCGGCGGCGCGACGTCGGAGGTCGCCATCATCGCGGCCGGCAGGCCGGAGGTGACCACGCCGGAGGGTGAGACGTGGACGATGAGGTCGGCGTACTGGATGACCCGCTCGATCCGGTGCTCGGCGAGGACGACGGTGACCCCGAGGTCGTGCACCAGCCGCGTGATCGCCGCCAGCACCTCCTCGGCGCCGGTGGGGTCGAGCGCCGAGGTCGGCTCGTCGAGGATGAGGACGCGCGGATGGGCGGTGAGCACCGACCCGATGGCGACCCGTTGCTGCTGGCCGCCGGACAGCTGGGCGAGCGGCTTGGCACGCAGGTCGGCGATGCCCAGCAGGTCGAGGGTCTCCTCGACCCGCTTGCGCATGACCTCGGGGGGGAGCGCCAGCTGCTCCATCCCGTAGGCCAGCTCCTCCTCGACCGTGTCGGTGACGAACCCGGCGACCGGGTCCTGACCGACGACTCCGACGAGGTCGGCCAGGTCGCGCGGCCGGTGGGTGCGGGTATCGCGTCCGCAGACCGTCACCCGGCCGGCGAGGGTGCCCCCGGTGAAGTGCGGGACGTTGCCGTTGACCGCGCCGAGGAGGGTCGACTTGCCGCTGCCGGTCCGGCCGACGACGAGCGCGAGCTCGCCCTCCTCGATGGCCAGGTCGACCTCGCGCAGCGCCGGAGTGGCCTCCCCGGCATACGTGACCGTGACCTGGTCGAAGCGGATGGCGGGGTTCATCGGGGCGGCTCGGGGGTGAGGTACCCGGGCAGGGCAGCGAGGAGTATGCCGGCCGCGGCGACCCAGGGCAGGCCCGGCCAGCCGAGCGGAAGGACCGGCATCGACATGGACTGGGGGTCGAGGTGCGAGGCGACGATGCTCCCGACCACAGCAGCGAGACCCGTTGCGGCAGTGAGGGTTTCGGGCCACGACCAGGGGTCCGGGCGATAGGTGGTCCGGTGGACGCCGCGGCCGCCGAGGCGCAGCCCGACCACGGCGAGGACAAGCCCGAGACCGAGCAGCGGCGCCCCGAGGACGGGCGGGGTGTCGGCCGAGAGCAGCCCGAAGAGCCCGATGCTCGCGCCGATCAGCCCGGCGAACGAGGCGTAGGGCGCGGCCGACCCCCACCTGCGCTCCTGGCTGGACTCGGTCACCCGACGACCGTAGCCGCGGGAGTCCATCGCCGCGGCCAGCGACAGCGACCGGTCGAGGGTGTCCTGGAGGACGGGCAGCGCGACCTGGCGCACCGAGCGGAGCCCACCGGCGTTCTGGCCGCGCAGCTGCCTGGCTCGCAGCACCCGCTGGACGCTCTCGGCCAGCTGCGGAGCGACCGTGACCGACACGATGACGGCAGTGCCGATCTCCTGCAGGGACCCCGGGAGCGCCCGGAGCAGGCGCTTGGGGTTGGCCAGGGCGTTGGCCGCGCCGATGCACACGATCATCGTCGCGAGGCGCAGCCCCTGGAGGCCGGCCGCGAGCAGCCCTTCCAGGTAGACGGTGCCGCCGACATTGATCCCGGCGGCCCAGGACGGCAGCGTGACCGAGGGCAGCCAGAACAACCGGTGCTCACCGACCTTCAGCCCGACGAGCAGGTGCAGGACGAGGCGGCTCAGGACCACGAACGCCCCGAGGATGACGTACAGCCGGAAGGCCTTCGCCCACGGCGAGCCGGTCCTCCGGTTGGTCACGACGAGGGTGACGACGGCCAGGATGAGGGCCAGGAGGATCGGGTTGGCGGTCAGGCTGGCCGCCACCGCGAGCCCGATCGCCCACACCCACCAGGCGACGGGGTGCAGGGCTCGGGGCAGGGCCGGCGCCAACGACGGCGCCGGTCAGTGCTGACCGAGTCGACGACGACGGGCACCGTATGCCGCGAGCCCGCCGAGGGCGGCGACGACGGCTACCCCGCCCGCGAACGGCCAGGCCGACCCGGTGGACGAGGTGTTGGCGGTCGGCTCGATCGGACCCACGGCGACCGCTCCGCCCGCCGTGGAGGGCGTCGAGGTGGCGGTGGTGGATGACGTGATGGTGGACGTTGTCGCTGCGCTCGAGCTGGCACTCGTTCCGGGGGGCGACGTCCTGCTCGAGGAGCCGACGACGGGGCGGGTGGCGGAGTGGCCGGCCGTCGACTGCTGCGCCGAGGTCGAGTGTGACCCCGATGCCGATGGCTTCGGTGTCGCCTTGACCGTCGGCTTCGGCGTCGGCTTGGGTTTCGGGGTAGGCGTCGAAAGCCTCGGCGGGACCGAGGCCGCGGGGGCGGCCCCGGCCCCGAAGGAGAAGCCGATCACCGTGCCGGCGGGCGGGTTGTAGCCACCCACACCCACCGTCGCGTAGTGCCAGGACCCACCGCGCGTAGCGGTGAAGAAGGCCCAGTACGCGCTGCCAGGAGGGTCCCGGACGCACGCCTGGTCGGACGGGGCGCCGTTGATCCGACAGAGGAACCCGGGGTCGGTCTGCACCATCGTCGTGCTGGCCACCCGCCTCAGCACCGACAGTGCGCTTCCGCCGGACGCAGCGCAGGACCTTGATGAGTTGATGACCACGGTGACGCCCGAGGTGGTGGAGCAGGCCGCGGCATACGCCGGGGTCGCCGGTGCCAGGGTGACCACCCCACCGCCGAGCAGGAGCCCGGCGGCGAGGAGGTGACGCAGAGCCGCCGTCACGCGTGCGCGCCGCCACGGCGGCGTGTGCTGACCAGAGCCAGAGCGCCGACCAGGATGAGTGCGAGCGCGATGAGGGCGAGCGGCCACACCTGCGCACCGGTGAACGCCAACGAGCCGGGGTCGGTCGCGGGCGCCGCCGGGGTCCTCGTCCCGGGGGCCCCTGCGTGGGTGGTCGTCGATGAGGTGGAGCTCGTCGAGGTCGCGGTGGAGCAGCTCGGAGCCGGGGTCGCCGCAGTCGCCCCGTCCTTCGTGACGTCCAGCAACGAGCCGCCGGCCAGCGCGAGGGTGGACTGAGTCGTCGCGCGCTCGGCCCGGCCGAGGGCATCGGCGTTGCCGGGGTCGGCCTTGAGGGCCGAGTAGTCAGCGGCGGTGAAGGCGACTCCGCCGCGAAGTCCCGCCGCGAAGGTGCAGTCCATCTGCAGTGAGGCAAGGAACCCCTGGGCGGCCGTCAGCTCGTCGGTCATGCCGGCTGCCGCGAAGGCCTGTCCGGCCACGGCCGTGGTGTTGGCATTGACCTGGCCGTCCTGGTTGACCAGACCGCCGTTGGCCTGCTGATGCCCGGCGAGGAAGTCGAGCGCGGCACCGGCCGCGTCGTCTTCGCCCGCTCCGAGCACGGCCTGGGCCGCAAAGGCGGTCGCATCGGCGTCGCTCGTGCAGCCGTCCGCGCTGGGGTCGCCGCGGAAGCCACCGTCGGGGCATTGCTGGGCGAGGAGGAACTGGAGCGCGTCCTCGGGGATCTCGCCGGTCGCCCGGCCCACCGCGATGAGAGCGAGGGACTGCCCGGTGGTGTTGGAGTAGTCGCACTGCGCGAAGCCACAGTCGACGGGCAGGTCTGAGTACCTGCCGGGCTCCACGGCGCCGAGCGCGTCATCGAGGGCCTGGACCAGGTTGACGCCGTTCACGTCCGTCGGATCGCCACCGTGGACGACGACGGCCAGCAGCGCCTTGGCGGTCGGCCCGGCGTACTGCGAGGCGGCGTTGGCGCCGTCGTAGTCGCCGAGATGGGCCACCAGGTAGGCGTAGGCGGCGTCGGCCTGGTCGCGTCCGACGCCCGCGCCGTCGAGTCCGAGGATGGCGTCGATGGTGTTGCCCCCGTCGAAGTAGGTCGACCCGGGGTAGTTGTAGTGGTCGTCCCCGGCGGCCAGCGTGCGCGCCACGAACCCAGCGGCATAGTCGGCCTGGGCCGAGCTGCCGCCGGGGAGCGCCTTGGCCAACCGCGACGTCGCGCGGCCGAACGGCACAAGGCTTTCGGCCGACTTCGCGGCCGAAGCCGAGGTGGTGGACGTCGCCGAGCCGGTCGCGCTCGTCGTCGTGGTCGCGCTGGATGGGCTGGTCGTCGACGTCGTCGAGCCGTCGGTCGTCGCGGGCGCGCTCGTCGACCCGGAGGATGACGTGCTTGTCGCGCTGGAGGTGCTCGTCGAGCTCGACGAGGTGCTCGTCGTCACCGTGGGGGCCGGGCTGGTGGTCGTCACGGTGGGGGTGTCGTCAGCGTGCGCGACGGCGGGGGACAGGGCCAGAGCGGCGGCAGCGAGCGCGACGGCGAAGCCCCTGCTGAGGGGGCGGGTGGACGAGAGTCTCACGAGGGAGATCCTGCTTTCTGGGCAGCGGTTCGTGGCGATCGGCCCGAGCCGCCGGCCTCCCGGCAGTCTCAGGCTCCGTCCCGCGTTCCTCGACGGTCAGTGGAGCCGCTCGCCCGACCCAGGCATTCCGGCTCACCGGCCACGCGGCATACGAGCTGTCGCGGGCGGCCTACGGCTGCGGGTCAGCGCCGGACTCGGACCGGCTTCCCCTGGGCAAGGCGCGTGGTGCCGCCAGCACGGCGGCAAAGGGCACTCTATCCGACGCCGAGCAGCGCACGGACCGGCCGCAGACACCCCGGTAGAGTCCGCCCGTGCGCGTACTGGTGCTGGGCGGGACTGCTGAGGCGCGTGAGGTTGCGGCAGCGCTCGACGCCGACGGCATCGACGTGGTGTCGTCCCTCGCGGGTCGGGTGAGCCGCCCCCGGCTGCCGGTCGGCAGGGTCCGGATCGGTGGTTTCGGTGGGGTCGAGGGCCTGGCGACATACCTGGCCGCCGAGGGGCTGTCGGCGGTCGTCGATGCGACCCACCCCTTCGCGACGACGATGTCCGGGCACGCCCGGGAGGCGGGTGCCCGGGCCGGTGTGCCGGTGGTCCGGTTCGCCCGCCCGGGTTGGGGGGACCGTCCGGACGCGGCCGGCTGGCACTGGGAGACCAGTCTGGAGGCCGTATGCCGGACGGCCGGGTCGCTCGGGCAGCGTCCGTTCATCTCCTCGGGCCGACAGACCCTCCCGGCGTTCGCCGGCTGGACCGACCGAGACGTGCTCGTGCGGGTCGTCGAGCCGCTCGACGAACCCCCGCCTGCGCGGTGGAGCGTGGTGGAGGACCGCGGTCCGTATGCCGTGGCCGGTGAGGTGGCGCTCCTGCGCCGGCACCGGGTCGACGTGCTCGTGACCAAGGACTCCGGCGGCTCCTACACGAGCGCCAAGCTCGATGCGGCCGCCCAGCTCGGCGTTCCCGTCGTCGTCCTCGCCCGGCCCGCTGCCCCGCAGGGGGCGCGCGAGGTCACGACCGTCGCCGCCTGCCTGGCCGCGCTGCCCTGACCAGGATCCGGCCGGTGACCACCAGGCCGAGGGCGACCAGGCCGACCCGTCGCTGCAGCCGGACCGCCCTGGCGATGTCGGCCGGGGTGACTGGCGGGCCGTCGCCGAGCCGGCCGCGATCCTCCGGAACCCCGTCGTAGTCGTTGCGGCCCCCGAGCCGTCGGCCCAGCGCGGCGGCGAAGGCCGCCTCGACCGGCCCGGCGTTGGGGCTCGGGTGGGCCGGTGCGTCCCGTCGCACCACGGCATACGTATGCCGTGCACGCGCGAGTGACCCGGTGGCCAGTGCGGTCGCGCCGACCGTCAGGCGGGCCGGAACCCAGTTGGCCAGGTCGTCCAGTCTGGCTGCGGCCCAACCGAACTCGGCGTACCGAGGGGACCGGTGGCCGACCATGGCGTCCAGGGTGTTGACGGCCCGGTAGCCGACCAGGCCGGGCAGGCCGGCGACCGCACCCCAGAAGAGGGGGCTGACGACGGCGTCGGCGCCGTTCTCGGCGACCGACTCCACGCAGGCGCGGGCCAGCTCGTCGGCGTCGAGATGGGAGGGGTCGCGTCCGACGAGGTTGCGGATCCGCGAGCGTGCGCCGTCCAGATCGTCCGCGAGCAGGAGCGAGTCCATGGCCTCCGCCTCACGGCTCAGCGACCGGCCACCGAGGACGGCCCAGGTGGCGGCGGCGAGCGTCGGGACCTGCAGCGGGTGGGGGAGGCGGCGCAGCGCAAGGCCCAGGCCGATCGCGCCGCCGACGAGGACCGCTTCGTGGAGGGCGCCGGACCGCCGGCGCGGGGCATAGGAGTACTTCTCCAGAACTGTTGCGGCGCGGCCGAACCCGGCGACCGGATGCCATCGGTGCGGGTCACCGAGAACCCGGTCCGCGGCATACCCGAGGACCAGTCCGATCGCCACGTCGTCGGGCCTCACGACGCCGTCACGCCCCGGGTGACTTCACGGTGAGCACCTGGCCCGCGATGACGAGGTGGACGGTGTCGCAGGCATCGGCCACCCGTTGGTTGGTCAGGCCCAGCCAGTCGGCGAAGAGCCGGCCGGCCCGGTTGTCGGGGACGAGGGTGAGTCCGACCTCGTCGGAGACGAGGACCAGATCGTGGGGATGGCTTCGGATCGACCCGGTGAGGGCCGTGACCCGTGCGTCGATCGCGGGTTCCCACGTAGCCCGAGGCGACTCCCACACCCTGAGCTCGTCCAGCTGGGCATTGAGCCAGGTCCCGAGCCCGTCGACGACGGCGGGACCGGTCAGCTCGGCGAACGCTGCCGGCAGGTCGGTCGACTCGACCGTGTGCCAGGTGGGCGGCCGGCGAGCCCGGTGCGCGGCGATCCGGTCGGCCCAGTCGGCGTCGTCACTGCGTGGGCCGGTGGCGACATAGGTCACCGACGACTCGCTCGCCAGGGAGGCTCCGGTCACGAGTCGCTCGGCAACGGCTGACTTTCCGGACCGGATCCCGCCCAGCACAAGGGTTCTCACGCCGGCCACGACCCGGTGGAGAGGACGAGCAGGGTCGCGGCGAGCGCCACCTCGATGCCGGCGCCCATGACGTCGCCGGTGACGCCGCCCAGCATGCGCACGCACTTCCGCACGAGGACGACGACGGCCAGGAGCCCGAGCGGGAGGGCCGCCAGCGACGAGACGACGGAGAGCCCGGCGAGGTGGCCGGCGGCGGCGACGATCGCGGTGCCCGCCAGGGCGACGACGGCGGCGAGGCTTGGTGGGACGCAGCCCGCCACGACGACGCCGAGACCGTCAGGCCGGGCGGCAGGCACTCCTCGGGCCGAGGTCACCGCGCAGGCCGCGCGGGCAGCAACGACCGAGGCGCCGGCGACCAGCCAGCCGAAGGGGTGCGCCGCCAGGGCGCCCAAGCAGACGGCGTCGGCGAGGAGGACGAGCCCGAGGACGGCGATCGCGACCGGGCCGGCGTCGCCGCGGCGCATGACGGCGAGTGCGCGTTCCCGGTCCCATCCGGCCGCGAGCCCGTCGGCGGTGTCGGCCAGCCCGTCCCAGTGCATGGCCCGGGTCGCCCAGCCCAGGGCCAGGCAGGCGACCGCCCCGAGCGCCGCCGCGGGGAGGTGGACGACCGCGCCCAGGGCGACGACCCCGCCGACAAGGACTCCGAGCGGGACGGCCGCGAGTGGTGCGAGAACCATCGCCCATCGGGCCGCCGCGCGGTCGACGGCCGGGAGTCGGCCGACCGGGACGATCGTCAAGGTTCCCACGGCGAGCCGCGCGCCGATGCCGACATCTCCCGCGCTCACCGCGAACCGCCGGATGCTGGGGATAGGTCGTCAGGTGCCGGGGACAGGGCGTCGACGGCCGGGCCGATGACCGTGACGGCCGGTGCCCCGATACCCGCGGCCGCGGCCAGCCCGGCGATCGAGGTGACGGTTCCGCGGACAATGCGCTGGCTCGGCATCCCGGCATCGGCGATGCAGGCCGCCGGCGTCGCGGGGTCCAGCCCGGCGGCCACAAGGGTGGTCGCGATGGCGTCGAGGACGGCGACCCCCATCAGGATGACCAGCGTCATCCCGGTTCGAGCCAGGACCGCCCAGTCGACGGTCCCCCGGGGGTCACCCGGGCCGACATGTCCGGACACGACGACGAAACCCTGGGTCACATCCCGATGGGTCACCGGGATGCCCGCGAGCGCCGGAGCCGCGATGGACGACGTCACGCCGGGGACGACCGAGACCGGGATCCCGGCCGCCACGCACGCGTTCCAC
Organism: Intrasporangiaceae bacterium; assembly: GCA_021324575.1. Taxonomy (GTDB): domain Bacteria; phylum Actinomycetota; class Actinomycetes; order Actinomycetales; family Dermatophilaceae; genus Nostocoides. The sequence continues at coordinate 16,760 of JAJPIW010000074.1, read as the reverse complement.
TCCTCACCACCGCGGCCGAAGACGAAGCTGTCCCCGCCCTTGAGGCGGACCACCGTCCGTCCGGCCCGCGCCTGCTCGACGAGGATCTCGTTGATCCGCTCCTGCGGCGTGTGCTCGCCGCGCGGGATCTTGCCGACGTGGATGACCTCGGGCCGCGGGTCGAGGGTGTCGAGGATGCCGAGGGGGGCGAGCCGGTCGCAGACGACGACGTCGGCCTCGCGCAGGGCCGCCAGCCCACCGAGGGTGAGCAGGTCGGGGTTCCCTGGTCCGCCGCCGACGAGGACGACTCGACCTTGGGTGGGTTTCGTTGCACCGGAAGGGGGTTCGCCGAGCAGGTCACGGAGAACGAGGTCGTATGCCGGGTAGTCCGGCTCGGTCACGGTCGTCACTAGTCCGCGGTGGGCGAGGTCCGCGACGACCGGGTTGCTGCCCTCCACGTCGACCCGGGCGCCCTCCTCGATCAGCGCGTGCACCGTCTCGGCGACCCGCGGTCCGGGATCGCGGACGAGCACCCGGGTGCGACGGCCGGTCAGGTCGACCCTCATGCGCTGCGCACCTCCTCGCCCGTCGCGGAGCGGGCCGTGAGCACCGAGTCGAGAGCCGCCAGCAGGCCGTCGGTCGTGGCCCGGTCCCGCACCGCGATGCGGACCCAGCCCGCGCCCAGGCCCGGGAACGTGTCACCCCGTCGCACGGCATACCCCTTGTCCCGCAACGCTTCTCGGACCCCGGCTCCGACGTCGACGAGGACGAAGGGAGCGACGCCCGGGGTCGGCCGCAGACCGAGCGCCTCCAGTCCCTGGACGAGGTGCACCCGGTCCGCGGCGGTGGCGCGTGCGGCAGTGGCGGCCTCGTCGACCGCCTCCGGTGAGGCGGTCGCCACCATGACCTCCGCGGCCGGGGTGGACACCGACCAGGGAGTTTGGTGCTCGCCGAGGGCGGCGATCAGCAGGGGGTCGCCGACGACGTAGCCGGCGCGCAGACCCGCCAGGCCCCACGTCTTGGTCAGCGAGCGCAGCACGAGGACGCCCTCCAGGTCCGGGCCGATCATCGTCTCCGGCTCTCCCGGGACGGCGTCGCCGAACGCCTCGTCGACGACGAGCACCCGGCCGGGACGACGAAGGGCGTCGAGGGTCCTGCGCGCGTGGAGCACACCGGTGGGGTTCGTGGGGTTGCCGACGACGACGAGGTCGGCCCGCGGGTCGACCGAGTCCGGGTCCAGCGCGAAGCCGGTCTCGGCGCGCAGGATGTGCCGCTCGGGCACCCGACCGGCTCGCAGCAGCGCGGCCTCGGGTTCGGTGAACGCAGGGTGCACGACGAGCGGGTGCCGCCCGGCGACGGCTCGGGCCACGAGGGTGAACGCCTCCGCGGCCCCGCTGGTCGGGAGCACGGCGTCCTCGGGGACTCCGTGCCGACGGGCGAGCGCGGCTCGCGCCGCGGACGGGTCGGGGTAGGCCGACAGCCGGGACGTCGAGTCGCGGATCAGCTCCGCGAGCCAGGCGGGGGGCTCGGCGAGCCGGACGTTGACGGCGAGGTCGACCAGGGCCGAGCCGTCGCCGCGGACCTCGGCATCGCCATGGTGGTCGAGCGGGTCGGTCGGCCGAGCCGCCGGCCCGACTGTCAGCGGGGCGGGAGCCGTCACCGCGTGGACGGACGGCCGAGCCGGCGCCGTGCCGGCACGCGCCGGTCCCACCGCGAAGGCCTCGACCGCGTCCGCGAAGGACGTTGCGAGCGAGGGCGTTCCCGCCCAGTGCACGTGCAGGTAGGAGGCGTGGACGGTCGGGCGGCCGACACCGGCGGGATCCAGTGCGAAGCCGTCGGGCGCGTCGTCGACGAGCCAGGCGCCGACCCCCTGGGTCGCGGGATTGGTTCTCGTGCGGTGGAACTCGTGGGTTCGGACGGTGGTCCCGGCAGCCCCGAGGATGCCGTCGACGGGCAGCGTCGCCTCTCGGTAGCGCAGCGTGAGGCGCGGGTGCATGGCCGCCCGGGCGGGGACCGCGCCGACCATCGCATGGTCGTCGAGCGACGCGGCCAGGTAGAGGAGCCCGGCGCACTCGGCCACGGTGGGCAGGCCGGCCCACACCGCGTCGCGGATCTCGGCGAGGAGGGGCGCGTTGCCGGCCAGGGCTCGGGCGTGGGACTCGGGGAACCCGCCCCCGAGGTAGAGGCCGCTCGTCCCGGTCGGCAGGGACGAGTCGGTGGCCGGGTCGAAGACGACCGGCTCACATCCGGCGGCTCGGAGCAGCTCGTCGGTCTCGGCATACCGGAAGGTGAAGGCTCGACCGCCCGCGACGGCGACCACTCCTTGCGTCTGCGGATCTGAGGGCTCCGACCCTCCGATCCGCAGACGCGAGGAGTGTGGCGCCAGCGCCGCAGCGGGCGACCACCGCTCGACGTCCAGGTCGGGGGCGGACCGGGCCAGGCCCAGGACGGCGTCGAGGTCGATGTGAGCCGCGGTCTGCTCGGCCAGCCGGTCCAGTCCGGCGGCGGCATCGGCGCGTTCGGCGGCCGGCACCAGCCCGAGGTGTCGCGAGGGCGCCGCGATGCCGGCGTCGCGGGGCAGTACCCCCAGGACCGGCAGGCCGGTGGCCTCGACGGCGCGGCGGACCTCGCCGGCATGCCGCGCGCTGCCGGACTTGTTGAGCACCACACCGACGACGTCGATCTGCGGGTCGAACGTTCGCAGCCCGTGGACGGTTGCGGCCACCGTCCGGGCGGCCGAGGAGATGTCGACGACGAGGACGACAGGAGAGCGGGTCAGGGCCGCCACGTGGGCGGTGGAGGCGAAGCCGTCGGTGCCGATCCGCCCGTCGAACAGGCCCATGACGCCCTCGATCACCGCGAGGTCGGCGGGGTCCGGCGTACTGGCCCCATGGCGGAGCAGCGGACCGATGAGCTCCGGTGAGGTGAGCCACGGGTCGAGGTTGCGGCCGGGACGCCCGGTCGCCAGCGCGTGGTAGCCGGGGTCGATGTAGTCCGGCCCCACCTTGCCCGGGGACACCGCCAGACCGCGGCGGGTCAGCGCCGCCATGATGCCGACGGCCACCGTCGTCTTGCCCTGCCCGGAGGCGGCGGCCGCGATGACGACGCGGGGCAGGCTCACCACGACGCCATCACCACTCGATGCCCTTCTGGCCCTTCTGACCGCGGTCGAAGGGGTGGGCCAGCTTGGTCATCTCGGTCGCGACGTCGGCGACCGACAGCAGGCGAGGGTCGGGGTTGCGGCCGGTGATGACGACGTGCTGGTAGCCCGGGCGGGACTGCAGGGTGTCGACGACGTCGTCGACGTCGACCCAGCCCCACTTCATCGGGTAGGTGAACTCGTCGAGGACATAGAGGGTGTGCGCCTGCTCGGCGAGCCGACGCTTGATCTCGGCCCAGCCCTCCCGGGCGTCGGCGGCGTGGTCCTCCTCGGTCCCGGCCTTGCGCGACCACGACCAGCCGGACCCCATCTTGTTCCACTGCACGGGGCCCCCCTGCCCGGTCGACCGGTGCACCTCGTCCAGGGCCAGCAGGGCGGTCTCCTCACCGATCCGCCACTTAGCCGACTTGACGAACTGGAACACCCCGATCGACCACCCCTGGCTCCAGCCGCGTAGCGCCAGGCCGAAGGCCGCTGTCGACTTGCCCTTGCCTTCGCCGCTGTGGACGACGACGAGCGGGCTGGTGCGGCGCTGCCGGGTGGTGAGCCCGTCCTCGGCGGTGACCGGTGTCTGTCCCTGGGCCATCAGGCGGCCCTCCTCTCTCGGATGACGCTGACCAGGCTGGCGGCTGCCACCTCGCCGAGCGGGACGTGCTCGGCGCCCATCCGGTGGGCGAGGTCGGCGGCCAGTCCCATCCGGAACCGGCCGGCTTCGCAGTCGACGACGACGGCGTCGACCCCGGTCGCGCGCCAGCGGTCGGCGACGAAGCGGGCTCGAACCAGGGCATCGGCGCCACTCGTGGCCCGCCCGTCGGTGACGAGGACGAGCAGGGGCCGACGCCGCGGGTCGCGGATCCGCTCCAGCTCGAGCACCCGGGCCGCGGTCCGCAGGCCCTCGGCGAGCGGGGTCCGACCGCCGTGCGGGAGGTCGGTGAGGCACCGGGCGGCGGCCTCGACCGAGGAGGTCGGGGGGAGCGCGAGGCTGGCTCCGTCGCCGCGGAAGGTCACGACACCGACCCGGTCGCGGCGCTGGTAGGCGTCGACGAGCAGGCTCAGGACGGCGGTCTTGACATCGCTCATCCGCTGCCGGGCGCCCATCGAGCCCGATGCGTCGACGGCGAGCAGGACGAGGTTGGCCTCGCGGCCCTGGGTGACCCGGTGGCGCAGGTCGTCGGCATGGAGGACCACCCGGTCGGTTCGCCCGCGTCGGCCCTGGTGCGGCGCGGCGGCCGTGATCGTCGCCGGCAGGTGGAGGCGGCCGGCGCCGATCGGGGCCGCGCCGACGGTGCGGCCCCAGGAGGTGATGGCGCGGCTCCGCCGTCCGGCCTCGCCCTCGCCGACTCCGCGGACCTGCAGGCGGCGGGCGCGATACGGCTCGTATGCCGCGGCGACCGTGGCCGTGACCGGCGCCTCGGCGCGGCTCGGCTCCGGCTCAGCAACTGGCTCGGCGGCCGGCTCCGGGGAGTCAGGCGAGTCAGGGGACTCGGGCGTGAACGGTGCGTCCGGTGAATCGGGCCCCGCAGGGGGCGGTGAGGTCGTGTCTGCCGGGTCGCTCGACTCCGGGTCGTCGTCGACACCGGCGTCGGGGTCATCGGCGCGGTCGCCCGGCGGCGGGGCGTCCGGCTCGGGGTCGGAATCCGGCTCGTCCTCACCGAGCAGGGCGTCGAGCAGGTCCTCGTCCAGGCCCGGGGCGTCGAACGGGTTGCGCCGGCGCCGGTGCGGCAGGGCGAGCCGGGCGGCGACCCGGATGTCCTCGCGGGTCACCTCGGTGCGGCCCTGCCAGGCGGCGTGCGCGCGGGCCGCTCGGGCGGTGACCAGGTCCGCGCGCATCCCGTCGACGTCGAACCCGGCGCAGACCGTCGCGATCTTGGTGAGTGCCCACTCGCTCAGCGCAACGGACGGCAGGGTCGCCTGCGCGGAGCGGATCCGGTCGCGCAGGTCGCCCTGCGGTGCGGCATACGTCGCGGCGAAGCCGTCCGGATCCGCGTCGAAGGCGAGTCGCCGACGGACGACCTCGACCCGCTCGGCCGGCTCGCGGGACGCGGCCACCTCGACGGTGAGCCCGAAGCGGTCGAGCAGCTGCGGTCGAAGCTCGCCCTCCTCGGGGTTCATCGTGCCGACGAGGACGATCCGGGCGGCGTGCGAGATGGAGACGCCGTCGCGCTCGACGGTGTTGCGGCCCATGGCGGCTGCGTCGAGGAGGAGGTCGACGAGGTGGTCGTGCAGGAGGTTGACCTCGTCGACGTAGAGGATGCCGCGGTGCGCGCCGGCGAGCAGGCCGGGCTCGAAGGCGGTCTCGCCGGCACCCAGCGCACGGGACAGGTCGAGGGAGCCGATGACCCGGTCCTCGGTGGCACCGACCGGCAGCTCGACGAGCCGGGCCGGCCGGGTCGAGGTAGCGGCATCGGCGCGGTGCGGACCGTCCGGGCAGGTCGGGTCGGGATGGGCGGGGTCGCAACCGAAGCGGCAGTCCGCGACGATGCGCTGATCGGGCAGGACCTCGGCGAGCGCCCGGACCATGGTCGACTTGGCAGTGCCCTTCTCGCCGCGGACGAGTACCCCACCCACCTCGGGGGCGACCGTCGTGAGGACGAGCGCCAGCGCCATGTCATCGGCGGCGACGATGGCCGAGAAGGGGAAGCCGGGCACGGAGTCGATCCTCCTGGCGAGTGACCACGCTCGCCGGTCGTCGATGGCCCGGTCGGGGTCCCGAGGAGCCGTGACGCAGGACGACGTCCTGGCTCACGACCGGTCGGTCCGGGCGCTCACAGTGGCGGGACCGCTCCGGAGTCGCACCGGATTCCTCACCCTGCGTCGGCGCACATCATGTCACATAAGGTGTCGGCGTGATCGACGTCGTGGGCCTTGGCGACGGGGGCTTCGCCGACCTGCCGGAGTCCTCGCGCCGGATCGTCCTGGGTGCAGGAGTCCTGCTCGGCGGGCCGAGGCACCTCGCGCTCGTGCCGCCCGTCGACGGACAGGTCCGGGCGCCGTGGCCGAGCCCGCTTGCCACCGGTCTCCCGGACCTCCTTGCGGCCCACGGCGCGTATGCCGGTCCGCCGGGTGCCGGATCCCGCTGCGGTCTCCCGGAGCCCGGGGGGGTCGTTGCCCTGGCCAGCGGCGACCCGTTGCGGTCCGGCATCGCGTCGACGCTCATCGGTCTCCTGGGCGCCGACGCCGTCCGGGTGCATCCGGTGGTCTCGTCGGAGACGCTGGCCCGGGCCCGGATGGGTTGGTCGGCCGAGGCGACGACGGTCGTGACCGTGGTCGGTCGCTCGCTGTCGCCGATCCGGCGGCACCTGCACCCGGGGCAGCGGCTCGTCGTGCTCTGCTCGGACGGGTCGACTCCGGCGGCGGTGGCCGACCTGCTCCGGGCGGCCGGTTGCGGCGACTCGACCCTCACCGCGTGGTGGCACCTCGGCGGAACCGACGAGGGAGCCCGGACCGGGACCGCGTCGACATGGGACCCCGCTCCGACACCGGACCTCGTCGTGCTCTGCGTCGTCGTCGACCAGGTCGGTGCTCTCGCCCGGCCCGCCCTCGGTCCCGCCCCGGGCCGGCCCGAGGATGCCTTCGACCACGACGGACAGATCACCAAGCGCGACCTGCGAGCCTCCGCGCTGGCCCACCTGCGCCCGGTCCCCGGCGCCCACCTGTGGGACCTCGGGGCCGGCTCGGGTGCCGTGGGGATCGAGTGGGCGCTCGCCGCCCCCCGCGCCCGTACCACGGCTGTCGAGCGGGACCCGTTGCGAGCCGGGCGGATTCGCGCCAACGCCGACGCGTTGGGAGTCGCTCCCGACGTGCTCGTCGTCGTCGGCGCCACAGCCGACTGCCTCGCCGACCTCGACGCCCCGGACGTGGTCTTCATCGGCGGCGGTCTCACTCTCGAGGTGGTCGCAGTCGCGTGGGACCGGCTGACCCCGGCCGGCCGGATCGTCGCGCACGCCGTCACGCTCGGCACCGAGGCTGCGGTCGTCGCCGCCCACCAGCGGTACGGGGGAGTCCTCACCCGGATCGGCGTCGAGCACGCGACACTGCTCGGCCGGCACCTGTCCTGGACCCCGGCTCGCCCGGTCGTTCAGTGGAGTGCCACCAAACCGCTCGACCCGAGCACCCGGCATATCGACCAAGTACTCGCGGAGGACACGTGACCGTCCACTTCATCGGTGCCGGCCCGGGAGCCGCCGACCTGCTGACCCTGCGGGCTGTGCGGCTGCTCGCGACCAGCCCGGTGTGCCTGTATGCGGGCACCTACCTGGACGCGGAGGTGCTCTCACACTGCCCCGAGGGCGCCGAGCTCGTCGACACCCAGCACCTCGACCTCGACGCCATCACGGCGCACCTCGTCCGGGCGACGGCCGAGGGCAAGGACGTCGCCCGGCTGTGCTCCGGCGACCCCTCGGTCTACTCGGCGGTCGCCGAGCAGGCCCGCCGCCTCGACGCGGCCGGCGTCCCCTGGGACGTCACCCCGGGAGTGGCGGCGTATGCCGCGACGGCGGCACTCGTCGGGCGGGAGCTGACCGTGCCGGAGGTGGCGCAGTCGGTCGTCCTCACACGGGCCCAGAAGGACTCGACCAAGATGCCCCCGGGGGAGTCGCTTGCCGCGTTCGCCTCGACCGGGGCCACGCTCGTGCTGCACCTGGCCATCCGGCACACGCGGCGGCTGGCCGAGGAGCTCGTCCCGCACTACGGCGCTGACTGCCCGGTCGTCGTCGGGTCGCAGGTGAGCCAGCCGGGCGAGCTCGTCCTGCGCGGAAGCCTGGCGGACATCGCCGACCAGGTCGAGGCGCACGGCCTGCGGCAGGCGGCCGTCATCATCGTCGGCCGGGCGCTCGGGGCGCAGGGGTTCGTCGAGTCCCACCTCTACGGCAGCCGGGAGCGCGGGAACGGCTGAGGGGCGGTGTGGAGGCGGGTGCGGGTGACGGAACCGACCAGTCAGTTCTCGTCTTCGTTCGCGTCTTCCTGCCAGGCTTGCCAGAGCGCTGAGTAGTTGCCGTTGGCTCTGGTGAGTTCGTGGTGGGTGCCGAGTTCGATGATCTGGCCGGCGTCCATCAGCGCAATGCGGTCCGCGTCGCGGGCGGTGTGGAGTCGGTGGGCTATGGCGATGACGGTGCGACCTTTGAGCGTTGCGGCGAGAGCGCGTTCGGCGTGGCGTGCTGCAGTGGGATCGAGGAGGGCTGTGGCCTCGTCGAGTACCAGGGTGTGTGGGTTCGCAAGAAGTACTCTGGCCAGTGCCACGTGTTGGGCTTGGCCGCCGCTGAAGGTCTGTGTCGCTATGTCGGTATTCAGGCCGTCCGGCAACTCGTCAATCCAGCCGGCGCCAACGTCGCGGAGGGCGGCGAGCAGTTGGTCGTCGGTGGCATGGGGAGCAGCGATCGTCAGGTTGTCGCGGAGAGGGTCGGAGAAGATGTGGTGTTCTTGGGTGACCAGGACGACGTGTTCGCGGAGCTGTTCGGGTGGAAGGTCTGAGATGACGGCGCCGCCGACGGTGACCGATCCTGCACGCGGTCGGTCGATGCCGGCGATGAGCCGGCCGAGAGTCGTTTTGCCGGCTCCGGACGTTCCGACGATGGCGAGTTGTTCACCGGCTTCCACGTCAAGGCTGACTCCGTTCAAGACGTCGGTGTCGTCGTAGGCGTAGTAGACGTCGGTGACCACGATGTTTTGATCGACGGGTGCTGCTGCTGGGGTGGTGCGGCGGGCCTGGGCGGCGAGACCTTCGATCCGCGCGAATGAGGCGAGGCTGCTTTGCAGCGTCTCGACCCAGATCAGGATCGTGTCGATCGGCGTGCTGAGCTGCCGGAGGTAGAGGGTGGCCGCGACCACTGTGCCGAGGTCGATGGTCTGGTCGAGGTAGAGCAGGCCTCCGATGCAGAACACCGCGCCGACGGCCAGGGTGCTGGAGATGTCGATGGTTGGGAAGAGCACGGTCCGCAGGCGCAACGTCCGGAGCATGGCGTCGTTCGCAACGGTGACGGCCTTCACGCAGGCGGCGCTACGGCGCCTTTGCAGGCCGAGTACTTCGGCAGTTCGGGCCCCCGCCGCGGTAGTGGCCAGAACGTCGGCTACCTCGGCGCTGGCGGCGCTTTCGGCCAAGTACGCAGGGCGGGCGCGGCGCAGGTACCAGCGAAGAGCCATGGGGATCGCGAGGAGTGGAACCAGCCCGACTGCGCCGAGCAGCGGTGACAGCAGCAGGACGGCGACGACGATGATCACGGCCTGGACCACGGCGAACAGAACCTCTGGGGCGGCATCGCGGAGCACGAACGCGACCTGCCCGGCATCAGTGGTGGCACGGGAGGTCAGATCCCCGGTCCCGGTCCGTTCGACGGTCCGAGCAGGCAGTCGCATCAACCGGTCGGCCAACTGCTCACGGAGGCGGGCCGAGGTTCGTTCACCGAATCGGAAGCCCAAGTAACGGGCCCCGTAACCGATCGCGAACTGGCCGACCGCCGCCGCAGCGAGGAGCAGACCCAATCGGTCGATCGCTGCGACGCCCCCGCCAGCTTGGACATTGTTGATGATCCGTCCGACCAGCCATGGGCCGAGCAGTCCGGAGGCTGCGGCAGCGCAGTTGGTGAGCACGACCAGGGCGAACGCGGTGCGGTCGGCACTGACAACTCGAACTGCCGCGCGACGGACCTGGATCGGAAGGGCAATCGGCAGCACCTGGGTCGTCACGAGACTTGCCCGCCCTCGAGCTTGGTGGAACCTGGGGCTTCACCGCGGAACACCAGGGCGGAATAGGCCGGTTCGTCACGGATCAGGCTGGCGTGGGTGCCGCTGGCAATCAGCCGATCGCCGCTGATGAGGTGAACGTGATCCGCGTGGGCCAGCATCGATGCCGAGGTCGACGTGATCAAGGTGGTGCGGCCCCGGCGAGCCTGAGCCAGGCGTTCCACAATGGCGGCTTCGGTGGCCGCATCGACAGAGGAGGTGGGGTCGACCGCCAACAGAACGTTCGGGTTGGCCAGGCACGCGCGGGCCAGCCGGATCCGTTGCCCCTGACCGCCGGACAGGTTTCGCCCACCGGAATCGATCCTCGAGGCCATCCCGGCCGGCAGGGCAGGCACGAGGTCATCGGCCGCGGCCGTGTGAAGAGCCTGCAGTACCTCCTCCTCCACGACATCGCGCCGACCAGAGACAACCTCGGCCAGGGTTCCGGCGAACAGGTCCGCGTCGTGGTCAGCCACCAGCAGATGCTCGCGGAGCACAGCCGAATCCATCTCACTGATCGACTGACCATTCCAGGTCGCGCCGGGCCGGAGACCGCCGAGTCGATCGACCAGCGCGACGGCGTCGTTCTGCCGAGCTGTGGCGACAACCGTGAAGCTGCCGGCCGCCACCCCGGCGCCGGAAACTGTGTCAATGAGGTCACCGTCGGTCGGCACTGGCTCGGTTCCCGCAGCGTCCTCGCGTTTCAACCCCAAGAAGTCAGTCACGCGCCGTCCAGCGACCAGAGCCCGGCTGACGTCGACAGCGCCCTCGATGAAGGATGACACCGGAACCACCAAGACGGCGGCGTACCCATAGACCGCGACCAGCTCGCCGACCGCAATCGTTCCCTGGACGGCGAGGCGGGCGGCTAGCCACACGACGACGGCCAGGAACAACGTCGGCAATCCCAGACCGGCAGCTTGGATCACGCTCGTGACGCGGCCGACCTGGTAGCCCTGCCGTTGCAGCTCTTGGGACTCCTGCCGGAACCGGCTCGCGTAGATCTCCTTACCGCCCAGCCCGTTCAAGACCGGCAGCCCACCGATGATGTCCACGATCCGACCTGTCAAGACTCCCTGCTGACTGCGATAGGACGCGCCGACGGCCTGTAGCCGGCCTAGCGCAGGCCCCAAGATCAGCGCCAGGACCGGCACCCCACCCAGCACGACTGCCGCCAGCAGCGCCGACACCTGGAACAACATCACCGCGATCACCACATAGGCCAAAGCGGCGCCCACCCCGGGGCCTGTCACCGTGAGACTGCGACCTATCGTCCACACATCACCGATCCCGATGGCCACCACCTCTCCGGTCCGGGTCCGTCGATCCAGTGTGGCGCCAAGGCGCAGAGCCTGATCGGTCACCGTGGTGACAGTGCGGAAGGCGGCATCCATGCGCACCTGCGTCATTGTGCGATGACGCCAGATCCCCAGTCCGGCCAGGACCGAACCCGTGACCACCAAAGCCACCGACCACCGGATCACGGCATCACGCTGGCCAGCGGCTAGCGCCTCAACGGCTCGAGAAAGCAGATACGGAGGCAACACCAACCCCACCATCCAAGCCCCGCCCAGCACCGCCCCCAGGGCAACCCTCCGGCGCTGCTGCAGCACCAGCCACGCCAGATACGACCAAGGACCCCGAGAGGGCGGGACCCGGCGCACGCTTTCGGCGAATCTCGTCATGAGGAATCCAAGCACAGGCCCGCACTCGCACACCGGGTACTCAGCGTGCACCCGATGACCTGGCGCGACGACCGCCCTCGCCGAGTATTCATCCGCGCCGATCACCGGTCGTCATTCGGCCAATGAACTCGGAGTCTCCGAGAGTGGGCTCCGGCCGCGTGGACTGCGCGAAATATGGTTGGACGATCGTTCCATGCTCCGTATGGTCTGGGCACGTGGAGGCACTCGCGTATCACCGGCTGCCGGGCAACCTGTCCGCGGTCCGGTACGAGTGCGGACCAGACTCTTTCCGGCGACGGGAGGTGCCCTGGGCGAGATGGTGGAGATCGAGCTGCCCGAGAGCCGGCTCTACCCCGGCACCGCGCGACGGGCTGGGTGCATATCCCGGCCGGGTCGACCCGGCGGCACCGTCACCGTTCATCGTGTTCCAGGACGGATGGTCGAACCTGAACCCCGATGGCGAAGTCCGCGCTGGCATCGTGCTGGACAACGTGGTGCACGCAGGCCAGATACCACCCGTGGTCGGAGTCTTCGTCGACCCCGGTGTCCTTCCGGGTTTGCTTCGTCCGGACGCACGCCAGAACCGCAACGCCGAATACGGCGCGGTCGACGACCGGTACTCCACGTTCATCGCCACGGAGGTACTCCCGCTGGTGAACCATCGGTGGACCCTCAGCGAAGACCCCCCCGATGCCGCGATCACCGGGGAAGGAGCGGCGGCGCCTGCGCATTCACTGCCGCTTGGATGCGTCCGGACCGCTTCGGCGAAGTTGCCAGGTTCCTGTCGAGTTTCGTCTAGGTCGGCGACCACCTGCTCGACGGCAACCCATATCCCAACCTGATCGCGTCCAGGCCCCGCCGCCCACTGCGGGCATTTCTGCAGGCAGGCAGCCGCGATCTGAACTGGGACCAGCCAACCAGGAACTGGCTCGCCGAGAACCTGAAGGTCGCCGCCCCCCTGGCCAAGGGGCCTACGACTTCCGCGTCCTCACGGACACGGGCCATGTCGTACATACCGCACAGGTGTACTGCTACCCGAAGCGCTGCGCTGGCTCTGGCGGAGGCGATGGCCCTCGATCCGAGACCGAGTGACCTCCCCACTTGGTCTCGTCGCCGTCTCTGGAGCAATCGCTCGTGAGTCAGCGAACCCATTTGCGCGCAGTACGAGCGGCGGACTCGGCCGGCTCAGCCCATCGAGGCCGCGATCAGAATGCTCGCGGAGGCGTCGTCATGGCCCGAGGACGCAGTCGCCGCAGACGGCAGCGCGTGACCCGCTGACCCGGTAGAGGAGGCAGCAGCTCCGCCGGCGGAACGCCGGCGTGACGGGTCGCTCGTCCGGGTCGATGCGTGGGTCGTCGAGCAGCTGCTCGGCCACCGCGGTGACGGCCGGGCCGAGCTCGGGCCGGGCGGCCGCCACCATCCGGGCGGCGCTGTGGACCGCGGAGGCGACGTTGCCCCAGATCACCCTCGGCGACACGGCATACCGGCTGCTCATCGTCGTCGACACCGTGCTGACCCATGAGCCCGCGACCACCAGGGGGGTAGCGGCCGCCGACGGTGGCTCGACGGACAGTGGGTACGGGCCGCCGAGGACGTCCTGCCACCACGCGCGGCCCTCCAGCAGCGCCGAGCCGTCGTGGCCGAGCACGGCCAGACCCAGGGCCGGCGCGAGGACCCGGGCGACGAGTCCGAGGTGGGTCACCGATGCGGCGACCCGCACCTCGACCGGGTGCTCGGGTTCCATCCCCGACAGGGCCTCCCGGGTCCGCCGGACCCGGCTCTCGACAGAGTCCGGGTCGTCGACGAGCGTGGACAACGGCCGCCAGGGTGCGTCGACGGGGTCACCGGCCCGGTGGGTACGCACCGCGAAGAACGGGCCGAGCAACGCCAACTGCCCCGCGACGTCGGTGGCCTCGCGGGGCGCCTCGTCACGGCTGCGGTCTATCGCGCGGCTGCCAGGTCGGCGGGCCGCCCCCCGGCAGGCGCCGGCTTCTCGGCCGGTCCGCTGAGGAACCGCTGCAGCAGAGTGCCGAAGACGAGGGCGATCGTGGTCCAGATGAGCAGCTGGTTGAGGATGGCGTACCAGCGGAACTTCCAGAGCAGGTCCGCATCGAAGCCGGGGTAGACGATCTGGCCGGGTGCGTACTGCCGGCCGTCGATGGTCAGTGCCTTGGACAGGATGTTCGTGATCGGCTGCGGGGTCTCGGTGGCGGCCCGGGCGAAGCCGAAGTCGGTGCTCGCCGCGACGTTCGCGGACAGGTGGCCCAGCGACGGCAGCAGACCGACCAGGACGCCGAAGACGACGAGGAACGCGACCGCGGCGGTCACCGTTGCCGCGACCTGGGTCATCGTTCGCTGCAGCCTGCGGGCCAGCGCGAACGCCAGCCCGAGCAGGATCAGCGAGGCAGCGACCAGGGTCAGGTACAGGGTTCCGCGGGTGCCGATCGTGAAGTCGTGACCGATCGCGGGCGGGTTGGCGGGGTACTTGGCGAACGGCAGGGCGTAGATGCCCAGGAAGCCGAAGCCCGCGATGAGCCACGCCGTCGTGCGGGGCTGGACGCCGAACCGGCCGTGCAGCACGACGTAGGCGACGGCCACGAGCGCGCCCATGGCGGCCGAGAAGGCGACCACGCCGGTCGCGGCGCCGACGGTCGACTGGATGGTGCGGGAGAAGATCTCCGGACCCTCGGCGGAGGTGGTCCGCCCGGCCGCGACGTTGAGCTGGTCGAGAACGGCTGTCCGACCCGCTTCGTAGGTGATGGCCCGGTCGATCAGCGGCTCGGCGAAGATCGTCGCGAAGACGAAGCCGAGCAGGCCGGCAAAGGCTCCGGAGAGGGCTCCCCGGAGAACGATGCGAAGTTCCACCGGAGGTCCCGGTGCTGTCAGTGGCAGGGGAACCCGAGGAGGTGGCGGGAGTCGTGGACCCACTCGTGGAGCACGAGCGTCTTGCCGAAGACGGAGGTCGTGCCCTCGTCGACGCCGACGAAGTAGTAGGCGGCCAACGCCATGAGGAGCGTCACCCCGATGACGAAGGCCGCGCGGCTGGCGGAGATGGCCTGCGGCGAGACTGCGAGCTTGGACCGGCCGAGGCTCGGCGCTGATGCACTGGACATGGTGCCTCCTACGGGATGTGTGCGTCCCACGATGCGGAAAGGGCCCATGACGACGAAGGGTCTGACTCGCCTGCGGGTTCTCACCCCACGGACTGACAGTGGCGCAACCGTTCCGGACTCTCACCGGATTCCTTGGTCGTCATGCGTGCGGTCAACCTATCGGTGCGCTCGCGCCCGGTCAACGCGACGAGCCGACATCGTCGGGGACGAAGCGTGGCGTCCAGACCTGCCCGCCGGGGCTGACCCGGGTGCCCCTCGCCCCGATGATGACGAGGCACTTCATGTCGACCGAGTCCGGGTCGAAGTCGCCCAGCGTGGTCACCCTCGAGGACTGCTCCTCGCGGCCGACGTCGCGGGCGACGACGACGACGGTCGCCGGGTCCCGCACCCCGAGGAGGACCTCACGGGCCTCGTGGAGCTGGCGAGGTCGGGCCCGGGAGCGCGGGTTGTAGACAGCGATGACCAGGTCGGCCGCCGCGGCCGCCCGGAGCCGCTCGGCGACGACCGGCCAGGGCTTGAGCCGGTCGGAGAGGCTGATCACGGCGAAGTCGGCACCGAGCGGCGCGCCCACGAGGGCGGCTGCAGCCTGCGCGGCGCTCACCCCGGGCAGGACCCGGACCGGGACCTTCTGGTATGCCGGAAGATCCGCCTCTACCGCTTCGAACACGGCCGAGGCCATCCCGAAGACGCCGGCGTCGCCGCCGGAGACCACGGCGACGTCCTCGCCGCGCAGGGCCAGGTCGAGGGCGGCACGGGCCCGGTCGACCTCGACGGTGTTGCCGGAGGCATGGCGGGTCAGGCCCGCTCGTTGCGGAACACGGTCGACGTAGGGGCCGTAGCCGACGACGTGACCGACGGTGGCGAGGACCTCGCTGGCCTCGGGCGTGAGCCAGTGGTCCGGGCCGGGGCCGAGCCCGACGACGTGGACGGTGCCGGCGGTCGGAGCACCCGACGCGGGGTCCACGGGCTGCCCGGCCTGCGTCGAGCTGGGGGAGTCAGCGGCGCGGCCGGCCGCGTCGGCGCGACGGTCCTGACCGGGCACGACGACGATCGACATGTACGGGACGGTGTCGGCGGAGACGTCCGCGACGGGCAGGATGCGCTGGCCGTCGCGGGTGGCGCGCTCGACGTAGATCGCGCGGTCGAGGACGCCGGCCTG
The DNA here is from genome assembly GCA_021324575.1 of Intrasporangiaceae bacterium. Classification (GTDB taxonomy): domain Bacteria; phylum Actinomycetota; class Actinomycetes; order Actinomycetales; family Dermatophilaceae; genus Nostocoides. The sequence goes on along the minus strand of JAJPIW010000074.1, from coordinate 947 downwards.
GTGCAGGGCCTCGCGGACCCCGGCGAAGGTGCGACCGAGCTTCATGATGACCGCGGCGTCGGTGTCGGCCAGCCGGCGGGCCAGCTCGGGCACCGGCAGCGTTCCGGGCAGCACGGTCAGGACATCCTCGTGGCGCGAGAGGGTCTGTGCCGCAACGGCGGTGGCGCCGGACAGAGCCGTCACGCCGGGCACGACCTCCGTCGGGAAGCGGTCGGCGAGTCGGTCGTGGAGGTACATGAACGACCCGTAGAACATCGGGTCGCCCTCGGCCAGGACGACGACGGTCCGGCCGGCCTCGAGATGGATGGCGAGGCGCTGGGCGCAGGCGTCGTAGAACTCGCCCAGCCACGCGTGGTAGCCGCCGGGGTGCTCGACGATGCCTGTCGTCACGGGGTAGCGCAGCTCCTCCTCGACGGTCCCGGGCCTGATGAGGTCGTCTGCGATCGAGCGCGCGATCGAGGCCCGACTCGTGCCCGCGTGGTAGGCCACGACGTCGGCCGCCGCGATCAGCCGGGCCGCCTTGCGGGTGACCAGCTCGGGGTCGCCCGGGCCGACGCCCACCCCGTAGAGGCGACCGACCGGCATACGGGCGACGCTGGTGCTCATGCGAGCTCGGACTCGGTGGCGAGGGCGTTGACCGTCGCGGCCGCCATGGCCGACCCGCCCCGGTGGCCGTGGACCACGATCCACGGCAGCTGGCCACCCCCGGGGAGCACGTGCTCGGCCAGGGCGACCTTGGACTCGGCCGACCCGACGAAACCGACCGGCATACCGACGACGGCCGCGGGCCGAGGCCCCCCGTCGAGGACCAGCTCGAGCAGGTGGAAGAGCGCCGTGGGCGCGTTGCCGATGGCAACCACGGCACCGTCCAGCCGGTCGCCCCACAGGGAGACCGCAGCCGCCGCGCGGGTGGTCGACCAGGCGCGGGCGAGGTCCGGCACCCGGGG
>JAJPIW010000080.1 GCA_021324575.1 Intrasporangiaceae bacterium | reverse complement strand
TCGACCTGCCCGGACAGGGCGACGTCCTCGCCGAACCCGGACTCGCGCAGCTCACGACCGCTTGCACAGGCCTCCAGCGCGGCCGTCAGGTCACCGGCCATGCCCTCGTATGCCGCGAGCGCGACACCCGCCTCCGGGCTCAGTTCCGCCTCGGGCCACCAGCCGACGACGGCGGCGAGGACGGCGCCAGCACCCCACAGGTCCTCGGCGCACGGGCGCAACGACCCGTCCGCCCATTTCTCCCCGGCCGCCACCACGACAAGAGCCCGTGGGCCGTGCCGCCGGGGGGTGGCACCGGAGGGCTCCTCCAGGGAGGTGGCCGGGGTCGGTGCGATCCGGGCGGCGGCCCAGGCCCCGACCGCCGCGGCGTTGCGCAGGCACCCGGCGACGACGGTGGCTCCCGACGCAGCGACCTCCGCACAGATCGTGGACCCGTTCGGCGACGGCAGGACGACTCGGTCCAGGACGGCCGCGTCGCGCAGTGTGACCGGTGACAGGCTGACCGCGCCCGGCCCGGCCGAGCGCCGGCCGACGGCCAGCACTGCCCCCTGCGCCGCGGCATACGACACCGCAGTTGGATCGGCCCAGCGGTACGGCAGGACGGTCGCGCCGCGCGCGCAGGCGACGTCGACCGAGGTGGTGAAGGAGAGGACGTCGACGACGACGCACACGGCTCCGGGACCGACCAGCTCCCTGGCACCGGCCAACCCCCACTCGAACCGCACCGTCGCCGCGGACTGGTCGAACGGCGAGGACATGAACCGATCCTGTCACCGGGGGGACTCCTAGAATTCGGACATGCGCGTGCTCATTGCCCCGGACTCGTTCTCGGGCACGCTCACGGCGACACAGGCCGCCGAGGCCATCGCCGCCGGATGGCGCGAGGCCGCGCCCGACGACGAGCTGACGATCATGCCGCTGTCCGACGGCGGTCCCGGCTTCCTGGACGTCGCCTCATCGGCCATCGGGGGCGACGTCGTCGTCGCCACGGTCAGCGACCCGCTGGGGCGTCCGGTGCCGGCAGCGATCCTCGTCGTCGACGGCGAGGCCGGGCGCACGGCATACGTCGAGTCCGCCCAGGCGGCCGGGCTGCACCTGCTGGCGGCCGACGAGCGCAACCCGGCCCTCACGAGCAGCTGGGGCGTCGGGGAGCTCGTCGAGCTCGCCGAGAGCGAAGGTGCGCGGCGGATCGTCATCGGCCTCGGCGGGAGCTCCACGAACGACGCGGGGGCCGGGCTGCTCGCCGCGCTCGGCGCTGGTCCGGCCGAGGCGCTCGCCCGTGGCGGCGCCGCCCTCGCCGACGTGACGGTGCCCGACCTGGCGGGACTGCGCGAGGTGCGCGAGAGGTTCCGGGGCGTCGACCTGGTCATCGCCAGCGATGTCGACAACCCCCTGCTCGGTTTCAAGGGCACCAGCGCGGTCTACTCCCCGCAGAAGGGTGCGACGCCCGGGGTCGCCCAGCAGCTCGAGGCGGCCCTCGGCCAGTTCGCCGAGACGGTGGGCCGAGCGGTCGGGAGCACCGGTGCCCCGACCGAGCCGTTCGGCGTCGACCTGCTCAGCGGCAAGCCGCGTCGTCCGGAGAAGGAGCCCGGCGCCGGCGCCGCGGGTGGACTCGGCTACGCCCTCATGCTGCTCGGCGGCCACCGGATCAGCGGCGTCGGCGCGGTCCTGGACGCCGTCGACTTCGAGGACGCGGTTCGTGGGCACGACCTCGTCGTCACGGGGGAGGGCTGCTTCGACTGGCAGAGCCTGTCCGGCAAGGTCGTGTCCGGGGTCGCGACGGCCGCACTCGACGCCGCCACCCCGACCGTCGTCATCGCCGGGCAGGTCATGGTCGGCCGCCGGGAGACGATGGGGCTGGGTATCAGCGGCTGCTACGCCGTCGCCGAGACCCTCGACCAGGTCGAGGCGGCGATGACCGACCCGGTCGGCACCCTCCGCGCCCGGGCGGCGCGGGTGGCCACGACGTGGTCGCCTCGTCGATGACCTCGACCCCCTGACGTATCCTGACCGGGTCGGAACAAAGCCCGGCCCCGTGCGGTTGACCCCAGCGACCGCCCCAGACCGCATAGACCACCGATCGACCATGACACCGAAGGGACCTGCCATGAGCGAGCTGCTCGACTCCCCGGTCACCGAGACCACCACTGAAGCCGCGCACGGCGTCGAGCTCACCGACGTCGCAGCGGGCAAGGTCAAGAGCCTGCTCGAGCAGGAAGGCCGCGACGACCTGCGACTGCGCGTCGGCGTCCAGCCCGGTGGCTGCTCCGGCCTGATCTACCAGCTGTACTTCGACGAGCGCAACCTCGACGGTGACCTCGTCCGCGACTTCGGCGGTGTCGAGGTCGTCGTCGACCGGATGAGCGCCCCCTACCTCCAGGGCGCGACGATCGACTTCGCCGACACCATCGAGAAGCAGGGCTTCACGATCGACAACCCCAACGCGGGCTCGTCCTGCGCGTGCGGCGACAGCTTCAGCTGAGCCCTCACCCGGCACACGTCTCGAAGGGCACCTGACCAGCTGGTCAGGTGCCCTTCGGCGTATGCCGGTGCGCCCGGGTCGGTCCGATAGGTTTCGGTCGTGAAGATCGCACTCGCCGCGTCCATCGCCACCGACCACCTGATGACGTTCAACGGTCGGTTCGCCGACTCCCTCGTCCTGGAGAAGCTGGACCGGATCTCGGTGTCGTTCCTCGCCGACGACCTGCAGATCCGACGTGGGGGTGTCGGGGCCAACATCGCTTTCGGGATGGCGATGCTGGGGCAGAAGCCGATCCTGCTGGGGGCGGTCGGCGACGACTTCGCCGACTACCGGTCGTGGCTGGAGCGGCACGGCGTCGACTGCACGTCGGTGCTCGTCAGCTCGACGAAGCACACCGCGCGGTTCGTGTGCACGACCGACAACGACATGGCCCAGATGGCCACCTTCTACGCCGGCGCGATGTCCGAGGCCCGGATGATCGAGATCAAGCCGGTCGCCGACCGGGTGGGCGGCCTGGACTACGTCCTCATCGGGGCCGACGACCCGGTCGCCATGGTCCGGCACACGCAGGAGTGCCGTGTCCGGGGGATCCGGTTCATCGCCGACCCCTCCCAGCAGCTCGCGTTCGCCGACGGCGAGACGATCCGGCCGCTCGTGGACGGCGCCGACTACCTGTTCACCAACGAGTACGAAGCCCAGCTCTGCGAGACCAAGACCGGCTGGAGTGCTGAGGAGATCGCCGAGCGGGTCACCACCCGGGTGATCACCAAGGGCAAGGACGGTGCCGTCGTCATGAGCCGGGGTGAGGACCCGATCGAGGTCCCGGCGGCGGGGGAGACCCGACGCGTCGACCCGACCGGCGTGGGTGACGCCTTCCGTGCCGGCTTCCTCACCGGTCTGTCCGCCGGCCTCGGCCACGAGCGCTGCGCCCAACTGGGGTCGATGCTGGCGACCTACGTCCTGGAGACGGTCGGCACCCAGGAGTACACGATCGCCAAGGGCGCCTTCCTCGCCCGTCTCGGCGCGGCATACGGCGCGGAGGCCGCCGCCGAGATCGAGCCGCACATCTCCTGCGCCCGGCCCTGACCACCCCGGCATGGCGGCCGCCGGTGCCGCCGATCGAGCCGGCGCGGACGCGTTGGCGGCTCCGCCAGCCGCCCGAGGACGCCGCGGACTCCTCCGACGCCGACGCCGACGCCGACGCCGAGGACCTCGTCTCGATCGGGGCCGACCTCGAACCGGGGACCATCCTGCGCGCCTACCGCCTCGGGCTGTTCCCCATGGGGCTCGGCGAGCTCGGGAAAGCACCGATCGGCTGGTGGTCACCGGTCGCCCGGGGCGTGCTGCTGCCTGGCGGGTTGCGCGTCAGTCGCAGCCTGCGGCAGTCGGGCCGGCGCTATTCCACGACCGTCGACCGGGCCTTTGCCGAGGTCGTCGCGGGCTGTGCCGACCCCAATCGGGACGGTCGCTGGATCACCCCGGAGATCGTCGCCGCCTACACCCACCTGCACGAGCTCGGGTGGGCGCACAGCATCGAGGTCTGGGACGCGGAGGGGCGGCTCGTCGGTGGCCTCTACGGCCTGGGCATCGGTGGCCTCTTCGCGGGGGAGTCGATGTTCCACACTGCGCGGGACGCGTCCAAGGTCGCCCTGATGGCGCTCGCAGAGCGGTGTTTCGCCGATGGCGACCCGCGCCGGCTGGTCGACGTCCAGTGGGCGACGACCCACCTGCGCACGTTGGGCGTCGTGGAGATCGCTCGCGCGGACTACCGCCGCCGCCTCGCCGCTGCGCTCGACCTCACCTCAGTCTGGGGCTGAGCCGAGGACGACGGCGTATGCCGCGTGCTCGCCCTCGTCGGTGACCGTCACCGTGTGTCCGCGCATCCGGCACCAGGCCGGGATGTCGGCAGCGGCGGCCGGGTCGGTCGCCCACACGAGGACCCGGTGGCCGGGCGGGAGGCGGGTGGCGAGCCGGGCCAGCCGGATCACCGGGAGCGGGCAACGCAGGCCGCGGGCGTCGACATCGGGGCCGGGCGCGTCGGGTTCCCCGTTCACAGGTCCTCGACCCCGTGCGCGACCCGCAACGCCGTGACGGTGTCGGGCAGCGCCGTGCAGAAGGCCGCGACCTGTGCCTCCAAACCCGGAGTGATCGACGGCAGCGGCAGGGTGACCCGGATGTTGCCGTGGGTCAGCGCGCCCATGGCGGCCAGCACGTGGCTCGGCTCGAGAACGCTGGCGGTGCACGCCGACCCCGACGCGACGGCGAACCCGCGCCGGTCCAGATCGTGGACCACCGCCTCGCCGTCGAGGTAGAGCGCCGAGAAGGTCACGACATGGGGGAGTCGGTCCACCGGGTCGCCGACGACCTCGACGTCGACGATCCCCACCGCGGTCGCCCGGATCCGGTCGACGAGCGCGCGGGCCAGCGCGTCGTCGGCCTCGCGGGTCGCGGCGACCTGCTGCCAGGCCTCGGCGGCGGCGAGGGCGAGCGGAACCCACGGCGCAGCCTCGGCCCGCCCGAACTCGGCCTCGCGACGAGGCCCTGGCAACGCCCACCGGGTGCCCTCTCGGACGACGAGCAGGCCCACGGCCGGAGGTCCCGCGAACGAGGTCGCCTCGCCGACGAGGACGTCGAAGTCGACGGGTGCGGGAAGCCGGCCGAGGCTCGCGGAGGCGTCGACGAGCAGCGGTATGCCGTGTGCCCTCGCCTCCGCGTGGGCCCGGGGGAGCGGCTGGGCCGTGCCGACCTCCCCGTTGGCCGACTGCAGGGCTGCCGCCGCCACGCCCGGCGAGCGCACGGCATACGACCACTGGTCCAGATCCACCCGACCGAGCCGGTCGACCGGGACGACCGAGGCGCCACGGGCGAGGACCTGCTCCTGCTCGACGGCCGAGGCGACGACGACGTCACCGACCCGCCGGCGGGCGTGGATCAGCCCGGACAGTGCCGTGGGCAGGCCCCAGCCGCCGGGGACGAAGGAGAGCTCCGGGGGACGCACGGACAGGCCGGTGGCCACGATCTCCCGGGCCTCGTCGAGGAGACGCCGAGCGGTGCGGGCCTCGGCGTGCAGGCGGCGCGGATCGGCCCAGCCCTCCTCGACGGCGGCGAGCAAGGTCTCGCGCGCGACGGGGTGCAGGCGAGACGCTGCTGCGTCGAGGGCGACCCGCCCCGGGGAACGATCCGGCACGCCCTGACGTTAGCCTCCCCCTGCCTGCGCCGAGCGCACCCCTTCCACTATGGTTTGAGCGAAAACCGAACTCGTCGACGAAGAAGGTGCACCGTGCGTCTGCCTGACCACCTCCCGGCCGCCTCACGGCTTCGCCGGACCTCCGTTGCCGGTGTGTTGGCCGTGGTCACGGTCCTGGCGCTGTCCGGCTGTCGGGCCAAGTGGAGCGACGGCCTGCTCCTGCCGGGCAAGGACGAGGGCGCGGTGCGGGTTCGCAACCTGTGGGTCGGTGGCTGGCTGACCCTGGCGATCGTCGGTGTCATCGTGTGGGGCCTGATCATCTGGTGCGTCATCGCCTACCGGCGCAAGCCCGGCGACGACGAGCTGCCGCCGCAGCTGAAGTACAACGTGCCGCTCGAGGTCCTCTACACGATCGTCCCGGTCCTCATGGTGGCCGTCTTCTTCGTCTACACCGCCCGCGACGAGTCGGCCCTGCTCGACGTCTCCAAGAAGCCCGACCTGACGGTCAACGTCGTCGGCAAGCAGTGGAGCTGGGACTTCAACTACATCGAGCCCAACGTCCACGAGGCCGGCACGATGGCCGAGCTCAGCGGCAAGCCGGGTGTCGAGGCCACCTTGCCGACCCTGTACCTCCCGCTCAACAAGCGGACCCAGTTCAACCTGACCTCCCGTGACGTCATCCACTCGTTCTGGATCCCCGCGTTCCTGCAGAAGCTGGACATGATCCCCGGTCGGGTCAACCGGTTCCAGGTCGTGCCCACCCAGATCGGCACCTTCCAGGGCAAGTGCGCCGAGCTCTGCGGCGCCTACCACTCCCAGATGCTCTTCAACGTCAAGGTGGTCAGCCAGGCCGACTTCGACCAGCACGTCGCGGACCTGACCGCGCAAGGCAACGGGGGGCTGCTCGACAACAGCCTCAACCGGTCGCCGGTACTCCCGGAGGACCAGAACCTGCTCAACCCGGGAGCGAACTGACATGGCAGCAATCGACGAGCCCACCCGCCTCGCCCCCGCACGCGAGCGCCACCCGGGTCGCACGGCGGTCAAGTGGATGACCACGACCGACCACAAGGTGATCGGCAACCTCTACTTCATCACCTCCTTCATCTTCTTCCTCTTCGGTGGCGTCCTCGCCCTGCTCATCCGCGCCGAGCTCTTCGAGCCCGGTCTGCAGGTCGTCGACAACCCCGACCAGTTCAACCAGCTCTTCACGATGCACGGCACGATCATGCTGCTGCTCTTCGCGACGCCCCTGTTCGCCGGCTTCGCCAACGCGCTCATGCCGCTGCAGATCGGCGCTCCCGACGTGGCGTTCCCGCGCCTGAACATGCTCGCCTACTGGTTCTACGCCTTCGGCGGCATCATCGCCTCGGCCGGCTTCCTCACCCCCCACGGTGCGGCCTCGTTCGGCTGGTTCGCCTACGCCCCGCTGTCGGACACCGTGTACAGCCCCGGCCTGGGTGGCGACCTGTGGGTGTTCGGTCTGGCGCTCGGCGGTTTCGGCACGATCATGGGTGCCGTCAACTTCATCACGACCATCCTGTGCATGCGCGCTCCCGGCATGACGATGTTCCGGATGCCGATCTTCACCTGGACCGTGCTCGTCACCTCCCTCCTCGCGCTGCTCGTCTTCCCCGTTCTGGCCGCCGCGCTCTTCGCCCTCGGCGCAGACCGCCGCTTCGGAGCCCACGTCTTCGACCCGGAGAACGGCGGGCCGATGCTCTGGCAACACGTGTTCTGGTTCTTCGGGCATCCCGAGGTCTACATCATCGCGTTGCCCTTCTTCGGCATCATCTCCGAAGTCATCCCGGTCTTCTCGCGCAAGCCGATCTTCGGCTACAAGACCCTCGTCTACGCGACGATCGCCATCGCCGCCCTGTCGATGAGCGTGTGGGCCCACCACATGTACGCGACCGGTCAGGTGCTCCTGCCCTTCTTCGCGGTCATGACGATGTTGATCGCCGTGCCAACCGGTGTGAAGTTCTTCAACTGGATCGGCACCATGTGGGGCGGCAAGATCTCGATGGACACGCCCATGCTGTGGGCTGTCGGCTTCCTCGTGACCTTCCTCTTCGGTGGCCTGACCGGCGTCATCCTGGCCAGCCCGGCGCTCGACTTCCACCTGTCCGACTCCTACTTCGTCGTGGCGCACTTCCACTACGTGGTGTTCGGCACCGTGGTCTTTGCGATGTTCGCCGGCTACTACTTCTGGTGGCCCAAGCTGACCGGCCGGATGCTCGATGAGCGGCTGGGCAAGATCCACTTCTGGATGCTGTTCATCGGCTTCCACACGACCTTCCTCATCCAGCACGTACTGGGCATCTGGGGTATGCCGCGTCGCTACGCGGACTACCTTCCCGAGGACGGCTTCACCCTCCTCAACCAGATCTCCACGGCCGGTGCCTTCCTCCTCGGCGCCTCGATGATCCCGTTCTCCTACAACGTCTGGAAGACGTGGAAGTACGCGCCGCGGGTGACCGTGGACGACCCGTGGGGCTACGGCAACTCCCTGGAGTGGGCCACCTCGTGCCCGCCCCCGCGTCACAACTTCGACTCCCTGCCCCGCATCCGGTCCGAGCGCCCAGCCTTCGACCTTGCGCACGGGACCGAGGTGCCCATCGGCGCACCCACGGCTGATCCCGACGTGCTGCAAGAGGTTCGTGGAGGGACCCGCTGATGAAGATCGAGTACCGGATGTTCGCCGTGCTGGGCGTGTTCTTCGCCTGCGCCGGCCTGCTCTACGGACTGTGGGGCCACTGGCGCGAGCCCGTGGGTGCGGTGGGCCTGTTCCTCGCGACCCTCCTCGCCTTCATGATCGCGTTCTACGCTTGGTTCACCGGCAAGCGGATGGGCCCACGCCCCGATGACGACGAGGCCGGCGAGATCGACCAGTTCGAGGGCGACTACGGGTTCTTCGCCCCCTACAGCTGGTGGCCGCTCTTCCTGGGCTCCAGCGCGGCCCTGTGCTTCCTCGGACTGGCCGTCGGTTGGTGGCTGTTCATCATCGGCAGCAGCTTCGGCGTCGTGGCGCTCGTCGGCTGGACCTTTGAGTACTTCAAGGGCGAACACGCTCTGTAGGCGGTCACCTGCTCCTGGCACCGCCGGGAAACGCGTAGAATGGCGGTCGGGCCGGGCAGGCGTTCATTCATGCTCGGCCTCATCCGTTACGCGTCTTCCGTTTCGTCCCCCTAGGTGCCCTACGTGACCGTCCCGCTCCGCCAGCGTCCCTCTCTTGCCCGCATCGCCACCGCGGCGTCGGCCGGCGCCCTGGCCATCGGCCTTGCCGGCTGTTCCGGCGTCTCGGTGGCCAAGACCGGTAACGGGTCCGCGTCCTCGGCGGCACAGGCAGGAGCGGGCGGGTCATCCAGCACCCCGGCGGCCAAGCCGACGCCGGCCGAGATCGTCGTGAGCCCGGCCGACCGGGCGGTCAACGTGCGCCCCGACGCCCCGATCACCGTGTCGGCCAAGGCCGGGACGATCAAGAAGGTCACCGTCACCGACGCCAAGGGCAGCACGCTCACCGGTGCCCTCGGCAGCGACGGCAGCTGGAAGGCATCGGCCCGGATGAAGCCGGCCGCCTCCTACACCGTCCAGGTCGACGCGGCCGCGCCCGACGGCACGACGACGCACGAGCGCACCACGTTCACGACCCTCAAGCCCGCGACGATCGCGACCTACGGGATCAACTACACCGGCATGACGGTCGGCGTCGGTATGCCGGTCGCCATCCAGTTCGACTCCCAGGTCACGTCCAAGGCCTACCGGGCAGCGGTCGAGAAGGCGGTCAGCATCACGACCGTTCCCAAGCAGGCGGGGTCCTGGGGGTGGCTCGACAACCGTCAGCTCATGTGGCGACCCAAGAACTACTGGATCGCCGGCACCAAGGTCACCGTCAAGGCTCCCCTCACCGGCGTCCAGACCGGTGACAACAAGTGGGTCGGCAACGACGAGAGCGGTGGGTTCACGGTGGGGGCGGCCACGATCAGCACAGTCAACATCGCCACCCACCAGATGACCGTCACCCAGAACGGCAGGCTGCTGCGGACCGTACCGGTGTCCACCGGGCGCAACCAGATGCCCTACATCACCCGCTCGGGAACCAAGGTGATCATCGAGAAGCAGCCGACGGTCATCATGGACTCGGCCACGAGTGGCATCCCCAAGGGCAACAAGGACTACTACCGGGAGAAGGTCGACTGGGACCTGCGGCTCACCTGGACCGGCGAGTACATCCACTCCGCCCCGTGGTCGGTCGCCTCGCAGGGCAACACCAACGTCTCGCACGGGTGTGTCAACGTGTCCCCGTCCAACGCCATCTGGATGTACAACCTGTCCAAGGTCGGTGACGTGGTCAAGTTCGTCGGCTCCAACCGACCGTTCCTGCCGACCGAGGGCATCGGGGTCTGGCAGTACAGCTACGCCGGCTGGCAGCAGCAGAGCGCCCTGAACTGACCAGGGCGGGGCTGAGCCCCCTCAGCCCCAGCCGAGGTCGTGCAGTGCGGCGTCCCCGATCCCGAAATGGTGCGCGATCTCATGCACCACGGTCACCGCGATCTCCTCGAGGAGCTCCTCACGGTCGGTGCACATCCGCTGCAGCGGACCGCGGAAGATGGTGATCCGGTCCGGGAGTGACCCGGCCGCCCAGCCGCTGTCCCGCTCGGTGAGCGGTGTGCCCTCGTAGATCCCGAGCAGGTCCGGGTCGTCGCTCGGCGGCTCGTCCTCGACGAGGAAGACGACGTTGTCCAACAGGTCCAGCAGGTCCGCCGGCACCGCGTCGAGAGCGTCTCCCACCGCCTCCTCGAACTCGACCCGTGTCAGTTCCACCATGGCGTCAACGCTCAAGGCTCGCAGAACGCCGTATGCCGCGCACCCGGGTGAGGGTGCGCGGCATACGGGACAACGTGTCGGTCAGTGGGTCGAGGACCCGAACTCGTGGGAGTCGTCGTGCACGGCGTCGATACCCATCCGGCCATCGACCTTGTCCGGCTCGATCTCGTGCGTCGGCGGCTCGGCGTCGATCGCCTCGTGACCCGGGCCGACATGGGCGGCGGCCAGCTCGGCCGGCGTGACCGGGTTGACGGCGTCGCGGAAGTAGAAGTTCGACAGCTTCGCGCGCAGCCGTTCCTTGCGGGCACCCTTGCGGGCCACCCCGTTGGCGTCGACTCCGGACTCGAGCTGGATCGGGTGGACGGGGTCCTGCTGGACCAGCGGCCAGCGGGTGTACGGGTCGAGATCCTCGTGCCGCTCGAAGAACTTGCCGTCGGCCGTCCGGATGATGGTCCCGCTCTCCCGGCCGTGGAGGACCAGGTCGCGGTCGTGCCGCTGGAGCGACAGACAGATCCGTTTGGTGATCCAGAACATCAGCATCGGCAGGAAGAACAGCGTCGCCTGGAAGAAGTGGGTGATGTCGTTGATCGACATGCCCAGCTTGATGGCGATGATGTCGTTGCCCGCCGCGAACATGAAGATGAAGTAGTAGGTGAGCGCGGCGACACCCAGGGCGGTGCGGACCGGAACGTTGCGGGGCCGGTCGAGCAGGTGGTGCTCGCCCTTGTCGCCCTTGATCCAGCCCTCGACGAACGGGTAGGCGATGGCCACCCCGTAGAAGACCGGGATGAGCCCCAGGGCGCCCAGCGCGATGTTGAGGCTGACGGTGTAGCCGAGCGCGGTGAACTCCAGCCAGTTCGGCGTGATGCGCAGGGCGCCGTCGGCGAAGCCCATGTACCAGTCCGGCTGCGAGCCGGCCGTGACGGGGGAGGGGTCGTAGGGCCCGTAGCCCCAGATCGGGTTGATCTGGATCAGGGCCGCCATCAGCGAGATGACGCCGAAGACGATGAAGAAGAAGCCACCGGCCTTCGCGGCATACACGGGCATGACGGGGTAGCCCACCACGTTGTCGTTGGTCTTGCCCGGCCCGGGGAACTGGGTGTGCTTCTGGACCGCGACGAGCACGATGTGCGCCGTGAACAAGCCGATCAGGATGGCCGGCAGGAGCAGGACGTGCACGGAGTACAGGCGCGGGATGATCGCCTCGCCGGGGAACGGCCCGTCGAAGACCAGGTAGGCCAGGTAGGAGCCGACGACGGGGGCCGACTGCATGAAGCCCTCGGCGGCGCGCAGGCCGGTACCGGACAGCAGGTCGTCGGGCAGGGAGTAGCCGGCGAAGCCCTCGACGATGGCGAGCATCGACAGGATGCAGCCGATCACCCAGTTGAGCTCACGCGGCTTGCGGAACGCACCGGTGAAGAAGACGCGGAACATGTGCGCCGACACCGCGACCGTGAACATGAGCGCAGCCCAGTGGTGGATCTGTCGGATGACCAGACCGCCGCGGATGTCGAAGGAGATGTCCAGGGTCGACTGGTAGGCCTCGGACATCTTCACGCCCTGGAGCGGGGCGAACGAGCCGTGGTAGACGACCTCGCCGGCGCTCGGGACGAACCAGAAGGTGAGGAACACCCCGGACAGCAGGCAGACGATCATCGAGTACATCGCGATCTCGCCGAGCATGAACGACCAGTGGTCGGGGAAGACCTTCTTGAGCAGGTAGTTGACCCCGCCCGCAGCGCCGGTCCGGTCGTCGATCCAGCCGGCGACACCACCGACCTTCTGGGCGGCCTTGCTCGTCGGGGCGGCGTGCTTGCTGTCGCCGTCGCGCAGGGCGTCGGCCGGTCGCGATGAGGTTGACGCGCTCACTGTCCACGCTCCCAGAAGCTCGGGCCGACCGCTTCGCGGAACGGCTGGGTGGCGATGAGGTAGCCCTCGTCGTCGACCGTGATCTTCAGCTGCGGCAGCGGCCGCTTGGCCGGGCCGAAGATGACCTTGCAGTCATCGGTCACGTCGAAGGTCGACTGGTGGCAGGGGCAGAGCAGGTGGTGGGTCTGCTGCTCGTAGAGGCCGACGGGGCAGCCCACGTGGGTGCAGATCTTGGAGTAGGCGACGATGCCGTCGTAACCCCAGTCCTTCTCCTTCTGGGACTTGATGTCGCTCGGGTTGAGGCGCATGAGCAGGACGGCGGCCTTGGACTTGGCCTCCAGGATCCCTGACTCCAGGCCGGCCCGCAGCTCGGGCTCGTCACTCGTGGGGTCGGGAAGGAGCCCGTCTGGCTGGACGTGGAAGACCGAGCCGATCGTCACGTCCTCGGCCTTGATCGGGGTGCCCTCGGGGTCGCGCGCCAGGCGCAGCGGCTTGAAGTGCGGCTTGCCGTCGGGTCCGACCTCGCCGCTCCAATAGGTGAGCGACAGCTCGTTCTTGGGCAGCCGGCCGAGGCCACCGACGAGCTGGACGAGCAGCGGCAGGGCGAACAGGCCCATGGCCGCGCCAAGGGTGACCTTGATGAGCGGTCGCCGGGTCAGCTGCGAGGTCTCGCCGCCGGCGCGCAAGGTGTCGACGAAGCCCTGGCGACGCTCCTCCGAGGAGCGCATCGTGTGACGCATCTCGACCGACTCGTGGTCGGGCATGAGGGTCTTGGCCCAGTGGACCGCGCCGAGGCCGATGCCCAGCAGGGCGGCGCCCAGGCTGGTGCCGAGCACCACGTTGGACAGGTCCACGTCGCCGATGCCCGGGATGAACACGTAGGTGTCCCTGGCGATCGCGAAGTAGGAGACGAGGAAGACGAGGGTGCCGAGGATCGACACCGAGAACAGCGCCGCGACCTGCTTCTCGGCGCGCTTGGCGCCCGCCTCGGTGAGGTCGGACATGCGCGGCTGGTGCGGCGGGAGGCCGGGGTTCTCGAACCGGTCGGGAAGGCCGCCGGTGCCGATGACGTGTCCCTCGTCGAGGCGGACCGCGCCGTGGCCGAAGTCGTCGGCGGGGACGACCGCGGTGTCAGGGGTGTCGTGCTCGCTCATCGGGGTTCGTTTCCTCTCACGCGGACTTCTGGCCCAGCCACATGGCGCAGCCGATCAGGATGCCGAGACCGAAGATCCAGGCGAACAGGCCCTCGGAGACCGGGCCGAGCGCACCGAGCTTCATGCCCCCGGGTGTGGGGGAGTCGTGGACGGTCTGCAGGAAGGCGATGATGTCGCGCTTGCCCTGCGGGTCGATGTTGGTGTCGTTGAAGACGGGCATGGACTGCGGGCCGGTGACCATCGCCTCGTAGACGTCCTTGGGTGCGACACCCATGAGTGACGGGGCGTACTTGCCGCGGGTGAGGGCGCCGCCGGAGCCGGCGAAGTTGTGGCACATCGCGCAGTTGACCCGGAAGAGCGCACCGCCCTTGGCGGCGTTGCCGGTGGCCGGGTCGTAGTCGCTGCTGGTCGGGACCGCGGGGCCGGGGGCCAGGGAGGCGATGTATGCCGCGACCTGGGAGATCTGTTCGGGGGTGAACAGGATCTTCTGCTGGCGCTGGGCCTGGATGCCGGGGGCGGCCAGCGGCATCCGGCCGGTGCCCATCTGGAAGTCCACGGCCGACGCGCCGACTCCGGCGAGGGCCGGACCGGCTTCGGTGCCGTCACCGAGGGACTTGCCCTCGGCGTTGAGACCGTGGCACGTCGAGCAGTTGGCCTGGAAGAGCTTCTTGCCCTCGACGACCTGGTCGGCGCCGAGCGTGGCGGCCTGGGCCGGACGCGGTGCGAACGCGGCATACGCCGTGCCGGTGACGAGCAGGGCGAGCAGGAGGAGGAAGGCAAAGGCGGCGGGGTGGCGGCGCTTGGCGGCCAGAGCGGTCACGGTGGCGGTCCTCACTTGAGCAGGTAGATGGTCGCCCACAGAGCGATCCACACGACGTCGACGAAGTGCCAGTAGTAGGAGGTGACGACGGCGCCGATGGCCTGGTTGTGGCTGTAGTGCCGTGTGGTGAAGGTCCGCCCGATGATGAGGAGGAAGGCAACCAGGCCGCCGGTCACGTGCAGCGCGTGGAAGCCGGTGGCCAGGTAGAACACCGATCCGTAGACATCACTGGAGAGCGTCGTGCCCTCCTTGACCAGGTTGGCGTACTCCCAGACCTGGCCGGAGACGAACATCGCCCCGAAGACATAGGTGAGGACGTACCACTCGCGCATGCCCCAGTTGCGGATGTCGAGCAGGCCGCCGGTCCGGTGCGACTGCCCGTGCTCGGCCTTCCAGACACCGAGCTGGCACCAGACCGAGGACACCACGAGGATCAGCGTGTTGATCGACGCGAACTTCACGTTGAGGTCGGCCGTCTTCTCGGCCCACAGGTCCACGCGCACGGCGCGGATCGTGAAGTAGATCGCGAACAGGCCTGCGAAGAACATGAGCTCGCTGGACAGCCACACGATGGTGCCCATGGCCACCATGTTGGGGCGCGTCGCCGGACCGTGGCCCGGGATGCTCGGAACTGGGCCTCGGGAGGCAGGCTGAGTCGATGCTGTAGTCGCCACGGGCGCCATTATGTCGGTAATCGCGTCGCGATGGGCAGCGACCCCCCCGATTGTGTGCGGGAGGGTCGTTCGCTCCGCACGGGTGGTCGCTAGGATCGCCGTCATGACGTCTTCGACGGCCACGCCCTCGGCTGCATCCTCTGCTCCCAACGACCGCGAGGTGCGACAAGTTTCCGTCCTCCTCTACAGCGACGACATCACCACGCGTGACGCCGTCCGGGCAGCCGTCGGCCGCCGGCCCGCGCGCGATGTGGAGGTCATCGAGTGGCGCGAGTGCGCCACGCCCGCGGCGGTCATCGAAGCCGTCGAGTCGGCTCACTTCGACCTCCTCGTCCTGGACGGTGAGGCCGTCCCGGCCGGCGGTCTGGGCCTCTGTCGTCAGCTGAAGTCCGAGATCTACGACTGCCCCCCGATCCTCGTGCTCACCGGTCGCCCGCAGGACGCCTGGTTGGCGACCTGGTCCTTCGCCGACCACGTCGTGCCGCATCCGCTCGATGCGATCGCCCTCGCGAACGGCGTCGCCGACGTCGTTCGCGGCACTGCCCGGGCCTGACCCGTGACCGACGGCGCTCCGGCCGCTCCCACGTGGCCGGACCTGTTGACGTCGCTGCTCGAACGCCGTGACCTGGACGATGCCGAGGCCCGTTGGGCCATGGACCAGATCATGGGCGGCGAGGCCTCCCTGGTGCAGGTGGCCGGGTTCCTGGTGGCGCTGCGCGCCAAGGGAGTGACGGTCACCGAGCTGCGCGGCCTGGCCGACGTGATGATCGAGCACGCCAACACGATCACCGTCCCCGGGCCGACGCTGGACATCGTCGGCACCGGCGGCGACCGCCAGCACACGGTCAACATCTCCACGATGGCGGCGATCGTCATCGCCGGATCGGGTGTCACTGTCGTCAAGCACGGCAACCGCGCGGCGTCCTCGTCATCGGGCTCGGCCGACGTCCTCGAGGCGCTCGGGGTCGACCTGTCGCTCGCCCCCGAACGAGTGGGACAGGTGGCCGTCGAGGCCGGGATCACGTTCTGCTTCGCCCAGGCGTTCCACCCGTCGATGCGGCATGCCGGCCCGGCGCGCGCCGGGCTGGCGATCCCGACGGTCTTCAACTTCCTCGGGCCGCTCACCAACCCGGCCCGGCCGACGTCGGCCGCCGTCGGTGTGGCCGACGCCCGGATGGCACCCCTCATGGCCGGTGTGTTCGCCGACCGCGGCTCGCGGGCGGTGGTCTTCCGTGGCGATGACGGCCTGGACGAGCTGACCGTCGCCGACTCCTCGACGCTCTGGTGGGTCGACTCCGGAACCGTGCAGGAGTTCACCCTGTCGCCCGAGGACGTGGGCGTCGGCCGTCACCCGTTGTCCGCGCTGCGCGGCGCCGACGCGGCATACAACGCGGCCGTCGCCCGTGCCCTGCTCGAAGGTGGGCAAGGAGCCGTCCGCGACGCCGTCGTCCTCAACGCCGGCGCGGCGCTCGCCTGCGCCTCCGGCGCATCGGTCACCGACCGTGACGACCTCGTGCGGGCGGTGCGGACCGGCGTGGTGAAGGCTGGGGAAGCCATCGACTCGGGGGATGCTGCCGCGGCGCTCGACCGGTGGGTCGCGGCGACGCGCGGCCACCAGGCTTGACGCCCCGAGCCCGCGCGACCTCAGCCCTCCGCCCTCCGACCCCGGCCCCGCGCTGGCCCCCGTCTCCCCAACGCGAAGTTATCGGGTCCTCGGGGTACTACCTTCTGCACCCGACAAAGCTTCTCGGGTGCAGAGCCAACAACCCCGAGGACCCGATAATTTAAGGGGGGGTCAGTCGTCCATGCCGAGGCTGAACGCGGACTCCAGGTCGTGGCGGGAGTATGTGCGGAACGCGATGTGCGTCGAGGTGCTGAGGACGCCGGGAACCTTGTTGACCGTCCCGGCGATGACGTCGTGGAACTGCTCGTGCTCGCGGACCCGCACCATCGCGATGAGGTCTGCGTCGCCAGTGACCGAGTAGACCTCGGTCACACCGTCGATCTCGGCGATGGCCTCGGCCACCTCGGGGATCTTGTCGACGTCGGCGGTGATGAGGACGATGGCAGTGATCACGAGGTCCAGCCTATCGACGTCGTATGCCGCGGACGCTGCGGTCAGGCGGCCCGCGTGAGGTTCTTGGAGGTGTCGCGGGCCGGTGGAGCGGCCATGTTGGGGTCGGTCAGGCGGTGGCGACGAAGCCCGCGACCTCGCGTCGGGCGGTGGCCAGCGGCTCGAGCTCGGCCCGGGCCGCGCCGAGCCCCCCGACCGGGCAGGACCACTCGCCCTCGAGGTGGACGATCCGCACGCCCGGAGCCTCGAGCCAGCGCAGGATCTTGTCGGTCTCCTCTGGCAGGCCGGCCGGAGCCGGTGCGCAGCCGGGGGAGATGACCTCAGCGCTGGCCTGGAGCGCGGCGACGTAGGGCATCGGGTCGGCACCACGGGGGGAGTGGGTGCTGGCGGCGAGCCGGCCGTAGCGGACGCACACCAGGTCCCAGCCACCGCGGATCGACGGGCGAGCCGCCACGAGCTCCTCGCTGCGGGCGAGCGGCTCGATCCGCTGGGCCCGGGCGACGCCCCGCACCAGGGCCATGACCCGGTCACGCAGGGTGCCGGCGTCCTCGAAGCGCTCCTGCTCGGACAGCGTCCGCAGCCGACCGGTGAGAGCCTGCATGACCCGTCGGCCGTCGCCGGCGAGCAGGGCGATCGCCTCCTCGACGACCGCGGCATACGAGTCGATGCTCTGCGCGCCGCTGCAGGGAGCGCCGCAGCGGCCCATCTCGGCCAGAGCGCAGGCGGCCGTCGGGCGGGTCGCCGAGAGGCGCTTGGTGCACTGGCGCAGCGGGAGGACCTCGTGGACGGCAGCGATCGCGGACTCGGCGGAGACACGGGAGTGGAACGGCCCCACGTAGCGGGCGCCGTCGGACCGGACGCGTTGCACGATGGACAGCCGCGGGAAGGGTTCGACGGTCAGCTTGACCCACTGGGCCCGCTCGGGACGGGTCGAGCGGCGGTTGTAGCGCGGCTTGTGCTCGGCGATGAGTCGCAGCTCTCGTACCTCGGCCTCCAGGGTTGTGGCACAGACGATCGGCGTCACCGACGCGGCGAGGCGGACCATCTCGCCCATCCGTGAGCGCTTCTCCGAGGCGGTGAAGTAGGACCGGACGCGGGTGCGGATGTCGACCGAGGTGCCGACGTAGAGGGCCCGGCCGCGGTCGTCCTTGAAGACGTAGACCCCTGGGGCAGAAGGCAGCCCGTCGGCCAGCCAGCGTTTGCGTCGGGTCGCCGGGTTGACCCGCGAGGTGTATGCCGCGAGCTCCTCCAGGGAGTGGACGCCGAGTGAGCCGACCCGCTCGATGAGCCCGTGGAGCACGTCGACCGTCGCCCGCGCGTCGTGCAGTGCTCGGTGGTCGGGGGTCGTCCCGGCCCGGAAGAGCACGGCCAGGTTGGACAGCTTGTGGTTGGGCACCTCGTCACGCTGGACGAGCTGCCGGGCCAGGTGGACGGTGTCGAGGACTCTGTTGCCGGGCCATGGGTGGCCGGTCTGGAGGGCCGCGGCCTTGAGGAAGGAGATGTCGAAGCCGGCGTTGTGGGCCACGAGGACGGCGTCGCCGGCGAACTCGAGGAAGGCAGGGAGGGCCGACTGGATCCGCGGCGCCGAGCCGACCATCGCGTCGGTGATCCCGGTGAGCACCTGGATGAACGCCGGGATCGGCTCGCCGGGGTGGACGAGGGTCTGGAACTCCCCGAGCACCTCGCCACCGCGCACCTTGACCGCGCCGATCTCGGTGATGCCGCAGTCGCGAGGGCTGCCACCGGTCGTCTCCAGGTCGACGACGACGAACGTGACGTCGGCGAGCGGCGTCCCGAGGTCGTCGAGGGTGCCCTGGATCATCGGCATGACGACGACGCTAGGTCCGAGCACTGACACGGCCTGCGAGGCGCGCGGGTGGCGACGCAGGATGAGTCGATGACCACTGCTCGCTACACCCACGGCCACCACCCTTCGGTCGTCGTCGCCCACGCGACGCGCACGGCCGCCAACTCCGCGGCATACCTGCTCCCGTACCTGACGCCGGGGATGACGGTGCTCGACATCGGCTGCGGCCCGGGGTCGATCACCCTCGACCTGGCCTCGGCCGTGGCACCCGGTGAGGTCGTCGGGATCGAGCCGGGGCCTGACGTCCTCGAGGTCGCGCGGGCTGCAGCGGCCGAACGCGGTGACCGGACAACGCGGTTCGAGCAGGCCGACGTCATGGACCTTCCCTGGGCCGATGGCTCCTTCGATGTCGTCCACGCACACCAGGTCCTGCAGCACCTCGCCGATCCGGTGGGCGCGTTGCGCGAGATGCGTCGCGTATGCCGTCCCGGTGGCCTGGTCGCGGTGCGGGACGCGGACTACGGGGCGATGACGTGGTGGCCGCCGGCCGACGGGCTGACGGCGTGGCTCGACACCTATCGCGCGGTGGCCCGGGGCAACGGCGCCGAGCCCGATGCCGGGCGTCGGCTGCTGTCCTGGGCTCTGGAGGCGGGGCTGGTCCAGGCCGAGGGCTCGGCGTCGACGTGGTGCTACGCCACCCCGGAGTCCCGCCGCTGGTGGTCGGAGTCGTGGCAGGCGCGGGCGCTGCAGTCGGCGTTCGCGGACCAGGCGCGGGAGGCCGGCCGCAGCGACGCCGACCTCGCGTCGTATGCCGCGGCGTGGCAGGAGTGGGGCGCGGCACCCGACGGCTGGTTCGTCATCGTCCACGGCGAGGTGCTCGCCCGGGTCTGAGCCGGGCACCCGTGGTTCGTCGCTCATCAGGCCCGGTGGGCTGTCGGTGGTCTCTCCTAGCGTTGGTGACAACGACAACACGAAGGGAGCACGCCATGGAGTCGATGAGAGTTGACTGCACGACCTGCCCGGCGCGCGACATCCACTGTGACGGGTGCATGGTCACGGCCCTCGCACAGCTGCCGGTCATCGACCGGTCGACGCCGCGGACTGGGCTCGAGCTCGTCCTCGACCCCGAGGACCGGGCCTGTGTCGACCGGTTCGTGTCCTCAGGTCTGCTGTCGCCGGTCGGCGCCCAGCAGGTGCGGGTGGTGTCCGACCCCGATGCCCGGTGGCAGGAGCAGGTCGGCTGATGCCTGCGCGTCGGAGGGGCCGCCCCTAGCATGACCGGGTGATCCGTCGGTTGCTCACGCCTGCCGCTCGTGGCGACCTGGCGTCCGAGGAGAGCGGGCTGTCGGTCGACGGTCGGCCGGACGGGGAGCCGGGCGAAGCGCCGGGCGAGGAGCCGCCGGGCGTCACCCGAAAGGTCGTCGTGACCGGTGGGATCGGGGCGCTGTGGCTTGGAGGGTGCTCCGGGTCGCCCTCCGGGGGTGGGACCGGTTCCACGTCGAGGTCCACCTCCGACGGTGACGGCCCTGCGACGACCGATGGGCCGGAGCGGGAGGCGGCTCTGGCCGCACTCCTGGATGCGCGCGCACGCGCCATCACCGGGCACGACCGAGCGGCCTTCACCGCCACTCTCGCCGACCCGCGATCTGCTTACGGGACAAGGCAGCTCGCGGCATACGACGCCATGGCTCTCCTCCCAGTGGCTGGCGTGGAGTACGGCACCGTCCAGGTCGCCCCGCCGCTGTCGACCGACCGGGTGACCGAGCTGGGGCGCGGAGCGTGGGTCGCTCGCGTGGAGGGTCGCTACCGGCTCACCGGCTACGACACCGGGCCGCGCGCGTTCGACACCTACTTCACGGCGGTGCGGACGAGCGCGGGCTGGCGGCTGGCCGACGACGTCGACGGGGGCAGCCAGACCCAGCCGTGGGACCTGCCCGGGCTGCGCGTCGTGAGGTCCGCGACGAGCCTGGTGATGGGCAACGTCACGGAGGCGACCCTCCGCTCCTACCTCCGGATCGCCGACGCGGCGGTGCCGCGCGTGAGTGGGTACTGGAAGCGGCCGTGGCCGCGCCGGCTGGTCGTCGTCGCACCGGCCACCGTGCCGCAGATGCAGGCCCAGCTGAGCGCTCAGCAGGGTGACATCAGCCAGGTCGCGGCTGTCACGGACGGGCCGATCGACATCGGCTCGACGGCGCATAGCGACCGGATCGTCGTCAACCCGGCCGCGTTCGCCGACCTCCAGCCGGCAGGTCGCGACGTCGTGCTCACCCACGAGTCGACGCACGTCGCCGTCCGCTCCTCCCTGCCGGGGCGGGTGCCCGCCTGGGTGTCGGAGGGGACCGCCGAGCTCGTGGGCTACAGCACGGACTCGTTGCCGGACGTCAAGATCGCCGAGGCGCTGGTCGCACAGGTCAAGGCCGCCGGCCTGCCCCGGGCGCTACCTGTCGACGGCCAGTTCGACGCCGCCACGACGACGATCGCCCCGACCTACAACCAAGCCTGGCTGGCGGCCCGGCTCATCGACCGGTCGGTGGGTGCGGACGGGCTGACCCGCTTCTATGCCGACTGCGCGAGCGCCGGCTCGGACGGCGACGTCGAGGCAGCCACGACCGCAGCCTTCGCGAAGGTGCTCGGCGAGACACCTGCTGCCTTCACGTCCCGGTGGCTGGCCGAGGTCCGGCGAGTGACCGGCGCCCGTTGACCGGGAGGCGCCGCAGCCGTCAGCACGCGCGCGGGCCGACCACCCCGGACTGGGCACCCGTGCCGGCGGTGTCGGTGAGCCAGGTCAGCAGCTGGTCACCGACTCGGGGGTCGTGCAGCAGCGCCAGATGGTGCAACCCGGTGATCACGGCGACGTCGGCGTCGGACAGGTCACCCTTGGCGCTGTCGATGCCGACCAGGGCATCCCCGAAGGTCCGTCCGACCCGTCCGGCGCCCGCAACCGTCGCGACGACGGCGCGCTCACGGACCGAGCGGCTCGGCCGGCCGATGGGGATCCCGACCAGGTCGCGGATGCCGTCGCTGCGCCCGTCGATCTGCTCAGCGAGCCACGCCGCCTCCGACACCCGGTGCAGGTGCGGGTTCAGGCGCACCACGGCCCGCTCGAGCCAGGACCCTTCGTGTGGGCTGCCAAGGGTCACCAGGTCAGAGACCAGGTCCCGCCAGTCGCCGTCCGGCACGGCCGGCTCCGCAAGAGCCGACCGGCATACGAGTCCCCCCATCGAGTGCCCGATGAGGACGACTCGCGTCACCGGCACCGGCCAGCCCGAGATGACCTGGCCCAGGAGGGTCGACAGGTCCCTGCCGTTGTCCGCGATCCGCCGTCCGGTGTTGTAGCGGACTGTTATCGGGGTCAGCCCGAGCTCCTCGGACAGCAGGCGGGGAAACGACACCCGACCCTCGCGATCCGCGCGTCCAGCTCCGGCGCCGTCGGTCGTGGCCGGGGCGTTCCACTCCCGTTCGCTGACGACCAGTCCGTGGACGTAGACGGCGATCTGGCTCGTCGCGTCGGGCCAGGCAGCACGCAATGCACTGGCGGAGGTCTCGACATCGCGCCCCTCGTGCCGCACCGAGGTCTGGAGCGCCAGTGGCGAGCGTCGGGCCGCCAAGAGGTGTCCGTGCGAACCGTTGACCATCGCCAGGACCCGGCCGGCAGTGTCGCCCGCCGGACGGTCGTCAGCCCCCTTCCGCGCCCAGACGGCTCCGACGAGACGGGAGGCGCCGGACAGGCCGACGCCGACCGCGGCATACGACAGGCTCGTGACCGTCCCGGTGCCCGAGGCGGTCGGCACCACGGTCTCGCCCGCGGCCCGGCGCAGGGCGCCGCGGACCCGGTGGGCGATGGAGCCGTGCACCCGCTCCACCCCCCGAGAGACCTCCCGAAGGGCGATTCCCACGAGGGCCCCCGCCTCGCGAATCTCGTTGTCCCGCATTGCTGCTCCCGAAACTCGGCGGTGGACCGGACGATCCGGCCACCTAACCTACGCTACCGTAAGTTAGGAGGAGGTCAGGCAGGGGTGAGCCAGATCATCCAGGGGAGCCGGGATCGACCGGAGGGCGGAGCACCGAACCCGGGCCCCTGGAACTGAGGCCCGCAGGGTGGTGAACTCGCGCAAGTGTTCGTTTGTCGCAGGAGTGGCCGACATGTCGGCCACTCCTGCGACAAACGAACACTCCAGCGCAGAGCGCTCGCTGGGGTTTGTGATCAGCCGGTCCGGGCCGGTGTTCGGCGGTCGACCCGTGACTCGGGCTCGGGAGTTCCGGCGGCCAGGGAAGCGGCGATGAGTGCGGCGCTGAGCCAGTACTGGTTGTAGAACGCCTGCTTGTTGGCCAGGTTGAGGACGAGGAGCAACCACGCCGTGATGCGGAGGATGACGTCGACCGAGGGCTGGCGACGACGGATGAAGACGGCGGCTGCGGCGGTGGCGGCAAGCACGACGACCAGCGTGAGCAGCTGCGGCGGTGCGCTCCCGGTGATGTGGAGCCACATGATGACCCACGTGTCGGCAAAACGCAGCGGACGCCCGACCGCAGAACCGATCACCGCATCACCGAGGAAGTCGGCGGGTGAGGCGAGGAACCACGGCAGGACGACGACCCCGACCCCGGCTGCCGTCGCAACGGTCCGGCGCCAGCCGAAGGGCGCCCACACGGCGGCGACGGGGAGGAGGAGAACGATGTGCTGCTTGGTCGCGCACGCGACCACGAGCGGGATCACGGCCCACCAGGCATGCCCCCGCCGCACGAGGAGTGCCCACCACACGACAGCGGTGAAGAGGAGCGGCTCGGTCCAGGCCTGCTCGGTCTGGGTCAGCGTGCCCGGCGCGAAGACGACCAGGGCGGCGGCGGCACCGACGAGCCACCGGCGCGAGGGCGACAGGTCCTTGAGGAAGCCCAGCAGGCCGACGACCCCGACGACGAACCACCCCGTCATCGACCAGCGGACGTCGCCGAAGAGCCACCGACCGGGTGCGAGCAGGACGGCCGTCATGGGCAGGTACGGAAAGGAGTCGGCGGTGCCGGGTGACCCGGTCCAGTGGGCCGAGTAGATGTTCTGACCGTGGCCGAGGACATCACTGGCCTGCTGGAGGACATACCAGACGTCGATGTGCGGTGCGGGGTCGCCGAGGATGGCGATCGAGGCGACCACGACCTGGGCGAGCAGGGCGGCACCCACGACCGACGCCCCGATGCCCGGCCACCGGTGCCGGAGCAGCAACGCTGCGGAACACGCGGCAGCGCCCACCAACAACGTGGCCTCGGCGGCGACGCGCCAGCCGCCGGCCAGATAGGTGAAGAGCGGGACGACCAGCGTGACCAGGCCACCCATGGCGATGGTTGCACTCGCCACCACCGGCGTGATCCGCAACCGCGACCCGCGGCCGATCCACACGCCAAGGGCCACGACGACGATGGTCAGGACGACCACGATGAGGGGGCGGTAGCGCACCACGCTCCACTGGATGGCCGCGAGTCCGGCCGTCCACAGGACCCCGAACACCACGGCGCCCCCGGTCGTCGTGCTCCTCGCGGCGGGGGCTGCCGTCAGACCAGTCACCCGCCGTACAACGCCTCGACCTCGTCGGCGAAGTCGCGCATGATGATGTTGCGCTTCAGCTTCAGCGAGGGGGTGAGGTAGCCGTTCTCCTCGGTGAAGTCGGTGTCGAGGACGGCGAACTTGCGGATCGACTCGGCCTTGGAGACCGCGAGGTTGGCGTCGTCGACGGCCTTCTGCAGCTCGGCGAGCACGGCCTCGTTGGTGCGGGCTCGCTCGGGGGTGAGCCCGGTGAGGCCGTTGTTGGAGGCCCAGCCGGGCAGCATCTCGTCGTCGAGGGTGATCAGGGCGCCGATGAACGGCTTCTGGTCGCCGACCACGAGGCACTGGGACACGAGCGGATGGGCGCGGAGCCGATCCTCCAGGACGGCCGGGGCGACGTTCTTGCCGCCGGCGGTCACGAGGATCTCCTTCTTGCGTCCGGTGATCCGCAGGAACCCGTCGCCGTCCAGCTCCCCGACGTCGCCGGTGTGGAACCAGCCGTCCTGGATCGCCTCAGCGGTCGCCTCCGGGTTGTGGTGGTAGCCCGAGAAGACGTTGATGCCCTTGATGAGCACCTCGCCGTCGTCGGCGATGCCGATCGACACGCCCGGAAGGGGGAGCCCGACGGTGCCGATCTTCATCCGGTCCGGGAGGTTGACGGTGGCCGGCGCGGTGGTCTCGGTGAGGCCGTAGCCCTCCAGGATGGTGACGCCGATCCCGCGGAAGAAGTGACCGAGCCGGGTCCCGAGCGGCGCGCCGCCGGACACGGCATACGCGACCTGCCCGCCCATGGCAGCGCGCAGCCGCGCGTAGACGAGCTTGTCGAACACCGTGTGCTGCGCCTTGAGCGCGAGGGGGGTGCGGCCGCTGTCGAGGGACTCGGACCAGGCGATGGCCGTCGCGGCCGCCTTGGTGAAGATGGTGCCCTTGCCGCCCGCGGTCGCCTGGGCCTCGGAGGAGTTGTAGATCTTCTCGAAGACGCGGGGGACGGCGAGGATGAAGGTCGGCCGGAACGCGGCGAAGTCGGCGAGCAGGCTCTTGATGTCCGAGGAGTGGCCCATCCGGACCTCCGCCTCGAGCGCGAGGACCTCGATGAACCGGGCGAAGACATGGGCGAGGGGGAGGAAGAGCAGTGTGGAGGACCCGTCGGCGCGGACCACCTCGGCCAGCTTGTCCGAGCAGTTCTCGGCGAGGTCGAGGAAGTTGCCGTGGCTGAGGACGACCCCCTTGGGGCGGCCCGTCGTGCCCGAGGTGTAGATCAGGGTGGCCGGGCTGGTCCGGTCCAGGCCCTCGCGAGCGGCTCCCAGCGCGTCGTCGGCCACGTCGGTGCCGGCGCGCGTGAGGGCGGCGACCGCGCCGTCGTCGAGGACCCACACCTGCTGCAGCGCGGGCGCCTCGCCCCGGACCTGGTCGACGAGCGCCTTGTGCGCGGCCGACTCCAGGACCGCACCGACCGCGCCGGAGTCCTGGAGAATCCACTGCACCTGCTCGGCCGAGGAGGTCTCGTAGATCGGGACGGGAATCGCGCCGACGGCCCACAGCGCACAGTCGGCGAGGGTCCACTCGTAGCGGGTCTTGCTCATGATCGCGACCGCGTCACCGGTCCGTATGCCGCTCGCGACGAAACCCTTGGCCAGCGCGGTCACCTCGTCGCGGAAGCGCGCCGCGGTCACGTCCGCCCACCCGGACCCGACCCGCTTGGTGAACGCGATCCGCCCGGGGCTGCGCTCGGCGTTGCGGAACGCCAGGTCGGCGAGGGTGCCCGTCGTGGTCGCCGGTGCGATGAGGGCGGTGGACGACTCCTGCACAGGTGTCTCCTTCGACAAAAGGGGTGCACAAGGGGGGTGCTGGTGGACCGGGGCCGTCGGCCGCCCGTCGGCACGAGATTACTGTGCCGATCACCACCCTCCCAACGGCCGGGGGTGGTGATCTCCCGCATGTAGCCTTCGGTCCATGGCCGACCGCACCGAGTCCGACATCAGCATCGCTTCCGACGCAGGCTCCGTCCTGGACGTCATCGCCGACTTCGAGGCCTATCCGCAGTGGGCCGGTGAGATGAAGCGGGCGACCATCCTCAGCGAGGACGGCGACGGCTGGGCCGACGAGGTCGAGTTCGAGCTCGACGCGGGGGTCATCAAGGACACCTACGTCCTGAAGTACACGTGGGACGTCGACGAGGACGGCACCGGTGTCGTCTCCTGGACCCTCGTCCGCGCCGGGCTGCTCAAGGCGCTCGACGGCAGCTACACCCTCGCGTCCGCGGGCGCCGCCACGCAGGTGACCTACAAGCTCGTCGTCGACGTCAAGGTCCCGATGCTCGGCATGCTCAAGCGCAAGGCCGAGAAGGCGATCGTCGACACGGCGCTCAAGGAGCTCAAGAAGCGCGTCGAGTCCTGAGGCAGCACACCACCGTTCCCATGCGCGTCATCCTCTTCACCGGCAAGGGAGGAGTGGGCAAGACGACCACGGCTGCCTCGTATGCCGTGCACGCGGCTCGCGCGGGGGTCCGCACCCTGGTCCTCTCGACCGACGCGGCGCACTCGCTCGGCGACGCGCTCGGGTTGCCGCTCCCGGACGGTTCGGTCGTGCCGGTGGCCGACGGCCTCGACGCACTGCAGGTGTCGGCCCGGACCTCTGTCGAGGCCTCGTGGCGGGACGTGCAGGAGTGGTTGCTCGGCGTCCTCGACGCGCTCGGCCTCGACCCGGTCGTCGCCGAAGAGCTGACCTCGTTGCCCGGCGCCGACGAGCTGGCTGCGCTGTCGGCGTTGCGGACCCACGTAGCTGCCGGGCTGCACGACCTCGTCGTCGTCGACTGCGCGCCGACTGCCGAGACGCTGCGGCTGTTGGCGCTCCCGGAGATCCTGGCCTGGCACCTCGAACGGCTGCTGCCGCTCCAGCGCGGCGTCGTCAGCGCCCTGCGCCCCGCGGTCCGGGCCGCGGTGGGCGTCCCGCTCCCGCCACCGGAGGTGCTCGAGGCGATCCGGTCCTGGCATGCCCAGATGCGTGACGTGGCAACGGTTCTCACGTCTCCGCAGACGTCCGTCCGGCTCGTTCTGACACCCGAGACGGTCGTCATCGCCGAGGCCCGTCGGATGCTCACGTCGCTCTCGCTCTACGGCTACGCCGTCGACGGTGTCGTCGTCAACCGGCTGCTGCCAGCGGGTACCGACCCCTGGGTCGCGTCCTGGAACGCCGCCCAGGCGCTCGGCGTCGAGCAGGTGCGGGAGTCCTTCGCCGGCATACCCGTGCTCGTCGCGCCGTACCTCTCGGCCGAGCCGGTGGGCGTGGATGCGCTCGCCGACCTCGCCACCCGCACGGACACCACCGCGCTCGGCGACCGGGGGATCGTCGACCCGGTCGAGCCGGCCGGGCTGCGGGTCGAGCCGAACGAGGGTGGCTACCGCCTGCGGCTGCCGCTGCCGCATGCCACCTCCACCGACGTCGCGCTCTCCCGGCGCGACGACGACCTGCTCGTCGACGTCGGCGGCCACCACCGGGTGGTGACGCTGCCCTCGGTCCTGCGACGATGCGTCGTGCGGGGTGCCTCGGTGCGCGAGGGTGTCCTCGTCGTTCGATTCGTGCCCGACGAGGAGGTGTGGCCGCGTGACCGATGGACCGCCGAGGCCTGACCCGATCGGCACCGTCGCCGAGGAGGCCGCCAAGCTGATCGCGCTGCTCGGGCAGCGCAGCGCCGAACGCCCGTCGTCCGACCCCGTCCCCGGGGAGAGCGACGATGCGTCGTATGCCGGGCGCGCGGCATTCGACAGCTCGTCACCAGCCGATGACACCTGTCGCGAGCACCCGCGCGCGGGGGAGGCGCTGACCTGCGCGCTCTGCCCGATCTGTCAGGCGATCGCCGTGCTGCGGACGCTTCAGCCGGAGACCATCGACCGGCTCGCCGACCTGGCCGCCGCGGCGGCCGCGGCCCTGCGCGACCTGGCCGCCGGTGCCGGTGCCGGTGCAGGGCAGTCGCCCAGGCCCGAACCGCGGCATCCGGGTCGTACGCGGACGGTCGACATCGAGGTCGACGACGAGGAGGAGCAGTACCCATGAGCCAGGCACCGGAAGCGTCCGGTCTCGCCATCGGGATCGACATCGGTGGCACGAAGGTGGCCGGCGGCCTCGTCGACGCCGAGGGCCGCGTCGTGCGGCGCGCCCGACGGGACACCCCCCACCGGAGCACCCGGCCGAGCGTCGTCGAGGACACCATCGTCGACGTCGTCGAGGAGCTGCTCGCCAGCCTGGACCAGGAGGCTGTCGTGGCCGTCGGGATCGGAGCGGCCGGGTTCGTCGCGACCGACCGGGCCACCGTCGTCTTCGCGCCGCACCTGTCCTGGCGCGGCGAGCCGCTGCGCGACCGGCTCGCCGAACGGATCGACGCGCCGCTCTTCGTCGACAACGACGCCAACGCGGCGGCGCACGCCGAGTGGCGGTTCGGCGCCGCGCGCGAGGAGTCGCACCTCGTCATGATCACCCTCGGCACCGGCATCGGGGGAGCGATCCTCGTCCACGGAGAGGTGGTACGCGGGCGGTTCGGGATCGCCGGCGAGTTCGGCCACATGCAGGTCGTGCCCGGCGGGCACCGCTGCGAGTGCGGCAACCGGGGCTGTTGGGAGCAGTACGCATCCGGCAACGCCCTGGTCCGCGAGGCGCGCACCCTGCTGGTCGCAGCCAGCCCGATGGCCAACGACCTGTCGATCCGCGTCGGGGGCGACGCGTCGCTGCTGACCGGCCCGCTCGTCACCGAGGCGGCGCGCGAGGGCGACCAGACAGCGGTCGAGCTGCTCACCGAGATCGGTACCTGGCTCGGGGTAGGGATCGCCAACATCGCCGCTGCCCTCGACCCCGGGATCTTCGTCATCGGGGGCGGGGTGAGTGCCGCCGGTGAGCTGCTCCTCGGCGCCGCCCGTGACACCTACCGCCGCCAGCTGACCGGTCGCGGCTACCGGCCCGAGGCGCGCATCGTCGCGGCCGAGCTGGGCAACGAGGCCGGTCTCATCGGGGCCGCCGACCTGGCCCGCCAGGGCGCGACCGGATCGTGACCCGGGTCCGGGTCGCGACGTACAACACCCGCGACTTCCTGGACGACCGGGCCGCTGCGGCCCGGGTGGTCCGGGCCGTCGACCCGGACATCCTGTGCCTCCAGGAAGTTCCACGACGGCTCTTCGCGGCGAGCCGGGTGGCCGGCTTCGCGGGCCTGGCCGGACTGCAGTGGGTGGGACGGCACCGGGGGAGCGGTGGCACGACGATCTTCACCTCGGCACGCGCGCGGCTGGACGAGGCGCACCACGCGCGGCTGCGGGTTCGCTGGCCGGACCGGACCCGGGGGTATGCCGTGGCGTCGGTTCGGGTGGGTGACGGCGAGCCGTTGACGGTGGTCTCGGTGCACTTGAGCCTGCGTGCCCAGGAGCGCGAACGGCATACGGCGAGGATCCTGCGCGCCCTCGGCGCGACCAGCCGGACGGTGATCTGTGGAGACCTCAACGAGGACGAGACAGGGACGGCCTGGCAGCTCATCGGCGAAGGGTTGCGGCTGGTCTCCCCGCCGGATCCCACCTATCCGTCGTTCGCGCCGCAGCGGCGGCTCGACGTCATCTTCGCCACGCCCGACCTGGCCGTGCTGCCGCATGCGCCACTGGCCCTCGACCGGGACGATCTGGCCCGAGCCAGCGACCACCGGCCCGTCTGGGTGGACCTCGAGGTCTGATCGCGGCGGATCTGGCGGTCGCTCGCAAAGGGGCGCGTGTGAACGAGCTCACTTGCGCTGCAGCGAAATTGGTCGTGTGTGGGACTGGACAGATCGAGGGAGACGCCAGGGCCCCGCACGTGCGCGCTGGGTTCGACGCCCCACACGTGCGGGGTTGTTCAGGCCTACCCGCCGGTAACCCCGGCATAACCCCGCACGTGCGGGGTTGTCCCGGGGGCCAGGGCGCTGGAGAGCGGCGCCGGGACGGGGCGCGGCAGGGCGATCCGGCGCGGGGCGGCATACAGCACCGCGCAGAATGGCCCCACCTGAAAGGGCGGGGTTGGACCGGTCAGACGCGGGCGCCGCTGTCGTGGTCGTCGTCATGGTTCTTCGGCAGTCGCAGGATGAGCAGGGCGAAGCCGCCCACGGTCAGGACGACGCCGGCATACGTCCACCAGACACTGTGACCGGACCCGAAGAAGACGATCCACAGCAACAGGATCGGCCCGAAGGTCAGGCCGCCGACGATTCCCCAGAAATGGAGGTCCTCCTGGCCGGGCAGGTGCACCGGCGGTGGCTCGAAGTGGCCCTCCTCGAGACCAGCCTCGACGATGCCCGGCGGCGGGACATCGCGATCGGGGGGTGCAACGACCTCGTCGGCAACAGGCACCGGAACGGGCGCAGGCCCCGGAGAGGGCGGCGCCGAGGCGACAGCCGGCGTCTGCGGACCCGGGTCGAGGTCGGCATCGGTGAGGGTGCTCGGCAGGTCGGGGACGTCGTCCCACCCCGCGACGATCGCCGCGAACTCGGCATCGACGTCGCGGCCGTCCAGGTGGTCGTCGGCTGGCATCTCAGGACGATCCTCGCACGCAGGGGTGGGCCTTGCACAGTGCCGTAGAGTGCGACCGTCGAGATCAACGAGGAGTTGACGCGTGCTCTATTGGTTCCTCAAGACGGTCGTCCTCGGGCCCGTCCTGAAAGTTCTGTTCCGCCCATGGGTCGAGGGCGAGGAGAACATCCCCGAGACCGGGCCGGCGATCTTCGCCAGCAACCACCTCTCGTTCTCCGACTCGGTCTTCCTGCCACTGGTGGTGCCGCGGAAGATGACCTTCCTGGCCAAGGCCGACTACTTCAACAGCCCCGGGCTCAAGGGCAGGCTCACGGCCGCCTTCTTCAAGGGCATCGGCCAGCTGCCCGTCGACCGCAGCGGCGGCCGTGCCAGCGAGGCCGCCCTCAAGCAGGGCCTGGCCGTCCTCGGCCGCGGTGACCTGCTCGGCATCTACCCCGAGGGCACCCGCAGCCCCGACGGCCGGCTCTACCGCGGCCGCACCGGCGTGGCCCGGATGGCGCTGGAGGCCAAGGTCCCGGTCATCCCGGTCGCCATGATCGGCACCGACGAGGCCCAGCCCACCGGCAAGCTTCTCCCCAAGATCATGCGGATCGGTATCCGGGTCGGGACCCCGCTCGACTTCTCCCGCTACGAGGGGATGGAGGACGACCGCTTCGTCCTGCGCTCGATCACCGACGAGATCATGTACGCCCTGATGGAGCTCTCCGGCCAGGAGTACGTCGACATGTACGCCACGTCGATGAAGGACCGCATCGTCCGCGCCGCCCGCAACAAGGCGCGCGAGCTGCAGGAGGCCGCCAAGCCCGGCGCGGCCAACCCCGACCTCGAGGCTGCTCTCGACGCCTCCGACGAGCAGGACTCCGGCGAGCAGGACTCTGGCGAGGCCGAGCGTCGCGCCTCCTGAGCCACCCCCTCGTGGGGGTCTGTCTCACCCCTCTCGTTCACCCCTGTCGGTGTTGTCCAGGTCACATCGGCTGAAATAGGGTCACGCTCATCCTGTGACGACGCAGGGAGCGACCTGAGGAGGTGCGGCGTGCGGCGACGCCATTGACGCATCAATGACCTGCCGTCCGGTCGGGCGGTGCCCACTCGGCTGCCGCTCCAGCCCACAGACTGACCTCACGGATCCGCGGTAGCCCCTCTCCCCTTCAGGAGCTGCGCCGTGAAATCCCTTTTTCGTCCCCTCGTCCACCCACTGATCGCCGGGTCCGCCCGATGACCGGCCTGGCGCCGTCGGCGCAGGTCGTTGCCGCTGAGGAGTGTGCCCGAGCCGCCTTCGCCGAGCACGCCGGAGACCGCGGTCCGCTCATGCCCATCTTCCACACGATCCAGGAGCGGCTCGGTTACGTCCCGCCGGAGGTGGAGCCCGTCCTCGCCGACCTGCTCAACATCTCGATCGCAGAGGTGCACGGGGTCCGGACCTTCTACCACGACTTCCGCCACAGTCCGGCGGCTCATACCGTCCTCGTATGCCGTGCCGAGGCGTGTCAGTCCCTGGGTGGCCAGGCGCTGATGGCCTATGCCGAGGAGGCGCTCGGCGTCGACAAGGGTGAGGTCACACCCGATGGTGAGATCCGGCTGGAGCAGGTCTTCTGTCTCGGCAACTGCGCGCTCGGGCCGTCGGTGATGGTCGACGGCCGGGTCCACGGCCGGGTCTCGCCGGCCCGGTTCGACGCCCTGGTCGGGGAGGTGCGGTCGACGTGACGCGCCACAACGTTCCCCAGCCCACCACCGCACCAGCGACCGCCGTGGAGGTGGCCAGATGACCGTCTATGTCTCCCGTGACTCCGCATCGGTGTCTGTCGGTGCCGACGAGGTCGCCGCAACCCTCGAACGCGCCGGCGTGCAGGTCCTGCGGACCGGCTCGCGCGGCATGCTGTGGCTGGAACCGCTCGTGGAGGTCGACACCCCCGAGGGTCGGGTCGGCTACGGACCGGTCAACCCCGAGGACGTCGGTGGCCTGATCTCCTCCGGTCTGCTCGACGGGTCGGCGCCCGGGCTCGGCCTGGTCGAGGAGCTGCCCTGGATGCGCACCCAGAACCGGCTGACCTTCGCCCGGGTCGGCGTGATCGACCCGCTGTCGCCCGACGCCCACCTGCAGTACGGCGGCAACGTCGGCCTCCAGAAGGCACTGGCCATGGAGCCGGCCGCCGTCGTCGCCGAGGTCAGCGACTCCGGGCTGCGCGGGCGCGGCGGTGCAGGGTTCCCGACCGGCATCAAGTGGAAGACCGTGCTGGGCGCCGAAGGCCCGCTGAAGTTCGTCTGCTGCAACGCCGACGAGGGCGACTCCTCCACCTTCGCCGACCGGATGCTGATGGAGGGCGACCCGTTCACCCTGATCGAGGGCATGACGATCGCGGCACACGCCGTCGGCGCCAGCGAGGGCTACGTCTACATCCGCTCGGAGTACCCCGACGCGGTCGCCACCATGCGGGCCGCGATCGAGATCGCCCGGGCCCAGGGCTGGCTCGGCGACAACATCCTCGGCTCCGACCTCAGCTATGACATGCACGTGCGGGTGGGTGCCGGTGCCTACATCTGTGGCGAGGAGACCTCGATGCTGGAGAGCCTCGAGGGCAAGCGGGGGATGGTGCGGGCCAAGCCGCCCATCCCGGCCCTGGAGGGCCTGTTCGGCAAGCCGACCGTCGTCAACAACGTGCTGTCGCTGGGTGCGGTCCCGCAGATCCTGGCCAAGGGCGCCAAGGCGTATGCCGATCTGGGCGTCGGCCGTTCTCGCGGCACGACGATATTCCAGCTCGGCGGCAACATCGCCCGGGGCGGGGTCTACGAGACCGCCTTCGGGATCACCCTCGGCGAGCTGGTCAACGACCTCGGCGGCGGGACGGCATCGGGCCGGCCGATCCGCGCGGTGCAGGTCGGCGGCCCGCTCGGTGCCTACGTGCCGGTCGAGCAGTTCGACCTGCCGATGGACTACGAGGCCTTCGCCGAGGCCGGCGCAATGGTCGGCCACGGCGGCATCGCCGTCTTCGACGACACCGTCGACATGTCCTGGATGGCCCGCTTCGCGTTCGAGTTCTGCGCGGCGGAGTCCTGCGGGAAGTGCACGCCATGCCGGATCGGCGCGGTCCGCGGCGTCGAGACGATGGACCGAATCCGAGCAGGTGAGGACCGCGAGAAGAACCTGCTGCTGCTCGACGATCTGTGTGAGCTGATGACCGACGGCTCGCTGTGCGCGATGGGCGGGCTCACCCCGCTTCCCGTGCAGAGCGCCCGCCGGCACTTCGAGGAAGACTTCACCGGGAAGGACCTGGCACGATGAGCCTGAACAAGGAAATGGACTTCGGAACACCCGCGGTCGAGGGGGTCGACGTCGTGGTGACGGTCGACGGCATCCCCGTCACCGTCCCCGACGGAACCTCGGTGATGCGCGCCGCCCGGATGGTCGGGATCGACGTGCCGTCCCTGTGCGCGACGGACTCGATGGCGGCATACGGCTCGTGCCGGTTGTGCGTGGTCGAGGTGGAGGGCATGCGCGGTACGCCGGCGGCCTGCACCACTCCGGTCCGCGACGGCATGGTCGTGCACACCCAGTCCGAGAAGGTCGGCAAGCTGCGGCGCGGGGTCATGGAGCTCTATATCTCCGATCACCCGCTGGACTGTCTGACCTGCTCGGCCAACGGCGACTGCGAGCTGCAGGACATGGCCGGGGTCACCGGTCTGCGCGAGGTCCGGTACGGCTCCGGGGTCGAGGCCGGCGCCAACCACATGAACCTGCTGACCGACTCCTCCAACCCGTACTTCGACTTCGAGAAGTCCAAGTGCATCGCCTGCTCCCGGTGTGTCCGGGCCTGCGACGAGATCCAGGGCACCTTCGCACTGACCCTGGACGGCCGTGGCTTCGGCACCACCGTCTCACCCGGTGGCACGACCTTCATGGCGTCGGAGTGCGTGTCCTGCGGGGCCTGTGTGCAGGCCTGTCCGACCGCGACCCTGCAGGAGAAGTCCGTCGTCCAGCTGGGGACCCCGACCCGGTCGGTCGTGACCACGTGCGCCTACTGCGGCGTCGGCTGCTCCTTCCGGGCCGAGCTGCGCGGCGACGAGCTGGTCCGGATGGTCCCGGCCAAGAGCGGTGGCGCCAACGAGGGCCATTCCTGTGTCAAGGGCCGGTTCGCCTTCGGCTACGCCTCGCACCCGGACCGCGTGCTCGAGCCGATGGTGCGCGAGTCCTTCACCGACGAGTGGCGCACGGTCTCCTGGGACGAGGCGATCCAGTTCACCGCCCGACGACTGCTGGAGATCCAGAAGGAGCACGGCCAGGGCTCGATCGGCGGGATCACCTCCTCGCGGACCACCAACGAGGAGGTCTACGTCGTCCAGAAGATGGTGCGGGCGGCCTTCGGCAACAACAACGTCGACACCTGCGCGCGTGTGTGCCACTCGCCGACCGGCTACGGCCTCAAGCAGACCTTCGGCGAGTCCGCCGGAACCCAGGACTTCAGGTCCGTGGACAAGGCCGACGTCATCCTGGTGATCGGGGCCAACCCCACCGACGGCCACCCGGTCTTCGGCTCGCGGATGAAGCAGCGCATCCGCAAGGGTGCCCAGCTGATCGTCATCGACCCGCGCAAGATCGACCTGGTGCGGACGCCGCACGTCGAGGCCACCTACCACCTGCCGCTGCAGCCGAGCACCAACGTGGCGATGGTCAGTGCGTTGGGCCACGTGATCGCCACCGAAGGTCTGGTGGACGAGGAGTTCGTCGCCGAGCGCTGTGAGGGCTTCGACGCCTGGCGGGAGTTCATCTCCCGTCCGGAGCACAGCCCCGAGGCGGTCGCCCACATCACCGGGGTCGACCCGGAGCTGGTCCGGGAGGCGGCACGACTGTTCGCGTCGGCGCCCAACGGCGCGATCTACTACGGACTCGGCGTCACCGAGCACTCCCAGGGCTCGACCACCGTGATGGCCCTGGCCAACCTGGCCATGGCCACCGGCAACATCGGCCGGGACGGCGTCGGGGTCAACCCGCTGCGCGGACAGAACAACGTCCAGGGGTCGTGTGACATGGGCTCCTTCCCGCACGAGCTGCCTGGGTACCGGCACGTCTCGGACGACACCGCCCGGGGCATGTACGAGGCGCTGTGGGGAACCACCCTGCTCGACGAGCCGGGGCTGCGGATCCCGAACATGTTCGACGCCGCCATCGACGGGTCGTTCCGGGCGCTGTTCGTCCAGGGTGAGGACATCGCCCAGTCCGACCCGGACATCAACCACGTCCACGCCGCGCTGGCCGCCCTCGACCTGCTCGTGGTGCAGGACCTGTTCGTCAACGAGACGGCCAAGTTCGCCCACGTGCTGCTGCCCGGGACCTCCTTCCTGGAGAAGGACGGAACGTTCACCAACGCCGAGCGCCGGATCAACCGGGTGCGCCCGGTGATGGCTTCGCCCACGGGCAAGCAGGAGTGGGAGATCGTCTGCGAGATCGCCCAGGCCATGGGCTACCCCATGCACTACGACAACGCGTCGCAGATCATGGACGAGATCGCCATGACGACACCGACCTTCACCGGGGTGTCGTTCGCCCGGCTCGACGAGGCCGGCAGCCTGCAGTGGCCGGTCAACGACGATGCCCCCGACGGCACGCCGATCATGCACACGGTCGACTTCACCCGGGGGAAGGGCCGGTTCGTCCCGACCCCCTACGTCCCCTCGCCGGAACGGTCCACGAGGAAGTACCCGCTCATCCTCACTACCGGGCGGATTCTGGCCCACTACAACGTGGGTGCGCAGACCCGGCGCACCGACAATGTGGCCTGGCACCCGGAGGACATCCTGGAGCTGCACCCGCACGACGCCGAGGTCCGTGGCATCAGCAACGGCGACACGGTCACGATCACCAGCCGTGCCGGGACGACGTCCCTGACGGCCAAGATCGCGGAGCGGATGCCGGTCGGCGTCTGCTACACGACCTTCCACCACCCCATCTCGGGAGCCAACATCGTCACGACCGACAACTCGGACTGGGCCACCAACTGCCCGGAGTACAAGGTCACCGCGGTTCAGGTGGCCCTGCGCACCGGTGGAACGCCCAGCGCGGACGAGCAGGTCGGGGTGCCGGTCGCCGTGGCCGGACACTAGGAGCGCAACCATGAGTCACGACAAGCCGTCGACGGTCCGCTACGCCCACGACATCGCCGCGCAGTTCCGCTACCTGCCCGACGACGAGGCCTCCGCGGCCGTGGCCAACCACATCCGGCTGAGCTGGGATCCGCGGATGCGACGGCAGCTGGACGCCGAAGTCGATGCTGGCGGGGAGCTGGACCCGTTGGTCCGCAAGGCGGTGGACCTCCTCCGGCAGACCGCCCCTCGCTGACCCAGGGCCTCCGCCATCCGCCCACCAAGAGGGGCCCTCGGGTCGACTCACGTCGACCCGAGGGGGTGGACGGACCGGCGTAGGCTGCCGCTGTGGCCAAGAAGACGTGGAACGACCTGAGCCCGAGAACCCGACAGGTCATCGCCGTCGCTGCCGTCGTCGAGGGTGCCCTGAAGGCCTGGGCGCTGGCCGATCTGGCGCGGCGACCGGCCGTCGAGGTCAAGGGCTCCAAGATGGTGTGGCGGGTGGCCATCACCGTCGTCAGCTCGGCCGGCGCGCTACCGGCGGCCTACCTGGTGTTCGGCCGGAAGCGGTTGGGGACCTGAGCGAGGCGTCCGGTCGAAGGCCGAGGCGACTGACCGGCATACGGGCTCCGCTCCTCGAGCCCGCGGTCGCGCCTATCCTTGTGCGGTGAGCACGACCGAACTGGACTCCCTCGCCGGACTGCGCGCCGGCACCCCCCTCGTGGCCGGGCAGCAGCCCACCTGGCCGGACCAGGCGGCCCTCGCGGACGCCGTCGCGATCCTGGAGTCCTACCCGCCGCTCGTCTTCGCGGGGGAGTGCGACGTGCTGCGCGACCGGGTGGCGGCCGCGTCCACCGGCGATGCGTTCATGCTGATGGGCGGCGACTGCGCCGAGACCTTCGTCAACGCCACGGCCGACAACATCCGCGACCGGGTCAAGACGGTCCTGCAGATGGCCGCCGTCCTCACCTACGGCGCGTCGGTCCCGGTCGTCAAGATCGGCCGGATGGCCGGGCAGTACGCCAAGCCCCGCAGCAGCGACACCGAGACCCGCGAGGGTGTGACCCTGCCCGCCTACCGCGGCGACATGGTCAACGACTTCGAGTTCACCGAGGCGGCGCGGCGGCCCGACCCGCAGCGGCTCGTCCGGGCCTACCACGCGAGCAGCGCGACGTTGAACCTGGTGCGCGCGTTCACCTCCGGCGGCTTCGCCGACCTGCGGCACGTCCACGACTGGAACCGCGGTTTCGTGGCCAACGCGGCGAACTCCCGCTACGAGAAGCTGGCCCACGACATCGACAAGGCGATGAAGTTCATGGCTGCCTGTGGCGCCGACTTCGACGCGATGCGGACCACCGAGTTCTTCTCCGCGCACGAGGCGCTGCTCCTCGACTACGAGCGTCCGCTGACCCGGATCGACTCCCGGACCGGTCGCCTCTACGACACCTCGGCCCACTTCGTCTGGGTGGGCGAGCGCACTCGGGACGGCGAGGGCGCCCACATCGACTACGTCTCGCACATCCACAACCCGATCGGGGCCAAGGTCTCCGACAAGGCCAGCCCCGACGACGTGCTGCGGCTGATCGAGCGGACCAACCCCGACAACGAGCCCGGGCGCCTCACCTTCATCACCCGGATGGGCGCGGGCAAGGTTCGCGACGCCCTCCCCGCGATCGTCGACAAGGTCACCGCCTCCGGCGCCCACGTGACGTGGGTGTGCGACCCGATGCACGGCAACACCTTCGAGTCCGCATCCGGTTACAAGACAAGGGACTTCGAGGACGTCGTCGACGAGGTCCGTGGCTTCTTCGAGGTCCACCGCGGCCTGGGGACCGTGCCCGGCGGCATCCACGTCGAGCTGACCGGCAACGACGTCACCGAGTGTCTCGGCGGTGCCGAGAAGATCCTGGACGCCGACCTCAACAAGCGCTATGAGAGCGTCTGCGACCCGCGGCTCAACCACCAGCAGAGTCTGGAGCTCGCCTTCCTCGTGGCCGAGATGCTGGCCCAGGACTGAGGCCGAGCTCTCCGTATGCCGCCCGCCGCGCCGATCGTTGTCGACCTCCTCTCCGACACCCTCACCACGCCGTCCGACGCCATGCGGGAGGCGATGGCTCACGCCCCGGTGGGTGACGACGTCTTCGGTGAGGACCCCACGGTCCGCGAGCTGGAGCAACGGGTCGCCGCCCTCCTCGGCCACGAGGACGGCCTGTTCACCCCCAGCGGGTCGATGGCCAACCAGCTCGGTATCTGGCTGCACGTCCAGCCGGGGCAGGAGCTCGTCGCCGACTCCCTGGCCCATGTGCTGCGGGCCGAGCTCGGTGCTGCCGCAACGTTCTCCGGTGTCACATCGCGCACCTGGATCTCCGAGCGTGGCCTGCTCCGGGCGCAGGACCCACTGTCGTTGATGATCACCGACGGCGGCGCCTACCAGGTCAACACCGCCCTCGTCGTCCTGGAGAACACGCACAACTTCGGCGGCGGCACGGTCCAGCCGATCGAGGAGATCCGCGCCGTCCGCGAGGGCACCCTGGAGCAGGGCGTGGCCCTCCACCTCGACGGCGCGCGCCTCTGGAACGCCCACGTCGCCACGGGAGTCCCGTTCACGGCATACGGGACCGAGTTCGACACCGTCTCGGTGTGCCTCTCCAAGGGGCTGGGTGCGCCGGTCGGGTCGGTGCTCGTCGGGTCGGCAGACCGCATGGCCCGCGCCCGGATCCAGCGCAAACGCCTCGGCGGCGGCATGCGTCAGGTCGGAATCCTTGCCGCCGCAGGGCTGTTCGCCCTCGACCACAACATCGACCGGCTCGCTGACGACCACGCGAGGGCCCGCCGGATGGCCGATGCGGCTCACGCTGCGGCTCCGGCCAGCATCGACCCGGCGACCGTCCAGACCAACATCGTCATCCTCGACGTCGCGGCCGCCGGCTGGAGTGCCGGCGACTTCACCGCGGCCGCGGGAGCCCACGGCATACGGACGTATGCCGTGAGCCGTCGCCTCGTGCGGATGGTCTGGCACCTCGACGTCTCCGACGCCGCGACCGACACCGCCATCGAGGTCGTCAGGGCTCTGCTGCGCGAAGGCAGCCCGCGCTAGACCTCGTGGTGGAGGGCCTCGGCGGGCGGCAGGTCGGGGGAGCGGTTGCCGCCGAGCTCGACGAGGTACATCGCGGCGATGACGAGGCCACCGCCGAGCAGCATCCGCACCGTCAGTGACTCACCTCCGAGGAGCACCGCGAAGAAGGCGGCGAAGACCGGCTCGAGCGTCATGACGATCGCCGCGCGGGTGGCCGTGAGGTGGGCCTGGGCCCAGGTCTGCGCCCACAGCGCACCGGCTCCGGCGATGACCGCCATGTACAGGGTCGAGGCCCACTGGCCGCCGGACTGGGGGAGCACTACGCCACCGGGCACCGCACCCACGAGGCAGATGACGGCGATCACCCCGGCCTGGACGGTGGCCAGCCCCACGGCCGAGGAGGTCGTCGACCACCGGCCGAGCCCGACGATGTGCAGGGCGTAGACGACGGCGGCCAGGAGCGTGAGCCCTTCGCCGATCCCCACGTGCAGCCCGCCGCGCAGCGACAGCAGGGCCAGCCCCACCGTCGCCAGTGCCACGGCGAACCAGGCCGACCGCCCGATCCGGTCGCGGAAGATGATCGCCGCCAGCACCGGGGTGAGCACGACGTACATCCCGGTGACGAAGCCGGACACCGACGCGGCGGTCGTCCGCAGGCCGATGGTCTGCAGGATCTGGGCGGACCCGTAGAGGGAGCCGAGGACGACCCCGAGCAGCAGGTCGCGCCGTCCGAGGGCGAGGACCTGGCGCCGGAAGGCGAGGGCCATCACGGCCGCGGCGATGGAGAAGCGCACGGCGAGGAAGTCGATGGGTGGCACGACCTGGACGAGGTCGCGGATGAGGAAGAACGTCGAGCCCCACACGGCGGTGACGCCGATCAGCAGGACGGTCGCGAGCCGCGACCCGGTGGTGCGATCGGGCATCAGACGACGACGACGTTGACCGTCGACCCGACCTTCACCTGGTTGCCGCCGCCCGGGTCGACCTGGGTGACGGTCCCGAACTTGCCGCCGAAGAC
This sequence comes from Intrasporangiaceae bacterium, assembly GCA_021324575.1. Classification (GTDB taxonomy): domain Bacteria; phylum Actinomycetota; class Actinomycetes; order Actinomycetales; family Dermatophilaceae; genus Nostocoides. Next base: position 9,991 of record JAJPIW010000080.1, on the reverse strand, counting down.
GTTCTGGACGTGGACCTTGAGGTTCAGGCCCTGCAGGATCTGGCGGACCTCGGCGATCTGCTTGCCGACGAGACCGTCGGGGATGGTCACTGTCTCGGGTCCCTTGGACACCACGAGGGTGACCGGGTCGCCCTTGAACACGTTGGTGTTGACCGGGTTCTGGGAGATGACCAGCCCCTTGGCGACGGCGTCGCTGAACTGCTGCTGGGTGGCGTCGACCTTGAGCCCGGCCTTGGTGAGGGCGGCCGTGGCCTGGTCGGCCGGCTTGCCCGTCCAGTCGCCGACCTGGACCGGCTCCTTGCCCTTGCTCACGACCAGGTCGACGGGGGTGTCGCGCTTGACCGAGGTCCCCGGCGACGGGTCGCTCGTGATGACCTGCCCGGCCTCGAGGGTGTCGCTATAGGCCTGCGTCGTCGCGCCCACACTCAGGTGGGCGTCGGTGATGGAGGTGGCGGCGTCGGTGGACTTCAGACCGACGAGAGGTGGCACGGCATACCGCTCCGGCCCCTTGGAGACGTTGACGGTGATCGTGCGGCCCTTGCGGACCTGCTCGCCGGCGCCGGGGTCGCTGTCGATGATCTCGCCCTTGGTGACGGTCTCGCTGAAGGCGTCGACCGGCCGCTCGGACAGGTGCGCTCGGAGCAGGACCGGCCGGGCCGCGTCGACGGTGAGCCCGGCCACCCGCGGCACGGTCGTCGGGCCCATCGGGCCAGCCGTGAACAGCCAGGCGCCGAGGCCGGCGGCCGCGAGCAGCAACGCGATGAGCACCCACGGCCAGATCCGTCGTGGGGGCTGCTCGTCGTATGCCGGGTGCTCGGCTTCGGGGTCGGCGGGCGCCGACAGGCGCGGGACCGGGAGTGGTGCCGTCTGACCCGTTTGGCCCGTCGGTGCGGCGGCGACCGCGGGCGGGATGACCGTGGTCGCCGAGGTCGCTGCCGGGTCGGGCGCGGGCAGATCCAGCCGTGCGGTGCTGTCGGCGGTGGCCGCGGCGACCGCGGTCGCCCCGACCGGTCGGGAGTCGAGCTCGGCCGGGGTGAGCTCGCGCCGGGCGGTGCGCAGCAGGGCGGCCATCGCCTTGCCGTCGGCCGGGCGGTCGTCGGGGTCCTTGGCCGTCGCGGCGGCCACCAACGCGTCGAGCACCGCGGGAACGCCCTCGGCACGGCTCGACACCGCCGGGACACCGGTGTGGACGTGCTGGTAGGCGATGTGCACCGGGTGGTCGCCGCTCACGGCCTTGGAGCCGGTGAGCATCTCGAAGAGGACCAGCCCCGCGGCATACACATCGCTGCGGGCATCGGCGATGCCGCGGACGACCTGCTCGGGGGAGAGGTAGGACGCGGTGCCGAGGAGGACCCCGCTCGTCGTCGAGGTCTGCGTCGTCACGGCGCGGGCCAGCCCGAAGTCGGCGACCTTGACCACACCGTCCTCGCGGAGGATGACGTTCTCGGGCTTGATGTCGCGGTGGATGATGCCGGCCTCGTGGGCAGCGCCGAGCGCGCCGAGCACCGGCAGCATGATGTCGGTCGCGGCACGCGGCGAGAGGGCGCCCTCGGCATCGAGGACCTCACGCAGGGTCTGGCCGGGGACGTACTCCATCGCGAGGAACATCTGCCCGGCGTCCTGGCCCTGGTCGAACACCGCGACGACGTTGGGGTGCGACAGCTGGGCCGCCGAGCGGGCCTCGCGGTGGAACCGGGCGACGAAGGCGGGGTCCTGCGCGAGGTCCGGTCGCATGATCTTCAGGGCGACCTCGCGGTCCAGCCGGGTGTCGAGCGCGAGGTAGACGGTGGCCATCCCGCCGTCGGCAAGCCGCTCGAGGACGCGGTAGCGACCGTCGAGGACGGCACCGATCAGCGGATCGGCCACGGTGGAGGACACCCCGAGATTCTAGTTCGGGTATGCCGTGGGGCGGTGCAGGCGCGTGACCGGGACCGATCTCACATCCGTTTCATGATCGCCTTGACGCTGCGGACGTACTGCTTGGTGTCGGCGTACATGCCGCGCGAGCGGACAGAGGCCAGGCCCTGGTAGTAGCCGGCGATGGCCTGGTCGCGGTTGGCCGCCATCCGGTCCAGGGCCCGGAGGATGACGACTCCGGCGGTGACGTTGTCCTGCGCCTTGCGCAGGTCGAGCCGGCGGCCGGCCATCGAGGAGGCCCACTCCCCGGAGGAGGGGATGACCTGCATGATCCCGTAGGCGTCGGCGCTGGACAGGATGTTCTGCTGCCAGCCCGACTCCTGCCAGGCGATCGCCAGCGCCAGCTTGGGGTCGACGCCGTGCCTGCGCGCTGTCGCGACGATCATCGCCTTGGCGTGGGTGCGCGACACCTCCTTGACCCCGAGGCGTCGAGGGCCGGTGGCCTTGGTCTTGCTCGCCGCCGGGGCGGCCGGCCGCGGTGCGTTGACGACGAGCCGGTCGCCGGGGTGGATGACGGTCCGCAGGCCCATCCGGTTGAGCTTGAGCAAGGTGGCGAGCGGCATGTGGTGCTGCACGGCGATCTGGGACAGGGTGTCACCGGCGCGGACCGTGTACGAGGCCCGCCGCGGGGCTGCCGCCCTGGGCTTCTTGGCGGGTTTGGCCCTGGCCTTGGTGTGCTTGGCCTTGGTGTGCGTGGTCGTGGCGGCCGCCGCGGTGCGCGGAACCCAGAGCTTCTGGCCGGGGTGGATCAGCCGGCCGTGCTGGCCGAGGTGGTTCTTCGCGACGAGGGCGGAGATCGACGTGCGGTAGCTGAGGGACAGCCCGGAGACGGTCTCGCCACGGCGGACGACGTGCACCTGCCAGCCGTGGGGGGCAGGGTTGGCGCGGGTGTGCACCGCCGTGGCCAGAGCAGGCCCGGCATGGATGAGGGCAGGGGGTTGAGCGAGGGCCATGGGGGCGGGTCTCCTCCGGTTTCGGTCGGTCCTGCAGGCGTCGACGGCTCCCGCTGAGGGCTCCCTCTGAGCCGCCTGCACATGAACGGCACCCTGCCCGGCCGATGTGGTGCGTGGGACCCAAGATACACAAGTTGTGGATGTGACTGCCGGTTGAGGGCAGCGAGGATTCACCCCGGCATGTGGCACGCTGGCCCCGTGAACGAGCGTCTCGACCCCGCCCTGGAGGACCTCGCCGGTCCCTGGCTGACCGTGCCCGACCTCGCCGAGCGGCTGGGGCTCCGGCTGGCCGATGTCCGCCGGCTGATCGAGGACCGTGAGCTCATCGCGGCCCGGGTGGGGGAGCGGTCGGTCGTTGCCGTCCCCGAGGCCTTCATCGACGAGGCCGGCCCGCTCGGAGCGCTCAAGGGCACCTTCACGGTGCTCGCCGACGGCGGGATGAACGACACCGAGATCATCGGCTGGCTCTTCGAGGAAGCGCCCCTCACCGGCGGGAGCGCGATCGCGGCGCTCCGGGCCGGTCGCAGAGCCGAGGTGCGCCGGCTGGCCATGGAGACGGCCTGGTAGGTCGGGCCGGTCAGGTCGCTCGGTCGGTCGTCACGCCGACGAGGGCGGCCAGCACCGCGACCGCCTCGGGCGCGAGCCCGTCGGCGCGCGCGAGGGCCTCGCCGGCGCTCGACGCGAGCCCGGCGATCTCCTTCTCGACCGCGTCGACGGCGCCGGAGCCGGTCATGACGGCCCGCAGCTCGCCGACCTCGGCGGCGCCGAGGTCGGGTCGGCCGAGCAGCGCCTCGACCCTGGCCTGGGTGGCGGCATCGGTCGCAGCCAGCGTGTGCGCGACGAGCACGGTGCGCTTGCCCTCGCGCAGGTCGTCGCCGGCCGGCTTGCCCGTCGCCTCCGGGTCGCCGAAGACGCCCAGCAGGTCGTCACGCAGCTGGAAGGCATGGCCCAGGTCGAGCCCGTATGCCGAGAGGGCGGCGAGCGCTGGACCGCCGACGCCGCCGGCGGCGGCGCCGATGAGCAGCGGGTGCTCGATCGTGTACTTGGCGCTCTTATAGCGGATCACCCGCTCGGCACGGGCCACCCGCTCGGCTCCGGACACCGAGGTCCACGGCCGGGCCGACTCCACGACGTCGAGGAACTGGCCGGCCATCAGCTGGGTACGCATCGTGTCGAACAGGCGGCGTCCACGAGCCAGGTGGTCGACCGGCAGGCCCGATGTCGAGTAGAGCTCGTCGGTCCAGCCCAGGCAGAGGTTCCCGGCGAGGATGGCGCCGGCCACGCCGAACCGGTCGGGGCTGCCGCCCCAGCCCCGCGCCTCGTGGCTGGTCGCGAGCGCGCGGTGAGCGGCCGGCATACCCCTGCGGGTGTCGCTGTCATCCATGACGTCGTCATGGATGAGCGCCGCGGCCTGGAAGAACTCCATCGACGTCGCGAGGCGGATCGCCGCGTCGGAGTCGGGCTGACCGGCCGCGCGATAGCCCCAGTAGAGGAACGCGGCACGCAGCCGCTTGCCGCCGCGCAGGAGGGTGCCGATCCGCTCCAGGAGGTCCTCGACGTCCGGGCCGATCTCGGCGAGGACGGCGGCCTGGGACGCGAGCTCGGCGTCGATGCTGGCCTGTACGCGGGTGCGCAGGTCAGCGGCGTCGAGCGGACGATCCATGGACGAAGACTCTACGGGGCGGGCGCACTGGACTACCCTCGCCCCCATGACCGTGAGCACCCACTCGATCCCCGGCGTGCTCTCCGGCCGGGCGCTGGCCATCAGCTTCGAGTTCTTCCCCCCGAAGGACGACGAGTCCGAGCAGCAGCTGTGGTCGGCCATCCGCACCCTCGAGCGGGTCCATCCGGCGTTCGTGTCGGTCACCTACGGGGCCGGGGGCACGACCCAGGACCGCACGGTGCGGGTCACCGCGCGGATCGCCCGGGAGACCTCGCTCACCCCGCTGGCTCACCTCACCTGTGTCGGCGCCTCGGTCTCCCAGCTGCGTCAGGTCGTCGGGCAGTATGCCGCGGCCGACATCCACAACATCCTCGCCCTGCGTGGCGACCCCCCGGGCAACATCCGCGGGCAGTGGGTCCCTCACCCCGACGGGCTCAACCACGCCGACGAGCTCGTCGCCCTCATTCGTGGCCTGGGCGACTTCACCGTCGGGGTGGCCGCCTTCCCCGATGTGCACCCGGAGTCGCGCACCCTCGACGACGACGTCGAGACGCTGGTGCGCAAGGCTGACGCCGGTGCGACGTTCGCCGTGACCCAGATGGTCTTCGACGCCGACAGCTACCTGCGGCTGCGCGACCGGGTCGCCGCCCGCCGCGAGCTGCCCATCACGCCCGGCCTGATGCCGGTGACCAACGTCAAGCAGATCGAGCGGATGAGCGAGCTCATGGGCACTCCGCTGCCACGCGCGGTCACCGACCGCCTGCACGCCGTCGCCGACGACGGTGACGCGGTCCGCGACGTCGGGGTGCAGATCGCCACCGAGCTCGCCGAGCGGATGATCGCCGAGGGTGCGCCGGGCCTGCACTTCATCACGATGAACCGGTCGACGGCGACCCTCGAGGTCCACGACAACCTCGGGCTGCACCCGACGCCGGCCTAGGCTCCGCGCTGTTCGCGCTGTCTTCCAAGGGCCGCCCAGGGTCGTTCAGCTGCCCGGGGGAGGCACCATAGCCTGCATGGTCCTGCCGACCCCCACGCTGCATACGGCTCGCCTTCGACTGCGTGCGTTCAACGACGCGGACGGTGATGCCCTCTTCGCGCTGCTCAGTAGCGCCGTCGTGCTGCGCTACTGGGACGCCCCGCCGTGGAGCGAACGGGTGCGTGCGGAGCGCTTCATCACGGCGTGCCGGCGGATGGCAGAGGAAGGCACCGGGGCGCGGCTGGCAGTGGATCGGGTCGCGGACGGGGCGTTCATCGGCTGGTGCAGCCTGACTCGTTGGACCCCGGACTACCGCAGCGCATCGACGACCTACTGCTTCGACGATTCCGCTTGGGGCTGTGGCTATGCGACGGAGGCCGTGGGCGCGTTGCTGCACTGGGCGTTCGACGCGCTGGACCTGAACCGGGTCCAGGCCGAGGTCGATACCCGCAACGTGGCGTCGGCCCGGGTGCTGGAGAAGCTCGGCTTCGTGCGTGAAGGGACGCTGCGAGAGGACTGCGTCGTGAACGGCGAGGTCTCGGACTCGTGGGTGTACGGGCTCCTCCGGCGGGACTGGCCGCCGTCGTCTGAACCCCCGCGCGCCAGGTGAGCGCTCTGGCGAACCGCCTCGGGCCTGCTCAAACCGCTGTGCGGGACGGTCGTTCGTGGCGCGGGAGCCCTCGGTGCCAGCCAACGCCTCACCTCACGGCCGGGTCGCCCAGCCGTGGAACGAGCTGACGCTGGCCGGCGGGCCGTCGACCCGTACGTTGGCGGCACTGCGTCTGCCGAAGGCGTGCAGGAGGAGGTCGAGACGTGGGCCGGCCACGGTGACGGTGCCGGGCCCAGTTCGGACGGCCATCACCGCCGCGCCGTCGGGTGCGAGCTCGACTCCGACCGGCGACTTGCGGTAGGCGCGTTTGAGGATCGGCCTGGCACGACGCCAGATGTCGTCGAGCTCGGGCGCCGGCAGGTCACGAGAGGGAACCGGTCCAGATCCGCGGCGCAGGTCCTCATGGTGGATGGCGTACTCCACGAGATTCACAGCCTCGTCGAAACGACCCATCAGGGAGCGACCGGATGGCCCCGCCTCGAACCTGTCGACGAGTGCGGCATACCCATCGGCAGTTCCCGCGTCCTCGACCAGTCGCCGCATGAACCGCTCCTCACCGGGAGTCTTGGTGGTCGCCTGATCCCAGAGGTTGTGCAGGATCGAATGCTCGCGTTGCACCAGATGTGCGCACAGGTGTCGCGCCGACCAGCCCGCGCACAGTGTCGGCGCGTCAGGATCGGTGGCGCGAAGGTCGTCGGCAAAGGAGTGGCGTTCGGTTTCGACCCATGACATGTGGTGCCGCACCTCGTGATCCCTTGACGTGGGGGAATGAACGGCATCATACAGTTTTCAACTTCTCACCTTGAGGGCCTGCGCCGGCTCCGCGCGAGATACCCGTGATCGCGCCATCAGTGCCGCCTCTTGGGAGACTGGTCGCATGACTGGACCTCGTCGTGACCGGGACGCCGAAGGCCGCGCACGCCAGGCTCGGCCCCGCGACGCCTTGGGGCGGCCGCTGCCGTATGGCGAAGCCGGGGTCGAGCCAGTGTCGGAGGAGCCCCTGCCTCCCGAGGAGACACTTGAGGCGGCCCGAGAGCTCGTGGAGGCGGGCCGTCCCTTCTCTGCGCACGAGATACTGGAGGCGCGTTGGAAGGCGGGACCAGCCGAAGAACGAGATCTATGGCAGGGGCTGGCGCAGGTCTGTGTTGCGATGACCCACGCGGCCCGCGGAAATCAGGTTGGAGCCGATCGGCTCTTCGATCGCGCCGCGGAGCGATTGACCGCGTTTGCTGCGACCGGACGCGGGGCATACGGGATTGACTTGGCTGAAGCCGTGAAGCAGGCGCGCCGTCACGTCGGAAAGCTCTGAAGTGCAATCCCGGAACGCGGCAATGCGGGATGTCAGTATCCCGGGAACACCGTGCGTAGGTCGTCGAGGCTGACGTTGCCGGTCACAGAGACGTTGGCCGGCGTGTACGTCGGTCCGAGGCGTCCGGTGATCAGCCGGAGCGCGGCTTCCGGCGCGCCGGAGAACGTGGCCGTTGCGTCGTCTGCGGTCGTCTCAAGAGTCACGCCGTCTGCGATGACGATGCTGTAACCGGAGTCGGCCACGGCCAGCACGACGCGCTCGGCCACCCGATCGGCGTTGCCGAGGAACCCCAGCATGAATCCGAGATCGCCTGACAGGTGTTGGGCAAGCACGGCCGCGCTGACATCCAGGAGAGCCGCTTGCGTGTCGAGCGCGACCCGGACATCCCAACCGTGGTGTGCCGCCTCTTCGAGTCGAAGACCGGCGAACCCTGCCACCGTGAGCGGCGTCGGCAGGAACCCGATCGGCACCTCCAACGAAGTGCGCTGGTCCGCGGTCAGCGCTTCGAGTGTCTCGACCAGGACGCGGTCATGCTCGAGGAAGCCTGCGCGTTGTTCTTCAGGCGTCATCGCGTCCCACCGGTCCCACACCGAACGGTTGAACCCATCGTCCGGAGCGTCGCGCTCGCCCAGCGCGGTCAGCAGGCTCGCCAAACTGATCTCGGAGCCACTGCCGAGGTGTGACAGCACCTGGGCGACCGACCACTCGCTGGCGCCGGAGTTCCCCGTCAACTGGTCAGTGGTGAGGCTGGGCACCAGGCCGGCAAGGGCGTCGTGCTCGTGTCGGAGGGCGTCGATCGTGTTCGAGGCAAGAGTGCTCATGACGGCGCAACCCTGAGGCCCGCCTCGATGTTCCCGACGTGCCTGGTCGTGATGCGGCGGATCGACGCGCCATTGCTGTCACACGCGGAATAGGTTGCGGGCGTTCAGGAGAGTTCGTCCGGGGCTGATCGGTAGCGTGTTTGTGTCATTCGGATCGGATCCCGTTCCATGGAGGGGGTGAGCATGAAGACGGTGGTCTTCGATCTCGGCGGTGTCGTTGTGGACTGGGACCCCGTGTCGGCCGTCGCCGCGGTCGTGGGCCAGGAGCGCGCCGAGCGGTTCGTTCACGGCGCGGAGTTCGACTTCGCAGCCTGGAACCAGGCTCAAGACGCGGGCCGGTCCTGGGCAGACGCCGAGGCGGCGGCGACCGCCAGCCACCCGGACCTCGCGGAGGAGATCGCCGCCTACCGGCCCAACTTCATCCTCTCCCTGAGGGGGTTGATACCTGGAGTGCCCCAGATCCTGGAGGCACTCCACGACCGTGGCGTACGGCTGGTCGTCTTGACGAACTGGTCCGCCGAAACGATTCACCACGGGCCCGAGGTCTTCCCGGAGGTCTTCGCTCTCTTCGACGACATCGTCGTCTCCGGCAGGGAGTCTGTTGCCAAGCCGGATCCGGAGATCTTCCAGATCCTCGCCGGTCGGCTCGGGCACCCGATCGTGGGCGTCTTCTACGTCGATGACAGCGTCCGTAACGTCGAGGCCGCTCGCGCCGCCGGCATGGACGCGGCCCACTTCACCGACGCCGTCACGCTGCTCAAGGAACTCCAGACGCGGGGCCTTCTGGACTGACGCGGTGACCATCCAACCTGAGGTGCGGTTCAGACTGCCCCGCGGGGCCGAAAAGACGCACCGTCGGACTTGCCTATGCTCATTGGAGCGATCCCCCGCGTTCAGTCGGTGGGGCCGTGGGTTTCTGCCCGGCTTTGCCAGCGGCCTGGGGCATCGATGTCGCGGCCTGGTCGCTCTTGGACCTGTAATAGCTTCCGTATGCCGGAAACTCGCCCTCGCGACTGGCGGTGGTGACTTTCGAACAGGGCTGCCCGTCGCCCGGGCCGAGTCGACGGCTTGGGCTCAAACTAGCTCCGGTTGCTCCCCTCCGGCCTCGCTGACCTTGGCTACGTCGTGGCCGGGGCGTCGTCTCCGAGGGGATGGCGGTTCGAGCGCACCGCGTGGTGTTCGGAAGGTCAGCAGCCGTCGAGGTCCTTGGGAGGGCGGGGCTGAGCCGCCGATCCCCAGGTGAGATCGCTTGTCGGCCGGCGTTTGTAGCGAAGGTTGCCCACGAAGATCAAACCCAACGCGACCAGTAGGGGCGCGGCTGCGCCCGTCACGACGCCTTGGATCAGGCTCGCGCCCTGGAACTTGGTGCGGCTCCACATCACGTCGCCGGCGATCCGGACGTGAACCTGGTCCCCGACGACCGACCCCTTGAGGTTGTCCAGAACGGACGCGCCGACGACGACCTTGGTTGGGTTGCCCTGGGCGTCCCGCTCGATCACTTGGCTGATCACCAGCAGGTCATCGTGGCCTTCATTGCGCAGATGCTGCAGGTCGGTGTCTCCGGTGGCATAGAACGAGAGCAGGAGCAGGGTGAGGCACCCGGCGAACGTGAGCCCGATCCAATGCCACAGTTGTCCCGCTCCGGGTTTAGTGGAGGCCCTCAACTGACGCTTCGACGGTGGTCGTAGCGGGGTTCTGACTGTAGTGGTTGGTTTCGTACTCAGCGGGTGGGATGGTGC
>JAJPIW010000072.1 GCA_021324575.1 Intrasporangiaceae bacterium | reverse complement strand
GTGCGCACCCCGATGCAGTGGACCCCCGACCGCAACGCCGGCTTCTCGGCGGCCGACCCGGGCAAGCTCTACCTGCCGGTGATCTCCTCGCTCGTCTACCACTACAACAACGTCAACGTCGAGGCCCAGATGGCGACCGGTGGGTCGTTCCTCCACTGGGTCAAGGCGATGCTCGACATCCGCCGCCGGCACCCGGTGTTCGGGCTCGGCGACTACACGCCGGTGGTGGCCGACAACGAGTCGCTCCTCGCCTACGTCCGCGCCGGTGTCGTCGATGACCAGGGGCACCCCGGCGAGGTCGTGCTCTGCGTCAACAACCTCGCCGCCCGCCCGCAGGCCGGTCGGCTGCAGCTGCCCGAGCCGTATGCCGGGTGGAGCACCGTCGACCTCTTCGGCGGGCACGGCTTCCCCGACATCGACGACGACGGCGGCCTCCACCTCACGCTGGGGTCGCGTGACTTCTTCTGGCTGCGGCTCTACGGCCCGTCGGAGTCCCGTCGTGGCTGAGCTCCATCACGGGGCCACCCTGACGCCCACCAAGCTCCAGCTCGTCGAGGCCTGGATGGGCAGCCAACGCTGGTATGCCGCCAAGGGCCACGCGCCCTCGACGCGCCGTCTGCACGCGTTCCGCTTCGACGACCCGGACGGACAGGTCGGGATCGAGACGATGATCGTCGCCGACGGCGCCGGCTCGGGCACCGTCGTCTACCAGGTCCCGCTCACCTATCGGGACGCCCCGGTCGCCGGGCTCGAGCACGCGCTCGTCGGCACGATCGAGCACTCGGTCCTCGGGACGCGCTGGGTCTACGACGGGTGCCACGACCCGGCGTATGCCGCGCAGCTCCTGGCCGTCATCCAGGGTCGGGCGTCGGTTGCGTCCTCCTCCGAGAGCGAGGCGCTCGACCCCGCCTTCGTCGGCACACCGCACCCGCTCTGGCCGTCCCTCATGACCTTCCGTGCGAGCAAGGTGCTCTCCGGCGAGCAGTCCAACACCTCGATCATCGTCGAGGCCACGACAGCGGCTGGCGAACCAAAACCCTTGATGGTCAAGGTCTTTCGCATGCTGCAAGGGGGCCTCAACCCCGACGTCGAGCTGCAGGGCGCGCTCATGGAGGCCGGCTGTGACCGGGTGCCCGCGACAGTGGGCCACCTGTCCGGGCGCTGGCCCGGTCCGACCGGCGACGAGGTCGCCGGCGACCTCGCGTTCGCCCAGGAGCTCCTGCCCGGCGTCGAGGACGCGTGGCGGGTCGCCGTGCGGTCGGTCGCCGAGGGCACCGACTTCACCGACTCGGCGCGTGCCCTCGGCGAGGCGACTGCGGTCGTCCACCGCGACCTGGCCACCAGCCTCGGCCGGACGCCGACGACGCCGGACACGGCCCACGCGATCATCGCCCAGATGCGTGCCCGCGCAGCCGTCGCCGAGTCCGAGGTCCCGGCCCTCGCGGCATACGAGAAGCAGATCGCTGCCATTCTCGCCACCGCGGAGGCGGCGGACTGGCCGGACATGCAGCGGGTCCACGGCGACTACCACCTCGGCCAGGTGCTCCACTCCCCCGAGCGCGGCTGGATCCTCCTCGACTTCGAGGGTGAGCCGCTGCGGCCGCTCGCCCAGCGCACCCAGCCCGACCAGTGGATCCGCGATGTGGCCGGGATGCTGCGGTCCTTCGACTACGCCGGCGGCTCCGCCGAACACGCCCGGCCGGGCACGAGCGCCCGCGCCTGGGTGACGGCCACCCAGAACGCCTTCCTCGACGGGTATGCCGCGCAGTCGGGCACCGACCCCCGCCTGCTCGGCGCCCTGCTCACCGCCTTCGAGCTCGACAAGGCCGTCTACGAGGTCGTCTACGAGGCGCGCAACCGGCCGACCTGGCTGTCCATCCCGCTCGACGCCGTGCAACGCCTGCTCGCGGACACCCCCGCGGCGGCGAACTCCCAGGAGGTCCGTCCATGACACCACCCACTCCCAGCACCGAGCTGGGCGGGGCCATCGCGGCACTCGCCCACGGGCGCCACCAGCAGCCGCACGACCTGCTCGGCCAGCACCTCGAGGACGGCGGGCTGCGCATCCGTGTGTTCCGCCCCCTCGCCAACTCGGTCCGGATCCGCTTCGAGGACGGCGCGACGGTCGACCTGTCGCACGAGGCCGAGGGCGTCTGGAGCGCGCTGCGCCCGGACGTGGACAAGACGATGGACTACCGGGTCCTCGTCACCTGGGCCGACGGCGTCGAGCACGAGCAGGACGACCCGTACCGCTTCGCGCCCACCCTCGGGGAGGTCGACCTCCACCTCATCGGCGAAGGCCGGCACGAGCTGCTGTGGACCGTCCTCGGCGCCCACGTGCAGGAGTACCCCGGCCCGCTCGGCACTGTGCGGGGCACGTCGTTCGCCGTCTGGGCGCCCCGTGCCAAGGCGGTCCACGTCATCGGCGACTTCAACGACTGGGACTCCCGCACCCACCCGATGCGACTCATCGGCAAGTCCGGCGTCTGGGAGCTCTTCGTCCCCGGCGTGGTGGACGGAGCCGTCTACAAGTACGAGATCCGCGGCGCCGACGACATCCTGCGGGCCAAGTCCGACCCCCTCGCCCGGCGTACCGAGGTGCCCCCGGCGACCGCCTCGGTCGTCGACCACTCGACCCACGAGTGGGCCGACGACGAGTGGATGACGGCCCGCCAGGAGAGCAACCCGCACGAGGGACCGATGAGCGTCTACGAGGTGCACCTCGGCTCGTGGCGGCAGGGCCTGTCCTACCGCGACCTGGCCGAGCACCTCGTCAACTACGTCGCGGACCTCGGCTTCACCCACGTCGAGCTCCTGCCCGTCATGGAGCACCCGTACGGCCCCTCGTGGGGCTACCAGGTGACCGGCTACTACGCCCCGACCTCGCGGTTCGGCTCCCCCGACGACTTCAAGTACCTCGTCGACCGGCTGCACCAGGCCGGCATCGGCGTCATCCTGGACTGGGTCCCGGCCCACTTCCCCAAGGATGCGTGGGCGCTCGCCCGGTTCGACGGCCTCCCGCTCTACGAGCACCCGGACCCGCGACGTGGTGACCAGCCCGACTGGGGCACCCACATCTTCGACTTCGGCCGGATCCAGGTCCGCAACTTCCTCGTCGCCAACGCCACCTACTGGCTGGAGGAGTTCCACGTCGACGGGCTGCGTGTCGACGCGGTCGCCTCGATGCTGTACCTCGACTACTCCCGCAAGGCGGGCGAGTGGCTCCCCAACGTCCACGGCGGCCGGGAGAACCTCGAGGCGATCGGCCTGCTCCAGGAGTCCAACGCCACGGCATACAAGAGAACCCCCGGGATCGTCACGATCGCCGAGGAGTCGACGTCGTGGCCGGGCGTCACCAAGGAGACCAGCAGCGGCGGCCTGGGCTTCGGGCTGAAGTGGAACATGGGCTGGATGAACGACTCCCTCCGCTACCTGAAGGAGGACCCGGTCAACCGGCAGTACCACCACAACCTGCTGACCTTCTCGCTCATGTACGCCTACAGCGAGAACTACCTCCTGCCGATCAGCCACGACGAGGTCGTCCACGGCAAGGGGTCGATGCTCAACAAGATCCCGGGCAACCGCTACGACCAGCTCGCGACGCTGCGCACCTTCCTCGCCTACATGTGGAGCCACCCCGGCAAGCAGCTGCTCTTCATGGGCCAGGAGTTCGCCCAGCCCGGTGAGTGGGCCGACGGCCGCTCGCTCGACTGGTGGCTGCTCGACCACGCCGCCCACTACCGCGTGCACAACCTGGTCAAGGAGCTCAACCGGATCTACAAGAGCCACCCGGCGCTGTGGGCACTTGACTCCTCCCCGAGTGGCTTCGAGTGGCTCGACGCCAACGACAACGGCGGAAACACGTTCTCCTACCTACGTTTTGGCGATGCCGACCACAGCACCGCACCCGTCGTCGCGGTGGCCGCTAACTTCAGCGGCGGCGCCAAGGAGTCGTTGCGCCTCGGGGTCCCCCGCGGCGGTCAGTGGAAGGTCGTCGTCGACACGAGCGGCTTCGACGAGAGCGGCACGCCCAGCCAGGCCGACGTCGTCCTCGACGCCGTCGAGGAGCCGTGGCAGGGCCAGCCGTTCTCCGTCCACGTCCGGGTGGCCCCACTCTCGGCGGTCTACCTCGCCCCCCTCGAGGCGGCCGGCCTGTCCGCCGCCGAGGAGATCGAGGTCGCCCCGTTCGAGGTCGGAGCGTGACCCGGCTGTGAGCGGGCGGTCCACGGTGTCGGGTCCGGCGACGGCGGACCCGGCCGGATGAGCGAGCAGCCTCGGGAGACGCTGACCTACGAGATGTTCGGGGAGGCGGTGCGCAGCGTCGCCCAGTCGGTCGTCGACAGCGGCTACGACCCCGACATCGTGCTGTCGATCGCTCGGGGCGGGCTGCCGTTCGGTGGCGCGCTCGGCTACGCCTTGGACGTCAAGAACGTCTTCGTCGTCAACGTCGAGTTCTACACCGGGGTCGACGCCCGCCTGGACGTGCCGATCATGCTGCCGCCGACGCCGTCCGCCGTCGACCTGTCCGGCCTGAAGGTGCTCGTCGCCGACGACGTCGCGGACACCGGGCACACCCTGGAGCTGGTCAGGGTCTACTGCGCCGACCACGTCGCGGACGTGCGCACCGCCGTGATCTTCGAGAAGCCGCGCTCGGTCGTGAAGTGCGACTACGTCCACAAGTACACCGACCGCTGGATCAACTTCCCGTGGTCCACCCTCCCGCCGGTCACCCGGCATACGAGCGCCGATCGGCCCTGACCCGACTCATACCCGGGTCAGGAGTGTTCGTCCGTCGCAGGAGCGTTCGACAGGTCGGCCACTCCTGCGACAGACGAACACGGCCACTCAGCCGGACCTCACTTGCCCGGCATGTGGGCGAACGAGAAGCCCGCCGAGCAGCGCTGCTGCCATCCCTCCGGTGCCGGACACCACATCTGGTCGGTGAAGTATGCCGGGTAGGCCGCCTTGGCATTCGGGAACAGCTGGCCGTGGACCTGACCGACCGGACGGACGTAGCCGGCCGAGTCGTACCAGTAGAGCGGGCCGCCGCTGTCGCCATGGCCGGCCGCGTAGGAGCCCGACCCCAGGTAGTTGACGACGTCGGCCATCGGGCCCATGTATGCCGAACAGAACCAGAGGATGTAGCTCGTGCAGACGCTCTGGTTCGTGTCGACCACGCGCAGACCGCAGACCTCACCGGTGTAGGAGCCGGACTGGCAGACGTACGAGCCCACGACGGGTGACTGCCACGAGCCGACCGCCCTGATCGAGCTGTTCTGCGCCGGACCGACGTTGATGTAGTTGCTCGAGCCCGCCACGTCGATGACCGACACGTCGGTCCCGCTGTTGGCGGAGGTGACGGTGCCGAGGTACAGCGTCGAGCCGTTGGTGCGGGGGCCGTTGGTGAAGACGGTGCCGACGCCGCCGCAGTGGGTCGCCGTCATCATCTCCATGGCGCCGTTGAAGAGCGCCGGGAAGCCGGTCGTACAGCCCTGGGCGATGCGGTCGCCGCCGTACCACGACGGGAAGTCGTTGAACCGCCAGCCGCTGAAGTACTCGCTTCCCTTGTCCCAGGTCGCCGTCGACGTCGTGGTCTTCCCGACCGTCCCGCCGAGGACGGTGTTGAGCGTCGACTTCGCCTCCGAGGCGGCCTGCGCTCTTGGCGCCCCGGCAGCCTTGGTCGGTGCACTCAGCAGGGTGACGTCCAGGCCGGCACCGGTCACCGGGATGGAGACCGACGACACCGCGACGCCGCGGTCACCGAGCGACCGGGCGGACGCCTTGAGGTTCGCCGCCGCCTGCTCGAGCTGGCCGGCGCTGAACTTGGCCGCATGGACCGAGATCGTGACGCCCGGTGTGGCCATGCCGGTCGGCAGCGCCGCGCTGGGCTTGGTGCGGTAGAGATCCACCCGTCCGGCATCGACGTCGATGCTGGCGCCGGCGATGTCCGAGCCGGCGACGTGGCTCGCCTTGATGGCGACGCCGGCCGCCTCGAGGAGCGGTGCCTGGCGGGCCTGGAGTGCCGCGTCACGCTTGCTGAGGTTGTGGATCGGTGCGGCACCCTTGGCGAGGGCGGCTGACTTCGCCACCGCCTTGGGTTCCTGAGGACCGGCCGATGAGGATGCTGCGGCCGGAGCGGCGAAGGTCGTGGGTGCCACCGCTGCCGTGGCCACCCCCGCCCCCATGGTGGCCGCGATGGCCAGCCCCGCTCCGAAGGCAACCCCCGCGATGCTGAGTTTTGACATGTTCCCTCCTTGGGTCGTCACGTCTGGACGACGTCGGCCCCGAGTGGGCCGACACCTCGAAGGAGGACTTCGGGACGCCGTCTGATACGCCGGGCCCCGCCGGGTGCTGAGACACCCCACCGCCGGGGCTGCACGGCCTGCCCGGCGGTGCAAGGATGCTCGACATGAACTCGCCGCGTGCAGGACAGCTCGCACAGCCCTCGGACCTCGTCGATGTCGCTCACCTGGTGACCGCCTACTACACCGACCGGCCCGACCCCGACAACCTGGACCAGCAGGTCGTCTTCGGGACCTCCGGGCACCGCGGGTCGAGCCTGCGGACGGCGTTCAACGAGGACCACATCCTCGCGACGACCCAGGCCATCTGTGACTACCGCAAGGCCAAGGGCTATGACGGCCCGCTGTTCATCGGCCGCGACACCCACGGCCTCTCCGAGCCTGCCTGGGCCTCGGCCCTGGAGGTGCTCGCCGCCAACGACGTGACGGTCCTCGTCGACTCCGCCGACCGCTACACCCCTACCCCGGCCGTGTCGCACGCGATCCTCGTCGCCAACCGCGGCAAGATCGGCGGCGTCGACGACCTGCCCGCCCACGCGGGCCTGGCCGACGGCATCGTCGTCACCCCGTCGCACAACCCGCCGACCGACGGCGGCTTCAAGTACAACCCCCCGCACGGCGGACCTGCCGACAGTGATGCGACCAAGGTCATCGCCGACGCCGCGAACGCCTACATCCGGGCCGGCCTCGAGGGCGTCAAGCGGGTCCCGTTCGCGCGCGCCCGAGCCGCTGCCACGGCATACGACTTCCTCGGCACCTATGTTGACGACCTGCCCAATGTCGTGGACCTGCAGGCGATCAAGGACGCCGGCCTCCACATCGGTGCCGACCCGCTCGGTGGCGCAGCCGTCGACTACTGGGCCGCGATCGCCGAGCGGCACGGGCTCGACCTCACCGTCGTCAACCCCCTCGTCGACCCGACGTGGCGGTTCATGACGCTCGACTGGGACGGCAAGATCCGGATGGACTGCTCCTCCCCGAACGCCATGGCCAGCCTCATCGCCCAGCGGGACCAGTACCAGATCGCGACGGGCAACGACGCCGACTCCGACCGGCACGGCATCGTCACCCCCGACGGCGGTCTGATGAACCCCAACCACTACCTCTCGGTGGCGATCCAGTACCTCTACGGCGGGGCTCGCCCCGACTGGCGGCCGGACGGCTTCATCGGCAAGACGCTCGTGAGCAGCTCGATGATCGACCGGGTCGCGACCGACCTCGGCCGCCGGCTCGTCGAGGTGCCCGTCGGCTTCAAGTGGTTCGTCCCGGGGCTGCTCGACGGCTCCGGCCCGTTCGGCGGCGAGGAGTCGGCGGGTGCGTCCTTCCTCCGCTTCGACGGCTCGGTGTGGACGACCGACAAGGACGGCATCATCATGGCCCTGCTGGCCTCGGAGATCCTCGCCAAGACCGGCACGAGCCCGAGCGCACTGTATGCCGGTCTCGTCGCGGCCCACGGCGACCCGGCATACGCCCGGATCGACGCTCCGGCCAACCGCGAGCAGAAGGCCAAGCTGGCCGCGCTCTCCCCCGAGGACGTCTCGGCGGACTCCCTTGCGGGAGAACCGATCACGGCCAAGCTGACCCGGGCGCCCGGCAACGACGCACCGATCGGCGGGCTCAAGGTCGTCACCGAGAACGCCTGGTTCGCCGCCCGCCCGTCCGGCACCGAGGACGTCTACAAGATCTACGCGGAGTCGTTCAAGGGTCCTGATCACCTCGCGCTGGTGCAGGCCGAAGCCAAGGACGTCGTGAGCGCAGCCCTTGGCGGGTGAGCGGCTCCCCACCGCAGAGGTCACCGACGGTGTCCGGACGGCAGCCCCGGACGACCGGCGCGGTCCCCTCGGGCTCTGGACTCCGACCGGCCGCCGCGTCCTGGGCTGGCTCTTCGCCCTCGCGGCGGCGGCAACCTGCTCGCTGATCCCGCTCCGTCGGTCGAGCGACCGGCTGGCTGACCTGGGTGTCTACTGGGGCGCGGTCCGAAGCATCTTCGCGGGCCAGCCGCTGTACGCGTTCCACGCCCCCAACGGCGACCCGTTCACCTATCCGCCGTTCGCGGCGGTCATCATGGCGCCGGTCATGTGGCTGCCCTTCGTCGCCGTCGGCGTGCTGTGGACCGCGGGGACGCTTGGCGCTCTCGTCGGCCTGGGCAGGGTGGTGGCCTCCCGAGCGCTCGCGTCGCCGCCGGAGCGCCGTGGGTCGGTCGGGTGGCTCGTGTCGTTGGGGGTGCTGCTCAGCGCTCCGGGGCAGAGCAACCTGCGGTTCGGACAGGTGAGCCTGGCTCTCGTGGTCCTCTGTCTCCTCGACGTTCTCGGGGTCCTTCCGCGGCCGGTGCGCGGCGTGCTCATCGGGCTCGCGGCAGCGGTCAAGCTGACCCCCCTGCTGTTCATCGTCCACCTACTGGTCGTCGGCCGGCGCCGCGAGGCGGGCACAGCCGCGTTGACCTTCCTCGGAGCGACGGCCGTCGCGTTCGTCGTGCTGCCATCGGACAGCGTCGCCTACTGGACCCGCGAGGTCTTCTCCACGGACCGGATCGGAGACCTCGCTGCACTGGGCAACCAGTCGGTCAACGGGCTGCTTCTGCGCGCTGGTCTACCGCCCACGGTGCGCCCCCTGATCTGGGCCCTCGTCGTGACGCTCGTCGTGGTGGCCGGCCTGGTCAGGGCCAGATCGGTTGCACTGCGCGGGGATCGGGCGGCGGCAGCCGTTCTGGTCGGCTGCGCGACCCTGGCCGCCTCGCCGGTCTCCTGGACCCACCACCAGTTCTGGCCGCTGCTGGCCGGGATGCTGCTCGTCGGGTCGACGGGTGCGCTGCGTCGCGGCGCCGGTTGGGCGCTCGTGGCGACGATGACGCTCAACGTGACCGACCTCGTGGCGCACCTTCGGCTCGGCGACCACGCCGTGTTCCTCGCGCAGAACGCCCGAGTGCTCGCGATCTGTCTGCTCTGCGTCCTGGGCATCTCTCGCACCCGCGCCGCGAGGGACCCGGCCACCAGCCGGGGGATGGCGACTGGCCGCCCCTGGAGCCGTGTCCTCGTCGCGGCCTCGTTGACGGCCGTGGCGCTGGTCCTGTTCGCGCTCGTCCCGCTGCCCACGGCATACGACCCTTCGTTCCGCCCAACCACGACCCGCGAGGCACTCGCGATGGCACTCCCCGGCTCGAACCCGTGCCTGAGTTCGGGACAGGCCGGCTGCGACACCATTCCGCTCTTCCCCGGAATGGTGGTCAACTACTCATCCGGCTCCTGGGGCGCCAGCGCCGGCGCCGCCGGTTTCGTCTCCTCCGGGGTGGCGCGACTCACCTACTCGTTCGCCCCGGGTACCGCAGCAGTCAACGTCCCGCTCTGTGGTTTCGGCTCGCGGGACGGGGTCCGGGTCTTCGCGTTCCGAACCGGCGACACGACCTACGCCGAGCTCCGCGCCTACGATGCGCGCGGACTGCTGCTCGGCGACTTCGGGGCCAAGCTGCGCAGCTGACGTGCGGTCATGCGGTTGCCGCTCCCCGGAGAGGCAACCGCATGACCGGCACGCAGCGGGCGCTCAGGACCGGCCGAACTGGCCACTCTGGTCGGCGATCCACATGTCGATCAGACCGCCGAAGTGCGCCTCGAACTTCTCCCACTCGTGGGTCGGGTAGGTCTGCTGGATCGTCGAGCGCAGCATCGACCTGAACTCCTCGCCGGACACCCAGTCGTAGACCATCTCATCGACGAACGGCAGTGTCGTGTCACAGAACTCGCGGTACTGGTCGGTCGTGAAGTGGTCGTCGGCGAGCTCCTGGTATGCCGCGAGCCGGGCCTGGTAGTCCAGCGCCGGGTCGTCGGCGATGGCGAACCACGGCCCGGTGTCGACCTGGGTCTTGGCCTTGCGGCCGGTGACCGTGCAGAACGTCGACCACCGCAGCAGTGCCTTCATCGCCCACGGGAAGTAGTAGTGCAGCGAGGTCACCGCGACGTCGGGGCAGGCGTTGGCGTAGTCGATGGGGTGGACGATCCCGTCGCGGACGAGCATCTCGCAGGAGTTGAACTCCCAGCGGAAAAAGGCGTTGACGGTCTGGCTGATCGTCACGGCCTCGGTGCCGCTGCGCTCGTCGAGGAAGCCGTGCGACACGGCATACCGGTTGTGCATCGGCTCGTCGGGCTGGAACTTCATGACCATCGTCTCGGGGCCGATGGTGAGCGCCCGGGCGAAGACGTCGAAGCCCTCGATCGACTCCTGGAGGTGCATGAGCATCTCCCCGGACTCGTCGTATGCCGTGTGCAGGGCGGCCGAGTCCTTGATCCGCGAGACGCCGCGCCAGCCGCCGCCGTCGAACGGCTTCATGAACAGCGGGTAGCCCAGCTCCTCGGCGAGGGCGTCCAGGTCGAAGTTCTGGTTGTACTTGGCTGAGGTGTAGGCCCAGCGGGCGTTGTCGACGGGGTTCTTGTACGGGACGAGAACCGTCTCGGGAACGTGCATCCCGAGCCGGAGCAACGCGCAGTAGGCCGAGTGCTTCTCCATCGACTGGAAGGTGAACGGGCTGTTGAGGAGGTAGACGTCGTCCATGAGCGCGACCTTCTTGAGCCACTCGCGCGGGTGGTAGTACCAGTAGGCCAGCCGGTCGATGACCAGGTCGTAGCGCGGCTTGTCGCGCAGGTTGAACGGCTCGATGGTCACCCGCTCGGTCGTGATCTCGTGGTTGCTGCCGTCGGGGGCAGTGAGGACGCCGAGCCGCCGAGCGATCGCCTCGAAGGCTGTGGGCCAGTCCTCCTCGGCTCCGAGCAACAGTCCGATGAGGTGGTTGGACGGCATACGCACTCCTTCGGGGTGAGGTGGGGTCCCGGATGGGGGGAAGGGGTCAGACAAGACGGGGAAGGTAGTAGGCGAGCTGCTTGCGCCACCATGGCCAGTCGTGGGCGGAGTCGAAGCCCCACACGTCGAGGTCGTAGCGGATTCCCTTGTCCTGCAACGCATCCGCGAAGGCGATGGTCTGCGGAAGTGACTGGGTCGGGTGCACCTCGAACGGCCCCTCACCGACGACGAGCTGCACGGCGGCCCGGCTCCGGAGCCAGGCCAGGTGGTCTCCGCCCAGACCGCGCACGTAGGCCGCGGGGTTGGCGAAGTAGGTGGCGTCGCCCAGGTCGCCCCACCCGCGGAACGTCGTCACGTCGTAGTTGCCCGACATGCCGAGCGCGAGCGGGGCCAGGTCGGCGCGCTGGAGCGCGAAGTGGACTGCGTGGTAGGCACCCATCGACACCCCGGTCGTCAGGAGCTCCTGCGGGCCGCCGCACTGGTCGAAGATCCATGGCACGACGACGTCGGTCAGCCAGGCGTAGTAGGCGCCCTGCCGACGTGCGCGCTCCTCGGTCTCGATCCCGTTGTCGGACCAGGTCCAGCGGTCGGCGGAGTCGACGCAGAAGAGGCTGACCCGCCCGTCGCGGACCAGGTCGCCGACGGCGTCGACCATCCCGTTGTTGGCGTAGTCGACGGCTCGGCCCGCCTCGCTGGGGAAGACGAGGACCGGTCGGCCGTAGTGGCCGTGCCGGACGACGTGGAGCCACGCGTCGGTCCCGGGGACCTGCAGGTACGCCTCGGCATCGGCCATGGGGTTAGCCAACCACACCGGCGCCCGCTGCGTCGGCTGTCACCAGCAGGACGCGAGCAGGTCGGTCAGGTCGGGGTCCAGGGCGTCCCGCCACGCGGTGTAGCTGTGCAGGTCAGCGACCTCGCGATAGGTCACCGAGTGCCCGGCCCGGCGCAGCGCCGCGGCCATGTCGCGGTTGTTGGCGGCGTTCTCCTCCAGCGCCCCGCAGGTCATCGCGATGCGCAGCGGATGGTCGGTGTGGGTGGTGTCGAGGACCTGTTGGACGGCCCGGGTGATCCGGCCGAAGTACCGGTACCTCGCCTCGGACTCGTCACGCCGGACCGAGAAGAACGACCCGCTCTGGGAGAAGACCCCGCCGACGGTTCCGAAGCCGCTCGCGGACAGCAGCCCGACGAGCAGGGACGTGAGCCCACCGAGGCTGGCGCCCATGACGACGACCGGTCCACGGATCGCGAACCGCTCGGCGAGGTGGGTCAGCCCGGCGCCGGCCGCGCTGCGCAGGTATGCCGGAGAGCCCGAGTACCAGGCGTCGCGCAGCACCGGTTGGGCGAGGGCGACCCGGTGCGCAGGCACCCGACCGGCGGCGATCATCGCGCCGGAGAACGTGGTGAGCCCGGCGAGCGTGTCGTACTCCGGACCGTCGTGCGCGAGCAGCATCGGCAGCGGCTCGGAGTCGGGCACTCCTGCCGGTGACCACACCGTCAGGGGCACCGGCTGGGCCGTCTCCCCTGTCAGCGCCAGCTCGGTGCGGGTGCCGGGAATGGAAGGAGCGGCCAGCCAGCCGGGGGCGGCATACGTCGGCAGCTGCATGACCGACCGCGGCCCGAAGGCGGTCTCCACCATGACCGGGTTGCCCGGGTCGAGGACCGTCGTCCGCGCGCCGCCGGCCGTGACGTCGAGCCGGTACTCGAAACGCTGCACCCCGGGCCGCGGCAGGTCCAGCCGCCACCTCGTCGACCCGTCCGGGAAGAAGCCCGGGACGGGCGCGAAGTCGCGTGCCCCACGCAGGCCCGGATCGAGGGCCAGCCGCACACCGGAGACGACGGCGCCGTCCACGGCGGGCAGGGTCAGGTCGAACCGGACGGTGTCGGCCAGCAGCCGCGGTGGGGTCACGTCAGTGCCGCGTGGAGTCGGAGACGGCGCGTCTCAGAACAGGGCGCTCATCAGCGCGGTGCGGCCCTTCTTGACCCGCTCGTCGTGGTTCCCGACGACGGCGAAGAGGCCGACGAGGTGGGTCCGGACCCGGTCGCGGTCCTCCCCGGAGGAGCTCCGGACGAGGTCCAGCAGCCGGCCGAAGGCGTCCTCGACGTGACCGCCGAGAACGTCGAGGTCGGCCACGGTCAGGGCGGCGTCGATGTCGGTCGGGTCGGCCGCCGCAGCCGCCCGGGCCTGCTGGAGGTCGATACCGGCGGTCCGCCGGAGCAGCCCGACCTGGGCCAGGCCGAGCTGCGCCTCGTGGTCCGTCGGGTTCTCCCGGATCGCCTGCTCGTATGCCGCGGCGGCGCCGTCGAAGTCGCCCTCCTCGATGGCCTCGAACGCCTGCTGGTGCAGCGGCGGCAGCTCGTCGGACTCGGCGTCGTCGTCGCCCTCGACCGGCCCGAGGTCGAGTCGACCGGCCACGCCGTGCTGGACGGCCAGCTGGAGCAGCTCGTCGAGGGTGGCCCGGACCTCGGCCTCGGGCAGTGCCCCGGCGAAGAGCGGGACCGGCTGGCCCTGGACCAGACCGATCGTCACCGGCACCGACTGCACCTGAAAGGCCCGGAGCAGCGCCGGGTTGGCGTCGGCGTCGACGGTGACCACCTGGAGCCGACCGTCGAGGCCCGCGGCGATGCGCACGACGAGGTCGACGTAGTCGGCGGACTGGGGCAGGCGGGGCGACCACAGGACGATGACCGAGGGCACCCGCAGCGAGCCGTTGACGATCGAGCTGAACGTCGCGTCGGTCGCCTCGACGACGAGGCCGGCCGGCACACCGCGGGATCCGGTGCCGCTGGGAGCCGAGCCTCCGCCACCGGTCGTGGACAGCCCGGACAGGTCGACGGCGCCGCGGCCGGCCGAGCCGGAGATGGGTTCTTGGGTCATGCCGGCAATTCTGTCAAACCTGCGAGGGGTCTGGTCACGAGCCCTTGGCCGAGGCGAGCTGCTCTGCAGCACCGATGACGGTCGCGTTCCCGGTCGCCGGGACCACGAACACCACGCTCTCCACGGAGGTCACGGTCACCGTCTTGGTGATCCGGGACTTGCGCAGGAGGGCGGCCACCTCGGCCGGCACGGTCACGGCCTTGGCACCGGAGGTGGCCGTGATCGTGTCGGTCCGGGTCAGCTCCCCGAAGACCAGGGCGCCACCGCCCGCGAGCCGGAAGGACGTCGGGGTGCCATCGACCTTCTGCCTCTGGGCGAGGGTCGCCAGCTTGCCGAAGGTCTTGGCCTGGGAGACGGCGCTGCCCCTCAGGCTCGTGGAGAGGACGTCGGTCAGGTCGATGTGATCGGCTGCCGCCGGCTTGGGATAGGCCAGCGCACCGGCATACTCCGTGAGGATCTCCGCCGGTGCCGCGACGAGCCCGGTGCCGTCCCGGACGGTGTCCACCCCCTCGGGAACCGGTCCGATGGCAGGGACGCTCGCCCCGGCCAGCATCGGCACCGACGCCGAGAGGACGAACGGCGAGGTCGGCGAGGCCGAGGTGAGGACGTGGAGGTACTGGGTTGTCGAGGCCGCATCCAGGGTGGTCGCCAGAATCGTTCGCGGCCAGGTCCGGCCCTTGACGATGGCGAGCACCTTGGGGACGTCCGGGGTGGCGAGCGGGTCGGGAGCGACGACCTTGGTCCGGCTCGACACCGCCGCCTCAGCCAGGTCCAGGGCCGAGCCGGTGAGGACGGCCTTGCGGGCCCGCTCGCCCGAGCTCCCGGTCGCGGCGCGCGCTGCCTCGGCCTGGGCGACGACCCGCGAGACGATCGCGCCGGCGGTCTCCTCGTTGAGTGGTGCGCCACCCACCTGCTCGGTGGGCGCGGGATGCAGGCCGACGACACGGTCAGCGAGGCCGCAGCCGGTCAGCAGGGCAGCCGCCGCAGCCCCGACGACGGCGAGGGTGGCTCGACGCCGGATGCCGCTCATGACCTCTCCCCTCGACCGGAGCGAAGGCCGGCCACCAAGGCGCCGGAGCCCACGGCCGCGAGCAGCAGGCCGACGAACGCCAGGACGAGCGACTGGTAGAACCACGTCCTGTGCCGCCAGGTCACGGTCACGCTCTGGAGCGGCGACTTCTCCCCCCGTACGACGATCGACTCCGGCGCGGTGCGCTGGTCGACCGCGATGGTCACCGCTCCCGAGGTCGTAGATCGTGTCCGCCAGATCTCTGCGTCTGCGACCGACGCCGGCGTGCCGCTCCCGGTCGCCCGGGCGAGGACCGACCACGGCCGCAGGGCGACCCGGGTGAGCCGGGTGGCGGGTGTCGTACCGATCGCGGCGTCGACGTCGGACGGAGCACCGATGCCGGTCCACACGCTGTCACCGGCGGCGGGCGTCACCTTGACGGTGAGCGGCTCGTCGACACGGTTGATCAGGCTCGGTTGCAGGACAACGGGACTGGTGCCGCTCGCGGTCCACCGGAAGGTCGCGTCGCCGCTGGTTCCGAGATGGGTCGCGAACCAGAGCCCGGTGACCAGCAGGACGAGTCCGACGATCGCGAGGGCAAGGCTCAGCAGCTTCTTGGCTATGGCCACGAGGGGGTGTTCCTTCCAGAATCGGCCTCCACCATGACAAAGCCCGGACCGCAACAACAAATCCGCACCGTATGCCGGTGACTCGCCCGGCCGTGTGCGGCCAGCCGCTGCCTCAGAAGCGGGCGGGTTCGCGGTAGGTTCCCCACTCCTCGCGCAGCGCGTCACAGATCTCACCCAGAGTGGCCTCGGCGCGGGCCGCCTCGAGCATCGCCGGGATCATGTTGGCTCCGGAACGGGCCGCCGCCACGAGGGCGGCCAGGCCGTCCCGGACGCGGGCGTCATCGCGAGCCGCCTTGCGAGCGGCCAGGACCGACACCTGCTCGACCTCGACGTCGTGACTGACCCGCAGGATCTCCAGGTCGTGGCTGACCGACTCGGTGTGGACGTTGACACCGACGACGCGCTTGTCACCCTTCTCCAGGGCGATCTGGTACTGGAAGGCGGCATCGGCGATCTCGGACATGAACCAGCCGTCCTCGATGCCGCGCAGGATCCCGGCCGTCATCGGCCACTGCTCGACCGGCATACCCTCCTTGTCCTTCGTCGCTGCGGCGAGGCCGGCGTGGTCTGCCGCACGCAGCGCGGAGCCGCCCATGGCAAGGATCCGGTCGAAGATGGCCTCGGCCTCGGCCTCGATCTGGTCGGTGAGGGCCTCGACGTACCAGCTCCCGCCGAGCGGGTCGGCGACGTTGGTGACGCCGGTCTCCTCCATGAGCACCTGCTGGGTCCGCAGGGCGATCTCGGCGGACTGCTCGGTCGGCAGGGCGAGGGTCTCGTCCAGGGCGTTGGTGTGCAGCGAGTTGGTCCCCCCGAGGACCGCGGCGAGCGCCTCGACGGCGGTGCGGACGACGTTGTTGTAGGGCTGCTGGGCAGTGAGTGACACCCCGGCGGTCTGGGTGTGGAAGCGCAGCCACTGGGCCCTGGCGGTCTTGGCGCCGTAGACGTCGCGCAGCCACCGGGCCCAGATCCGGCGGGCGGCGCGGAACTTGGCGATCTCCTCGAAGAAGTCGACATGGCTGTCGAAGAAGAACGAGAGCCCCGGCGCGAAGGTCTCGATGTCCAGGCCCCGGGAGAGACCGAGCTCGACGTAGCCGAAGCCGTCGGCGAGGGTGAACGCGAGCTCCTGCGCGGCCGTGCTCCCGGCCTCGCGGATGTGGTAGCCGGAGACCGAGAGCGGCTTGTAGTCGGGGATCTTCTCGTTGCAGTAGGCCATCAGGTCGCCGATGAGGCGCAGGTGCGGCTCGGGGGCGAAGAGCCACTCCTTCTGGGCGATGTACTCCTTGAAGATGTCGGTCTGCAGGGTCCCGTTGAGGACACCCGGGTCCACGCCCTGGCGTTCGGCGGCCACGAGGTACATGCAGAACACCGGCACGGCCGGGCCGCTGATCGTCATCGACGTCGTGATCTCGCCGAGCGGAATGTCGCGGAACAGCACATCCATGTCGGCGGCGCTGTCGATGGCCACGCCGCAGTGGCCGACCTCGCCGAGCGACAGGCTGCTGTCCGAGTCGTGACCCATCAGGGTGGGCATGTCGAAGGCGACGCTCAACCCGCCGCCGCCGCGGCCGAGGATCATCCGGTAGCGCTCGTTGGTCTGCTCGGCGTTGCCGAAGCCGGCGAACTGACGGATCGTCCACGGCCGGCCGCGGTAGCCGGTCGGGTAGAGACCGCGGGTGTAGGGGAACTCCCCCGGCCAGCCGACCCGCTCCACCGGGTCGGCGCCGTCTGCCGGCCCGTAGGCCGGCTCGACGGTCATTCCGGACAGGGTCGTGAAGTCGGCGTCCCGGACCTGGCCGCGGGCCTCGGCGGCGTCGTATGCCGCCCGCCAGCGACTCTCCCCGAGGGTGTTGGCCGGCTTGGACCAGCCCTGGGCGGGGTGCGTGCGGGGAGTCTGCTCGGCCATGCCAGGCAGCATACGCCGCTTTACTAGGACTTCCTACTACCTGCTGCGTCTGCGAATCTGAGGGTTGCCGCCGCAGCGCCGCGCAGACGCAACGAGCGCTCCCCCGCGCTACGTCCGCGTCCGTCAGCGAGGAGAGCCCGCAGATCCGCAGACGCAAGGGTCAGGAGTCGAAGTCCTGCGCCGCCACCCGGATCTTGCGCAGGATCCGGAACAGCTGCTCGTGCTCCTCCCCTGTCAGCATCCCCAGCCCGAACCGCACCCCGACCAGGTCGCGCGTCGCGGCCTCCATCGCCTCCCGGCCGGCCGGCGTGATGACGGCCAGCGTCCCGCGACCGTCGTCGGGGTTGGGGACCCGCTCCACGA
Source organism: Intrasporangiaceae bacterium (assembly GCA_021324575.1). Classification (GTDB taxonomy): domain Bacteria; phylum Actinomycetota; class Actinomycetes; order Actinomycetales; family Dermatophilaceae; genus Nostocoides. Next base: position 40,992 of record JAJPIW010000072.1, on the reverse strand, counting down.
AACCCTGGGCGGCCAGCCGCTGGACGATGTTCGTCGCGCTCGTCGGATGCACCATGAGCCGCTGGCCGATCTTGGTCATCCCCAGCCGTCCCTCGCGGCTGAAGGCGAGCAGGACGAGCGCCTCGTAGCGCGCGAACGACAGCTGGTGCCGCGCGCAGATCGCGTCGTAGTCGGTGAGCAGCAGCTGCTGGACCCGCATGACCGAGGTCGCCGTGGCCATCGGCACCGACTCCGCCCCCTTGCCCCACCGCTGCACCCACAGCTGGGCAGCCCTGGTGATCGGGTCGAAGGGCAGGCGGACGAACGGAGGCACGCTGCCACGGTAGCGACCACCGCGACGCCTTCCCGAGTGCGTCCGCAGTGCGGCAGCGCCGCCTATGCTCGTGCGGTGAGCGAGCGGCATACCGACGGGGTCGGGGCGGTTCGCCGCTACCTGCTGGACGCGGCCGGGCCGGACCGGACCGAGCGCGCCAACCGGCACCTCGCCGTCCTCCTCGCCCTCATCGCTGGCATGCTGAACTCGGTCGGCTTCGTCGCGGTCTCGGTCTACACCTCGCACATGACCGGGCTCGTCGCCTCGGTCGCCGACCACCTCGTCCTCGGGTCGTATGCCGTGGTGCGGGTGGGCATCGCGGCGATCGTCGCGTTCGTCACGGGAGCCGGCGTCTGCGCCATCCTCTTCAACTGGGCGCGCCGGCGCGAGCTGCGGAGCCGGTACGCCAACGTCCTCGTCCTCGAGGCGGTGCTCGTCCTCGTCTTCGGCGGCCTCGCGGGGCGGCTCACCTGGTCGCACCGGACGTGGGTCTACATCACCGTTCTCGGCTTCACGATGGGCCTGCAGAACGCGATCATCACCAAGATCTCCCAGGCGCAGATCCGCACGACCCACGTGACCAGGATGATCACCGACATCGGGATCGAGCTCGGCAAGCTCGTCTACCGCAACCGCCTCACCGGCGTCGATCCGGTGCGGGCCGACCTCGGCAAGCTGCGCATGCTCTCGTCGATCGTCGGAGCCTTCTTCGCCGGCAGCCTGCTGGGAGCGGGCGGCTACCTGCGCTTCGGCTTCCCGGTGCTCGTGGCCCCTTCGCTGCTGCTCCTCGTCGCGGCGGCGCCCACTGTGATCGCCGACGTCCGTGGGGACCACTCAGCCCCCTCGACACAGCGCTGACTGTCAGCGCCGGGTCATCCGCATCTCAAGGCAGCCGCTGGCCTCGTGGATCTTCTCGGCGCCGTCGGGGAGGTAGCCCTCCTTGGCATAGAACGCCCGGGCCCGCGGGTTGTCCACGAGCACCCACAGATGGTTCGGCCGGTCTCCTGTGACGGCGGCGACGAGGTCGTGCCCGAGACCGGTTCCGTATGCCGCGCTCACGACGTTGACGGCGTACAGCTCCCACGGTAGCGGCGGGTCGTTGTCGCGCGAAGGACCCCCACTGGCAAACCCCAGCACTTCGCCAGACGTCGAGACTCCTACTGCGACAACGCCTTCCGGCTCATCCATCTCCAGACGGACCCGCCAGGTCTCGGCTAGCCGGGACTCGGAGCGGCCGTCAAGGTAGTCGTCCGGCATGACCCCACGGTAGGCCTCCCGCCACGCCAGCCAGTGCGCCCGGGCGATGCCCGGCGCGTCCTGCGGGAGAGGTGGGCGCACGGCATACGACAGCTGAGGCTCAGCCATCCCCGAGGGCCGACTCGATCCGCTCGACCTTGGCGGTCAGCTGCCCGGTGTACCCGGGGCGGATGTCGGCCTTGAGAACGAGCGAGACGCGGGGGCCGTGCTGTGCCATCGCGTCACAGCACGCTTTCACGACGGTCAGGCACTCGTCCCACTCCCCCTCGATCGTCGTGAACATCGCGTCGGTCCGGTTGGGCAGGCCCGAGTCGCGGACGATGCGGACCGCCTCGGCGACGGCCCGGTGGACCGAGCCGTCCTCATCGGACAGGGACGGGGCGACGGAGAAGGCAAGAAGCATTGAACCAATGTATGCCGTGACGAAGTGACCCAATTGTTCCGGTAGTCACCGTGACTACCGGAACAATTGGGTCACTTCGTCACGAGGTGGGGACAGGGGCCGGCGCGAGGTGGGCGTGGACCAGCGGCACGACTGCAGCGCCCTCGCCGCTCGCCGAGGCAACGCGCTTCATCGACCCGCACCGGATGTCGCCCGCGACGAAGACCCCCGGGACCGTCGTCGCGTTGGGAGCCGGCGGACGCCCGCCGACCCACGACTGCCACGGCGTGTCCGCGCCGGAGAGGACGAAGCCCTTCTCGTCCCTGGCCACCGCCGTGGGTAGCCAGTCACAGGTCGGCTCCGCGCCGAGGAGCAGGTAGAGCCCCTTGGCGGGGACGTCCTCCTCGGCTCCGGTGTTGAGGTCACGCAGGGTCAGCCGTTGCAGGTGTCCCTCCCCACCGCCCCCGACCACGATCGTGCAGGGACGCACCGTGATGCGCGGGTTCCCGTCGATCTCCCGGATCAGGTAGTCGGACATCGTCTCGGCCAGGGCAGGGCGTCGGATGAGGATCGTGACCGACGAGGCGAACCGAGCCAGGTGGACTGCTGCCTGGCCGGCGCTGTTGCCACCACCGACGACGAAGACCGGCTTGTGCTTCATCTCCCGAGCGGTACTGGTCGCCGCGCCGTACTGGACCCCGCGCCCGACGAGGTCCTCGATCGACGGCACCCCGAGCCGCCGGTAGTCGACACCGGTCGCGATGAGGACAGTGCGGGCGGCCAGGGCCGTGTCGCCCAACAGGACCTGGTGCGGCTCGCCGCCACTCCCCGGCACCAGGCCGGTGACCTCCCAGCCGCTCAGGAAGCGCGCCCCGAACCGGGTGGCCTGAACGCGCGCGCGCTGAGCCAGGCGCATCCCGGAGATTCCCCGGGGGAAGCCGAGGTAGTTCCGGATCATCGAGCTGGTCCCGGCCTGTCCCCCGACCGGGCCGGAGTCGATGACGAGCGTGTCCAGTCCCTCGCTCGCGCCATAGACCGCCGCGGCGAGCCCGGCCGGGCCGGACCCGACGATGACCAGGTCACAGATGGCCCCTTCGCCGATGTCCTGGGGCGTGCCGTACATGAACGAGCCCAGCTGGGAGTTCGACGGGTTGGAGACCACGACCTCGACCTGCGGCGAGTGCACGAGCGGCAGGGCGGCATCCGGGCCGGCCAACGCGATGACCTCGCGGCCGGCCTCGCTGTCTGGCGGGTACGTCCGGTTCGGCAGGCCCATCCGGTCGAGGAAGTCGCGGATCCGAGCCAGGTCCGCGCTCGGACCGTCGGCGATGATCCGTGTCCCGTCGATCTCGGACAGGTTCACCGACTGGCCCCAGTCCGAGAGCATCTCGCAGATCGCCGTGTGGAACTCCTCGTCGCGGGGGCCCTGCGGCAGCATGAGATACGCGTCGATCCCGCCACTGGCCAGGCTCTCCCGCATCGCCGGGACGGCGTCCCGGAACCGCTCGGCCGGCACCAGGACGACCCGTCGGGCGCTCGGCACGAACCTCTGCAGCTTGGCGATGACGTGGGTGGCCTTCTCCCCGTCCTGGAAGTACTCGCAGGCCACCATCGCGATCGGCACGCGCCGCTCCTGCCACCCGGTCAGGGTGTCGAGGACCTCGGCCGCCGTCGCCGGGGCCACGACGTCGTAGTCGCGTCCGTACCGAGCGCTCAGCTCCTCCAGCATCTGGTCTCGGAAGTCGGCGCCGAGGACGACGATCACTGGGGTGGGTCGGATGCCGTTCTCCATCACCTGCCCACCGTATGCGGCGACGCGGGTTCCTGCATACGCTCTGTCCTCGTGCCAAACCCTTTGCAGAACTTCGACTGGAACCTGCGCTCCTGCGGGCTGCGCGGTCACGTCACCTATGCACCGACCGAGGAGGCCCTCCGGGACCGCCTGCACGTCGTGACACCCGCCGGCGAGGCGTGGCGGTGCCTTCGCTGCGGGACGTATGCCGTGGGCGCACCGAACGCGTCCGGGGCAGCCGACGCGGCACCACGGGTGTTGCGCGGCAAGGCGCTTCGCGACGCCTTCATCCTCCGCTTGCTTGCCGTCGAGCGCGGCATACGGGGGCTCGGGCTCGCCCTCATCGCGATCGGCATCCTGAAGTTCTCCTCCTCCCACGACGTGCTGCAGCAGATGCTCGACACCTACCTGCCCCTCGTGCGGCCGATCGCCGACCGGGTCGGCTACGACCTGGAGACGTCGGGCGTGGTGCGGCTCATCCATGAGGCGCTCAACCTCAAGCACACGACCGTCCTGTGGGCGGCCGCCGGGATCGGGGCGTATGCCGCGCTGGAGCTCGTCGAGGCGGTCGGCCTGTGGCTCATGAAGCGGTGGGGCGAGTACGTCGCCGTCGTCGGAACGGCCGTGTTCATCCCGCTGGAGGTCTACGAGCTGATCGACAAGGCATCGGTGCTCAAGGCGGTCGCCCTGCTCGTCAACGTCGGCGCGGTCGTCTACATCCTGGTGACTAAGCGGCTGTTCGGACTGCGCGGGGGTCACGCGGCGTTCGAGGCGGAGCGGCACGGTGAGTCGCTGCTCGAGGTCGAGGCCGCCGCGGCCGGCGAGCACCCGGGACGCCACCACTCCCCGACCCCCTGACCTCCGACGCGTCGAGTCGCGTCGAGATTTTCTGCGCCACGGCGCAGACGCCGACCACCGGCTCAGAGATCTCTGCGCCGGTGGTCGCGATCTGCGGCATGGCGCAGATTCGGGCTCGGCCGGGCTCGGCCGCCAAGGTCAGGTGAGCGCCTCGACGATGGCATCGGCGGCGGCGTACGGGTCGGTCCGGCCGTCGACCACCCGACCGGCCTGGTCGGCCACGCCCCGACCCGAGCGCAGGTCGCCCATCCGAGCCCGCAGCTGACGCACGGCGATCGCCTCGATCTCGTCGGCCGCCCGACGCATCCGACGCTCCCGCAGCCCGCCGTGCTCGGCCAGCCAGGCCCAGTGCTTGTCGATCGCCTCCAGCATCTCGTCGATGCCGATCCCCTGTGCCGCAACGGTTTTCACGACCGGTGGCCGCCACAGGTTGGGAGCGGTCCGGTCGCCGAGCGAGATCATGTGCCGGATGTCGCGAACGGTCGCGTCGGCGCCGTCGCGGTCGGCCTTGTTGACGACGAACACGTCGCCGACCTCGAGGATGCCGGCCTTGGCCGCCTGGATCCCGTCACCCATCCCGGGCGCGAGCAGGACGATCGTCGTGTCCGCCAGCCCGGCCACCTCGACCTCGGACTGCCCCACGCCGACCGTCTCGACGAGGACCACGTCGCACCCGGCGGCGTCGAGAACCCGGATCGCCTGCGGCGTGGTCCACGACAGCCCGCCCAGGTGGCCGCGGGAGGCCATCGACCGGATGTAGACGTCAGGGTCGAGCGCGTGGTCCTGCATCCGCACCCGGTCACCGAGCAGCGCGCCGCCGGAGAACGGTGACGACGGATCCACTGCCAGCACCCCGACCCGAAGCCCACGGGCCCGGTATGCCGCGACGAGGGCGTTCGTCGACGTCGACTTCCCGACCCCGGGCGAGCCGGTGATACCGATGACGTGGGCGTGACCGGCATACGGGACGAGTGCTGCCATGACCGAGCGCAGGGCCGGGTGCTCGTCCTCGACGAGGGAGATGAGGCGCGCGACAGCTCGGGGAGAGCCATCCCGCGCCGCGGCGACGAGCGCCGGGACGTCGACGGGTCGAGCCATCGGGGGCCGGTCAGGCCTTCGGGACGCGGACGACGAGGGCATCGCCCTGACCGCCCCCGCCGCACAGGGCCGCCGCACCCACACCGCCGCCGCGCCGCTTGAGCTCCTGGGCGAGGGTGAGGACGACCCGGGCGCCGGACATACCGAGCGGGTGGCCCAGGGCGATGGCGCCGCCGTTGGGGTTGACGATCTCGGGGTCGATCCCGAGCAGCTTGGTCGACGCCAGGCCGACGGCCGCGAACGCCTCGTTGATCTCGACGACGTCGAGGTCGGCGGGCGTCAGGCCCTCCTTGGCGAGCGCGGCGTTGATCGCGTTGGCGGGCTGGGCCTGCAGGGTCGAGTCGGGGCCGGCGACGACGCCGTGGGCGCCGATCTCGGCCAGCCACGGCAGCCCGAGTGACTCGGCCTTGGACTTCTTCATGACGACGACGGCGGCGGCGCCGTCGGAGATCTGCGAGGCCGAGCCCGCGGTGATGGTGCCGTTCTTGGCGAAGGCCGGCCGGAGCGCGGACAGTGACTCCACCGTGGTGTCACCGCGGATCCCCTCGTCGGCGCGGAACTCGATGGGGTCGCCCTTGCGCTGCGGGATCTGGACGGTGATGACCTCCTCGTCGAAGTAGCCGTCCTTCCAGGCGCGAGCAGCCAGCTGGTGGGACCGCGCGGCGAAGGCGTCCTGCTCCTCGCGGGTGAACCTCTGCTCGTCGACGTTGGCCGACTCCGTGAGCGAGCCCATCGCCTGACCGGTGAGGATGTCCCAGAGGCCGTCGAAGGCCAGGTGGTCGTGCAGGGTCACGTCGCCGTACTTGAAGCCGTCGCGGCTCTTCTCCAGCAGGTGTGGAGCGTTGGTCATCGACTCCTGGCCGCCGGCGACGACGATCTCGAACTCCCCCGCGCGGATGAGCTGGTCGGCGAGCGCGATGGCGTCCAGGCCGGAGAGACAGACCTTGTTGACGGTCAGCGCCGGGACCGAGAGCGGGATCCCGGCCTTGGCAGCTGCCTGTCGCGCAGGGACCTGTCCCTCACCCGCCGTGAGCACCTGACCCATGATCACGTAGTCGACGGCGTCGGGTGCGACCCCAGCCTTCTCCAGTGCCCCCTTGATGGCGAAGCCGCCGAGATCGGATCCACTGAACCCCTTGAGCGACCCGCTCATCCGCCCCATCGGGGTTCGCGCGCCGGCGACGATGACAGTGGGATCGGTGGACATGCAGGCCTCCAACATCGGTGTTCGGGAACGCTGTCGACTCTACTTCCGTCGCCCGTATGCCGGACCCGCCCCGAGCCGTGTGCCTCACCACACCAGGTGGCCCGGTGGCGAGCCCACGGCATACGGTCCAGTCATGAGCACGCCGACCGCAGACCTGTTCACCGCCATCGACCACGTGGGGGTCGCGGTGGCCGACCTCGACGAGGCGATCGCGTTCTACGAGGCCGCCTACGGCATGCGCCTCCTCCATGAGGAGACCAACGAGGAGCAGGGTGTCCGCGAGGCGATGATGGCCGTCGGCGAGAGCGGGTCGTGCATCCAGCTCCTCGCGCCGCTCTCCCCCGCCTCGACGATCGCCAAGTTCCTCGACCGCAGCGGCCCGGGGATCCAGCAGCTCGCCTACCGTGTCACCGACCTCGACGCCGTATGCCGCACGCTCCGGGAGCGCGGCCTGCGCCTCCTCTACGACGCTCCCAGGCGCGGCACGAGCGACAGCAGGGTCAACTTCATCCACCCCAGGGACGCGGGCGGGATCCTCGTCGAGCTGGTCGAGCCGGCCGCGAGTGCCCCGCACTGACGGTTACGGGCGACGGTCCAGCTCGTATGCCGTGAGGATGACGAGCGCGTCGGTCCAGGCCAGGGGCGCGGGTCCGGCGAGCCGGCCGTCGGCCATGACCTTCTCGGGCAGGGCGCCCCACGGTGTGCGGTGGGCCTGGAGCCAGTCCATCCACCGGCGGGCGATGACCGGGCGACCGCTGGCGGCCGCCGAGTAGGCCACCAGTGCCGTCTCCGGTGTCCACGACTCTCCGTGGTTGTACCAGCCGGTCCCGGGAGCCAGTCCGCCCGCGGCACGCACGGCACCCTGCTGGTAGTCCAGCCAGGCCGACGCGACGACCCGCGCCGTCGGACCGGCACCGAGTGCACCACCGGTGACGAAGGGGGGCAGGAGCATCGACAGGGCCGCGTCGCGACCGCCCCAGTCGCCGAAGCGCTGGAACGAGGGTCCGAAGGCATGGGCGACGACGGCGCTGAGCCGGCCCGCCGCCTGCCGGGCCTGCGTGGCACGCGCCGTGTCTCCGAGCCGGGCGTAGAGGCGCGACGCCGACTCCAGACCGGCGACCATGGGGGCCACCTCCCCCAGGGTGAGCTGGCTGGTCGGGACCTCCCAGTAGTCCGGAGTCGGGGGCGGCAGGTGCGCCCCACTCCGCGTCGAGGTGAGGATGCGGGACAGGCACCGGTCGGCGAGGCCTCGGACGTCGGCAGGCAGGCGGACCCGGTCGACCTGCTCCCAGTCCCTGCCCCCGGTGGAACCGACGGACCCGTCGACGAGCTGCTCGACGGCCCACAGCATCCAGCCGGGGCCATCGGCCTGGGCCGCGCGGTCGTCGGGGACGCCGCCGCCGTCGAGCCGGTAGCGCGCCGCGAGCACGCCGCCGGGCGCGGGCTGGGCGGCCAGATAGCTCAGCATCCGCAGCGCGTCGTCGTGGTGGCCCGTGCGGTCCAGGGCCACCGCGACGAAGGCCGTGTCCCTCGGCCAGTCGTAGCTCCACCGGGCCGCGGCTCCCGCGGCCATCGCGCCGTTGGGTGAGGAGAGGCGGCGCAGGTCGAGGATCGCGGCGCGGACCATGGGCTCGTATGCCGTGCCGGTGCCGGGGACCGAGCCCTGGCGCACCCACTCCAGGTTGTCGGCGTTGGTCCGTCCGGCGGCCTCGTCCCGGGCGACGTACCAGTCGGGCTGGGTGTGCATCACCGGCACGCCGGCGGCGCTGCCGGAGTTGGTGGCCCCGGGGACGACCTGGCCGATGAGGGCGGCGAACAGGCACGCGGCACCGGCCACGAGGACTGCGCGCCTCGACGCCATGTGCACCCCCTGAGCCGTTCGCTGTACGCGCGCATCCTGTCACGCCGCTGTGTCCAGTCCATGAGTTCGGGAAGTTCTCGTGCCGGTCGCCTACCATCTGCGGCGTGCGGATGAACAGGCGGACGGCTCTCGTCGCCCTCGGCGGTGCCGTCGTCGGGGCCACGGCCACCGGGGCCGGGGTGGAGGTGACCCAGGCCGCCACCCGACCCGGACCCCACGACCCGCTCCCCTTCTACGGCGGGTTCGCGTCGGCGATCCGGCCCGACCTGGGTCGGCCCGGCCGCGCCGGCAGCGGCATCGTCTGGCGGGCCGACCGCGCCGACCGGGCCGTGGCCCTCACCTTCGATGACGGGCCTCGTCCCGACTGGACGCCTCGGGTGCTCGAGGCCCTCGCCGCCGAGGAGGTTCCGGCCACCTTCTTCGTCAAGGGCGTCAACGTCCGCGACCACGGTGCCCTCCACAAGGACTCGATCGGGCACCACGAGATCGGCAACCACACGTGGGACCACCCCGACCTGGCCCGCCTCGACCTCGCGGCCTGCACCGACCAGATCACCCGTACGACCGAGGCGATCCACGCGGCATACGGGATCCTTCCGGTCCTGTTCCGTCCGCCGTACGGCCACGTCGGCGGGTCGGCGGTGCTCGCCGCCGCGCAGGCCGGCCTCACCACCGTCTTCTGGAGCGCCCAGTTCCGGGAGGACCGCTACACCGACCACCCCGCAGGCATCGTGGACGACGTCGCCGACACGGTCCACCCCGGAGCGATCGTCCTCGGCCACGACACCGGCCCCACCGTCCGACTCGTCGCGATCGACAACCTGCGCGGCATCATCGGCCGGCTCAAGGGCATGGGCTACTCCTTCCACACCGTCTCCGAGCTGCTCTCGGGCGCCCGACCGACCCCGGGGGGCTGAGCCGCCATGTCGAGGAGACCGGTGGCGACCAGGCCGACGCTCGCGGGCATCGGGCTGCTCCTCGTCATCGCCGCGGGCGTCGTGGCGATGGCCTGGGACCTGGACGCGGTCGGCTGGGGGAACCAGTACTACGCCGCCGTCGCGCAGTCCGGAGCCGTCAGCGAGTGGGGCTTCTTCCACGCGAGCCCGGACCTCGCGGCCGTCACCGGGACCGACAAGCCGCCGCTCGCCTTCTGGCCGATGGCGGTCGCGGTGTGGCTGTTCGGGTTGCACGGCTGGGCCATCACGCTGCCGCAGGTCATCGAGTCGGCGGCAACGGTCGCGCTCCTGGCACTCATCGTCCGGCGGGTCGCGGGCCCGGTGGGCGCCGTCGTCGCGTCCGCGGTGCTGGCGTCCACCCCGATCTTCTTCGTCCTGGCCCGGTTCGACGACCCCGACACCCTCCTCACGCTGTGCGTCACCGCCGCGGCGTATGCCGCTCTCCGGGCCTGTGAGGCCCCCGCGGCCAGGCGGTGGCTCGTCCTGCTCGGGGCCGCGCTGGGCCTGGCCTTCCTCAGCAAGTGGCTCACGGCCGCGATCCCTGCCCCAGCGATCGTCGGGGCCGTGATGTGGTCACGTCGAACACCCGGGTCGGGGCCTCTGGCCGGTCTCGTGACGCGACCGTCGCGCTCCGCTGCCCTCTGGATCGGCGTCACGGCCGCTGTGGTCGGCCTGCCCTGGGTGCTCGCCCAGTGGTTCGTCCCGGCGGCTCACCGGACCCAGCTGGACTCACCGAGCAACAGCATCCTGGACCTGATCACGAGCCAGAACGGCGTCGACCGCTTCGCCGCATCTCCGCATGACCGGGCCTCGGTGGCGATCCAGGGCGTCGCCGGACCGCTGCGCCTGGTGACCGCGCCGTTCGCCGGCCAGGTCGGCTGGCTGCTGCCCGCCGCCGCCGTGATGGTCGGCCTGGCGATCGTCCGGGTCCGCCGCGGCTCGGCTCCCAGCCCGGCCTGGCTCGTTCTCGGGGGCTGGTTGGCCCTGCCGACGGTCGTGTTCAGCGTCATGGGCGGCTACCTGCATCCCTACTACACCGCGCTCATCGCCCCGGCCCTCGCCGGTGTGATCAGCCTCGGCGCCGACTGGGCCTGGCGCCGACGGGAGAGGTTGCTCCGACAGGCTCGGTGGCGGATCGGGCTGGCGGCCCTGCTGGCCGGGACGTCCCTGTATGCCGCGAGCATCCTGGCCGCGTACCCCACCCTCACCCGGTGGCGGTGGCCCGTTCTCCTCGCCGCCGGGTCGGCCGGTCTGGGGGTCCTCGCAGCCCCATGGGTCGCCGTCCGGATGCGGTCCGGGCTGGCCACCGCCGTGATCGTGTCAGCCGCGGTCGCAGGGCTGGCCGGCCCGACGGTCTTCACGGCCTCGACCTTCGGGCACCAGGTCGTGGGCGCCAACCCGATCGCCGGACCGGTCTCCGGCAGTGGCGACCAGGAGGACTACCCCGCCGCTCTCGTGGGCTACCTGTCCGCGCGGCGGCCCCGAGGCGGGTGGCTGGCGGCCGCGGTGACCTCGACGGCGGCCAGCCAGCTCCAGCTCCAGACCGGTCAGGCGGTGCTGCCACTCGGCGGCTTCACCGGGCACGCGGCCGGGCCCGCGGTGGGCGCGGTCAGCCGATGGGTGGCGCAGGGCCGGCTGCGCTACCTGGTCCTCACCGGCCCCTACTACCGCGGGCTCAAGACCCCGGCGGGCCTGGAGGGCACGCCGCTCGCGACGGTGATGGCGTGGGCAGCCACACACGGCTGCAAGGCGCCGGTCCCGACCAGCCGATACGTCGTGCTCGACCTGGCCTGCCATCCGGGCGCGTCACCCGGGTGAGCCACGTCACGCCGTGAGCGATCTGACACCGTGCCGTCACCCGGCATACGGGTCGGTAGTTTTCGGGGCAACCGCGTTCCCCCACCGCCGCGAGGAGCCCTCCGATGCAGCAGATCCGCGACGCCATCCTGTCCGGTGACCGTAGTCCCGAGACGTATGCCGCCCTCCCGGTCCCGGACTCCTACCGCGGGGCGACCGTCCACAAGGACGAGACGGCGATGTTCGAGGGCCTCGCCACCCGGGACAAGGACCCCCGCAAGAGCCTGCACATCGACGAGGTGCCCGTCCCCGAGCTCGCGCCGGGCGAGGCGCTCGTCGCCGTCATGGCGAGCGCGATCAACTACAACACGGTGTGGACCAGCATCTTCGAGCCGCTGCCCACGTTCGGGTTCCTCGAGCGCTACGGGCGCACGAGTAAGTTCGCCAAGCGCCACGACCTGCCCTACCACGTCGTCGGGTCGGACCTGTCGGGCATCGTGCTCAGGACCGGCCCCGGCGTCACCAAGTGGAAGCCCGGCACCGAGGTCGTCGCCCACTGCCTCTCGGTGGAGCTCGAGGACGCCGACGGCCACAACGACACGATGATGGACCCCCAGCAGCGGATCTGGGGTTTCGAGACCAACTTCGGCGGGCTCGCCGAGCTGGCCATCGTCAAGGCCAACCAGCTGATGCCCAAGGCGTCGCACCTGACCTGGGAGGAGGCCGCCTCCCCCGGCCTGGTCAACTCCACGGCATACCGGCAGCTCATCTCCAGGAACGGCGCGGCCATGAAGCTCGGCGACCGCGTCCTGATCTGGGGGGCGAGCGGCGGGCTCGGCTCGTATGCCACGCAGATGGCGCTCGCCGGTGGCGCGACCCCGGTCTGCGTCGTCTCCTCCCCCGACAAGGCCGACATCTGCCGGGCCATGGGCGCCGAGCTGGTCATCGACCGCAATGCCGAGGGCTACCGGTTCTGGAACGAGGACGGCACCGCGCAGGACCCCAAGGAGTGGCAGCGGCTCGGCAAGAAGATCCGCGAGCTGACCGGCGGCCACGACGTCGACATCGTCTTCGAGCACCCCGGCCGGGAGACCTTCGGGGCCTCGGTCTACGTCGCGCGCAAGGGCGGGACCATCGTCACCTGCGCCTCGACGTCGGGGTTCATGCACGAGTACGACAACCGCTACCTCTGGATGAACCTCAAGCGGATCATCTCCAGCCACTTCGCCAACTACCGCGAGTCGTGGGAGGCCAACGAGCTGATCGGCCGTGGCCTGATCCACCCGACCCTGTCCAAGACCTACGCCCTGGAGGACGTCGGCCAGGCGGCTCTGGACGTCCACCGCAACGCCCACCAGGGCAAGGTCGGCGTGCTCACCCTCGCGCCGGAGCCGGGGCTCGGAGTGAGCGACCCGGAGAAGCGCGCCTCGTTCGAGACCGCGATCAACCGGTTCCGCGACGCCTGAGCAGGTGCCGCCGACACCCGCGCGGCGCCAACCCGGACCGACCCGGACCGTCACCTAGGGTGGGGCGCGGAGGTGGAACATGTTGGATCGTTGGAGCGAGTTCAGGCGGCGGCAGCGCGCCAGCCTGATCGCGAGCAACCATCCCCGCCGCGACCCCGGTGCCTCCGACGGGGCGCCCGGACCGGCCCCGGTCGACCCGGAGGCAGCGCAGACAGCCCACCCTGCGCAAGCTCCCGGAGCAGCCGAGACCGCCGACGCCGCTGACGCCGGACCACCCCAGCTGGCAGCCATCGCAACCGACCCCGACGACAACGACGACGACCACCTCCGCTACGGCCGGATCGGCAAGCCGATGAACCGGCAGTCGCCGTTCTACATCGGCTTCCTCGGCGCCCTCGGTGCACTCATCGCCATCGGCCTGTGGCACTCGGTCGGACGGCTCACGACGACCCTGACCATCCTGGTCATCGCCCTCTTCCTCACCCTGGCCCTCAACCCGATCGTCGAATGGTTCACCCGCCGCGGGATGAAGCGCGGCCTCGCCGTGCTGTCCGTGTTCATGGGTCTGATCGCCGTCTTCGTGCTGCTCGGCTTCGTCGTCGTGCCCCCGGTCGTCAGCCAGGCGACCGCCCTCACCCAGGCCGCCCCGACCTACCTCCAGCAGATCCTCGACGCCGACTGGGTCAAGGACCTCGACAAGAGCTACCACGTCATCGAGAAGATCCAGACCGAGTTCACCAAGAAGGTCCAGGACCCCAACTTCCTCTCCCAGGTCTTCGGCGGCGTCCTCGGCGCCGGCCGGGCGGTGGCCTCGGGCGTCTTCGAGGGCTTCACCGTCCTCATCCTGACCCTCTACTTCCTCTCCTCGCTCCCCCGGGTCAAGCAGGCGGCATACGAGATGGTCCCGGCGACGCGTCGGCCTCGGGTCATCTCGCTGTCGGAGGAGATCATGCGGCGGGTCGGCTCGTACGCCATCGGCCAGGTCGCCGTCGCCGGCGTCAATGCCACCGCTTCCTGGATCATGATGACGATCGTCGGGATCCCGTATGCCGCGGTGCTGGCCGTCGCGGTCGGCTTCCTTGGGCTGGTGCCGATGGTCGGCGCGACCCTGGGAGCCGTCGTCGTGAGCACGGTGGCGTTCTTCGACGAGCCGCGCAAGGCGATCATCGCGATCGGCTACTACGTCATCTACCAGCAGCTGGAGAACTACGTCGTCGCGCCGCGGATCATGCAGCGGACGGTCTCGGTGCCCGGAGCGGTGACCGTCGTCGCCGCGCTGGCCGGGGGCACGCTGCTCGGGATGCTCGGTGCCCTGTTGGCGATCCCCGTGGCGGCGGGGCTGCTGCTGCTCTACGAAGAAGTACTCGTCCCGCGCCAGCGCCAGCACTGACCCGCCGCTGTCGGCCGGTGACTCTGCCGCTGGCGGCCCAGGTCGGTCAGCGGATCGGGCCGAGCGGCCGGCGTCGCTCGCGGTGCTGCCAGCAGGCGCTGTGCCAGTGCCTTCGGTGGTCGACACCGCCGACTCCGTCCGCCGGCCACACGACGACATGGGCGGTGGCCGGCGGGATCGTCTGGTCGCACCCGGGACAGCGGTAGCCGCGGTCGGACGTCGCGCCGGAGAGCGGGCGGACGAACCACCGGCCCCCGGCATACGACACCGTCATGGGTTGCCGGCCGGCGACCGACGTGGGTCGCTGGCGTCCTCGACGGTTCGCCCTGGGCATGGGGCCCAGTCTCCCACCGGGTCGGTGGGGTGGTTCCGGGTGGTGGGCCGGCCACCCCCTGCAGTGACCGGCCCACCGGCGCCAACGGACGCCCCTCCTCACCCGTTCACTCCCTAGACGTCGCAGACCCACCAATTGGTTGCGCCAATCTCGAAGTTTTCTCCGCAGTTTCGGTGACCCGCTGGACTGCGGCAGGCGTAGCTGCGGAAGGCGCGACCGCGACGTGGCCGATGTCGCGACGACTGGGCAGGTTCTGTAGTATCTGCGCATGAACGCAGATAGTCAGGTTGCCCGGGTTCTCCCGGCCGAGCAGGCCGACCTGGCGGCGGAGGTCTTCCGGATGCTCGCCGACAGCACCCGGGTGCGACTGTTGTGGGCGCTGCTCGCGGACGAGATGTCGGTCAACGAGCTCGCGGACGTCGTCGACAAGCCCGGCCCATCGGTGTCCCAGCACCTGGCCAAGCTGCGCATGGCCCGGCTGGTCCGAACCCGGCGCGAGGGCACCCAGGTGTTCTACCGGGTCGACAACGACCACGTCGCCAGGCTGGTCCGGGACGCCGTCTACAACGCCGAGCACGCCGGACCGGACCTGCCGTTGCACCACCACGGGGACGCGGCGGCGCTGCGTCCGGCCGGTCAGGGGGCCCGCGCATGACCCACCGGGACGCCGACCACGGCGAGCACGACCACGACCACGACCACCCCTCAGGAGCCCACGACCACTCGCTCCGGGAACGGCTGGCCCACCTGCTGCGCCCGCACTCCCATGACTCGGCCGACTCGGTGGATGCCGCGCTGGAGGCCAGCGCCGATGGCATCCGCGCCGTGAAGACCAGCCTGTTCGCGCTTGCCGTCACCGCACTGGCCCAGCTGGCCGTGGTGGCCTTCTCCGGGTCCGTGGCGCTGCTGGCCGACACGATTCACAACTTCTCCGACGCCCTCACCGCCCTGCCCCTGTGGCTGGCCTTCGCGATCGGTCGACGTGCACCGTCCCGGCGCTACACCTACGGCTACGGACGAGCCGAGGACCTGGCCGGCCTGTTCGTCGTGGCCATGATCGCGGCCTCCGCAGCAGCCGCCGGATACGAGGCCGTCGGCCGGCTGCTGCACCCGGCGCCGGTGAGCCACCTGGGATGGGTCGCGACCGCAGGTCTGGTCGGCTTCGTCGGCAATGAGGCCGTCGCGATCCACCGGATCCGCGTCGGTCGCCGAATCGGGTCCGCGGCCCTGGTGGCCGACGGCCTCCACGCCCGCACCGACGGCCTGACCTCGCTGGCGGTCGTGGTCGGGGCCGGCGGCGTCGCGGCCGGCTGGCCGCTGGCCGACCCGGTCGTCGGACTGGCCATCACCGTGGCGATCCTGGCCCTCCTGCGCACTGCGGCCCGCGACATCCTCCGGCGGCTCATGGACGGGATCGACCCTGCGCTGGTCGACGCCGCCGAGCACAGCCTCCAGGCCATTCCAGGCGTCGTCGCCGTCCGCGGCGTCCGGATGCGCTGGGTCGGTCATGCGATCCACGCCGAGGCTGATCTCGACATCGACCCGCACAGCTCGCTGATCGAAGCCCACCGGCTCGCCCACCTGGCCGAGCACGAGCTGACCCATGCGGTCCCCAAGCTGACCGGAGCGGTCGTCCATGCCTACCCCGACGGCGCACACGACACCGGGAGGGTCGCGTGAGCCAGGACCTCACCCACGACGGTCACGGGGGGCACGCCCACGACAGTCACGGCGGGCACTCGCACGCGGTCAGCGCCGATGCCGATCGACGCCAGCTGTGGGTCGCGCTGCTGCTGCTGCTCGCGTTCATGGTCGGCGAAGTCATCGTCGCCGTGGCCTCCGGGTCACTGGCCCTGCTCTCCGATGCCGGGCACATGCTGTCCGACGTCGGGGCGATCGGGGCCTCCCTCTGGGCGATCCGGCTCGCGGCCCGACCGGCCACCGGGGCGTGGACGTTCGGCTGGAAGCGCGCCGAGATCCTGTCCGCAGCAGCCAACGGGATCACCCTGCTCGTCGTGTCCGGGATCGTCGGTATCGAAGCCATCCGCCGGCTCATCGACCCGCCTCCGGTGGACGGCGGGCCGGTCCTGGTCGTGGCGCTCGTCGGGGTGCTGGTCAACATCGTCGCCGCGTGGGTGCTGGCCAAGGCGAACCGGTCCAGCCTGAACGTCGACGGCGCCTACCAACACATCCTCACCGACCTGTACGGGTTCATCGGCACGGTCGTCGCGGGCATCGTCATCCTGACCACCGGCTACAACCGGGCGGACGCGATCGCCTCCCTGGTCGTCGTCGCCCTGATGCTCAAGGCCGCCTGGGGACTTCTGCGCGACAGCGGCAGGGTCCTGTTGGAAGCGGCACCCGAAGGGATCGACCTGGACCAGGTCCGGGGACACCTGCTGGAGAACGAGCACGTCCATGACGTCCACGACCTGCACGTCTGGACGGTCACCTCGAACCTGCCGACGCTGTCGGCACATGTCGTCATCGACGACTCCTGTTTCACCGACGGCCACGCACCGCAGCTGCTCGACACGCTCCAGGCCTGCCTCGGCGACCACTTCGACGTCGAACACTCCACCTTCCAGCTCGAGCCGGCCAGCCACGCCGGCCACGAGGGCCTCACCCACTGACCCTCGACGCCCGCCGCTGCGGGGGCCGCGCCCGGGCTCGGCTCAGGCGTAGGTGCGGAAGCCGCGCCCCGTCTTGCGGCCGAGGTAGCCCGCGGTGACGAGGTGCTCCAGCAGCGGAGCCGGCGCGAAACCCGGCTCACGGAACTCCAGGTACAGCTCGCGCTGGATGGCGAGGGACACGTCGAGGCCGACGACGTCGAGCAGCTCGAACGGCCCCATGGGCAGGCCACAGCCGGTCTTCATCGCCGTGTCGATGTCGTCTGCGCTCGCGTAGTTGCTGGAGAACATCTTGATCGCGTCGTTGAGGTAGGGGAAGAGCAGCGCGTTGACGATGAAGCCGCTGCGGTCACCACACGTCACGGCCTGCTTCCCGACCGTGGCGCAGAGGTCCTGGACGGTCGCGATCACGTCATCGGCCGTCGAGACGGTGTGCACCACCTCGACGAGCCGCATGATCTGGGCCGGGTTGAAGAAGTGCATCCCGACGACGTCCTCCGGGCGGGAGGTCACCTTGGCGCAGTCGACGATGGGCAGCGAGCTGGTCGTCGTCGCGAGGATGGCACCCGGCTTGCAGATCTTGTCCAGGTCGGTGAACAGCTCCTGCTTGAGCGTCAGGTCCTCGGCGATCGCCTCGACGACGATGTCGACATCGGCCAGGGCAGTGCGCTCGGTAGCCCCGGTGAGGCGGGCCAAGAGAGCGTCGGCGTCCTCCCGCGTGGTCTTGCCCCGCTCGATCGCCTTGGCCTGGGACCTCTCGATCGCGGCCCGGACGCCGTCGACCTTGTCCTGGCTCCGCGCGACAAAGGTGACCGGGAGGCCGGCGTTGGCGAAGACCTCGATGATGCCCGTCGCCATCGTCCCCGAGCCGACGACACCGACCGTCCTGACCTCGCGCGTCGCCCGCGCGGCGGCCACGTCGGCGGACGGGGTGTGCGCGTCGGCGACGACCTGGGAGCTGCCCGGCGCGGCATACGAGTAGAAGCCGTGACCGGTCTTGCGGCCCTTGAGCCCGGCACTGACCATCTGCTTGATGATCGGGCTGGGGGCGTGCAGCCGGTCGCGCCCCTGCTTGTACATCGTGTCGAGGATCTCGTATGCCGTGTCCAGGCCGATGAGGTCCATCAGGGCGAGCGGTCCCATCGGGTAGCCGCAGCCGAACCGCATGGCCGCGTCGATGTCCTCGCGGCTGGCGTACTTGGTCTCGTACATCGACACGGCGTGGTTGAGGTAGCCGAAGAGGAGTGCGTTGGCGATGAACCCGGCCTTGTCGCCGACGACGACCGGCTTCTTGTCCAGCCGCTCGGCGAGCGCCTTGACGTCCTCGAAGACGTCGTCGGCGGTGATGACCGTCTTGATCACCTCGACGAACTGGAGGACCGGCGCCGGGTTGAAGAAGTGCATGCCGACGACCCGCTTGGGGTTGGCGGTGGCGACGGCGATCTCGGTGACGGGCAGCGAGGAGGTGTTCGTCGCGAGGACGGCGTCCGGACCGACGATGGCGTCGACCTTGGCGAAGGTCGCCTCCTTCAGCTCCAGGTTCTCCGGGACGGCCTCGACGACGAGCTGACAGTCCTTGAGCTGTCCGAGGTCGGCAGTGAACCGCACCCGCCCGATGAGCGCGTCGGCCGCTTCCTGGCTGATCTTGCCGCGGTCGACCGCCCGGCTCGTGGACTTGGTGAGGAAGCCCTTGCCGCGCTCCACCCCGGCCTCGTCGACCTCGACCGCGACCACGTCGATTCCGTTGCGGGCGAACACTTCGACGATCCCAGCACCCATCGTGCCGAGACCGATCACACCGACGTTGGTGAACTCACGAGCCATGCCGCGAGTCTGGCAGAGCCGGTATGCCGCACCTAGCCGCCGACGGCGTGAGCCTCACCACGCCTCGTTCACAACTCTCCAGTTGCTACCGTGCGCACCGCAGCAATTGGAGAGTTATGAACGTGGGGACGCCGGCGGACGGTCGCGCCGGCGGGTGAGGAAGGCTCGCTCGGCCGGGTTGGTCGTCAGGTCCAGGGCCCGGTCGTATGCCGCCCTCGCCTCCTCCGTGCGGTCCAGACGCCACAGCAGGTCGGCCCGGGTGACGTGGAACGGGTGGTATCCCCCGAGCCGGTCGGCGAGCGTGTCGACGTCGCGAAGCCCGATGACGGGGCCCTGCACCTCGGCCACGGCGACCGCCCGGTTGAGGGCCACGACGGGGGTCGGCGCGATGGTGAGGAGCCGGTCGTAGAGCGTGAGCACCTGGGACCAGTCGGTCTCGGCGGCTGAGCCCGCGTCGGTGTGGACGGCCTGGATGGCCGCCTGCAGCTGGTAGACACCGGGTCGGTTGCGCCGGAGGCACCAGCGGACCAGGTCGTGGCCCTCGGTGATCTCGGACCGGTCCCAGCGGGTGCGGTCCTGCTCCGGGAGGGCCACGAAGGCGCCCCCCTCGACTCGCGCCGCCCGCCGGGCATCGGTGAGCAGCATGAGGGCGAGCAGCCCGGCCACCTCGCCCTCGTCGGGCATCAGCCGACGAAGGATCCGGCCGAGCCGGATCGCCTCGGCGCTGAGGTCCTCACGCATCGGCGCCTCGCCGGAGCTGGCCAGGTAGCCCTCGTTGAAGACGAGGTAGACGGTGGCGAGGACACCCCGCAGGCGGGCCGGGAGCTCGGCATCGGTCGGGACCCGGTAGGGAATGTGGGCAGCCGCGATCTTGGCCTTGGCACGGGTGACCCGCTGCGCCATGGTGCGCTCCGGGACGAGGAACGCGGTCGCGATCTCGGGCACCGTCAGCCCGCCGAGCAGCCGCAGGGTGAGCGCGACCTGGACGTCGGTGGCCAGCGAGGGGTGGCAGCAGGTGAAGAGCAGGCGCAGCCGGTCGTCCTCGACCGTGCTGTCGGCCCCGAACGGGTCGCCGGGATCGTCGGAGGACTGCTCGTGCAGCATGAGCGCCTCCTCCTCTCGGGCGTCACGGGTGGACTCGCGGCGGATCCGGTCGATGCCGCGGTTGCGGGCGGTGACCATCAACCACCCACCGGGGTTGGGCGGTGTTCCGTCGCGCGGCCACCGCCGGACCGCCTCGAGGAACGCCTCCTGGGCCAGGTCCTCGGCGAGGTCGATGCTGCCGAACCGGCGGGTCAGCGCGGCGACGAGCCGGCCGTACTCCTCACGGAAGACCCGCTCGACCGCCCCGGCGCCACCCGCAGGAGCGGCGCCGGGGTCGGGGTCGGGAGCACCCGGCATACTCAGGTGCCTTGGAACGGCCGCACCTCGACCTTGGCCCGGCAGGCCTTGGACCCTTCTGCCGCCAGGGCCAGGGCGGCGTCCAGGTCGGGGGCCTCGATGATCCAGAAGCCGCCGAGGACCTCCTTGGCCTCACTGAACGGCCCGTCGGTCGTCACGACGTCGGCTCCACGCCCGTCGACGACGGTCGCCGTGCTCGCCTCGTGCAGGCCGCCGGCGAAGACCCAGGCGCCGTTGCGCCGGAGCTCCTCGTTGAAGACGCCGGTCGCGGCATACGAGGCCTGGGCCTCCTCATCGCTCAGGCCGGGGTTCCCGTCGACGTGCCACACGGACATCAGGTACTGGGTCATGGTCTCTGCTCCTCGTTCGGGGTTCGGGACCGGCCGGTATGCCGTGTCCTCATCATCTCCACGAACACCGGCACTGCGATGCGACAGTTCGGCTCATCGACTTTCCGGTATCTCTCGGGCGTCGGGGTGCAGGGCCAGCCAGCGCTTCCGTCGGGTGACGTTCGCGCGCGCCAGCCAGGCGTCCTCGATGGTCTCGGCGAGGACCTCGACCGGGAGCTCGACGATCCGGCTGGTGCGCAGGAGCACGGCGCGATAGCCGTCGAAGTGCGGGGTGGTGAAGAACGGGAGATCGGGATCCTGGACGAGGGTCTCCTTGTCCTCCAAGGTCTGGGTCCAGATGGCGACGACGTCGGTGTAGCGCTCCCCCGTCACCGGGTCGACCGCGTCCGGTCTGGGGTTGCGGAAGAAGACGAAGGACTTGCCGGCGACGCTGAACACGGGGTTGCCGTCGGAGCCCTCCTCCCGGACGACGTCAGGCATGGCCAGGGCCAGCCGCTCGATGTCGGCCACCGTTGCCCGGCGTGCTCGTCCGCCCACGGTTCGAGCCTAACGCCGTGGAGCTAGACCTTGAGGTCTGCCGGGACCGCGTCCAGAGCGACGTGGATGGCATCGGCGAGGGCAAGTGCTGCTTCGGCGGTCAGTTCGAGGGCGACCCGGTCGCCGGGGGCACCTTCGTGCGGCGCGAGGTCGATGTTGAGGGTGTGGTCGGCCAGTGCGTGCACCGGATGGTCGAAGTAGACCGTCGCCGTGTCCAGCCGGGTCCAGCGGGCCGGGCCCTTGCCGCTCCCGCTGACCGTGGCGCGCTCGGTCGTGTACGTGCACATCAGCGGCCCCAGCCCTGCGGCTGGCCGAGGTGCTCGTGGTAGAAGTCCGCGATCCGCTGCCAGCCGTCGACCGCCGCGGCGACGCGGTATGCCGGTCGGTCGACCGCGAAGAAGGCGTGCCCGGCGCCGTCGTAGGAGACGAAGGTGTGCTCGGTGCCCTGAGCGGTGAGGATGGCGTCGAGCTCGGCGACCTCGGCCGGCGACGGGTAGGAGTCCTCGGCCCCGAACAGGCCGAGGACCGGCGCGGTCAAGGACGACAGCCGGTCACGGATGGTCATCGACGGCCGGTTCATCTCGGCCGGCGGGTCGGCCAGCACGAAGGCGCCGTAGCAGTCGACGACCGCGTCGACAGGCAGACCGGTCCCGGCCAGCAGGCTCTGTCGGCCGCCGGAGCAGAACCCGATCGTGCCCACGGTGCCGTTGCTTCCGGAAACGGCACGGAGGTGGTCGACCGCCCCCGAGACGTCACCGAGCAGCTGCTCGTCGCTCACCCCACCGGCCGCCCGGTTGGCGGCGGCGGCGTCGTCGGAGGCCGCGCCGGGCGCGTCCCGGTGGTGCAGGTTGGGTGCGACCGCGGCATACCCCCACGACGCGAAGCGGCGGACGATCTCCTTGGTCGCCTCGTCGAAGCCCGGCATGTGGTGGATGACGACCACGCCCCCGGCGCCGGTCGGAGCCACCGGCGTTGCGGCATACGCCTCGATGACGTCGCCACCGTTGCCGACGACCGTCGTTGTGCCGCAAAGGAACTCGTCAGGCATTCGAAGTACCCTCCTGGGAAGCCACCGTGTCGTTGAGGCGGAAGTCGGCCAGCTTGCGCAGGATGGGGACCGCCGCGGCGAGGGTGTCCCGCTCCCGGTCGGTCAGCAGGCCCATGTCGTCGAGCAGCTGACGGGTGCCCACGTCACGGACGTTGGCGAGGGTCTGCTCACCAGTCTCCGTGAGCCGCAGGACATACGCACGGGCGTCGGCCGGGTCACGCTCCCGGGAGACCCAGGCGGGCTCGATGAGGAGCTCGGCCAGGCGCGTCATGCTCGGGGGGCTCATCCCCATCAGGGCGGCCAGGTCGCCTTGGCGCAGGCCGTCCGGGTGCTTGGCGAGTGCCCCCAGGGCGGCCAGCCGGGTCGGCGTGACACCGGACCGGGTCGCCGGCGTGCGCAGGTGGTAGGCCAGCCGGTTCACCTCGGTGCGCAGGGCACCGGCCAGGTCCAACCCGGCCGGAGCCTCGGCCACCGTCGCGGCCCGGGACGTCATCGGACCAGGATCTCGACGGCGTCGGCCTCGGCCTTCTGCGTCTCCGCGTCCGGCAGCTCGCCCTCCTCGACGTGGACGTACTTGCCACCCCGCAGCCACGAGGCGCCGGCCGCCACGAGGCAGGCCGCGATGGCGAAGCCGAAGGCCACGGTGAGCCCGTCGTGGAACGGCTGGGAGATCAGGCTCGGGAAGAACGACCGGCCGGTGAGGTAGGCCGCGTCGTGGGCCGGGAGCTGGTGCAGGACCGTCGGGCCGAGCAGCGACTGGATCGGGTTGTAGCCGAGCAGCGAGGCGAAGAGAACCGCGACGGGCGGAAGAGCCGCGAGCTGGGTGGCGGCGGCCGCCGGGACGCCGTGGGCGGTCAACCCCGACGACATCGCCTGTGGCAGCGAGGACGAGAGGCCGACGATCATCAGGCTGAAGAAGATGCCGATCGACAGCACCATGGAGGTGTTCTGGAAGGTCGTGCTCATCCCGCCGCCGACGCCGCGCTGGGCTGCTGGCAGGGCGTTCATGATCCCGGCCCGGTTGGGCGAGGCGAACAGGCCCATCCCGAAGCCGCTGAGGAACAGCGCGCCGGCAAACGACCAGTAGGAGAAGTTGACCGGCAGCACGAGCAGCCACACGAAGGACAGGGCGGCGATGAGCATCCCGCCGGTGGCGAACGGGCGGGCGCCGTAGTGGTCGGAGAGCCAGCCCGACAACGGACCCGCGACGAGGAAGCCCACCGTCATGGGCAGCATGAAGATGCCGGCCCAGAGCGGTGTCCGTTCGAAGGAGTACCCGTGCTGGGGCAGCCAGATGCCCTGCAGCCAGATGATCAGGATGAACATGAGCCCGCCGCGGCCCAGGCCGGAGAGCAGGCTGGCCAGGTTGCCGGCGCTGAACGCGCGGATTCTGAACAGGTCGACGTGGAACATCGGGTCCTTGACCTTCGTCTCGACGACGCAGAACACGGCGAGCAGGACGGCACCACCGATCAGGCCGGTGAGGACCCAGGGGCTGGTCCACCCCATCGTGTGACCGGCATACGGCTGGATCCCGTAGGTGATGGCGACGAGGATCGCGATCAGGCCGACCCCGAAGGTGAGGTTGCCCCACCAGTCCATCTTCCCGTGCCGTCGCGCGGAGATGTCGTGCAGCTTCGCGTAGCCCCAGATCGTGCCGGCGAGGCTGAACGGCACCGACACCAGGAACACCCAGCGCCAGTGGACCGGCGCCAACACGCCACCGACCACGAGACCGAGGAACGACCCGGCGATCCCCGCGACCATCGACAGCCCGAGCGCCATGCCGCGCTTGTTGGCCGGGAAGGCGTCGGTGATGATCGCCGTCGAGTTGGCCATGATGAGGGCGCCGCCGATGCCTTGCAGCACCCGGATGATGATGATCCACATCGCGCCGGGTGTGCCCGTCAGCCAGGTGACCGACAGCAGCACCGAGAAGACCGTGAAGATGGCAAAACCCGCGTTGTACATGCGAATGCGCCCGTACATGTCGCCGAGCCGGCCGAACGTCACGACGAGCACGGCCGTGACGACCATGTAGCCCATCATCATCCAGAGCAGCAGGCTGGAGTTGCCCGGGGCGAGCGGGTTGATCTTCAGCCCGCGGAAGATGTCGGGCAGCGCGATCATGAGGATCGAGGAGTTGACCGTCGCGATGAGCACACCGAGCGTGGTGTTTCCGAGGACGGTCCATCGGTAGTGGGGGCCTGGTTGCGTATTCATTTGCTTCAAGCGTACTAACCATTTTCCGGTCCTGGCAAGCCGGTCCCCGCCCCGTCCGCCGGGCCTCGTCCAGCCGGCCCCGCTAGCGTTCGGTCAGTGAGTCTCATCGGAGTGCTGCTGGCCGCCGTGGCCTACGGGATCGCGACGGTCGCCCAGGCGATCGGCGTCCGTCGGCTCGCCGCGCTCCCCCGCCCGCGACGAATCGCGGATGTCGTCCGCGCCGTCTGGCCGTATGCCGCGGGGCTGGGTCTGGACACCCTGGGCTTCCTCGCGTCCATCGCCGCCCTGCGCCGGTTGCCGCTGTTCCTCGTCCAGAGCGCCATCGCCTCCAGCGTCGCCGTGACTGCCCTGGCCAGCGCGATCGTCCTCGGGACCCGGCTGACCCGTCGAGAGCGGCTTGCCGTGGCGGGCGTCGTCCTGGGCCTGGCCCTGCTCGCCGTGACCGCCGTCCAGGGTCCCGCGGTTCGGCCGGGGCGTGGCTTCGGGTCGGCCGTGATGGGCGCACTGGTCCTCGTGGCGGCACTCCTCGGCTGGGGCCTGGCCCGGCGCGGGCACCAGACCTCGGTGCCCGCCCTGGCTGCCGCGGCCGGGCTCGGCTTCGGCATCGTCGGGGTCGCCGCGCGCACCCTGGTCGTCCCCGACCCGTTGTGGCACGTGCTGCTGCACCGCCACGTGTGGATCCTCGTCGCGGCCGGGATCCTCGGGACCATCGCGTATGCCGCAGCGCTGGAGAGCGGGTCGGTCACCTCGGTGGCCGCGATCTGCTTCTCGGTGGAGACCCTCATCCCGGCGGCCGTCGGGCTGGCGTGGCTGGGCGACCGGGTCCATGCGGGGTGGTGGCCGCTCGCCGGGCTCGGCTTCCTGGTGGCGCTCGGCGGCTGCCTAAGCCTGGCCGGCCGGGCCGAACCCCCACCCGCGCCGGACGGGAGCGGCGAACCCGGCTCTACCAGTCGTGTCCGCGCAGGGTGAGGAGCGACTCCAGCTCGAAGCGCTGCCGCTTGGTCAGCCCGCGAACGCCGGGTGGGGTGGGGATGTCGACGCTGCGCGAGTACTCACGCAGGGCGTAGTCGTAGGCCAGGGTGCACGAGGCGATCCGCTCGGCCTTGGACGGCTGGACGGTGTCCTCGACGGCCCGCAGCTCCTCGGCGAGGCGTCGCAGCTCCAGGGCCAGGAGCACCGGCGGCATGGGTTCCCGCTTGGGCCGCGTCCGCTCGAAGACCACCTCGATCCGGTGGACCACCGGAGTGACGACCTTGGGCGGGCGACCCGTCGTCCACCAGCGCACGCCGAGGAGCATCGTCGTGATGAGCGCGGCAAAGCCGGCCGCGTTGACGAGTGCGACTTCCATGGCGCGGGACCTCCTGCCGTCCAGTGTGCGCCGGGAATCCGCACCTCGCAACGGCCGTTAGAGTGACCCCTCGTGCGAGTGGTGATTGCGACGTGCAGCGTCGACTACGACGGCCGGCTGACCGCCCACCTCCCCCTCGCCAACAGGCTGCTCCTGGTCAAGGCCGACGGGTCGGTCCTCATCCACAGTGACGGCGGCTCGTACAAGCCGCTCAACTGGATGTCGCCGCCGTGCGCGATGGCCGAGGTCGAGCCGGACGAAGCCGAGGCCGCCGACGGGGTGACCGGGGTCTGGGTCGTCCAGCACGCCAAGAGCGAGGACAGGCTCCGGGTCCGGCTGCACGAGGTGCACCACGACAGCGCCCACGACCTCGGCGTCGACCCCGGCCTGGTCAAGGACGGCGTCGAGGCCCACCTCCAGAAGCTGCTCGCCGAGCACATCACCACGCTGGGCGACGGCTTCACCCTGACCCGGCGCGAGTACATGACCCCGATCGGCCCGGTGGACATCCTCTGCCGCGACGCGAGCGGGGGCAGTGTCGCGGTCGAGATCAAGCGACGCGGCGAGATCGACGGCGTCGAGCAGCTGACCCGCTACCTCGAGCTGATGAACCGCGACCCGGCGCTGCGACCCGTCACCGGCATCTTCGCCGCCCAGCAGATCAAGCCGCAGGCGCGGACCCTCGCCGAGGACCGCGGCATCCGGTGCGTCGTCCTCGACTACGACGAGCTCAAGGGCATCGACAACAGCGACCACCGCCTGTTCTAGGGTCAGACCGATGCCGCGTCGGCCGAGCCGGGCCAGGACAGGACCCGCCAGCCCTCGTCACCCACCTCGACGACCGCGGGCACGGCGTTGGGGATGAACTTCCTGTGGGCCAGGTCGTCGGCGGTGTTCGCGGCGAGCCGAGGGATGGCGAACGACATCACGCCGCCATGGCTGAAGAGGAGCACTTGCTCGCCGCGGTACCGATCGGCGATCGACTCCACGGCGTCGCGGAACCGCGCGATCACCTCAGCGCCCGTCTCGCCCCCGGGTACCCGCGCGTGCAGGTCGCCGGCCATCCACGCGTCGTAGACGGACTGGAGCGAGGGGTCACCCCACGGCTTGCCCGCGCAGTCGCCGACCGAGATCTCGGCCAGCCCGGGCGCGACCTCGACGGCCACGGACAGGATCGGCGCGGCGATCTCACCGGACTGCACGGCCCGGTCGAGGGGACTGGTGTGAACCGCGGCGATCCGGTCCGCCGTGAGCGCGGCCGCGCACGACTGCACCTGTTCGCGACCCTTCCCGGTCAGCCAGCCACCGTCGTCGGACATGACGTGGGCATGGGCGTAGCCGGCGTCACCGTGGCGGGCGATGAAGAACCTCGTCGGGCAGTGCAACGGCATACCGGGAGTATGCCGCGGCGTCAGCCGGTCGCCGGCTCGGCGGTCAGGACAACGGTCGCGCGCAGTCGCTCGACGACGGCGGGGTCGACGATGCCGGCCGTGGGTTCGAGGACCGACGCAGCCGACCAGGCCACCGCGTCGGCGAGCAGCTGGACTCCGGAACGGCCCTCGGCGAGACCCGCCGCAAGGGCGGCCACCGCGGCATCTCCCGCGCCAGTTGCATTGCCGCGCAGTGCGTCTGGCAGGGACGCGCGGACCGCCAAGCCGTCGTCGACGAGCACCAGGCCGCGCGGGCCGCAGGACACGACGACTTGGTTGGCGCCGCGCTCTCGCAGCCGGGCAGCACCGGTCACCGGGTCCGTGGTACCGACGACTTCGGCGAGCTCGTGGTGGTTGGGCTTGACCAGGTCGGGACCGACCCCGAGCACACCGGCCAGGGCCTCCCGAGCCGCGTCGACGATGACGACGCAGCCGTGCGCACGTCCGATCGCGACCAGCGCGGACAGCCCGTCGACCGGCATACCGGGCGGGACACTTCCGGAGATGACGAGAACGGCGGGGCGGACCGCCCCGAGGGTCCGGGTCACCAGAGCGCGGAGTGTGTCGGCGGCCTGCGCCGTCCAGCGCGGTCCGGGCTCGTTGAACGCAGTGGCCTCACCGTCCCCGGACGACACCACGGTGACGGTGCGCCGAACCGTCCCGTCGACTCGACCCAGCGAATGGCGTATGCCGCGCGCGGCCAGGTCCTCGGCGATCGCCTCTCCCCCGGCACCCACGAGGCCGAGCGCCATCACCTCCCGGCCCATCGCGGTGAGGACGCCGGCGACGTTGAGCCCCTTGCCGCCGGCCACCTCGCGGACCTCGCGGACCCGATGGCTCCGGCCGAGCGCCACCCTGTCCACGGCGTACGTCACATCGAGCGCGGGGTTCGGCGTCACGGTCACGATCACGCGAGTCCCCTTGCCAGACAGGCAGCCCCGAGACATCCGGCCCGGTCGCCGAGGGCGGCTCGCACGAACGCGGGACGGCGCTGGAAGGTCAGCGACCCGGCCACCCGGGCGGCCAGCGGCCCCAGGAGCAGGTCCCCGCTCTCAGCCAGCCCGCCCCCCAGGACGACGAGGTCGATCCCGGTCAGCGTGACGACCGCCGTCACAGCGGTTGCCAGTGCCTCGACCGCACGGCCCCAGACCGCCACGGCAGCCGGCTCCGCTGCCGCGACCCGACGCGCAACGACCTCGGCCGTCACCGACTCCCCGAGCTGCTCCGACCCAGCCCGGGCCGCGGTATATGCCCGTTCGATCGCCGCGGCCGAGGCGACCACCTCCAGGCAGCCGTTGCCCCCGCACGCACATCGCGGACCGCCCGGCTCGACGACGACGTGGCCGAGCTCACCGGCATACCCCTCACCGGAGAGGACCCGGCCGTCCACGAGCAGGGCACCTGCGATCCCGGTGCCGATGGCGACGAACAGCGCGTTCCTGGCACCGCGGGCGGCACCGAACCCCACCTCGGCGAGCAGCCCCGCCCGGACGTCGTGGCCGAGCGCCACCCGCAGACCGGTGCGCTCCGCGAGCGGTCCGGCGAGCGGCAGGTCGCGCCAGCCGAGGTTGCCCGACCACCGGGCGACGCCGGCGACGTCGTCCACGATCCCGGGGACGACGACTCCGCAGGCCTGCACGGCAGTGCCCGGCGTCGAGCGGACCAGGTCGTCGACCACCGAGGCCACGGTGTCGACGAGGACGCCCGGTCGGTCCAGGCCGGTCGGCGTCGGGAGGGTACGCGAAACCCGTTCCACGCCAAGGGAGTCCACGAGGGCAGCCTTGATGCGGGTACCCCCGACGTCGACGGCGGCCACCAGCTCGGACGCGGTCACGGTGTCACACCACCTCGACGGTGAGCCCGGCCTCGCGCAGTCCGCGAACGGACTCCTCCGACGCCGACCGGTCGGTCACCACGGTGTCGATCCGGTTCGGTGCGCAGATCTTGGCGAAGGCCCGACGGCCGACCTTGGCCCCGGTGGCCACGACGATGACCCGGTCGGACCGCTCGACCATGTGGGCGTTGACCCCCGCCTCGCCCTCGTGCCGACAGGTGGCGCCGGCCTCCGCGGAGAGGGCGTCGACCCCGAGGAACAGCGTGTCGAGCCAGAGCTGGTCCAGGACCATCGTCGCGAGCGGCCCGGCCAGCTCGTAGGACTCCGGTCGCGCGACGCCTCCCAGCGAGACACAGCGCACGAACGGCCGAAGCACCATCTCGGCCGCGATGTTGAGGGCGTTCGTCACGACTGTGAGCGCCGGACGTTCGCTGGAGAGAGCCAGGTCGGACCGGGCAGCCACGGCACGGGCCACGGCACTGGTCGTGGTGCCTCCGTTGAAGCCGACCACCGAGCCGACCGCGACCAGTCCCGCTGCCCGCGCGGCGATCCGCTCCTTGGCGGTGTCGCGTCCCGCCTGCCGGTACCGTGCCGGCAGGTCGTAGGCGACGGCCGTGGCGGTCACCCCTCCGTGGGTGCGGGTGACCAGCTGCTGGGCCGCGAGCTCGCCGAAGTCGCGGCGGACGGTGGCCTCGCTCACGCCCAGCTCGGTGACCACCTCGGCCACTCCCAGCCGACCGCGCTCGGCGAGCAGGGCGAGCATGGCGTTCCAGCGCGCACCTCGGTCGCCCACGTGCCCGTCGCGGGTCGTCGTCACTTGACCGACCCCGCGGTGAGACCGCCGACGAGGTGTCGCTCGATGACGGCGAAGAGGATGACGACCGGCACGATGGCGATGATCGATGCGCCGAACAGCTGGTCCCAGTTCTGCTCGTAGCCGGTGACGTAGGAGTTGATCCCGACGGTGAGCGGCTTCTTGGTGTCGTCCAGCATCAGGGTCAGGGCGACGACGTACTCGTTCCACGCCGCGATGAACGTGAACACGGTCGCCGTCACCAGCCCGGGCAGGGTGAGCGGCAGCATCACCCGTCGCAGGGTCGCGAACCGGCCGCACCCGTCCAGCTCGGCCGCCTCCTCCAGCTCGACCGGGATCGAGGAGAAGAAGCCGTGCAGGATCCAGATGGCGAAGGCCAGGTTGAACGCCGCGTTGGTGAGGATGAGCGCGAGATAGGTGTTGACCAGGTTGAGCGAGAAGAACTCCCGGTAGATGCCGACGACGAGCGACGTCGGCGAGAACATCTGGGTCACGAGGACGACGAAGAGGAATGCCATCCGGCCGGGGAAGCGGAAGCGGGCCGTCGCGTATGCCGCGGGCACGGCCACGAGGACGACAATCGCCGTCGAGGCGACGGACACCAGCAACGAGGTCTTCAGCCAGGCGAGGAACCGCTCGTCACCGAGCACCTCACCGAAGGTCGACCACTTCCACACCCGCGGCAGCAGGGACGGCGGGGTCTGGACGACGTCCTCCGACGGTCGGAAGGCATCGAGGAGCATGACGAGGTAGGGCCAGAGGAACGCCAGACCGACGGCGAGGCCGACGACCGGCAGCGCCCACGGCCGGGACCGGCGCCAGCTGATGGCAGGGGCGCTCACTGCTCCTCCTGATCACGCCAGCGGGTGACCCGGAGGTAGACGAGGACCGCGACGAGGATGATGACGACGTTGAAGAGCCCGGCCGCGGCCGACTGGCCGACGTCCTTTTCGGCGCTCTTGAACGCCAGCTTGTACATGAAGGTGATCGTCGTGTCGTGCGAGAAGCCCGGGTTGGACTCGTTCAGCGTGTAGACGATCGGGAAGCTGTTGAAGACGTAGATCATGTTCATGACCGACGCGACGAGGATCGCCGGGCGCAGCAGCGGCAAGGTGATGTGCCGCCAGATCTGCCACGGGCTGCCGCCGTCGATCCGCGCCGCCTCGTGCACCTCGGTGGGGATGGCGCCCAGTCCGGCGACGAAGACGTATGCCGTGAACGGGATCGACACGAAGACGCCGACGGCGATCATCGAGGGCATGATCAGCTTGTCGCTGCCGAGGAAGTCGATGGGGGTCGTGATGAGGTGCAGGTCGAGCAGCACGGCGTTGATCGAGCCGTAGTAGTACGAGTAGATCAGCGTGAACAGGCGGGCCGTGATCACGAGCGAGGCGGCCCACGGCACGATGACGGCCCACCGGACGAAGCGCCGGCCCCAGAAGTCCTTGGTGAGGAACTGGGCCACGCCGAGGCTGATCGCGATGGTGAGCGCGACGACGGCGATGACCCAGATGACCGTGTTGGTGAGCACGGTGCCGAGGGAGTCGTTGGCGAGGACGTTGCGGAAGTTGTCCCACCCCGCCGGTCCCTTGCGCAGCCCGGTGATCGAGTAGCGCGACCGCGAGGCGCGAACCAGCTCCACTGCCGGCCAGAGCACGACCCCCACGATGAGCAGGAGGGCCGGGGCCAGCCAGACCAGGGCGGCGAGGGGCGAGATCGCCCCCCGGCCCCGGACCGTGGCTCGTCGGCGGCCCCGAGGTCGGGCCCCGACGGGGGCGGCCGGCTTGCCGGTCGCCCCCGTCATCGTGGTGCTGGGTTGGCTCACCCCGGTCAGCCGCCGTTCTCCGCGGACTGCTGCAGCTTGTCGAGCACAGCCTTGGGGTCGCCCGTCATGGCGGTGCCCAGGTTCTGCTGGACGGCCAGCTTGACCTTGTCCCACGTGGGGTCGTCGGTCGGGGTGAGGTGCGCGTTGGGCAGGGTGTCCAGGTAGGTCTTGAGCTTGGGGTCGCTCGCGAAGGCGGCAATGCCCGTCGTCGTGACCGGCAGGAAGCCCTCGGCCTTGATGAAGGTGTTGACCTGGTCCGGCTGGTAGTACAGGTCGTAGAACGCCTTCACCGCCGCCTGGTTGCCCGGCTTCTTGAACGCCATCAGGTAGTCGGTGACGCCGAAGGTCTGCGGCGTCCCACCGTCAGCCTTGGTGGGCATCGGCGCCACCCCGTAGTCGACCTTGCCGGCCTTGTCCAGCGTGCCGGCGAGCGGGGAGAAGCCGACGACCATGCCGACCTTGCCCGACGCGAAGAGGTCGAAGGCGTCCTGCCGGTTGGTCTTGCCGGGGTTGTTCTGGGTGAGCTTCTGGGTCGCCAGCGACTTCAGGAAGGTGAGCGTCTCGACGTTCTGCGGGCTGTTGATCGTCCACTTGCCGTCGGTCTTCCAGTCACCGCCGTTGTTGAACAGCCAGATCGAGAACTCGCCCTGGGCCTCCTCAGGCCCGAGTGGCAGCCCGTAGCCGATGTCCCCGCCGCCGAGGGCGGTGATCTTCTTGGCGTCGGCCTCGAACTCGGCCCAGGTCTTCGGGGGAGCCGCGATGCCGGCCTTGGTGAAGAGGGTCTTGTTGTAGAACATCGCCCGCGCCGAGGACAGGTCGGGCATCCCGTACATCTTGCCCTGGTAGCTGCCGGACTTGACGAACGCCGGGAGCAGGTCGGACTTCACGCTGGCGGAAAGCACGTCGTCGGAGCTGTAGAGCAGGTTGTCCTTGGCGTAGCTCGCGTAGGCGTTGAGGTTGAGGATGTCCGGCGGGTTGTTGTTCTGGACCATCGTCGAGCTCTGCTGGTCGATGTCGTCCCAGCTGACGATCTGGACCTGGAGGGTGTTGCCCGTCTTGGCCTTGTAGTCGGTCGCGAACTTGTCCCAGAAGGCCTTGGTGTGGTCCTTGGAGTACTCGGCCGCGACGAGCTTGATCGTCGTCGGGCCGCTGGCGCTGCCCGACGAGCTGTTGCCACCGGCGGAACCGGCGCCGGATCCGCCGGAGCACCCGGCGAGGGCGATCGACGCACCGAGCCCCACCGCCGCGACGCGCCATGCACGTGATCGTCTGGTCATACTCGCTGAACCTCATTCTGGAGAGTGATGGTGATCGGAAGGCATCTGAACCGATCCGGTTCGCTCACATCGGCGACCTTGATGCCACAGAGTGCACCGTCCTGAGCGGGCCCGTCAAGGGTCTAGACCAATATTGTTATCTGTCGTAGGGTGAGATCGTTCGACTGTGTGTGACCGACCACCCCATATTTCGCTCAGAACCAATCACGAGGAGCACGTACCATGGCGGAACCCGCCCTCCATCTCACCGCAGAGATCGCCACCCAGCCCGATGACTGGGCCCGGGTCCTCTCCCGCCTCCCCGAGGCGCTGCAGGTGCTCCCCCGGCACGGTGAGACGGTCGCCGTCGTCGGCTGCGGCACCTCGTTCTACATGGCCCAGGCGTATGCCGCGCTGCGCGAGGCCGCCGGCCACGGCCTCACCGAGGCCCACGCCGCCAGCGAGTACCCGACGACCCGCTCCTTCGACCGGGTCGTGGCCATCTCCCGCTCCGGGACGACGACCGAGGTCATCGACCTGCTCGAGCGGCTGCGTGGCGCCGGCCAGCGCACGACGGCGATCGTGGCGACAGAGGGCACCCCGGTCCCCCGGCTGGCGACCGAGGCGCTCCTGCTGCCCGAGGTCGATGAGCGGTCGGTCGTCCAGACCCGGTTCGCCACGACGACCCTTGCTCTGCTGCGCGCCGGTCTGGGCGAGGACCTCCAGGCCGCGATCGCCGACGCCCGCGCCGTCCTCGCCGAGCCCGAGGAGCAGGCGCTGGCTGACCTCTCCGACATCGGACAGGTCACCTTCGTCGGTCGAGGCTGGACCGTGGGCCTGGCCAACGAGGCGGCGCTCAAGCTGCGCGAGTCGGCCCAGTTCTGGACCGAGTCCTACCCCGCGATGGAGTACCGCCACGGCCCGATCAGCATCGCCACGGCCGGGCGGGCGACCTGGGCCTTCGGCGAGGTGCCCGAGGGCCTCGCCGACGAGGTCCGGGCGACGGGCGCCCACTTCGAGCACCGCGACATCGACCCGCTGGCCGACCTGGTCCGGCTGCACCGGTTGTGCCTCGTCCTGGCCCGACGCGCCGGCGTGGATCCCGACCAGCCGCGGCACCTCTCCCGCTCGATCATCCTCACCTGAGCCCTGCTGCGCCCTGGCCGTTCAGTCGACACCTTCGGTCCGGTAACACATCGGGCAGCCCGCGCGCGTCGGCGTGTGGGGTATGCCGCGCCGCGCGGAGGTCGCGTGGCGACGCGTGATGTCGGCACCAACGGGCGGATTGCCGGACTGGCGGCTGTTGAAGCCCACCGGCCAGCGGACATATCGATGGCCAGTGTCGCCGGAGGTCGGCCAGTCAGCGAGGGGTCGGCTGGCCTGCAGAGCGTTCGCTGGCCGGTGGTACCTGACGCCGACCAGATGGGCCGCCCGAGCACGGCGGCCCCTGCGCCGAGCCCGGTTACCGAGCTGGTTACCGAACCGAAAGTGTTGTGACCACGACACCTTCGGTTCGGTAACACGTCGGGTAACCCGCGCTCGTCGGCGTGTGGGGGTGTGCCGCTCCGCGCGGAGGTCGCGTGGCGACTGGTGATGTCGGCACCAACGGGCGGATCGCCGGACCGGTCGCTGTCGTACTCCACTGGCCAGCGGACACGTCGATGGCCGGTGTCGCCGGAGGTCGGCCAGTCAGCGAGGGGTCGGCTGGCCTGCAGAGCCTTCGCTGGTCGGTGGTACCTGACGTCGACCAGTGGGCTGCCCGGCCGCGGCGGCCCTTGTGCCGAGCACCCATCGCGGCCGCCCGCTGGCGAGGCTCGTGCCGAGCCGGTTACCGAGCTGGTTACCGAACCGAAAGTGTTGTGACCACAACACCTTCGGTTCGGTAACACGTCGGGTAACCCGCGCTCGGTGGCGTGTGGGATATGCCGTGCCGCGCGGAGGTCGCGTGGCAACTGGTGACGTCGGCACCGGCGGGCGGACCGGCGCACTGGCGGCTGTTGCAGCCCACCGGCCAACGGACACATCGATGGCCAGTTGGATCTGCGCCCGCTGGCGAGGCTCGCGCCGAGCCCGGGTACCGAGCTGGTCACCGCGCCAAGAGTGCGGTGACCACCACGGGCCAGACAGGACGCCCATGAGCCCTGCCGCGCGGCAGGGGCTCATGGGCCGGGCCAGGGTCTCAGCTCACCCGCAGGGTGATGCTCGCCGAGGTCGACGGGTTGTAGACGCCTGAGCCGTTGTAGGTCGCCTTGATGACGTGCGACCCACGACCGAGGACCGGCGCCCTGAACGTCGCCTTGCCACCCCTGAGCTTCACCGTGCCGAGGACCTTGGTCCCGTCCCGGAAGGTGACCGTCCCGGTCGCCGCGGACGGCGACAGCTTCGCGGTGAGTGTCGGCCGACCGCCGTGGCGGTAGGACGTGGCGCTCGAGGTCAGCTTGGTGGTGCTCTTGAGCCCCTTGACCGTGACCTTCACCGCACCAGAGGCGCTCGCGTCGTTGCGACCGTCACCGGCATACGACGCGGTGACCGTGTGGACACCGCGGGTCTGGCCGATGGCCGTCCAGGTCGCCTTCCCTCCGGAGAGGGCCACCGTCTTGACCACCTTGCCGTTGTCGCGGAAGGTGACCGACCCGGTGGCCGTCGACGGGGTCACCTTCGCGGTGAAGACCGGCTTGCCGCCATAGGTGTAGGACGCCACGTTCGCAGCCAGCGTGGTCGACGTCGGTGACTTGACCGCAACCACCTCGGCCCGGGAGCCGTCGGTGTTGAGGTGGTGCAGCAGCAGCAGCCCCGCCGGCTTGTCGGTGCCCAGCGCGGCGTCGTTGCGCACGACGTCGAGCGAGGTCCCCGGCAGGTCGGTGTTGAGGATCGTGCCGTAGTCGCCGTATGCCGCGACGGCGGGTGCGGCGACGGTGATCCTCATCGGGGCGGCAGCCGACCCGATGCTGTCCACGAGCCCGGCCTCGGCCGAGAAGGTGGTGACCCAGTAGCCGATGGTCTTGGTCGAGTCGGCATAGAGACCGCTGGCACGCAGGGCGCCCAGTGCGACGGGCAGGACCAGCGAGTCGCTGTTGAACAGGTCTGTGTCGAAGGACCCGTCGACGTTGTTGACCAGCTCGTCGTCAACGACGACCGGGGTGGCACCCCGGATGTCGACGAGCTCGGAGAGGAAGTAGTCGTAGTCGTCGGTGGCGGAGGAGGCCCTGGTGTTGTAGACCACCGCGTCCGGCCCGGCGTGGGTCGGGTCGGTCTCCAGGGTGACGTCGAACTCGGCGTAGGAGGCCGGCGTGCGCCACGGACCCTGGGTGTTGATCCCGAAGGACAACCACTGGGCGTCGGGTTCGGGCTGGATCGCGGCGTCCGTTGCGGCTCCGACGTACTTCAGGTCGGCCGAGCGGTCGTCCGGGAAGGCGATGCACGAGACGACCACGGTCGCCGAGCAGCCGGCGATCTTGGGGCTGGTGCCCTGCAGCTCGAACGTGGACACGGTCGACAGGTAGTCGGTGTCGACGCCGGTGCCCGTGAGCGCGAGCGATCCGGTCTTCGTGCCGCCCGAACCGGTCACGACCGCCTTGGTGGCCGAGCCCATCGTCGAGGCCGCGCGCGGCGCCGACCAGACCGGCACCCGCAGGGCCGAGCCCGGGGTGCCACCCACCGGCGTGAGGACCATGCGGCCGCTGGCGTCGGTCCGGAAGCTCCGGTCGATCTGCAGGCCGAGCGGGTCGGTCTCGGTCGTCGGGTCGACGACGGGCGAGAGCGAGGCCCGGGTGAACGTCGCCGTCACCTTGACGTCTGCCGAACCCGCCGCCGGAAGCGAGATCTGGTTCGGGCTGAAGGTGTAGGTGACACCGGGCGTCGGGTGCGCTGCGGCATACGAGATCGCGTATGCCGCACCGGTGGTCGGCCGGGTGTTGACCACGTGGACCGTCTTGGACACCGACTGGGTGCCCTTGGAGACGGCGACCGGTCCGAACGAGACGCTCACGACGCCCGGGTCGTCCTTGACGTAGGCGAGAGTCGTGGTGGCGACGGCGTCGGCCACCTTGACCCGGCCCGAGCCGACCCGCTCCGGGCCGTAGACGTCGCCCGTGTGGTTCGGGCCGACGAAGACGTCCTGGGTGGCGGTGTTCATGATGGCGGCCTTGACCTGCTCGACCGTCCAGCCGGGGTGCGCCCGGCGGACGAGTGCTGCCTCACCGGCGACGTGCGGCGATGCCATCGAGGTGCCGCTCTCGGCGATCCCCTCGTTGCCGGAGCCGGCGGCGGCCGAGAAGGTCGTGACCCCGGGGGCCGTGACGTCGGGCTTGACGTCACCGGCGACGCCGATGCCCCGCGAGGAGAACGACGCGAGCTGGTCGACCGCGCCGGGGTTGATGATGCTGACCGTGTTGCGCAGGTCGTTGGTCATCGTCACCTTGACGTCAGTGCCGGCGGCGAGCGCGGTGTTGATGGCGACGGTGGCCTGGTTGACCGTGACCATCACCGGGATGCCCGTGTCACCGGTGATGCCGGCCGAGAAGGTGTTCACGTCGCTGCCGAGGATCGCCCCGGCTGCGCCGCCGAGGCGGGCATTGCCGCCGCGGCCCGCGGAGCCACAGCGTCGGCCGGTGCCGTCCAGCCAGTAGAGCATGACGACCTTGCCCGCAGCCTTGGCCTTGTCGGCGTCGCTGAACGCCGTGCAGCCGTCGGTGTTGTTTGTCTCCGACGGCGGCTGGCTCCAGTCCCCGAGGGTCACGACGGAGGTGTCGGTGACTCCGGGCCCGGTGGTCCAGGGGTAGGCGACCGAGCGCAGCGCGGCGAAGACGTTGTCCGGTGTGCCGTCGACGGTGTCGGCCGGCTCCAGGCCGGCCGGGGTGTCGACCTTGAGGCCGTCGACGACGTCGTTGCCGTCGTCGGACGCCGCAACGCCGAGCACGCGCTTGGCGTTGCCCGGGGAGCCGCCCACCTCGTAGACGTCGCCGGAGTTGCCGATCGAGGCGACGACAACGGTGCCGAGGGCAGCCAGGTTGTCGGCGGCCACGGCGTCGGGGTCGTCTGGCGATCCGTAGCTCGAGCCGAGCGACATGTTGACGACGTCGAGGTGGTCGGAGACGTCACCGTCACCGTTGGGGTCGGCCGCCCAGTCCAGTGCCTCGCCGACTGCGTTGGTCGAGCCGGTGCAGCCGAACACCTTGAGCGCATAGAGCTTGGCACCTGGCGCGACACCGGGGCCGACGGCCATCGTCGCGGGGTCGATGTCGTGGTCGTAGCCGCCGGTGTAGGTGGCGCCGGCCTTGGTCACCCCGAGGCCGCCCGTGGTGCCCGAGACGTGCGAGCCGTGGCCCTCACAGTCCAGCGGGTTGGGGTCCGGCGACGGAACCGGGTTGTAGCCGGCGGTGTTCGGGTCGGCCTGGTAGCTGTCGCCGACGAAGTCATGGCCGCCGACGACCTTGGCGGTCGGGGTGAACGTGTTGGTCGCCTTCGCGGCGTCGTATGCCGCGACCGTGCCGGGGCCCCCGAAGTCGGCGTGGGTGTAGTCGATGCCGGTGTCGATGATGCCGACCCGGACGTTCTGCCCGGTGTCCCCCCGGGACTTCCACACCTCGGGTGCGCCGATGAGCGGGACCGAGCTGGAGTTGGAGATGGTCTTGGGCGTGAGGCGGTGGATCGCCTTGACACCCGGCAGGGTGGCGAGCGCCTTCAGCCGGCTCGCGTCGGTCTGCACCGCGACGCCGGAGTAGACGGCGTGCGACCGGTAGAGGGTGCGGGCGCGGGTGGCGCTCGCCGAGAAGTGCGACTCGACCGAGGCCTGGGCGCCGCGAATCGTGCGAAC
Source organism: Intrasporangiaceae bacterium (assembly GCA_021324575.1). Classification (GTDB taxonomy): domain Bacteria; phylum Actinomycetota; class Actinomycetes; order Actinomycetales; family Dermatophilaceae; genus Nostocoides. Next base: position 1,946 of record JAJPIW010000072.1, on the reverse strand, counting down.
CTGGGCCAGGCCTGCCGCCTTGGCCGCAGCGTTGCCGCGCGAGTGCGCCTGGTTGAACGCCGTCGACGCCGGCACGGCGTCCAGCTCGATCATGACGGAGACCGGACCGCTGGCGCCGGTGAGGCTGCGGTCGATCTTGTCCTCCCTCGAGCGGAGGGTGCCCAGCCCGAAGGAGCCGGCCGACGTGGTGCCGGCCGGCAGGTGGGCGACCTTGCCCCGGGTGTGCGGGACCGGGTGGGTGGCGGCCTGGGCGGCCGATGTGCCCAGGGCGGCGGCGGCGATGACCGCCACCGTTCCGACCCCGGCGACGGCGATGCGTCGTCGTCGAGGCGTGGGTGAGTGCAACACCTTTACTCCCTTGAGACGGTCTCGACGCCCTGACCCGGACTGGTAAGCCCCCGGTCGGTGGGTAAGCCCGCGCCCCCCACGGACTGACCGCGCTCGCGAAGATATGACAACCAGGGCTCGCCGCGCCAGACTTTGGCGCATTGTGCCGGTGTGAGGTTTGCCCGGGCGGGCCAGTCGGCGCGCGTCCGGCCGGTGGTCAGGCCGGTGCGAGCGTCACGTCGAGCGTCGGCAGACCGCGGGCGGCGCGGATGATGTCGACGAAGCGGGCCATGATCTCGTTGAGCCCGAAGTCCTTGGGGGTGAAGACCCCTGCCACGCCGAGGTCCAGCAGCTTGGCCGCGTCGGACTCCGGGATGATCCCGCCGACGACGACGGGCACGTCGCCCGCCCCGGCATCGCGCATCCGGTCCAGTACCTCCGGGATGAGCTCCATGTGCGACCCGGAGAGGATCGAGATCCCGACGAGGTGGACGTCCTCGGCGACCGCAGCCGCCACGATCTGCTCGGGAGTCAGCCGGATCCCCTGGTAGACGACCTCGAAGCCGGCGTCGCGGGCGCGCACCGCGATCTGCTCGGCACCGTTGGAGTGCCCGTCCAGGCCGGGCTTCCCGACGAGGATCCGCAGCCGGCCACCGAGCTCTCCGCTCGTCGCGACCACCGAGCGCCGAACCGCGGCGAGCTGGGCGTTGTCGGCCGAGGAGACGCCGACGGACCCGGAGACCCCGGTGGGAGCCCGGAACTCGCCGAAGACGTCCCGCAGGGCCTGGGCCCACTCCCCCGTCGTCACCTCGGCACGAGCGCACTCGAGCGAGGCCGCCATCAGGTTGGTGGAGGTCTGCGCGTGGGCCTTGAGGCGGGCCAGGGCTGCGGCGGCGCGGTCTCGCTTGTCCGGATCGCTGTCCCGCGTCGACCGCCACTCCCGCACGCCAGCCGCGGCAGCCGCCTCGACGCCCGGGTCGACGCTCTGGATGGCCGCGTCGAGGTCGGCGGTCAGCGGGTTCGGAGCGGTCGTCGTGAACCGGTTGACGCCGACGATGACGTCCTCACCCGCTTCGATCCGCTGACGCCGCAACGCGTGCGAGCCGACGAGCGCCGACTTCATGTAGCCGCTCTCGACGGCCGGCACCGCCCCGCCCAGCTCCTGGACGCGCGCGATCTCGGCCGTGGCGCCGGCGACGAGCGAGGCGACCTTGGCCTCGACGACCTCGGACCCGTTGAACAGGTCGTCGTACTCGAGCAGGTCGGACTCGAAGGCCAGCACCTGCTGGATCCGCAGCGACCACTGCTGGTCCCAGGGCCGCGGCAGACCGAGCGCCTCGTTCCAGGCGGGCAGCTGCACGGCCCGGGCCCGGGCGTCCTTGGAGAGCGTGACCGCCAGCATCTCCAGCACGATCCGCTGGACGTTGTTCTCCGGCTGGGCCTCGGTGAGGCCGAGCGAGTTGACCTGCACGCCATACCGGAACCGGCGCTGCTTGGCATCGGTCACGCCGTAGCGCTCTCGCGTCAGCTCGTCCCACAGCTGCACGAAGGCGCGCATCTTGCACATCTCCTCGACGAACCGCACGCCCGCGTTGACGAAGAACGAGATCCGCGCGACG
>JAJPIW010000050.1 GCA_021324575.1 Intrasporangiaceae bacterium | reverse complement strand
TGGCCGCGGCCAGCTCGGCACCGGTGGGCTCGGGGACCGGCTCGCTCCCGTCGGGCCGCCGCGAGGCGGCCGCTGACGACGAGGAGGCCGGGCCGCCCGGCAGGGCCGCCACCTTCGGGGCGCGCTGGACGGCCTCGCGCATCTGGTCGACCTCGACGCCCAGCCAGCCGGCCACCGTGCGGATGTACTCGGGCCGCAGCGCGCTGTCGCGGATGTCGTGAACGATGGGCGCGGCGGCCTTCATCGCCTGGACCCGGCCTTCTGCGGTCGCGAGGTCGAACCGGGCGATGGTCGTCCGGACCGCGAACTCGAACATCGGCATCGCGTCGTCGACGAGGGCCCGGACCGCGGCCTCGCCCTTGGCCAGTCGGAGCTCGCACGGGTCCATGCCGTCGGCCGCGACGGCGACGAAGCACTGGGAGGCCCAGCGCTGGTCCTCCTTGAACGCCTTCATGGCAGCAGCCTGGCCGGCCGCGTCACCGTCGAAGGTGAAGACGACCCGAGCGGGGGCCAGCTCGGACTCGTCGCGCAGGATCCGTCGGAGCATCTTGATGTGGTCGACGCCAAACGCGGTACCGCACGTCGCCACCGCCTCCTCGATGCCGGACAGGTGGGCCGCCATCACGTCGGTGTAGCCCTCGACGACGACAGCCCGCCGGTCCTTGCTGATCGACTTCTTGGCCAGGTCGAGGCCGTAGAGAACGGTCGACTTCTTGTAGATCGGCGTCTCGGAGGTGTTGAGGTACTTGGCCTGCATCGGGTCGTCGTCGAAGAGGCGCCGAGCCCCGAAGCCGATCGTGTCGCCCGTGATGTCACGGATCGGCCAGACCAGCCGACCGCGGAACCGGTCGTAGGCACCGCGCGACCCCCGCCCGGATAGCCCACCCAAGGTCAGCTCGTCGTCGCTGAAACCCTTGCCGCGCAAGTACTTCGTGAGCTCTTCACCACCTCGCGGGGCGTAGCCGACGCCGAAGAGCCGGACGTGCTCGGAGTTGAACCCGCGTGCCCTCAGGAACTCCCGACCGACCCGGGCGTCGGGACGCTGGAGGAGCGCGTCGGTGTAGAACTCCTCGGCAGCACGGTGCGCCTCGACGAGGCGGGACCGACGACCGAGGCCCTCCCCCGCGGCCCGCGGCCCCCCGTCCTCGTAGCGCAGCTCCATCCCGAGCTTGGCGGCCAGCCGCTCGACGGCCTCGGTGAAGGTGAGGTGCTCGACCTTGGTGACGAAGGAGATGACGTCACCGCCCTCGCCGCAGCCGAAGCACTTGTAGGTGCCGTTGGCCGGGCGCACGTTGAAGGACGGCGTCTTCTCGTCGTGGAAGGGACACAGACCCTTGAACGTGCCCGGTCCGGCGGGACGCAGGGTGACGTGCTCGCGGATGACGTCGTCGATGGCGCTGCGCTCCTTGACGGTCGCCACGTCCTCGGCCTTGATCCGGCCCGCCACGATGCCTCCTCTCGCTCGCCGGTGCCCATCATGTCAAAGACGGTCGACACCACTGCCGATGCAGGTCCAACGCCCGGACGTCGGTGAGCGAGGCGACCTGGTCGACGACCGCGCGCAGCCGGGCGGCGTCGTCGGGCGCAGCCCGGTGGTCGGCCCGCAGGTCGGGGTCGAGCCGCTCGTCGGGACGCTCCTGGTAAGCCATGACGAGCTCCGCGACGATCTCGCGCTGACGGGCCATGACCTCGGTCCGCTCGACGGAGAACATCACGAAGTGCGCGGCGACCGCCTTGAGCACCGCGACCTCGGCCCGGGCGTCGACCGGGACGAGCAGGTCGGCGTCCAGCCGGGTCAGGTCGCCGGGGCCGTGCTCGGCGCGGGTGGCGACCTCGACGGCCTGGACGAACCGGCCGATGATCCCCGAGGTCATGTCCTTCAGCGCGGCCAGGCCGGTCCTCGACCCGTCGTATGCCGTGGGCACCAGTCCGGTGGCCAGCAGCCGGTCGAGCGCCAACCCGAGGTCGTCGAGGGTGAGGTCAGCGGCATACAGCCCACCGGCGACGGCGAGGACTCCCGCGACCTCTGTGGCGTCGCGCAGGCTGCGCAGATCAAGGCGCCCCGAGGCGACGGCATCCTCGACGTCGTGGACGGAGTAGGCGACGTCGTCGGACCAGTCCATGACCTGTGCCTCGACGCACCGCCGACCCGGCTCGGCACCCTCGCGGAACCAGTCAAAAACCGGAACGTCATCGGCATACGCGCCGAACTTCGTTGTCTCCCATGGCCCCTCGCCCCTGGTCCAGGGGTACTTGGTCGCCGCATCGAGGCTGGCACGGGTGAGGTTGAGCCCGGCCGGTCGCCCGTCGGGGTGGACCCGCTTGGGCTCCAGACGGGTGAGGAGGCGCAGCGTCTGGGCGTTGCCCTCGAAGCCGCCGATGTCGGCCGCGACCGTGTCCAGCGCGGTCTCGCCATTGTGGCCGAACGGCGGATGGCCGAGGTCGTGGGCCAGGCACGCGGTGTCGACGACGTCGGCGTTGCAGCCGAGCGCCTCGCCGAACTCGCGGCCGATCTGGGCCACCTCCAGGGAGTGGGTCAGCCGGTTGCGGACGAAGTCGTCGCTCGCCGGGCCGAGGACCTGGGTCTTGGCCGAGAGCCGGCGAAGGGATGCCGAGTGCAGCAGTCTGGCGCGGTCGCGGGCGAACTCGTCGCGGTCGGCGCGCTTGGTGACGGGGTCCTCGGTGACCCATCGCTCCCGGTCACGTGCCTCGTATGCCACGACGTCGACCCTATGACCTCGAACCGACCTCGCCCGACCTGCCTGACGCCTACCCTGACGTCATGGCAGGACCACGACTTCTCACCCCGGGCGCAGTCGTACCGGTGCTCGCCGCCGTCCTGGTCGGAGCCTGGCTGGCCATGCTGTTCCTCGACGCCACGCCGGAGAAGGCTCGGCAGATGCTGGTCGACGGGTGGCCGGTCCTCGGCCTGATCGCTCTCCTCTACATCGTCGGGTCCGGCGCGGCCGTACACCTGTCGCGTCGGTGGTCCGGGCGTGAGGCCTGGCCGGTCGCGCTCGTGCCACTGCTGGGTGTGCTGGCCTGGGTCGGCTACGCGTTCCACGGGTCGCAGGTACCCGTCTCGACGCTGCCGGCGCTCGGTATCGCGCTGCTCAGCGGCGTCGCCGTGGGCGGGATCATCCTGGGCCGCGGCCCGTGGGGGACGGACCTGACCCGTCTGGTCGTACCTCCGCTTCTTGCCGCCGGACTCTGCGCTGCCGGGCTGGCCCTGGCCGCCGGGTTCCTGCTCGAGCTGACCCAGATGGTCCCCGACCTGTCCACGGGCATCGTGCTGCCCACCGCGACGGCGGCCGAGCGGCTGGCCAACTCCCGGGCCGCCATCAGCGACCCCTATCTGGGCGTCCTAGCCTTCGGTGGCCTGCTCATGACGTCCGCCGCGGCGATGGCGCTGGTCACGAACCGCGTCCAGCTGGGCCGAGCTCGTCCCTGGCCGTCCGGACACCACAGCCCCGCCTGAGCATCAGGCTCGGCCGACGGCTCCCCCGGTGCCTGTCCGGGTGGAGGGGTCGGCACGAACGGAGGCGAGGTTCGGCCGAGGCGGCCGGGCATCACCCAACCGCGGGGTGGCCAGGGCGCGGAGGATGTTCGTCGTCGCGATCCGGACGAGCGCTACCCCGTCGCGGGTGAGACCTCGCCGACGGTTGGGTCCGGCCAGGGCCCAGGTCCACTGCATGGTGCCGGTCGCGATGACGCCGGCACCACTCGCGGCGCGGTAGTAGACCAGGTCGGCATGGGTCGCGATCCCGGGCCTGCCCGTGACGGGGCTGTGGGCGAGCACCTGGATCGAGGCGGGCGTCCCGGCGATCGGGTAGACCCGGTCGACCTCGGTCCCGACGATCCCGGCATACGTGCTGCCGACCTTGGCGCCGGTCCCCTCCCAGACGAAGGAGTCGGCATCGTGAATGGTGAGGTCACCCTCGGCCGGGAAGCACTCGTACAGCATCCCGGTCAGTGAGTTCTCCGGCTCCGGGGCCGTGCCCTGTCGCCACAGAGTGGTCGCGCTCCGGCCGGGGGTGGGGTCGGGATCGACCTTGTAGCAGACGACGTCGCCGTCCACCAGGCGGACCCGCCAGTAGCAGGCGTTGGCGCCCAGGAAGCCGAGGTTCGTCCCGGCGTCGCGCGCCCTGGTCACGTTGTCGCGCATGGGAACCGACCAGTACTCGTCGTGCCCCAGCGAGACGATCCCGGTCGCCCCCATGACCCGCGATGGGTCCTCGAGGTCCTCCGAACCGAGGTAGGCGACGGGCAGCCCGAGCTCCTCGGCCAGCCGCATGGTCGCCGCCTCGAAGGACAACAGCTTGGGGGCACCGTCGCCGTCCTGTGGTCGCTGGTGGCTGACCCGGTGGGCCCGGGGCTGCGCCGGTGTCGGTCCCTTGTAGAGGCTGTAGCCACCCCAGGTGTTGTAGGCCGCGTAGGTCGTCGTGGCCGCCACGAGGACGAGCCGGCCCTTGGTCTCCTCGGATCGGATGACGAAGCAGGCGTATCGCCACTTCCCTCCTGCCTCGATCACCACGAGGTAGGCGCCGGCCGGCAGGCCCGCTGTCGGGACCTCGAGCTGCGCGTGCCAGCCGGCGGTGACGCAGCGGTCATCGGCAGTCTTCGGCGCAGGTTGGTCCGTCGGTTCGGTACTCGGTGAGCGCCAGACCTGGCGGGCGCCCATGCCGCCGTAGTGCCCGATCCGCAACACCGTCGCCTGCCACGCACCGACGCGCGAGCGGACCGCCAATGGGACACCTTCGCCGGCGGAGACGACGAGCTTGGTCGCGTAGCCGCACAGCTGGTCGTCGGTCGCCATCCTCGCGGGGGCTCGCCTCCACCCAGTCCCCGGCTTGGCGTTCTCCGCGACGACCCAGTCGACCGCGCTGCTCGGACGCGCGGTCGGCGTGCCGGTCATCGGCGGGACTGGCGGCCGCTTGGTCGCTGAGCTGGGCTTCACGGGTGCGCACGCCGCGACCGCGAGGGCGGGCAGGCCGATCGCCACCGCACGACGGGGTACCCGGGTTGGGTCCTGGTCAGTCATCGACCACCTCGAGCGCGGTCCGGAGGCGACGGGCCCACGTGGGTTCCTCGCCGTAGCGCTGGCTGGGGATGAGCCGCCCGTGGGCACTGTCGTCGACGAGCTGGGCCATCCGCTTGTCACGCGTGGCCTGCTGCTTGGCGGTGAGCACCCAGTTGACGCAGATCCTGCGGTAGCTCGGCGTTGCGGCGTCCCACCACGCGGTGGCGACCGGATCGGCGGCGAGCACCGCGGCATACGGCTCTGGAAGCTCCAGGAGGCCGGTCTGCTCGTAGGAGTAGATCCCGCTGCGGTCCGGCCTGCGGCGCTCGTATGCCGCGAGCCCGGCGGGGTGCATCCGGCCTTCGGCGGTGAGTCGCTCGACGTGGGCGATGTTGACGGTGCTCCAGTTGCCGCCAGGTTTGCGCGGGGTCCAGCGCTGGCGGACGCTGTCGGGGCCGAGGCTCTGCACCTGGCTGTCGATCCACCCGAAGCAGAGCGCTTCGGGGACCGCGTCGTCCCAGGTCAGCCCGCGCGGGGTGACGTGCTTCTTGTGCAGGCCCATCCACAGCTCGGTCTTGGTGTCGTGGTTGGCCTCCAGCCAGGCCCGGAACTCGGCTGCGTCGGCGAAGAAGGTCGCCGGCCGCTCGGCCGTGCCACCTGGTCTGCCGATGCTCCGTGCCGCGCCCACGCAGCCAAGCGTGCCAGACCGTGCCCACGCCGGGCGGTAACCCCTCCCAAACCAAGCTCTGCTAGCAGAAGGTGGGTCACTCAGCACAGGTTGCAACGTCTGCTGAGTGAACCAAGCTCTGCTAGCAGAGGTTGGGAATTCGGGTGTGGCGCAATGGGATCGGGGAGGTCAGCGCAGCGCTCCCGCCCGCCGGCCTCGGGCGTTGTCGTATGCCGCGGCCGGTCTTCGCGGGGCGAACGGCCGGTCTTCGCGGGGCGAACGGCCGGCCTTCGCGGGGCGAACGGCCGGTCTTCGCGGGGCGAACGGCCAGCCCTCAGCGACGGCTAACGGCCAGCCGTCAGCGGGTGAGGGTCACCGGTGCGCCGACGGGGTCGGCAGAGACGACGAGGTTGTGGTTGTAGTGACGTGCCACCGGGTCGAACGTTCCGGTGCAGGTGATGAGGACCAGCCGTCCGGGCACCCGCTGGGAGAAGGCGTCCGTGGTCCTGTTGAGCGCGTCCTTGGCGACCTCGGAGACCGCATGCACCCGGTAGCGGAGCTGGGTCCGGCCGTCGTCGACCGAGACGACGTCGCCGGGCCGCAGACGCAGCAGGCGGGCGAAGTAGCCAACCCCCGAGGCGGCCGTGTCGATGTGGCCGACGAGCACGACACCCCCGAAGGGGTCACCGGGCATCGCACCGCTGCGCCACCAGCCGACCACCTTCGGGTCCGGGGGGATGGCCAGGCGCCCGTCGGCCTGGGTGTCGACGGGCACGACCCGGGCCGACGGACCGGTGACCGACGCCCCGATCGACACTCGGCTGGGCACGATGGACACCCGTTGGCTGGGCGCGGCCCCGGCCTCGGGCGCCGTCGGCGCCGTGGCCCGGACGGTCCCGAAGACCCCTGGCGGTCCGGCCAACGGCACCGAGACGGTCAACCGCCCGGTGACCGGGGACCCGCGCAGCTGCGAGGACGGGCCACCGGTCGGCGAGGCGGCCGGAGCGGAGGTCCGCACCGCCGACACCGGCTGCTCGTGCCCCGGCGCGCCACCGGATGCGGACCGGCCCCCCAGCGAGGAGGCGACCACGGCCGCGGCAGCCAGCACGCCGACGGCGACCGGCACCCGCCGCCACCAGGGGCGGGCGATCGCCGGCTCGACGGCTGCGCGGGTCACGCAGGTCAGCCGGTGGTCGACGCCCCGCGCTGGCGGCGCCGACGCACGCCGACGCTGACGAGCACGGTCAGCAGACCGAGGGCACCAGCCGCGGCGGCAAGGGTGGACGTCTGTGAGGAGCCGGCGTCACGCGCGCGGGCCTGCTCGATGAGGGCCACCGCCTGGCCACCGTTGCCGCTCTCGACTCGAGCCGGCGTCACCCCGTTGCCCCGGGTCGGCAGCGGGAGGACCTGGACGATGGCGTCCATGGTGCCCTGCGAGGCCACGCCGATCGCGAAGACCCGGGTGAGGGCGTCGGCGGCCACCGGCAGGTCCACCGGACCGAGGACGACCGGGCCGGTCGTCGCCGTCGGGACGATGTCGACCGGATAGGTGCCGGCCGGCACGGTCAGGGTCAGCACCTCGCCGCTGGCGATGTTGGCGAACAGCACCTTGCGGTTGACCCGGACGTCGGCCGGCCCCACAGCAGCGACGTGAGCGACGGCCAGGCGACCACTGCCCTTGGCGACGGCGCCGAGGTTGTTCTGGTAGCTCGTGATGACCGGCGTGGCGGCCGGGTCGACCTGCCGGTGGACGACGACGTCCAGATTGGTCCCGCGCGCGACCTTCACGGTCGAGGTCACACCCTGGGCGGTGCCCGGCAGCTTCACCGTGATCGTGTGCGAACCGGGCGCCAGCCGCAGCGGACCGATGATCTTCTTGGCGGCCGCGTGGGCGTCGACGACCGAGCCGTCGACCGACACCGACACCGTGGACCCGGCAACTCCCTGGACGACATAGACCGAGGCCGGCGCCGTGGCCTCGGGAAGCGCCGAGGACGGCCCGGCGGCCACGGCCAGGGAGGCAGCGGCCCCCACGAACACGGCTACTCCGAAAGTGCGAGGACGAATCATACAGCCACCCCTGGAATCATGCGCCCCGAAGGGCGATCAAAATATGACAAATCAGCACAGATCCCGGATATCTTCGCCTTCGCGGATGCTAACATCGGCGCTGCTCCGGCCGCCGGGGAATCCGCTCCCTCCACGCGCTTTCGTCGGCCGAACGGCCAGAGTCAGGCCTTCGGCGTCCAGGACAGGGGGACGGTGTGGCACATGACAGTCGCGTCGTGCGGACCGCCAGCCTGGGCGCGGCAACGGTGCTCACGGTCGCGGCGGTCTTCGCGCTCAGCAAACCCACACCCCCTCCCAGAGCTGCCCCGTCCACCTCTCCGGCCGGGTCGTCGGGCAGCGCGACGTCTCCGGTCGGGGCCGCCACTGCACGAGTGCGCACGACCGGACCGGGGCTGACCGTCCCGGGAATCAACGTCGTCGCGCGGGTCGACAATGACGGCACACTGGACGTGCAGGAGAAGGTGCTGCTCGACTCCCCGGTGCTGACCATCCGGCTGGCCGCCGCGGCACCCCCGCTGGCCTCGACCGAGGCCTTGAAGCCGGTGGTGACCGAGCTGCAGGCGCAGTCCGCCCAGGGTCCGGTCACGATGCCGCAGACGCTGACCCAGGTCGCCCAGTCGATCTCCTTCGGTGCGCCGGTCACGTCCTTCACCATGCGCTACAAGGAGTCCGGCGGCCAGGAGCGCTCCAACCCCGCCCCGGTCGGGCGCGCGCTGCTCGTCCTCGGTCCGATCGCTGCCCCGGACCTGGCATCGACACCGGTCGTGGTCCAGGTCATCGGCGACCACGTCCTCAACCTCACCTGCCCGGACCTGCCGCAGACCAAACAGGTCTGCGGGGTGGCCGAGGCCACCGGGCGGACCGCGGGGCCGATGCAGGCCTACCGGGCCACGATGATCGTCCAGGTCAACCTGCCGGGTCCGGGGGGCTCGTGACGTCCCACCTCACCCCGGTCCTGATGCACGTCCCCGCCGTCGGCTCCCTGGTGTCTGACGGCCTGCCCGGAAGCCTCGCGCCGTGGAAGGCGGTCGTCCTCGGGGGACTGCAGGTGGGTTCCTACCTCGGCTTCGTGCTCCTCGTCGGCACCTCGATCTTCCTCACCTGGCTGTGGCCCGAGGGTCGCGTCGTCCAGGTGTTCGGGGCACTGCTCGGGCTGGGGGCGGTCCTGACCGTCCTCACCGCCGTTGTCGCCGTCCCGGTGTCGGTGGAGCAGGTCGGCCTCGGCGCGTTCGGCGGTCGGCTCGGCGCGCTGGCCCTGGCCCGGGCAGCGCTGGTGTTCGTCGGGGTCGCCTTCCTCCAGGACGTCCTCGCCTCCTCGCGGTCACACCGCGGGGCCATCTCGCTCTGGCAGCTCGGCATGATCACCACCTATGTGCTGTCGTCCGACGCGTGGGGCGGGTCGTGGGTGGCCGTGAAGGTCATCGCGACTTCCCTGCACCTCCTCGCAACCGCCGCCTGGCTCGGCGGCCTGCTCAGCCTCGCCTCGGTCCTGGTCCCGCGGCAGAACCTCGACGCCCTGCACACCGTGCTGCCCCGGTTCTCCCAGGTCGCCATCGCCAGTGTCATCACCCTCGTCGTCTCCGGCATCCTCCACGCCCTCGCGATCGCCGGGTCGCTCCACGCGCTGGCGACGACGGCATACGGCCAGGCACTCCTCGTCAAGGTCGCGGTCTTCGGCGCCATGCTGCTGCTGGGGAACGTCGGCCGGCGGTATGCCAGCCGACTCGGCCACCGTCCGGTCAGCTCGCTCGACGCCTCGGCACCGGAGGCGTCGATCACCGCCTTCGCGGTCGCGGTCGGTGCCGAGTTCGCGCTCGCCCTCGGCGTGCTGGTGGCGACGGCATCGCTGGTGCACTTCGCCCCCGGCGCCGGCTGAGCCAGCGGGGACGACCCGCCACGAGGCGGCCGGTGCGGTCAGCCGCCCGAGACGCTCAGCTCGGCCTGGGCGACCTCGTCCCGCTGGGCGGAGTCGAGGTCGCGCGACTCCAGCCAGCGGTGGGGCAGCGCGACGACGCGCGGCGAGCCGGCCCGGCCGCGCTGTCCTTCGGCGGCGTCGCCCGGCCACGGCGCCGAGAGGTCCATCGAGTCGATCAGCTCGTCGAGCGCCGCCAACGAGTCGACCAGCGCGAGCTGGTTGCGCACGGTCGACCCAGCCGGGAAACCCTTGAGGTACCAGGCGATGTGCTTGCGGATGTCGCGGCAGCCCTTGAGCTCGTCGTCGTAGAACTCCACGAGGTATGCCGCGTGCCGGCGCATCGTGTCGGTCACCTCGCGCAGGTCGGGCTGCACCCGGACCGACGACCCGGCGAAGGCTGCGGCCAGGTCGGTGAACAGCCACGGCCGACCCAGGCAGCCGCGTCCCACCACGACGCCGTCGCACCCGGTCTGCCGGACCATCTCGACGGCATCCTCGGCGGACCAGATGTCGCCGTTACCGAGGACCGGGATGGAGGTGACCGCCTCCTTGAGCCGGGCGATCCGCGACCAGTCGGCGGTGCCCGAGTAGGCCTGTGCGGCGGTCCGCGCATGCAGGGCAACGGCCGCGGCCCCCTCCTCCTCGGCGGCCCGGCCGGCCGCCAGGTAGGTGATGTGGTCGGCGTCGATCCCGACCCGCATCTTGACGGTGACCGGCACGGCATACGGGCTGGCCTCCCGGACCGCCCCGGCGACGATCCCACGGAACAGGTCACGCTTCCAGGGCAGGGCCGCTCCCCCACCCTTGCGAGTCACCTTGGGGACGGGGCAGCCGAAGTTGAGGTCGATGTGGTCGGCGCGGTCCTCGGTGACGAGCATCCGGACGGCAGCGGCGACGGTGGCCGGGTCGACGCCGTAGAGCTGCACCGAGCGCGGGTTCTCGGCCGGGTCGTGCTCGATGAGCCGCATCGACTCCGGGGTCCGCTCGACGAGCGCCCGCGAGGTGATCATCTCCGAGACGTAGAGCGAGGTCGCGCCGCTCGCGCCCCCGGCGGTCAGCCCCGAGTCGCCGTACTCCCGGCACAGCCGGCGGAACGCCCGGTTGGTGATCCCGGCCATCGGCGCGAGCACGACGGGCGAGGCGATGGTGTGCCGCCCGATCTGCAGGGGAGGGAGGATCGGGGCGACAGCTGGGGCGAGAGCGGTGGCAGACATGACTGCCCGATTGTCCCACTGCTCGACGGCTTTGCTTGACTGCTGCCATGACCGCCCTCGTCTCCGCCACCGAACTCGCGGCCCTCCTGGACACCGGCGGGGTGACCGTGCTGGACGTCCAGTACAACCTCGTCGGGACGCCGGGAGCGCAGCTGTATGCCGCTGCCCACCTGCCCGGCGCGCCGTTCGTCGACCTGGACCATGACCTGGCTGGGCCACCCGGGCCTCGCGGTCGGCACCCGCTCCCCGACCCTGCGGTCTTCGAGACGGCCATTCGCCGCGTCGGGGTCGACGCGGACTCCGCTGTGGTGGTCTACGACCAGCGCACCTCGCTGTCGGCGGCTCGCGCGTGGTGGACGTTGCGGTACTTCGGGATTCCCGACGTGCGCGTGCTCGACGGCGGCCTCGCGGGCTGGCAGGCTGCCGGCCACGCGGTGACCACCGACGTCCCGGTCGTGTCGCCGTCGGCCTTCGTCGCACGACCCGGGCAGCTCCCCGTCCTCGAGGTCGAGGATGCCGCGCGGGTGGCACGCGACGGGATCCTGCTCGACGTGCGGTCGCCCGAGCGGTTCCGCGGGGAGACCGAGCCGATCGACGCGGTCGCCGGACACATCCCGTATGCCGTGAACGCACCTGCCGCCGGCTACCTCGCCGACGACGGCCGCTTCCGGGCCCGAGCCGACCTCACGGCATACGCCGAGGCCGCGGGAGCCCGCGCCGGCATCCCGGTGGGGACGAGCTGCGGCTCGGGCGTCACTGCCGCGCAGGCCGCCCTGGCACTCGGCGAGATCGGTGTCGAGGCAACGGTTTTCGTCGGTTCGTGGAGCGAGTGGATCGCCGACCCGAGCCGGCCGGTCGCGACAGGTGAGTGACCGGCATACGGCAACCTGACCGAACCCACGACTACGGGTTGGCGAGCCGGATCGCCATCGTCGGCCCCGGCTGACCGACCCCGACGACAGTCGGCAGGACCTGGCTGACCCGGTAGACCTTGTTGCTGCGCGGGTCGAAGGCCAGCACCCACGTGTGGCCCTGGTTGGAGTATGTGAACAGGCAGTCGTAGTCGGCCCAGCCGAGTGCCCGGATCGCGCCCTTGACCGTGTCCATGCCGTCGTCGACGGTGAGGATCACCCGCTGGCTGCGGTCCCGCGCTACGACGAAGAGCCCGTTGAGAGCAGGGCGGCTGGTGGGTTCGAGGTCCTGCGGCGGGAAGCCACCGCGGGCCACCCACCCGAAGTTGGCCGTCGACTGCCCCCACAGCGAGGAGAGGCCGAGCGAGATGCGTGTCGAGGAGTCCACGTTGCCGTCCGGGTGGGTCGTCGCGAGAGCGAGCGCGCCCCCGTTGTCGGTGAGCTGGACGATGTCAGGGACAGCGCCGCGGAGCAGCCGGGTGACGGCGCCGGTCGCGGGGTTCATCGACAGTGGGCGCTGGTCGGAGGTGATGACGACCTGACCAGCGTCGGTGAAGCCGCCCCCGGTGGGAACCTCGTCGGGGTGAGCGGCCGTGGGGAGCGGGAACCGGTTGACGGTGCCTGCGCGGACGTCCACGACGAGGACGTTGGTGTCCTGGACGACGGCGACCCTCGTTCCGTCCGGGCTGATGGCGCGCAGGTCGATCGGGGCGTTGGGCTCCCCCATGACCGTCTCGTGGTCGACCGCCGTGACGACGGCCTGGACCACGGCATAGGACTGGGTCCGGGTCCGGTCGTCCTGGAGCAGGAGCACGGGCAGGAAGCCGCCCCCGCCGAGGTCCTGCGCCAGCACCGCGACGACGTGCTGGCTGGACCCGGTGACCGGCTGCGGCGACCCCGTCCAGCCGATGATCGAGGGCAGGCCGGGCCGCAGCTCGGTCAGACCGGGGATCTGGTCGGGAGTGGGGCCGACGACGAAGGTCGTGCCGTCGGCGAGCTTGCCGGGCCTGGCCGTCCAGTCCCTGGCGGTCGGCGTGCTGGGCGGGCGCGAGGCGTTGCTGCCGGTCCGGGACTGGCCGGGGGTCGGGGCCTCGCTGCGTCCGGGCGCCTGGGTGATGACGACAGCAGCGGCGGCCGCACCGGCCACCACGGCGAGGACGCCACGACGTCGGCGCTGCTGACGGCGACGCGCGCCGGACCAGGCCGCGTCGACGAAGTCGACCTCGTCGATGCCACTGCTCACCTGCGCGAGCAGGTCGCCCAGCTGGTCGCGGGTCATCGTTCCTCCTCCTGGCCGACGTAGCCGGGGATGACGGCACGCAGCCGGTCCAGCGCGGCATACGTCTGGCTCTTGACGGTCCCCTCGCTCACCCCGAGGGCGTCGGCCGCCTCGGCGACCGAACGGTCCTCGAAGTAGCGCAGGACCACCACGGCGCGCTGCTTGGCGGTGAGGGTGTCGAGCGCGCCGAGCAGGTCGATGCGCATCGTGCTCCTGTCGGGCTCCTCGCCACGACGACGATGTTCGGGGACGACGTCGACGAGCACCTCGCGGCGCCGGTGTCGCCAGGCCGACACGGCGTCGCGGTAGAGGACGGTCCGGACGAAGCCGTCGGGGTTCTCGGCGCGGATCTTGTCCCACCGCAGCGCCAGCTTGACGAACGCCTCCTGGAGGAGGTCCTCGGCGAGCCGTCGGTCGCCGCACACGAGGAACGCCACCCGCAGGAACTGGTGTTGTCGCGCCGCGACGTACGAGGCGAACTCGGGGTCGACCTGCGCGCGCATGACACCTCCTCGTGGCCTGCCTCCACCTGTACAAACGCGCAGGTATGCCGGTCGGTTGGCTCTCGCGAGCAACTTTCCTCCGGCGCAGGCCTCAGAGCCAGCCGCTCTCCTCGGCGATCCGGACGGCGTCGGCCCGGTTGCGCGCCATCGTCTTGCCGATGGCCGAGGAGAGGTGGTTGCGAACCGTGCCCTCGGAGAGGTGGACCGCCTTGGCGATGTCGGAGTTGCTGCCGCCGTCGGCCGCGGCCCGGAGCACCTCGGTCTCGCGGGGCGTGAGCGGGGACTCGCCGGCGATGAGGGAGTCGGCGGACAGGGCCGGGTCGACGACCCGCATCCCGCCGTGGACGCGTCGGACGGCGTCGGCGAGCTGACGGGCGGGCGTGTCCTTGACGACGAAGCCGGCCGCCCCGGCGAGCAGCGCCTTGCGGAGGTAGCCGGGGCGGCCGAAGGTCGTGACGATGAGGACCTGGGTCGCGGGGAACTCGGCGCGGACCAGGGCGGTCGCCTCGATGCCGTCCATGCCGGGCATGTCGACGTCCATGAGAACCACGTCCGGGCGGGTGCGACGGACGAGCGCGAGGACCTCGTCACCGCTTGCGGCCTCCCCCACGACCGTGAGGTCGAGCTCGAGGTCGAGCAGGGCCGCGAGGGCACCGCGGACGAGGGCCTGGTCGTCGACGAGGACGACGGAGATCGTCACGGGTGGACCACCGACCCGGTTCCGCCGAGCAGCCCTCCGGTGCTGTCGAACACGCCGGCTGAGCCGGCTGAGCCGGCTGAGCCGATCGAACCGGCGCTGCCGGAGGTGTCAGCGAGGCCGGAGGTGCCGACGGCATCGCCGGCCCGGCTGGACCCGACGGCTCCGAGCGCGCTGATCCTGGGTGCCGAGACGTGGACCTCGAAGCCGGTGTCCAGGATGCGCGTCGCGACGGTGCCTCCCACCGCCGCCGCCCGCTCGCGGAGCCCGCGCAGACCGTTGCCACCGCCGACGTCGTTGTGGTCGTGGGCACCGGAGCCGTTGTCGGTGATCCGCAGGCCCGTCGCGTCGAGGACGATCGTGCAGGTCGTCGCGCGGCTGTGCCGGATCACGTTGGTGACCCCCTCGCGCACCCCCCAGGCGTACAGCTCCCGCAGGTCGGTCGGCACGGCCTCGACGGCCCGGGGCAGGCGCGGCTCGATCCCGGCTGTCTTCAGGGCCTCGCGGGCGCGGGCCAGCTCGCCGGTCAGCGAGATCTCCCGGAACCCTTCAACGGCATGCCTGACGTCCGAAAGTGCTTCTCGCGCAAGGGTTTCCAGCGCATCGATCTCGGCCTTGGCTCGCTCCGGCGCCACCTCGATGAGGCGTCCGGCGAGTTCGGCCTTGACCGTGATGACGGTGAGTGAGTGGCCGAGGATGTCGTGCAGGTCGCGGGCCATCCGGTTGCGCTCCTCCTCGACCATGAGCCGGGCGTTCTCGCGCCGGACGGCGGACAGGTCCTTCTGCCGACGAGAGGCGATGATGCCGCCCCCGACGGCGAAGACGGCCAGCGCGATGGACAGGCTGACGCTGCTGTCCCTCGTCCAACCCTCGACGTGGTAGGCGAGCAGCTCGTAGGCCGCGGCCAGCGAGGCGGCGAGGCCGAAGGCAACCGGCATCGAGAACGTCCACAGCCCGGCCACGGCGAGGAACACCCACGTCGTCGTGCCCTTCTGCCCGATGGCGAGGATGGTCGTCATCGAGAGGGCGAGGTTCACGGCATACCGGATCATCCGGTGCGAGGGCGGGTCGAGGCGCGCGCCCGGGTCGTAGCGGCCCCAGGAGTAGGCGCGGGCCCGGTAGAAGTGCCACAGGTAGACCCCGGCGAAGGCGATGACCGCGACGAGCCCGACGATCCCCCGGGTCGTGTGCCGAAGGTCCCAGGCCTTGGCGATCGGGTCGAAGAGGTAGACCAGCCAGATGCCGGCGAAGAAGAGCGTGACGAACGGAATGTCCGACGCCGGGTCGGCATTCCGTCCGTCACGCGAGAGACGCATGGGGCAACTCTAGGTCGGTCAGACCCGCGCCGTGTCCTTGCGGAACCGCCAGGTGGCACCGGCCACGAAGACGAGCGCCCAGACGAGCAGGTTGACGACCCAGGCCATCTTGAAGGCGTCGTGACCGCCGGACGTGGTGAGCGTGAGCGGCCAGTGCGCGATCTGGCCGAGGCCGTAGATCGGGGTGAACTGGGCGATCTTGCCGAAGGTCGAGTCCGTGCTGAGCGGTCCGGTGAAGATGCCGCCGAAGATGGACAGCAGCGCGAGGATCGGGCCGAGGAACTGCATGGCGTTCTCGGCCGGCAGCAGGTAGCCCATGAACAGGCCGAACGCGGCGAAGACGAGCGCCCCGCCGATGATGATCAGTCCGCACTGCAGCCACACCGTCGCGTCGGGGATGTGCGCCTTGTGGGTGAGCGCCGCGACGGCGAAGGTCACCAGGGTCGCGAGGACGCCCACGATGAGGGCCATGAGCGCCTTGAGCAGGATGTATGCCGTGGGGCTGAGCGGCGTGAGCCGCAGCTGCCGGCTCCAGCCGGCGGCCCGCTCGATGGAGACCGAGGCCCCTGCGGCCGTCGTGGCCATGACGGCGCCGTAGACGGCCATGCTGACCATGATGTAGGCGCCGACGTTGGCCAGGACGTTCGTGCCCATCGACTCCTCACCGGCCGGGATGGTGCTGCTGATGAACAGGAACATCACGACGGGGAAGATCAGGGTGAAGATCACCGTCCGCTTGTTGCGCAGCACCCGGCGGAGCTCGATGAACAGGATGGTCCGGTTGAGGCCACCGAAGCGCGGCGCCGGACGGGTGGACAGGTCGAACCCGCCGACCGGGACGGATGAGGCAGTGGTGGACATGTTCAGCTGTTCTCCTCTGAGGTGAGGGCCACGAAGGCGTCCTCGAGGCCACGGGCCTCGATCTCCAGGTCGCGGGCCGGGGTGGCGGTGAGCAGATGGCGAGCGACGGCGTCGCTGTCCTTGGCGTGGACGAGGACCTGGTCGCCGCGGACGTCGACCCCCTCGACACCGTCCAGGGTGCGCAGGCCGTCGACGTCGGCGCCGGGCCAGGTGGCCCGGACGGTCCGACCGGTGCCGAGCGCCTTGACCTGCGCCGACGTCCCGTCGGCGACGATCCGGCCCTTGCGGACGAGGACGATCCGGTCGGCATACGCATCGGCCTCCTCGAGGTAGTGCGTGGCGAACACGACGGTCCGGCCCTGGGCGGCGTCGGCGCGGATGCTCTCCCAGAACGCCCGCCGGGTCACGACGTCCATCCCGGTCGTCGGCTCGTCGAGGATGATCAGCTCCGGGTCGCTCACGAGCGCCATCGCGAACCGCACCCGCTGCTGCTCGCCGCCGGAGCACTTGCCGACCAGGCGGTCGGCGATCTCGGTGATCCCGGCCGTGGCCATCACCTCCTCCACATCGCGATGCGCGGGGAAGAGCGCGGCGGTGTACTCGATCGTCTCGCGGGCGGTGAGGTCCTTGAGCAGGCCACCGGTCTGCATGACGGCGGCCACGAGGCCGTGCCGGATGGCGGTGTGCGGGTCCAGTCCGAAGACCCGGGCCGACCCCTCCGTCGGTTCGGAGAGGCCGAGAACCATGTCGATCGTCGAGGTCTTGCCGGCGCCGTTGGGGCCGAGGAAGGCGACGACCTCGCCCTGGCGGATGGTCAGGTCGATCCCGCGGACCGCCTCGACGTCTCCGAAGCTCTTGGTCAGGCCGGTGAGCTCGATGGCCGGCGCGCTCTGGGCTCCCGTGGTGGTGGCGGGGTGCCGCTGCAGTGTGGTGTCCATGTCGACCATCGTGACCGAGCCGGTGGGCGGCCACCCGCTACGGATGTCACGACTCACCCATGACGTTTGTCAGGGATCTCCCAGACTTCGGCCGCCTCGGTCGTCGTCAGGAGGCGGCAGCGACGAGGGTGTCGCCGAGTGCGGTGCGCCAGTAGAGGACCTCGCGGCCGCTCCGTCGGCGCAGGACGAGGCCGCCCTCGAGCAGGACGCGCAGGTGGTTGCCGACCGAGCCGACCGGCAGCCCGGTCGTCGCCACGAGCGCGGTGGTGCTCGCCGGGTCGGCGAGGGCGCGCAGGATGGTGGCCCGGTTGCCGCCGACGAGCCGGTCCAGACCGCCCGGACTGTGCCGGTCCACGGCCGCCAGAGCCCCGCTGACCGGGTAGTAGAGCGCGTAGCGGGTGGGCAGGTCCCAGCCGACCCAGCTCGCGTTCCAGTGCACCGGGACGAACGAGAGCTGCGCGTCGTCGGGCAGCTCTCGGGTCGGGTACGGCCCGCGGTTGATCCGCAGCTGTCCCTCGCCGAGCCATTCGCGGTCCTTGCCGAGGTCCTTCAGGACGCCGGCCCAGCCGTGGGTCGCGAGGCGGGCGGAACGAGCCACGATGTCGGCCCGAAGCACGCGCTCGCGGCGGGGCCAGTCGGAGATCAGCGTGTGCGTCCACACCCAGTCGAGCAGACCCACGGCGTATGCCGTGACGCCCGGCCGGGTGAGGATCCGGGGCAGCGGCCCGCCGGTCACGACGCGGAGGTCGGCGCGAATCCGCCTGTCCCCCAATGCCTCCACGATGGCGAGCTCGTCTGCGAAGGTCGGCCTCTGGAGCGGCGAGGGGACGCCCAGGAAGTCGGCGAGCCAGCCGGGACGCCAGGTCGCAAGCAGCAGCGCACGGCGCCCCGGGTGCTCGTCGAGCATCGCCCGGAACGCGTCGCCGTGGGCGGCGACGAAGGCCCGGTCCACCCGGGGTCCCCTCGGCGTGAGGTGGCCCAGAGCACCGACCACCTCGGCCATCGGCGAGATGGCGAAGCGGCTGTGGGCCAGCACCGTCGCAGGGACGTTCCAGGTTCCCATGTTTCGCCTCCTCGCGAAAGATTGGCGTTGAAGTCTCGGCCCACACCATAGTCGTCCCTTGTGAGGACCTACCGCGAGCTGTTCGCCATCCGTGAGTACACCGTGCTGTTCGTGGCTCGCTCCTTCGTCATGCTGGGCGTCGTCGTCGGCAACCTGGCCCTGGGCACGATCGTCTTCCAGACGACCCGCTCGCCCCTGCTCACCGGCATCGCGCTCTTCGGCGGCCCGCTCGTCCAGCTCGCCACGAGCCACTTCCTGCTCGCCACGGCCGACCTCATCCGCCCGCGCACTGCGATGGTCCTCGTCGGCCTCACGTCGGCCGGGACAGACCTGCTCCAGCTGGTCCCCGGTCTGGCGTGGGGCTGGCGGCTCGCCCTCGTCGCGGTCGGATACCTCGTCGTCTCGGCCACCTCGGGCACGGTCATGGCGCTCGTCGGCGACATCGTCCCGGCGGACGGCTTCGTCCTGGCCCGGTCGACGATGAGCGTCCTCGTCGGCGGCATGCAGGTCATCGGCAACGGCATCGGCGGGCTGCTGCTGCTGTGGTTCGCGACGACCCACCTGTTCCTCATCTCGGCGTCCCTCACCCTTGTCGCGGTGCTCGTGGCCCGGTTCGGCCTGGCCGACCATGCTCCGCGCGCCTCCGGCAAGGTCGTGGGCCGGACCCAGGCGGTGAACCGCGAGCTGCTCGGGTCGCGCGTCGTCCGCCCGCTCTACCTCACGATGTGGGTTCCGAACGGCCTCATCGTCGGTTGCGAGGCCCTGTTCATCCCGTATGCCGGTCGGCACGGCGGGTACCTCTTCGCCGCCGCGGCGGCCGGGATGCTCGCAGGCGACCTGTCGATGGGCCGGTTCGTGCCGGAACGGGTGCGGGACAGGCTGATCCGTCCGCTCCGCTACGCCCTGGCCGTCCCGTACCTCGTCATGATCCTCGCCCCGGGCAACCTCGTCGCGGGGCTCGTCGCCCTGGTCGCCTCGGTCGGGTACTGCGCCCATCTCCCACTCCAGGAGCGGCTGATCCGGCATACGGCCGCTGACCAGCGGGGCCAGGTGTTCGGCCTCTACTCGACCGGGTTGATGGTCGGCCAGGCGGTCGGCGCCATCGTCGCGGGCGCCCTGGCCGGCTGGCTCGGCCACGGCCGGGAAGGGGTGGGCCAGACGATGGCCATCCTCGCCGTCGCGTCCTGTCTCGTCACTCTCGCGCTGTCCAGAGGCCTCTCGCGAAGCGCCCCCGTCCGGGCGCAGGTCAGCCGGAGTGACCTCGGAGCAGGGTCGCGAACGGGGTGACGTCGGTGTCCAGGCTGGTGCCGGAGGTCCGACGGCGCTGGTCGGCAGCACCGGGGACGAAACCGCCCACCGCACCGTCCTGGGCGACCACGAGGGCGGCGAGCTCGCCGGCGGCGCGCACGATCCGGGACGTGAGCCCGGCGCCCTCCGCGCCGCCGCCGAAGTCCTCGGTGGCAGCGAAGACGCCCGTCGGGACGACGACCGCGCGCAGATAGGTGAACAACGGCCGGAGCGCGAAGTCCAGGACGAGGGAGTGCCGGGGCGTCCCCGCCGTCGCGGCGATGATGACCGGCATCCCGCTGAGCGCGTCGGGGTCGAGGACGTCGAAGAAGAGCTTGAACAGGCCGCTGTAGCTCGCGCTGAACACCGGGGTGACCGCGACCAGCCCGTCGGCCGACGACACCAGGTCGCGGGCCCGCGCGACGGCCGGAGTCGGGACTCCCCCGGTGGCCATGGTCGCCGCGAGATCCGTTGCCAGCTCACGCAGCTCGATGACCTCGACGGTCGCCGCCTCGCCGCGCGCCGTCACCGAGGTGGTGACGGCGTCGGCGATCTGGTCGGCGAGCAGACGGGTCGACGACGGTTGCGAGATCCCGGCGGTGACGACGACGATCCGGCGGGTCACGCGGACACCTCGACCGCGGACCGAGCATCCACGGACTCGGCGTTCGCGGCATACGCGAGAGCGGGTTGGACGAGGTGGAACGGCGCGTCCGGACCCTGCGCGAGCATCGACTCGTGGGTGGGCGGGTCGCTCGGCACATGCGCGGGTCGGATCCGCTCGAACTCCTTGCGGAGCGTCGGCACGACCTCGCGACCGAGGATCTCGACCTGCTCCAGGACGGTCTCGATGGGCAGGCCGGCGTGGTCGAGGAGGAACAGCTGGCGCTGGTAGTCACCGACGTAGTCCGCGAACCCGAGGGTGCGCTCGATGACCTGCTCGGGCGTCCCGACGGTGAGCGGCGTCATCTCGGTGAAGTCCTCGAGCGACGGCCCGTGCCCGTAGACCGGGGCGTTGTCGAAGTACGGGCGGAACTGGCGGACGGCGTCCTTCTCGGTACCTGCCATGAAGACCTGGCCGCCGAGACCGACGATCGCCTGGTCGGCGGAGCCGTGGCCGTAGTGCTCGAACCGGCGCCGGTAGAGGTCGACCATCTGGGCCGTGTGCTCCTTGTTCCAGAAGATGTGGTTGTGGAAGAACCCGTCGCCGTAGAACGCGGCCTGCTCGGCGATCTCGGGGCTGCGGATCGAGCCGTGCCAGACGAACGGCGGCACGCCGTCGAGCGGTGCGGGGGTCGAGGTGTAGCCCTGCAGCGGCGTGCGGAACTCGCCCTGCCAGTCGACGACCGGCTCGCGCCACAGCCGCCGCAGCAGGTGGTAGTTCTCGACGGCGAGCTCGATGCCCTTGCGGATGTCCTTGCCGAACCACGGGTAGACCGGGCCGGTGTTGCCGCGCCCCATCATCAGGTCGACGCGACCGCCGGAGAGGTGCTGGAGCATCGCGTAGTCCTCGGCGATCTTGACCGGGTCGTTCGTCGTGATGAGGGTGGTCGCGGTCGACAGCTTCAGCGTCTCGGTCTTGGCCGCGATGTAGCCGAGCAGGGTGGTCGGCGAGGACGGGACGAACGGCGGGTTGTGGTGCTCGCCGCTCGCGAAGACGTCGAGACCGACCTCCTCGGCCTTGAGCGCGATGCGGGTCATGTTCGTGATCCGCTCGGCCTCGGTCGGGGTCCGACCGGTCGTGGGGTCCGGCGTCACGTCGCCGACACTGAAGAGCCCGAACTGCATGTCGATCCGCCTTCTGCTAAGTAGTTGCGATTTCAACTACCCCAACCGGTGGGTCGCCGAGTTCATTCCCGTATGCCGCCCGCTCACCTCTCCCCGCCGCTCACCAGCGCCTCGCCGAGCCGGGCGAGCAGCTGCTCGGTCGCCCACCGGAGCTCGGGCCCCTCCTCGATGTGGAAGGCGAACGGCATACCGGCCAGCCACTCCTGGACGTACATCGTCGGGTTGCTCGTCGTCCCGACGAGGACGCAGCGCCCCTCCCCCAGCGGCGAGAGACGTCCCATTGGCGGGGCGACCCAGTGCGCGACCTCCTCGGATGCCGCGTCGAACACCACCCGCGTCGCGAACTCCCACCCCGCGCCGAGGTTCTCCTCAAGGCAGGCGACCGGGTCGAGGTCGGCCGGCGGGTTGAACGAGTCGTCGGTGACGCGGACCGTGCCGATCCGGTCCACCCGGTAGGTGCGGATGGCATCGGCCGGGTGCGAGTGGCACAGGAGGTACCACCGCCCGTGCCGGACGACGACCGCCCACGGGTCGACCTCGGCCTCCCACTCCTTCCCGGACCCGCTCCGGTAGCCCACGACCACCCGGCGGCGCGCCGCGACCGCCTCGACGAGCGTGCTCGTCGTGGCGGGATCGGGCCGGGCCGTATGCCGGTCGGGTGCGGCCGCGGCATACGCGCGCAACACGGCGGCCTGCCGTCCGACCGACTCCGGCAGAGCGCGGATCACCTTGCCCAGGGCCGACCCGACGACATCGCCGTCGTCGTGGCCGGCAGACCCACCGTCGAGCACGGCCATAACGAGGGAGAGTGCCTCGGTCCCGGTGAAGCTCACCGGCGCGAGGGTGGCGCCCCGGCCGAGCCGGTAGCCGCCGTACGGCCCGCGAACCGACTCGACCGGGATGTCGGCCTCGCGCAGGATCGCGACGTAGCGCCGGGCCGCGCGCTCGGTGACGCCCAGCCGCTGGGCGAGCTCGGTGGCCGTGACGCCCGGCCGGGCGCGGAGCACGTCCAGGGTGCGCAGGGCGCGCGCCGTGGGACTGTCGTCGAGCGGCATACGAAAGAGACTAGGACGCCCACGGGAGAACCGGAAGCCGATCGTCCGGTACCACCTCTAGCGTGCTCGGTATGCCGGACTTCAGCGAGCAGGACCTCGACCACTCACACTTCACGCGGGTCAGCCTGCGTCAGGCCCGATTCGAACAGGCCCGGTTGAACGGCGCGACCTTCCATGACGTCGACCTCACCGATGCCAGGTTCCGCGCCGCCTACCTCGACCGGGTCCGGATGACAGGGGTCGAGGTGCCGGACCTGGAGATCTACGGCGAGCTCGGCCGCGTCGTCGTGAACGGTGTCGACGTCGTGCCCCTCGTCGAGGCCGAGCTGGACCGGCGGATGCCGGAGCGTGCGCTGATGAGACCCGTTGACCCACAAGGCTTCTCACTGGCCTGGGACACGGTCGAGCGGCTCTGGGCGGACACCGTGGAGCGCGCCCGGTCATTTCCGGAACCCGACCTGCAGCGAAGCGTCGACGGCGAGTGGTCGTTCGTCCAGACGCTGCGCCACCTCGGCTTCGCGACCGCCTGCTGGGTCGGCGGGATGGCCCTGCAGGACCCGGACCCGTGGCATCCGCTCGACCTGCCCTGGGACGAGGCCCCCGGATGGGACGGAGTCCCGTGGGACCGGGAGGCCCGGCCCTCTCTCGAGGAGGTGCTGGCCGTGCGACGGGATCGCCAGGCCCTGGTCCGCCGGGTGGTCGACGGGCTCACCCCGGCCCGCCTTGCGGAGACCCTCACCTCGTCCACGCCGGTCGACCCAGGCGGCGGGTCGGGTGTCACCGTGGCCCAGTGCCTCCGGGTGGTGCTCAACGAGGAGTGGGAGCACCGCCTGTATGCCGAGCGCGACCTCGCGGCCCTGACCTCCACGACCTCGGCAACCTCCGCACCCGGCCTGGCCAACCGCACCAAGGAGAAGTGACCCATGGACATCGTGCTCATCGCCGGCCTCTGGCTGGACGCCTCGGTCTGGGAGCAGACCGCCGCCGAGCTGACCCGCCTCGGGCACCGGCCCATCCCGGTTGCCCTGCCCGGTCAGGGTGACGGCAACACGTCAGCAACCCTCGAGGACCAGGTCGCGGCCGTCCTCGCCGCCGTGGACACGGCATACGAGACCGCGGGCGAGAAGCCCCTGGTCGTCGGGCACTCGGCCGCCTGCGCGCTGGCCTGGCTGGCCGCCGACGCCCGACCGGACCGGGTCGCCTCGGTCGCCCTCATCGGCGGCTTCCCCCACGCCGACGGCGAGCCGTACGCACCCTTCTTCGAGACCTTCGACGACGTCATGCCGTTCCCGGGCTGGGGTCCGTTCGAGGGCCCCGACTCCGCCGACCTGGACGAGGACACCCGGCAGCGGATGGCTGCGGCCGCGATCCCGGTGCCGGGGCCGGTCAGCAAGGGCATCGTCCGGCTGACCGACGAGCGGCGGTATGCCGTTCCGGTGGCCCTCATCTGCCCGGAGTTCTCACCGGAGCAGGCCAAGGAGTGGGTCGACACCGGCGAGCTGCCCGAGCTGTCCAGCGCGGAGTACGTGGCCTACGTCGACATCGACTCCGGCCACTGGCCGATGGTCACCCGACCCGAGGAGCTGGCCCGGATCCTCGGCGAGGTCGCCGAGGCCACGCAGTCCGCGGAGGCTCGATGAGGCTCACCTTCCGCGGCGAGATCTGGGAGTGGCGCGGGCCGGCGCCGTACCACTTCGTCACGGTGCCCGACGAGGAGTCCGCCGAGATCGAGGCGGCCGCCCACCTGGTGACCTACGGCTGGGGCATGGTCCCGGTCGCCGTGCGGATCGGGTCCACCGACTTCAAGACCGCGCTGTGGCCCAAGAACGGCGGCTACGTCCTCCCGCTCAAGGACACCGTGCGCCGGGCTGAGCGGATCGCCCTCGGCGACGAGGTCAGCGTGCGCCTCACCCTCGACACCTGAGGACACCTCAGGCCACCTGAGGGCACCTGAGCCGAGACGACCGATCACGACACTCGGGGTTCGTTCGGTCGATCACCGCGGGTCGTGATCGCTCGACTCGGCGTCAGGACCCGATGGGGTCCACTGCGGTGCCGACCGCCGTACCCAGGACGATCACAGCGTCCGTCGACGGGTCGTCGAGGCGGGCACCGAGCAGGGCGGACTCCCCGTCGTGCCGGACCCTGACGGTGACCGGCCGGCAGAGTCGCTCGGAGAGCAGCCGGGCCAGCTCGGGGACGAGGTCGATCTGGCCGAGCGCCGCATACGGACCGAGCTGGTCGGCATACGGCTGCCCCGACTCGTCGACGTACGTGGCCAGAGCGAAGGCAACCCCCAGCGGCCGATCGCCGGGCGGCGCGATCTCCACAGCGGCACGGACCAGGATCCCGACGAGGTCGTATGCCGCATGCCTTGGTCCCGGGGCTGGGGCGGCCGGCCGGTCCTGGCTGTCGGCCCCAGACACCACGGCCCGCTTGATCGTCGTACCACCGGAGTCGAGAACGAGCCCGACGTCCGCCCCTCCCGGGATACCGCCCGCCCCGGCCCCCCGCAGCACGAGCGAGGCCGGGTCATGGGCGAGCACGACCTCGACCGGCGCCGCGATGTCGGAGAGCCAGGCAGCGGCCGTGGTGACCATACGAACCCCGAGCACTCCGGAGAGGATGCCGCCCCCGACGGTCACCCGCCGCACGCGCGACCACGAGTCCCAGTGCGCGGCCGGCCAGTCCGGTCGGGCCACCCGGGCTCCGACCGGACCGCTCACCAGAGTGGCCACCGTCCCCCCGAGGGCCCGGCCCAGATCGTCCGCCAGCTCGACGGATGCCGAATGGCCTTGTGCCACCAGTGAGTTGAGCAACGCGGGCCATGGCTCAGCCTCAGCGATCGTCGCGGACGTCACCGTCGGCAGACGATCCACGGTCGGCAGCGGCACCAGCGGAGGGCTCGTGCCGGCCAGCTCCTGGGCCGCCGCCACGACCGCAGGGACGGCGGCCATCCGTTGCCCGACCGCCCACGAGGAGAGCCACTGGTCGACCCTGGACCCTGGTGAGCCCCCGGGCAGCCCGGGCAGGTCGGCCAGGACCGTCGGGTTGATGCCCGGGTTGAACGTCTGGCGCACGCTCACGGCATACCGGAGATCAGCACCCGACCAGTCGGGCGGCGAGGTACTCCTCGACCTTGTCCAGGGCCACCCGGTCCTGGGCCATCGTGTCGCGCTCGCGGATCGTCACGGCCTGGTCGTCGAGGGTGTCGAAGTCGACGGTGATGCAGAACGGCGTGCCGATCTCGTCCTGTCGCCGGTAGCGGCGGCCGATGGCGCCGGCGTCGTCGAAGTCGATGTTCCAGCTCCGCCGGAGGGTCGCCGCGAGGTCGCGGGCCTTGGGCGACAGGTCGGCGTTGCGGGAGAGCGGCAGCACGGCGGCCTTGACCGGCGCGAGCCGCTTGTCGAGCTTGAGGACGACCCGCTTGTCGACACCGCCCTTGGTGTTCGGGGCCTCGTCCTCGGCATACGCGTCGACGAGGAAGGTCATGAGCGAGCGCGAGAGGCCGGCGGCCGGCTCGATGACGTAGGGGGTGTACCGCTCACCCGTCGCCTGGTCGAAGTAGACCAGGTCGGTGCCCGAGTGCTCCGAGTGCGTCCTGAGGTCGAAGTCGGTGCGGTTGGCGATGCCCTCGAGCTCGCCCCACTCCGAGCCGGCGAAGTTGAAGCGGTACTCGATGTCGACGGTCCGCTTGGAGTAGTGCGACAGCTTCTCCTGCGCGTGCTCGTAGTGGCGCAGGTTGTCGGGGTTGATGCCCAGGTCGGTGTACCAGCGGGTCCGCTCGTCGATCCAGTACTGGTGCCACTCCTCGTCGGTGCCGGGCTTGACGAAGAACTCCATCTCCATCTGCTCGAACTCGCGGGTGCGGAAGATGAAGTTGCCCGGGGTGATCTCGTTGCGGAAGCTCTTGCCGGTCTGGGCGATGCCGAACGGCGGCTTGAGCCGCGAGGACTGCAGGACGTTGAGGAAGTTGAGGAAGATGCCCTGGGCGGTCTCGGGGCGCAGGTAGTGCAGCCCGGACTCGTCCTCGACGACGCCGAGGTAGGTCTTGAGCAGGCCGGAGAACTGGCGCGGCTCGGTCCACTGGCCGCGGGTGCCGCAGTTCGGGCAGGCGATGTCGGACATCGGGATACTGTCCGGGTCGACCGCCTCGCCGGACTTCTTGGCCAGCTTCTCGGCGACGGCCTCCTGGAGGTGGTCGGCGCGGAACCGCTTGTGGCAGCTCTGGCACTCGGTCAGCGGGTCGCTGAAGGTCGCGACATGGCCGCTGGCCTCCCACGTCTGGCGCGGCAGGATGACCGAGGAGTCCAGGCCGACCACGTCGTCACGGCTGGTGACCATGAACCGCCACCACTGCCGCTTGATGTTCTCCTTCAGCTCCACACCGAGCGGGCCGTAGTCCCACGCCGAGCGGGTACCCCCGTAGATCTCACCGCACGGGAAGACGAAGCCCCGGCGCTTGGCCAGGGACACGACGGTATCGACGGTGTTGTGGGGGGAAGCCATGCGCGCAAGGCTATCCAAGCGCGCGTATGCCGGTCACACAGGTTATGCGGGCTCCTCCCGCTCGGCCGTGCTCCGCTCCACACAGAACTCGTTGCCCTCGGGGTCGAGCATCGTCACCCAGCCCGAGCCGTCGTCCTTCACATGCCGCTCGTAGACGGTGCCCCCGAGCCCGACGATGCGCTCGACCTCCTCGTCGCGGGTCCGGTCCTGCGGGCGCAGGTCCAGGTGGAGCCGGTTCTTGACGGTCTTAGCCTCGGGCACCGGCATGAAGAGCAACCGGGGAGAGCCGGTGGGGCCGACGAGCGCCGACGCCGGGTCGCCGGGGTTGTTCGGGTCGTCGGGGTCGTCGTCGTAGCCGTCGAGGACCTGCTTCCACCACTGCATGAGGGCGTAGTGGTCGTCGCAGTCGATGGTCAGGTTGTCGAAGTGGGAACCCATGGACCCGACCGTATGCCGTGTGGTCTCGGTCGTCCCCCGAGTTTCCGTACCCTTGTCCCTCGTGTCATCCCTTCGCCACACCATCGAGCAGGCCAGCGTGCCCGTCCTCACCCGGCTGTCCCGGCTCCCCAAGGCCGTGCCGTTCCTCCTCATGCTCGGCCTGCTCGTCGCCGGAATCCTCGTCCCGGGCTGGGGGTGGGTGCTCATGGCGGTCGGGGCGTTCGTCCTGGCCTGGATCCTGTTCCTCACCTGGCCGGTCCTGTCGAGCAGCGAACGCCTGATGCGGCTGGCCGTGCTGGCCCTCTGGGTCGGCATCACGCTGACCCAGGCCATCCCCCGCTGACGGAGCGTGAGATTGACAATCGTTCTCAGTTGACCTGAGAATGATGCTCATGTTCGCCCACCGCTCCCGCGTCCCCCCACGCAGCGCTGGTCGCTCACGCGGCGCCGGTCCTGCCGCCGTCGCCCTCACCGCCGTCGCCCTCACCGCCGTCGCCCTGACCGCCGCGTGCACGACCGCGGCGTCCAACGGCGCTTCGAGACCGGGAGGCCAGATCAGCGTCGGGGCGGCGTTCTACCCGTTGGAGTACGCGGTCGAGCAGATCGGCGGCGACCACGTCCACGTCCTGCCCCTCACCAAGCCCGGCGCCGAGCCGCACGACCTCGAGCTCACCCCACAGCAGGTCGTCGGCCTGCACCAGGCCACCGTCGTCGTCTACGAGAGGGGCTTCCAGCCCGCCGTCGACAGCGCGGTCGACCAGCTCGACAAGGGCGTCGGCTTCGACGTCTCCGGCCCGGCCGACCTCACCCTGACCGCCGCCGACGAGGAGACCTCGAGCGCGACGAACGGTGCCCCCGGGTCCAAGGACCCGCACTTCTGGCTCGACCCCAAGCGGTATGCCGCCGTCGTCACCGCGATCGGCGCCGAGCTGGCCGCCAAGGACCCCGCCAACGCCTCGACCTACGCGGCCAACACCACGGCCCTCGTCGGCAAGCTGACCGCCCTGGACACCGACTTCGCTGCCGGGCTCAAGGGCTGCAGGCTCAAGGACATCGTCACCGGGCACGCCGCCTTCGGCTACCTGTCACAGCGGTACGGCCTCACCCAGGTCTCGGTGAGCGGCATCTCCCCCGACGCCGAGCCCACCGCCTCCGCCATGGCCCGTATCGTCACGACGATCAAGGACCACCACGTCACGACGGTCTATGCCGAGACCCTCGTCTCCCCCGCCCTGGTCGACACGATCGCCCACGAGACGGGGGCTCAGGTCAAGGTTCTGGACCCGATCGAGGGGATCACCTCGGCCAGCGCCGGCACCGACTACCTCCAGGTCATGCAGGCCAACCTCGCGACGCTGCGAGCGGGGCAGCAGTGTCCGTGACCGAGCCCGTCCCCACCCCGGTGCTGCGACTCGCGGCGGCCTCCTTCGGGTACTCCGACCGGGTCGTGGTGTCGCACGTCGACCTCACCATCGAACCCGGTGACGTCATCGCCCTCCTGGGGCCCAACGGGTCGGGCAAGTCGACCCTGGTCCGCGGGATCCTCGGTCTGGCCGAGCACCTCGGCGGTGAGGTCGAGTTCTTCGGCGTCCCCCGTGACCGGTTCACCGACCACACCCGGATCGGCTATGTGCCGCAACGACATTCGCTCTCCGCCTCGGTCCGCGCGACAGCCGAGGAAGTCGTCGCCGTCGGCCGCCTCTCCCATCGACCGTGGTGGAAGCCGGCAGGAACGGCCGACGCGGCGATCGTCCGCAAGGCCCTCGCGACCGTCGGACTCGGCGACCGGATGAAGACCGACGTGTCGACCCTCTCCGGCGGCCAGCAGCGAAGGGTGCTCATCGCCCGCGCTCTCGCGTCCCAGCCCGACATCCTCGTGATGGACGAGCCCACCGCGGGTGTCGACGTCGCCAGCCAGCACGTCCTCGCCGACGTCCTCCATCACCTCGCCGAGCAGGGCACGACCATGCTCATCGTCACCCACGAGCTCGAGGCGCTCGAGCTCATCGTCAACCGGATCGTCTGCCTCCGGGACGGGGTCATCGACTTCGACGGCTCCCCCACGGCATACGCCGCGCACGAGCTGGCCCACGAGCCCGGTCACCACCACCACCTCCACGTGACGGCACCGGACCACCACGACACCGGACCGCTCCGCTCGCCCCAGGTCGTCCCCAAGCCCAAGGGAGGCGAGCATGCCTGACTTCCTCGGCTACAGCTTCATGCAGCAGGCGCTCGTCGCCGCGCTCCTCGTCGGCATCGCCGCCCCGCTCGTCGGGGTCTTCCTCGTCCAGCGACGCATGTCGCTCATCGGCGACGGGATGGGCCACGTCGCCCTCGCCGGCGTGGCCATCGGCCTGCTCACCAACACCCAGCCGGTGCTCACCGCCCTCGCGGCCGCCGTCGTGGCCGCCGTCGCCATCGAGCTGATCCGGCTGCGCGGCCGGACCTCCGGCGACATCGCCCTGGCCGTCATGTTCTACGGCGGCATCGCCCTCGGTGTCGTCCTCATCTCCCAGTCCAGCGCGTCCAGCCCGGCCAACCTCACGGCATACCTCTTCGGCGCGATCCTCACCACGAGCAGCTCGGACCTGGTGATCTTCGCAGGCCTCGCAGTCGTCGTCCTGGCCGTGACGCTGACCCTGCGCACCCGCCTCTTCGCCGTCGCGAACGACGAGGAGTACGCACGGGCCACCGGGATGCCGGTCACCGCCCTCAACCTGACCCTGGCCATCCTCACCGCCGTCACGGTCGTCGTGTCGATGCGCGTCGTCGGCCTCCTGCTCATCAGTGCACTCATGATCCTGCCCAACGCGACGGCCCAGATCCTCGGCCGCAGCTTCCGCACCGCCCTGGCCTGGGCCGTCGTCGTCGGCGTGCTGTCCAGCGTGCTCGGCGTCATCGGCTCCTACTACGCCGGCACCCCCTCCGGTGGGTCGATCGTCCTGCTCGCCATCGCGGCATACCTCGTCGTCGCCGTCCTCGCCGCGGTCCGCGACCGGCTCGCCGCCGCCCGACACCGACGGGCCGAACGCCACGACCACGAGCACGGGCCTGAGTGCGGCCACGAGGCGATTCCGCACGACGACCACGTCGACTACCTCCACGACGGCCACCGGCACGCCCCGCACGAGGGGCACTACGACGAGCACGCGACCTCGGCAGGAGGCCCCTCATGACGACCGACCCCGCTACCCGCCGTCCGACCCGGCAGCGCGCCGCGATCGCCGAGCTCCTCGCGGCGAGCTCCGGCTTCCAGTCCGCGCAGGAGCTGCACGCCCGGCTCCAGGCGCGCGGGACCCGGGTCGGCCTGGCCACGGTCTACCGCGCGCTCCAGTCGATGGCGACCGACGGCGAGGCCGACGTCCGCCGCACCGACGACGGCGAGGCCGTCTACCGCGCCTGCAGCGAGGGGCACCACCACCATCTCGTATGCCGCGTCTGCGGCCGGACCGTGGAGATCGACGGGCCGGCCGTGGAGCGCTGGACCGCACAGGTGAGCGCCGAGCACGGCTTCACCGACGTCGACCACACCCTGGAGCTGGTCGGGACGTGCGCCGACTGCTCGCCGGCCCACCTCTGATCGGTGCGGCACGGCGTCGGGCGTCGGTCACCCGGTGCAGGATGGGAGGGTGAGCGAGCAGGCACCACCGACGACCCCGGCACCGGTGCCGGAGGAGTCCGGGGCGCCCCGCTCGGCTCGGGCTGCGCGCGGCATACGGGCCGTCGGCCGGGGCGTCTCGACCTCGGCAAAGGTGACCGGCCGGGGTGCCGCTGCGACGGCCCGACTGCTCGGGCGCGGCACACGAGGCGGCACGAACAGGTTCCGGACCTTCGCGGCCTCCGGCGGCGCCGATGAGTCCGGGCTGGCCCGCCTCACCGAGATGCACGTCGTCCAGGTGGCCGGCGACGCGGCCCTCACGGTCGCGCTGGCGGGCACGGTGTTCGCGATGCCGACCGGGCAGGCCCGCGGGCAGGTGGCCCTCTTCCTGCTCACGACGATGGCCCCGTTCGCCCTGCTCGCACCCCTGATCGGACCGGTCCTCGACCGCTTCCGGCACGGCCGGCGCTGGGCCATCGGCACGACCCTGGCCCTGCGCGCCTTCCTCGCGTGGGTGCTGGCCGGGCTCGTGGCGGGCCACTCGGAGTGGCTGTTCCCCACGGCCCTGGGCAGCCTGATGGCGTCCAAGGCGTATGCCGTGGCGCGGGCTGCCGCCGTACCCCGCCTGATGCCGGCCGGGTTCTCCCTCGTCAGTGCCAACTCGAGGCTGTCGATCGCCGGCCTCGTGGGCATGGCACTGGGTGGCGCCGTCGCGGGTCCGCTCGCCCGGATCGGTCCGCAGTGGTCGCTTCGGGCGGCGTTCGTCATCTACGTCGCCGCGACCGTACTCGCCATCCGGCTCCCGGCCCGAGTCGACTCCGAGCCCCTCGACGCACCATCTGCCCCGCCAGGTGTCTCACCCAGCGCAGACGTGACCCAGCCGATCTCGTCTCCCGGCTCGGACACCGGCTCAGCCATCGGCTCGGCCACCGGTCCCGTCACCGGCAGGCGACTGCGCTCCCTGGCTGCCGTCCTCCCGACATCGGTCCGGTTCGCGCTCTCCGCCTGCACCGGCGCGCGCGTCCTGTCCGGCTTCCTCACCCTCTTCCTCGCATTCCTCATGCGGGTGCATCCGCTCCCTGGCTGGCGGGGCCCGGTCGTCCTCGGCATCGCCGTCGCCTCGGCCGGGCTGGGCAACGCGGCCGGCAGCCTCGTCGGCAACCGGCTGCGCGGCCCCCGCCCCGAACGGGTCGCCGCCGTGCTGCCGCTCCTGGCCATCGCGAGCACCGTTGCGGCAGCGATGTTCTGGTCGATCTGGACGGTCATTCTCGTGGGTGTCGTCACCGGCCTGTTCGGTCAGCTCGGCAAGCTCTGCCTCGACGCCCTCATCCAGCGCGACGTGCCCGAGCGGGTGCGCGCACGGGTCTTCTCGGTCACCGAGACCGTGCTCCAGCTGGCCTGGGTGATCGGTGGTGGAGTCGGCATCGCCGTCCCGATGCGCGCCGACGTAGGGTTTGGCCTCGTGGCTGCCCTGCTCACCATCACCCTCGCGGTGGCGCTGCGCCTGCGCTGGACGGGTCGGTCCCGCCCGACCCGCGAGCCTCGCCCGGCGACCTCGTGACCGGCACCCGCCTCACGGGTCGGCACGTCGACGACGGCCGTGTCCTCCCGGAGGCCAGCGTGGTCGTGGTC
>JAJPIW010000055.1 GCA_021324575.1 Intrasporangiaceae bacterium | reverse complement strand
CTGAGCCGCGCAGACGCAAGGGGAGGGGGCCGACCGCAACGTCTGCGTCGGCGGTGCTGCGGTGACCCTCAGATCCGCAGACGCAAGGGGAGGGGGCCGTTCGCGACGTCTGCGTCGGCCGTGCTGCGGCGACCCTCAGATCCGCAGACGCAAGGGGAGAGGGCCGTTCGCAACGTCTGCGTCGGCGGTGCTGCGGCGACCCTCAGATCCGCAGACGCAGCGAAAACTGGTGGCGGGCGATGACCGGCGACTCGTAGCCTGACCGGACCACCCGATCCCGACTCGCAGGAGACCCTCATGCGCGCACCTTCCACGCTCCGGACCCCCATCCGTCGCACCGTGGAGCTGCTGCATGTCCTTCCTCAACCTCGGGATCCTCGCGCATGTTGACGCGGGCAAGACCAGCCTGACCGAACGTCTCCTCTTCGACGCCGGCGTCATCGACGCGCCGGGCAGTGTCGATCAGGGGACGACCCGCACCGACTCGATGGACCTCGAGCGCCGACGCGGGATCACCATCCGGGCGGCCGTCACCTCCTTCGACATCGGCGACCTCAGCGTGAACGTACTGGACACACCCGGTCACCCCGACTTCATCGCCGAGGTCGAGCGGTCGCTGACCGTGCTCGACGCCGCAGTGCTCGTCCTGTCGGCCGTCGAGGGCGTCCAGCCGCAGACCGTCGTCATCTGGCGTGCACTGCGCGAGCTGGGGGTGCCGACGATCCTCTTCGTCAACAAGGTCGACCGATCGGCCGCCGACCTTGACGCAGTCTTCCGACAGATCGCTGGACGCCTGACGCCAGGGGCCGTGCTGCTGTCTCGGGTGCGCGATGCCGGGCGGCGTGACGCCAGGGTTGACGCCGTCGATCTGGCGACACCCGCCGTCGTGGAAACCGTTGCCACTGTTGATGACTCCCTCCTTCGTCGGTGGGCGGACGGGACCACGATCCCGAGGCGCGACCTCCGACGAGCGGTGCGTCGCGGCATACGGGACGGGTCGGTCACGCCGGTGCTGGCCGGCTCGGCGATCACCGGCGCCGGGGCCCAGGGCTTGCGCCAGGCGCTCGTCGACTACGCCCCCCGGGCGTCCGAGGAGCCGGACCTTCCCGCGGCGGGCTCGGTGTTCAAGGTCGACCGCGACGACCGCGGACGACGGACGTGGGTGCGGATGTGGTCCGGCGCCGTGCATCCTCGGGACCGGCTGGCGCTGCCCCGGCCCGGGCGCGAGGTCGTCACCGAGGTGCGGGTCAGCCGGCACGGCGTCCTCGAACGCGCAGACCGCGCGGTCGGCGGCGAGGTCGCCGTCCTGCTCGGACTGGTGGGGAGCCGCGTGGGTGACACGTTCGGGCCGGTGCCGGCGCGCGTCGAGCACCACTTCCCGCCAGCCACCCTGCAGGCCCTCGTCGAGCCGGTCGACCCGACGCGGAGGACCGCGCTCTTCGCCGCGCTCACCGAGCTGGCCGAGGGCGACCCGCTCATCGACGTGCGCGTCAGCGAGGACGACGACCAGATCGCGGTGAGCCTGCACGGCGAGGTGCAGAAGGAGGTCATCGCGAGCCTGCTCGAGGAGTCGTATGCCGTGCCGGTCCGGTTCCGGGACACCTCGACCGTGTGCATCGAGCGGGTCGTCGGGTCCGGCACGTCGGTGGACCTCATCAAGGTGGGTGGCAACCCGTACCTCGCGGGGATCGGCCTGAGCGTGGAGGCCCGGCCGGTCGGCCATGGCCTGCGGTTCTCGCCGGGCATCGAGCGGGGCAACCTGCCGCCGGCGTTCATCGCCGCGACCGAGGAAGGGGTGCGCACGGCATACGCGCAGGGCTTGTCCGGGTGGGCGGTCACCGACTGCCTCGTCACGATGACCCGGTCCGCCTACTACCCGAGGCAGTCCGCGATGCACGCCGGCTTCAGCAAGGGGATGTCGAGCGTGGCCGCCGACTTCCGCCTGCTCGCGCAGGTCGTGGCGATGGCGGCACTGGACGAGGCCGGCACCCGAGTCTGCGAGCCGGTCGAGCGGTTCGACCTGGAGGTGCCGCTGGACGTGCTCGGCGCGATCGTCGCCCTGCTCGGACCGCTCGGCGGTCTCGTCGAGTCCTCGACCGGCACCGACGAGCGGGTCCGGCTCGTGGGAACGATCCCGGCGGCGCGCCTCCCCGAGGTCGTGCGCGCCCTGCCGGACCTGGCCGGGGGCGAGGCGGTCCTGACCCACCGGCACGACTCCTACGCGCGGGTGTCGGGCCGGCCGCCTCTCCGTCGGCGGCACGGGGTCGACCCTCGGGACCGTCAGACCTGGTTCCGCGAGATGCCGCGGTGAGGCGCGCGGCATACGATCGGCCGATGCCGATCCGCTACCCGCGCCCGCTCGTGCCCGGCGACCGGAGCTACGGCCGCGCTTCGATCATGCCGTGAAAGTGTTGCAGGACAACGGATTCGGCGTTGTCCTCGGTGAGTGCCTCGGGACGCCGACCCACGTCAGCGCGCCGAAGCGGGCGCGCGCCGACGAGCTGATGGCGATGTTGGTCGACCCGGACATTGCCGCGGTCGTCCCGCCGTGGGGCGGCGAGACGGCGATCGACCTGCTGCCCCTGCTCGACTTCGAGCTCCTGGCCGCCTGCGACCCGAGCTGGTACGTCGGCTTCAGCGACACGACGACGACCATGCTGCCCCTCACCCTGCTGGCCGGCTGGGCCACCGTCCATGGCTGGAACCTCATGGACACCCCGTATGCCGCGGCGCCGGGTCACCTGCACTGGCTCGACGTCGTCACGGCCCCGACGGGCGCCGCTGTCGCCCAGACGGCGGCCACACACCGGCGGGCCCAGGGTTGGGACGACTACCGCGACCACCCGACCGTCGAGCGGATGACGCTCGACGTGCCGACCCGGTGGTCCGTCCTCGGCGGCGACCGCGACGTCGCGTTCGGCGGACGGCTGGTCGGCGGGTGCGTCGAGGTGCTCGCCCACCTGACCGGCACGGCGTACGGGGACGTGCCGCGTTTCGTCCGGGACGCCGGCGCCGACGGCGCGAGCGTGTACCTCGAGGTCTGCGAGTGGGGACCGTTCGACGTTGCGCGGGCGCTGCACGGCATGCGGTTGGCGGGGTGGTTCGAGGGCGCGTCCGGCGTGCTCGTCGGCCGGTCACCGGCGCCTGACCTGCCGACCTGGACCCAGAAGGACGCCATCGCCGACGCTCTCGGCGACCTCCCGTGCCCCGTCGTCCTCGATGTGGACTTCGGTCACACCCAGCCGTTCATGACCTTCGTCAACGGCGCCCGGGCCGAGGTCGTCGTCCACCGGGACGAGCAGCGGATCACCCAGACCCTGGTCTGATGCCGGCGCGGACGGTCAGCCGCGAGACGGAGTGTCCCACCGGGCCCGTAGCCGATCGACGGCCCGCATGGCGGATGGGGCACCCGGTCGTCCGTCGGCGACGCGCTCGGCCGCCGAGATCATCATCCGGGTGTAGAGCGGTCGGGCAAATCGCTTGGCGCCGTACGTGATTCGCCCCTCGGGATCCGTGAGGACGAGGTGTCGCCCGGCGCCGATCGCCTCGAAGGCGACGCGGGCCACCCGGTCTGCCGACCGTGGGGCGTTGGCGATGAGGTCGACGGCGTTCTGCTCGATCTCCACGTCCTTGCCTTCAAATGACTCGGCGAGGTTGGTGCGGAAGAACGACGGGCAGATCACCGACACCTGGACGTTCCATGGCGCGAGCTCGTGGCGCAGGGTCTCCGAGAGTGCGACGACACCGGCCTTGACGGCGCTGTAGGACGACATCGCGGGTGCGTGGACCAGCCCGGCCAGCGACGCCGTGTTGACGATGAGTCCCGAGCGTTGCTCCTTGAACATCGGGGTGAACGTCCGGCAGCCGCGCACCACGCCGAGCAGGTTGACGTCGACGACCCGCCGCCAGTCGTCCATCGAGGCGACGTCGATCCGGCCCCCGGCCGCGACGCCGGCGTTGTTGACGAGGACGTCGAGCCCGTCCCAGGTGGCCTCGACCCAGCGGCGGGTCTCGTCCCACGCCTCATCCGACCGGACGTCGAGCTGCCGGTACAGGACCCCTTCCGGGAGCACGCCAATGGGCGGTCCGGCATGGACGTCGACGACGAGGACGGTCGCCCCGGCCCCGGTGAACAGCCGTGTGAGGGCCAGACCCAGACCCGAGCAGCCGCCGGTGACGACCACCCGAGCGCCGTCGAACGAGCGAACCGGATGTCGACGGCCAAACCTCATCGGCTCGCTCCCTTGCCCGGCTCGGCGTCGAGCAGCGCGTCGAGCTGTGGGTCGAGGAGGGCGGTGAGAAGGGCCGCTCCGGTCTCGAGCCGGTGGGCCGCGTCGGCCTGTCCCGGATGTGAGGACAACGCGACGGCGGCCGCTCGCCTCTCCTGCGCCTCGGCTCCGACGATGGCGCGCATCTCGTCCTCGGTGAGGTGGAGCCGCTCCGCCTCTGCCACGCCCACGCCGATGCGCGAGCCGTCGATGGTGCCCACCGTCGGCAGGTCGGCGGGCAGCGGAACGGCCTCGGCGTTGTCGATCGCCGCGAGCGCGGTCCGGTAGACGGGCAGGGCCGCTCGGTCACGACGCCTGGCGGCATCGATGATGGCGGCCCGTAGGGCGTCGCGGATCGAGCGGTCGGTGGGGTGCGGCATACGACCCAGTCCAGCACACGGCATACGCTCTGGTGCCGTGACTTCCACGACGACTTCGACGACCCGGACCGAGCGGCACGACGGCCGCGCCCCTGACCAGCTGCGCGAGGTGCGGATCACCCGCAACTGGCTCGACCACGCCGAGGGGAGCGTGCTCGTCGAGTTCGGGCGCACGCGGGTCCTCGTCGCCGCCTCGTTCACTGAGGGGGTGCCGCGCTGGCTCAAGGGCAAGGGCACCGGTTGGGTGACCAGCGAGTACGAGATGCTGCCGCGCTCGACGAACACCCGCTCGGACCGTGAGTCGCGCAAGGGCCGGGTCGGGGGCCGGACGCACGAGATCAGCCGCCTCATCGGCCGGTCGCTGCGCGCGATCATCGACACCAAAGCGTTGGGGGAGAACACGATCGTCATCGACTGCGACGTCCTCCAGGCCGACGGTGGGACGCGGACGGCGTCGATCACCGGCGCCTACGTCGCGCTCGCCGACGCCATCGAGGACGCCCGCGCCAAGGGGCTCATCGCCAAGGGCGCCAAGCCGCTCACCGGGTCGGTCGCCGCCGTATCCGTCGGTGTGGTCGGCGGGCAGCCGGTGCTCGACCTCGACTACCCCGAGGACTCGACCGCCGACACCGACATGAACGTCGTCCTCACCGGCGACGGCCGTTTCGTCGAGGTGCAGGGCACCGCCGAGGGTGCCGACTCCGCCTTCGACCGCGCGCTCCTCGATGCGCTGCTCGACCTCGCCGTCAAGGGCTGCGCCGACCTCGCCGCGGCCCAACAGGCCGCCCTCGCGGCGCCGGCCCGCGAGCGGAACGCATGACGAGCGGGTCGTATGCCGGTCGCTCGGGTGACGCTGCCGGTTCGCGTCGGCTGGTGCTCGCCACGCACAACGAGCACAAGGTCCACGAGCTCGTGCAGATCCTCGGTGGCCTCGTCGACGAGCTCGGACTGGAGGTCGTGAGTGCGTCGGCCTACCCGGAGGTGCCGGAGACTCCCGAGACCGAGGTGACCTTCGAGGGCAACGCGCGGCTCAAGGCCGTGGCACTCGCCGCCGCCACGGGGCTGCCGTCGGTCGCCGACGACTCGGGCCTGGCGGTCGACGTGCTGGGCGGCTCGCCGGGGGTGTTCTCGGCCCGCTGGTCGGGCACGATCGCCGGTGTCGACCTGCCCAGTGCCGAGCGCGACGGCAACAACGTGCGGCTGCTGCTCGACCAGGTGGAGGACGTGGCCGACGAGCACCGGGCCGCGCGGTTCGTGTGCGCCGCCGTGCTCGCCATGCCCGACGGCCGGACGGCGACGGCGATGGGCGAGGTACGGGGTGTGCTCGTCCGGGAAGCCAGCGGCAGCAACGGCTTCGGCTACGACCCGATCTTCCGCCCGGACGGTGACACCCGGACCCTGGCGGAGTACACGGACGAGGAGAAGAACGCCATCTCCCACCGCGGCAACGCCTTCCGCACCATGATCCCCATCCTGCGCGCTCATCTGGCCTGAGGCTGTGGCGATGCGGGCCGCCCGGTTGGCATCCCGCTGAGTCCGGGGATGCCAACCGGGCGGCCAACCGCCCGTTCGGCAGCCCTGAAACTCACGGGATGCCAGACGTGCGGCCCGTTAGGCTGGCCCAGCGCGCGAGTGGCGGAATTGGCAGACGCAGCAGGTTTAGGTCCTGCCGCCTTCGGGTGTGGGGGTTCGAGTCCCCCCTCGCGCACCGTCCGCCAGCGATCCTGCTGGCGCAGTCTCGCTCGGCGCCCTGTGCCCGAGCGTGGCCCCACCCCCTCGCGCACCGTCCGCCAGCGCACGGCTGAACCAACCCGCCAGTGCACGGCTGAGCCAACCTCTGCTAGCAAAGGTTGGTTCACTCAGCAGACGTTGCAACCTGTGCTGAGTGAACCAGCTTCTGCTAGCAGAGCTTGCGTCCCCGCGAGTGGCCGGGCGCACCGCGGTACGGTGCGACCCTCGGCGAGCGGGCGGCATACGAGCGAACCCGTCGGTATAGGTTTGGGCGCGTGACGCGTCTCGTACCCGGCGACCAGGCTCCCGACTTCACCCTCCCCGACGACGAGGGCAAGGAGGTCAGCCTCGTCGACCTCCGGGGGAGCAAGGCGATCGTCTACTTCTACCCGGCCGCGTTGACTCCCGGCTGCACCAAGCAGGCCTGCGACTTCAGCGAGTCCCTCGACAGCCTGGCCAAGGACGGCTACTCCGTCGTCGGGATCTCGCCGGACAAGCCGGAGAAGCTGGCCAGGTTCCGCGCCAAGGAGCACCTGACCATCGCGCTGCTCGGCGACCCCGACAAGGAGGTCCTCAAGGCG
This sequence comes from Intrasporangiaceae bacterium, assembly GCA_021324575.1. GTDB lineage: Bacteria > Actinomycetota > Actinomycetes > Actinomycetales > Dermatophilaceae > Nostocoides. The sequence continues at coordinate 25,568 of JAJPIW010000055.1, read as the reverse complement.
TGGGGTGCCTATGGGGAGAAGAAGCTCTACGGCAAGACGGTCGAGGGTGTCATCCGCAGCACCATCGTCCTGGACGAGCACGGCGTCGTGACCCACGCGTGGTACAACGTCAAGGCAACCGGCCACGTGGCCAAGGTGCGCCGTGACCTCGGCCTCGGCGACTGAAGGAGCCTGACGATGAGCAATGACACCCCTGTGCCGACCACCGTCGCGGCCCTCGAGGCCGACATCGCCGCCCGGCGCACCCGCCTGGCGCAGACCGTCGACGTGCTCGCCCACCAGGTGTCGCCGCAGGCGATCCTCAAGCGCCAGACCGACGATGTCAAGGCGCGGTTCGCGGCGGCCACGACGACCCCCGAAGGTGACCTTCGCACCGAGCGGATCGCGGCCGTCGTCCTGGCCGGGCTCGCGCTGCTCAGTCTCGTCGTGTTCGCCCGTCGGCGACGTGGCTGAGACCCGGACCCAACGTTCGTCGGGCGGTCGCGGCCGAGAGGGCAAGGCGTCCGCGGCGGCCGAGGCGCTGCCCATCCGGATGCTCCAGGACCGGGTCCTCGTCTCGGTCGAGGGCGAGCCGGGGGAGCGGCGCTCCGGGGGCGGCATCGTCATCCCGGCAACGGCGGCGGTGGGCCGCCGACTGTCCTGGGGCACTGTCGTCGCCGTCGGCCCGAACGTCCGGCAGGTGAGCCTCGCCGACCGCGTCCTCTTCGACCCCGAGGAACGCGCCGAGGTCGAGCTCCAGTCGACGACCTACGTCCTGCTTCGCGAGCGCGACATCCATGCCGTCGCGGCCAAACCGTCGGGCGCCGAGCCGACCGGCCTCTACATCTGACCTCTCCCCTGGTTGGGTCACCTGCTCGGCGCGTATGCCGTGCGGTCCGCGCCGCCCGTGCCTCAGAGGACGGGGTCGGCGAGGCCATGCTCCATCGCGTAGAGGCTCGCACCCACCCGGTTGCCCGTCGCCGTCTTGGCATAGACGTGGTCGAGGTGGTTGCGGACCGTCTTGACCGAGATGCCGAGCTCGTCGGCGATCTGCGCGGTCGTCCGGGCCCGCGTCACGAGGCGCAGCACCTGGACCTCGCGGGCGGTGAGCCCGTCCGGCCAGGCATCCCGGACGGTCCGGTGCTCGCCCGCGGCCGTGAGGACGGCGGCCACCGCATCGCCGCGCAGCCGCCCCGACCGGACCTCACGACCGAGCAGGGCGGTCGCCGCAGAGCGGTCGACGGCCGGTCGGTGCGGCCGGGGCTCGAGGGCTGCATGGAAGGTGTCGGCGGCCGCGAGGATCTGGTCGGCGAGGGTCAGCCGGGCCCCGGTCACACCGCGCGGGTACCCACTGCCGTCGAGCCGCTCGTGGTGGTTGGCGGCGATCTCGGCCTCCTCACCGAGCCCGCCGACGTGCTGCAGGATCCGCCCGGTGAGGTAAGGGTGCATCCGGACCCGCTCGATGTCGACGGCGGTCAGGGGGCCGACCTTGTCCCACACCTGGTTGGAGACGCCGATCCGGCCCAGGTCGTGCAGGTGGCCGGCCCGGCGGACCGTGCTCACCTGGTCGGGGGTCATTCCGGTATGCCGTGCTGCCGCGGCAGCGAGCCCGGCGACCCCGGCCGAGTGGCCGAGGGTGTAGGGGCTCTTGAGGTCGACGAACTCGCCCAGCGCCCGGACGAACGCGTCGAGCTGGGCCTGGGTCAGAGGCCCGCTCGGAGCGACCCGGCGAGCCTCGGCCCAGACGTCGACCGAGTCGGCGACGAGGACCTCGTCGGGGGCGCCGGCGAAGGCGGCAGCGAGGTCCGGGTCGAACTGCCCACCCGACCGCTCCCGCACGACCTCAACCGCTGCCTGAGGTCCTGCCGCCTCCCGTCGGGCTTCGGCCACGTCACAGACCTGGGCGATCCGGATGGCGAGCGGTAGGTCCGATCCCGCTGTGCCGCAAGGCAGCCCGCGCCCGTCCCAACGTTCATAGGCGTTTTGGAGCGCAACCTCTACATCGCCTCCGAGATCGAGGCGCTGGGCCAGCAACCCGGCGGATGTGCAGTGCGACCCGACGAGCTCGGCGAAGTGGCCGCGCGGACCGGTCAGCAACGACCCGACGCGGCGGACCCGCTCCGGCATCGGCTCGCCGAGCCCGATGTGCCGGGCGAGGTACCCGGCATACGGGAGACCGGCCCAGTCCACGGCATACGAGTCATGACGCGCGCGGATGTCGTCGCCGAACCACAGTGCGTACTCATGGGAGTCGGCGTGACAGCCGATCCACATGACCATCGTCGTATGGAACGCGGCCCGTCGGCCGGCCTCGTCGAGGCCGACGAGCGAGGCCAGCCGGAACGCGGTGAGCGCACTGCGCATGACGTGTTCGGCCGGGAGCCCCAGCCCGAGGTCGATGGCGAGGGAGAGCGCCCCGAGCAGGTCGGCCCGCTGCGCGGAGGCGCGCGGCGAGGTGGGGCCGGTCGGTCCGGGCGGTGAGGCCACGCCTCCGATGATCGCACCGGAGCAGGGCGCTCAGTAGCTGAACGTCGTGACCGGCTCGGCTCCGATCCAGTCCCAGAGCTGCACGGTGCCGCCGATCGTCGCGCCGACCACGAGCGTCGTCGGGTCGAGGGCGCGGGCGTTGAAGCAGATCGGGCAGACCAGAAAGGTGCCGCCGGCGACGACGTAGCGCTCGAGCAGCCTCGGCAGCGTGGGGCACCCGTCGCAGGCAGTGCCGACCGCCACCCCCGTGGTCGCCAGCCGGACGGCCTCCTTGGTGAGGAACATCAGGGTGCTCCGCCCGCTCTCGGCCGCGCCCACGGCGACGAGGAGGGCGACCGTGACCCGCTCCGGATCCTCCAGGCCGGTGGTCAGGCTGACTGCTGCCCTGGCGCTCATGCCCCGGCCCCCGAGCCGGCGAAGTCGGCGCTCGCCTCGACGGTCGGACCGGCGGGTTCGGCGCGGAACCCGCTGCACAGCAGGTCGATTCGTTCGACCAAGCCGTCCGGCGCCACGTCACAGAACGCCACCTGTTCGATGACCTGCCAGGCGTCGCCGAGCCGCTCCTGACGGAGCCGGAAGCGCCATCGCAGCAAGGCCCGTCCGCCGACGTCCTCGGCACCGTGCTCGAGGACCTCGAAGTCGTCTGTGCCGCCGAACCAGAAGCTGAAGCGTCCGGCCACCTGGTCCCGTCCTTCCCAGTCGAGGTGGCCGGGGGGGACGAGTGCGCGCAGGGTCGCCTGGGGAGCGATCGTGTCGGTGAGTCGCCCGAAGTCGCGGGCGACGAGAGCGTCGAGGAAGGCTGTTGTGGTGGGGTGAGCTGTGTTCATGAACCCGTTGTATGCCGGGCGTCCGGGTCGGGTCATGAGGCACCTGCCCCAGGTTCGGGCCCGATGTCACCGGGCCCGAACCCAGGGGGCGGCCGGGGCGTTCGGGGCGGCTCAGCCGGTGTGGTGCACCGCCTGGAGCCGGTAGACGGGGGTGTCGAGGCCGGCCTGTCGGGCCTTGAGCTGCAGGGCGAGGTAGAGCGAGTAGTGCCGGGACTGGTGCAGGTTGCCACCGTGCATCCACAGGTTCGCCACCTGGGTGGGCTTCCACATGTTGCGCTGCTCGCCTTCCCACGGGCCAGGGTCCTTCGGCGTGTCCGAGCCCAGGCCCCAGACCTTGCCGAGCCGGTCGGCGGTCTCCTGGTCGACCAGGTCGGCGACCCAGCCGTTCATCGAGTTGTAGCCGGTGGCGAAGACGACGAGGTCGGCCGGCAGCTCGGTCCCGTCCTCGAGGACGACGGCGTCCTCGGTGAGGTGGTCGACCTGGCCGTGGACCAGCGCGACGTCCCCGTTGGCCACCAGGTCGGCGGCGCCGACGTCGATGTAGTAGCCGGATCCGCGGCGCAGGTACTTCATGAACAGGCCGGACCCGTCAGCACCCCAGTCGTGCCAGAAGCCGGCCTGCTCGAGACGGTCGTAGAAGGCCTTGTCGACCTCGGCCATCTTCTCGTATGCCGGAATCTGGAACGTGTGGAGGATCCGGTAGGGGAGCGAGGCGAAGATGAGGTCGGCCTTCTCGGTCGTCACACCCGCGGCGACGGCGCGCTCGGAGTAGAGGTCGCCGAGGCCGTACTCCATCAGGCTGCCGCTCTTGACGATGTGCGTCGACGAGCGCTGCACCATGGTCACGTCAACATCGTTCTCCCACAACGCTCCACAGATGTCGAAGGCGCTGTTGTTGCTGCCGATGACGACAGCCTTCTTCCCGGCATACGCATCCGGACCCGGGTGCCGCGAGGAGTGGTGGACGTCCCCGCGGAAGACGTCGATGCCCTTGACCTCCGGCATACGGGCCTTCCCGGACATGCCGGTGGCGAAGACGAGCTGGGTGGGCCGCAGGGTGAGCGGCTGGCCGTCGCGCTCCACCTCGACGACCCAGTGCGCGCCCTCCTCCGACCAGGTGGCGGAGGTGGCCACGGTGCTCGACCAGTAGGGCACCTCCATGACCTTGACGTAGGACTCGAGCCAGTCGCCGATCTTGTCCTTGGGGGCGAACACCGGCCAGTTGTCGGGGAACTTGATGTAGGGAAGGTGGTCGTACCAGACCGGGTCGTGGAGGCACAGCGACTTGTAGCGCCCGCGCCACTGGTCGCCCGGCCGCGGGTGCTTGTCGATCACCAGGCTGGGCACGCCGAGCTGGCGGAGGCGGGCGCCGAGGGCGATGCCGCCCTGCCCGCCGCCGATGACGAGGACGTACGGCTGGGTCGTCGTGCCGAGCGACTCGGCCTCCTCCTCGCGCCTCTCCTTCCAGGTCGTGCGCGACTTGCTGGCCCCGTGCTCGGCGCCCATCGGCCGTCGGGGGCCCTTGGGCTCCTCGTGGCCCTTGAGCTCGTGCAACGCGGTGAGGAACGTCCACGCCCGGTCCTCGCCGTCCTCCTCGGTGAGTCGGAGGAGCCCGGTGCCCCTGCCGACGCCCGTCTCGAAAGTGAACCAGGCCGTGACGACCCCGCCGTCCTCGGTCGGCGGCTCGCTCGTCGCGAAGGCCGACGGGTCGGTGCCCTCCAGCGTCTGGCTGAGCAGGTCACGCACCCCGTCGCGACCCTCGACGGTCGTGATGTTCCAGGTGAACGAGACCAGGTCCCGCCAGTAGCTGTCGGTGGCGAACATGGCCACGGCCCGTTCGACGTCCCGGTCCGCGAGGGCCGCCTCGAAGCCGGTGAGCCAGGCCTCGGCCCGGGCCTGGGCGGACCGTGCTTCGGTGTCGGCGCGCTCCAGGGTGTCGGTCATGTCGTGCTCCTTCGCGACGAGCAGGTCTCCGTCGACCCGCGCTGGCTCCCAGCACATCGTCCGGACGGACGGCGGGGAAGGGTTGCACGACGTTGCATCCCGTGGTGTCGGCCGGCTGACGACTGCGCGGGATTTTGACGCCGGGCCGTAGGGATGTGTCGGAGTCGGGGCTAGCCTGACCGGTGACGCCCGGGTGTGGGCGCGAGCAGGAGTCGCCGATGACGCAGTACGCCGGCAGTGCGGTCGCCCCGGGCACTGACCTGGGCCAGTATGCTCGCGCGCTCCTTCGGGTCCACGACGCGGTCATGGGCGGCTCGCCGCCACCGGTCAGCCCGCGGCCTCTCGTCTTCCGCTCGTGGCGACGGGTCCTCGGGGTCGGGCTCGACCCGACGCGGGCCAACGCCCGCGACCCGCTGACCCGGGCCGAGGTCGAGCGCAGGCGGCGCACCTCGCCGCTGGCGCTCGTGGTCGACGAGATCCGGACCATGCTCACGTCGGTAGCCGACGCGTCGCGGTTCATCGTGGTCGTCACCGACGCCGACGGGGTCATCCTGTGGCGCGAGGGATCGCCCGGCGTCCTTCGACGGGCCGATGTCCTCGGCTTCACCGAGGGAGCGACGTGGACCGAGGACCACGTGGGGACCAACGCCATCGGCACGGCGCTCGCGGAGCGCGCACCGGTGCAGCTGTTCTCGGCCGAGCACTTCGAGGAGGGTCAGCACCCCTGGTACTGCACGGCCTCCCCGATCCACGACCCGCGGACCGGCGCCCTGCTCGGCGTCATCGACGTCAGCGGGCCGGCCCTGACCCTGCACCCGGCCCTCATCGCGCTCGTCGACTCGGCGACCCGGCTCGCCGAGGCGCGACTCTGGCGGTACCACGAGGAGTCGCTGCACCGCTTGCGCCGCTCGGCCGAGCACATCATCGCGACGACGGGTGGTCCGTTGTTGCTCGTCGACGACGACGGGTGGGTGGCGCACCACCACGGGGTGCTCGTCCGCGACCGGATCGCGGCACCCCGGGAGGACCGGCCGATCGCCGTGCCCGGCCTGGGGCTGTGCCTGCCCGAGCGGCTGGCCGAGGGGTGGCTCGTGCGGCCCGACCGTCGGGCTGCCACCATCGTCGGGCATCTGCGAACCGTCAGCGGCGACGCGGTGCTGGAGGTGTCCGGGGCCGCCGACGGGGGCGCTTGGCGCGCCTCGCTCACCCCACGTCACGCCGAGATCCTGCGGCGGCTGGCGGCGGCCGGCACCGAGGGACTGAGTGCGGCCCGGCTCAGCCGCGCCCTGTTCGGTGACGACGAGCACCAGGTCACCGTGCGGGCCGAGGTGAGCCGGTTGCGCCGAGCCGTCGGAGCGCTGGTGGCCACCGGGCCCTATCGGATCGCCGACGGCGTGCGGCTCGTCTGCGAGGACTGAGGCGCCAGAGCCGTGGCGCCGTGGCGCGAGGACGGACCGAGGGTCGGGGCAGGCCGCGGCACCCGCCCGTCAGCGAACGACCTGACGGTGCCCGGCGTCCAGGCGGCGGGTCCAACCCCTGCCGTCGAGGTGCTCCAGCAACGGGATGACCACCCGCCGGGTGGTCCCGAGAGCCTGTCGCGCAGCGCTCGTCGTGAACGGCTGGTCCAGCGCGGCAAGGGTCCGCATCGCCTGGGCGGGCGCAGTCGGGAGGAGCACGACGCCCTGACCCAGCCGGAGCAGCCGGCCGGTGCGCTCCGCGGCGGCGAGCTCGCGCGGCCCGAGGCCGAGCCGGTCGAGCTCGTCGGCCTCCGGCGCCGCGAACGGGTCGGCCGCGAGCCGTCCCTCCAGGGTCACCAGGCCGGCCTCGGCCGCCCCCAGCCCGACCGGTCGGTCGGCGGACCGGACGTAGCCGCCCTCCAGGACGAGGCCCGCCTGGGCTACGACCGACTCCACCAGGTCGTCGCTGGGCAGCACGAGCAGGTCACGTAGGGCGCCGCGGGACAGCCCGACCGCCAGCGGGTCGCGTGCGTGGAGCTCGGAGACCGCGACGTGAAGGCGCCGCCCCCATGCCTCCCGTGCGGCTCGGTCGACCCACCAGCCGCGCTCGACGAGGATGCTGTCCGGCACCGGGGGCTCGGCGAGGGTGACCAGTCCGAGGTCACGCAGGTGGGCCTCCCGGACGGCCCCGCGACGGGCGACCTCGATGGTGACATCGCCGGCCGGGTCCATCGAGTGCAGGACAGCGGCTCGGCGGGCGGCGTCGCCCCGACGACGCAGGCCGGGCGGTTCGGCATCCAGGACCAGCGCGCCGCCGATCGCGCCGCTCCCTGGGTCTCGCAGCACGATCCGGTCCCCGACGGTCAGCGGCAGGGACCGGCTCAGGGTGACGCGAGCGTGCTCCGCGTCCAGCGGCCGAACACGCACCTGCACGGCAGCGGTCCCGACGTGCAGGGTGGTCTCGTGCGGAACGTCCTCGTAGGCCGGCCCGCTGGTTCGCCGGACGTCCAGGAGCTTGGTGAGCAGCCAGCTGCCAGGCGTGAGGATGACGTCGCCCCGGGAGATCTCCATCGAGGACAGGCCGCGCAGGTTGAGCGCCACCCGGCTCACCGGACGCAGGACGTCGTGGACCTGGCCCTCGCTCTCGAGCCGTCGGACCGTGGCCGTTCGACGGCTGCTCGCCCCGAGCACCTCGACCTGCTCCCCACGGGAGATGCTGCCCGCGGTGAGGGTTCCGGTGACCACCGCGCCCGCTCCGGTCACGCTGAACGACCGGTCCACCCACAGCCGCAGCCGCGCGGTTGCTGACGGCGTATGCCGCGACAGCACCTGGTCCAGCGTCTGGCGCAGCTCGTCCAGACCGTTCCCGGTGACCGCGGAGACGGTCACGACCGGGGCGTCCTCCAGCCCGGAGCCGGCGAGCTCGGCCCACACCTGGGCCCGGACCTCCTCGACCCGCTCGGGCGTGGCGCGGTCGGCCCGGCTGAGCACCACGACACCGGTCTGGATCCCGAGCGCGGCGACGACGTCGCGGTGGTCGCTCGACTGGGCCTGCCACCCCTCGTCGGCCGCGACGACGAACATCACGACCGGGGCCGGTCCGAGGCCGGCCAGCATGTTGGCGAGGAACCGCTCGTGCCCCGGCACGTCGACGAACGCCACCCCTGCCCCGGAGGGGAGGGTCGTCCAGGCGAACCCGAGGTCGATCGTCAGACCCCTGCGCCGCTCTTCCTCCCACCGGTCGGGCTCCATGCCGGTGAGGGCCCGGACCAGGGTGCTCTTGCCGTGGTCGACGTGCCCGGCCGTCGCGACGACGTGCACGTCAGTGCCCGACGGTCCGGTCGCCGGTGATGACTCGCTGGATGGCCGCGGTCAGCCGGTCGTCCTCCTCCGGCGGGACGCACCGGAGGTCGATCAGGCAGGCACCGTCGTGAACGCGTGGCAGGACTGCCGGGTCACCCCTGCGCAGAGGCTCGGCGAGGTCGGCGGGGAGCCGCACCGCCCAGCCGTGCAGGGGGACGCCGGGTGCGCCGCCGCCACCGACCCGGCCGTCGTGGGCGACGACCGGAGCACCCACGGCGGCAGCGAGGCGCTCGGCCCGGGTGCGCAGGACGGCGGCGTCGGCGTGCAGTGACTGCATCACCGGGACCGGCCCACCCGAGAGGGTGGCCTCGATCGCCGCGAGGGTCAGCTTGTCCACGCGGACGGCGCGGGCCAGCGGGTGGCGGGCCAGCCGGGACACCAGCTCGGCCCGGCCCAGCAACAGCCCGGCCTGCGGACCACCGAGCAGCTTGTCGCCGCTGGCGATGACCAGGTCGGCACCTGCGGCGAGCGCGGAGGTTGCGTCCGGCTCGTCGGGCAGCACCGGATCGGGCACGAGCAGCCCGCTGCCGAGATCGGCGACGAGCGGGACGTCCTGGATCGCGGCCCGCAGCTCCTCCAAGGACACCCCGCTGGTGAACCCCTCGACCCGGAAGTTGCTCGGGTGCACCTTGAGGACGCAGCCGGTCTCGGGGCCGATCGCGTCGAGGTAGTCGGCCAGGTGGGTGCGGTTGGTCGTGCCGACCTCGCGCAGCCGGGCTCCGGTCGAGGCCATCAGGTCCGGGAGCCGGAAGCCGGCGCCGATCTCGATGAGCTCGCCGCGGCTGATCACGACCTCACGACCGGCCGCGAAGACGGTGGTGGCCAGGACGAGGGCGGCAGCGCCGTTGTTGACGACGAGGGCGTCCTCGGCCGCGGGGCAGGCCCGCAGCAGCGCCCCCTTGGCAGCGGTCCCACGCTTGGACCGTATGCCGGTCGCGAGGTCGAGCTCGACATCGACGTAGCCGCTCGCCGTGACGATGGCGTCGACGGCGGCCCGGGACAGCGGCGCCCGACCGAGGTTGGTGTGGATGACCACGCCGGTCGCATTGAGGACCGGACGCAGCAGGGTGGGGGAGCGGGAGGCAAGCCGCGCCGTCAGGACGCCCTCGACCTCATCGGGCCCGAGCTCCCCACGGCGGGCCAGGTCCTGAACGTCGCTGACGATCGCCCGCACGAGGTCCTGGCCGAGGCGTTCCTGCGCCGCTCGGACAGCTGGCAGGCCCAGGAGGTGGTCGGTCCTGGGGATGAGCCGCCGCGGGTCCACCGACGTCACGAGCTCCTCCTCGGGCACCTGGGTATGTGGCGGAGGCGGACGGGAATCGAACCCGCCAGGCCGAGATACTCGACCTCCTCGGTTTTGAAGACCGGGGGGCCCACCAGGAACCCTGACGCCTCCATGCCTGCACCAACCTAGCCAATGGGGACTGGTTTAGTCTCGGCGGGTGACGACTGTGGACCGTATCGAGCCGAAATCCTCCGCCGGCACCGATGGCCCGGTGCGGCTGACCGGCTACGCCCACGGGGGTGGGTGCGCCTGCAAGATCCCACCCGGTGAGCTGGAGGAGGCGGTCCGGGGCCTGGTCGGGCAGGTCGGTCCGGACATTCTCGTCGGGCTGGACCACGGTGACGACGCGGCCGCCATCCGGGTGCGGGACGACCTCGCCATCCTGTCCACGGCCGACTTCTTCACGCCGGTCGTCGACGATGCCTACGACTGGGGCCGGATCGCCGGAGCCAACGCACTCTCCGACATCTACGCGATGGGCGGCACTCCGATCGTCGCGATCAACCTCGTCGGCTGGCCACGTGGGGTGCTGCCGATGGAGCTGATGCGCGAGGTGCTTCGTGGCGGTCTCGATGTTGCGGCGCAAGCAGCGTGCCCGGTCATCGGCGGGCACACCGTCGACGACCCGGAGCCGAAGTACGGGATGGCCGTCACCGGAGTGGCGCATCCAGATCGCCTGCTGCGCAACGATGCTGCGGAGCCTGGCCTGCCCATCACCCTCACGAAACCGATCGGCGTCGGGCTGCTCAACAACCGGCACAAGCAGACCGGTGAGGTCTTCCCGCAGGCCATCGACCTGATGACCCAGCTCAACCGGGACGCGTCCGTCGCGGCCCTCGCGGCCGGCATACGGGCTGCCACCGACGTGACCGGGTTCGGGTTGCTCGGTCACCTGCACAAGATGTGCCGGGCCTCCGGGATCGGCGCGGTCATCGACCGGTCGGCGGTGCCCGTCGTCGACGGGGCGCTCGGGGCGCTCGCGGACGGCTACATCTCCGGCGGCACCCGCCGCAACCTGGACTGGGTGCGACCGTCGGTCCGTTCGGGTGCCGGGATCACCGAGGATGACCTGCTCCTCCTCGCCGATGCCCAGACCTCCGGCGGGCTCCTCCTCATCGGTGAGATTCCGGGGTACCCCGTCATCGGCCACACCGTGGTCGGCGACGGGATCGAGGTCCGTTGACCTACCCCGCGGCATACGGTGAGGTGATCCCGCTCGCAGTGGTCCGGATCAGCCGGCCGTGGTGATCGAGTCGTCGATGCAGTCGGAGTTGGCCATGTCCTGCAACGGCTGTGACGCTCCACCGCGTCCAAAGGAGGCTCCCAGACCGGGAACCGTGGCGGAGTGTCAAATATGCGCCTGGTTCTCGATCTGATCGCATCGGCGGCGGTGAAGAGCTTCTAGATGAGGTAGTTCTCTTCGTTGTCCAGGGTTGCGCCGCCGAGGGAGGCGATGCCCATCGTGCGACGCAGCCTGCGGCCCTTCTTGTCCAGGTCCTGCCAGCCGTTGCGGCGGCTCTCGACGAACCGGTCGGCGATCATGTCGATCGCGGTGTCCAGCTCGAGGGGCTGCCACTCGGTGGCCCGCGGTGCGCGGTAGAGGATCTTGGTCTGACGGTTGGGTGCGTTGACCAGCTGTTCGCTGGCCGAGCCCTTGGGGCAGGGCCGGCCGCGCGAGATGGCGGAGTCCGGGTCACCCTCGATCTGGATGACCTTCTCGTCCTTGACGTAGACCCACTGGCCACAGCCCACGGCGCAGAACGGCAGACGCTCTGCACGACACGGTCGGCCGTGGCCGTGCGCGGGGTCATCTCGCGGGACTGCTTGGACTGGACTGCTTGGACTGGACTACTTGGACTGGACTGCGGGGCCGCGTCCGAAGCTGTCTCCGGACCGGAGCTGCGGCAAGACCGGCCACTCCAGAGGACTGAACGCTGCCATGTTTCGACAGTGACCCTCCGGCATCCGGAGCGACATTCGGAAGTTCCGCTGGTTCGATAGGTGCGGCCGATTGATCCCTCGTCCTTCGATAAGGGAGGGCGTTGAACCCGGATCTGGCCGAGGGCGACCGCGGACGACCGCGGACTACCCCGCCGGCTCGCGGCGGAGGAAGTCGGCGATCCGCGGCGCGAGGTCGTCGGCGCTGGTGACCAGCCCGAGGTGCCCGTCGGCGAACACGTGCAGCTGGGCGTTGGGGATCAGTCGGCTCAAGATGCGCGCGTTGGCGAGCGGGATGATCGGGTCGTCGTCGCCGGCCAAGATGAGCGTCGGCTGCCGGATGAACGGCAGGCCCGGCAGGCTCGACCAGCCGGCGCCCGCGAGCAGCTGGAGCCAGTAGCCGCGCCGAGAGCCGATGCGGGACTGGTCGTGCATCAGGTGGCGGACCTCCTCGGGACGTCCACGGACCCGGCCCCCGTACAGGTCGGCCGCGATGGTCGTCGCGTAGTCGGCATCGCGATAGCGCTTGGGAGTCAGCATCTTGAGCAGGACCGTCGGGTTCGCCGGCACCATCAGGGAGCCGGTGGCCGTGCTGACGAGGACCAGGCGCCGGCACCGCCGGGGGTTCTGGAACGCGATCTGCTGGGCGAGCCCGCCACCCCAGGAGATGCCGAGCACGTCGAACCGGTCGTGGCCGAGCTGCGTCATCATCCGGCATACCCACCCCGAGAGCAGGGCGAAGTTGTAGGGCACCCACGGGTCGGGCGAGCCGCCGGCGCCCGGGACGTCGAACCGGACCACCTCGATGCGCGGGTCGAGGGCGTCGACGAAAGGCTGGAGGAGGTCCAGGCTCGCGCCGATTCCGTTGCACAGCAACAGTGGTGGGCCGGGTTCGGTCCCCGGGCGGACGGAGACCCGGACCTGGTGCCCGAGAACCTTGAGCCAGCGCAGCTCGGGCGCTGCCGGCTCAGGCGAAGGCGCCGACACCGGTGATGTCGCGTCCGACGATGAGGGTCTGGATGGTCTCGGTGCCTTCATAGGTGTGCAGTGCCTCCATGTCGGCCATGTGTCGCATCACGTGGAACTCCAGCAGGATGCCGTTCCCGCCGAGCAGGTCCCGCGCCTCGGCGACGACCTGGCGGGCCTTGCGGGTGTTGTTCATCTTGGCCAGCGCCGCGATCGTGTCGGTCAGCCTGCCCTCCTCGATGAGCCGGCCCAGCCGCAGGCAGTAGAGCTGCATCGAGCAGACCTCCGCGAGCATCTTCACGAGCTTGTCCTGGACGATCTGGAAGGACACGAGCGGCTTGCCGAACTGGGTGCGTTCGGTGCAGTAGCCGACGGCGATGTCGTATGCCGCGGTGGCGTGTCCCAGCGCGCCCCACGCGACCGCGTTGCGAGTGCCCGCCAGCACGCGGGCGGTGTCCTTGAAGCTCTCCGCACCCGGCAGCCGGTCGCTCTCCGGCACGCGCACGTCGGTCAGGGTGATCTCCGCCTGCCAGACGGCCCGGAGGGAGACCTTGCCGTCGATCCGGCGGGCGTCGTACCCGGGCGTCCCTCGTGGCACGAGGAACCCCTTCACCTTCCCGTCCTCGGTGCTGCGGGCCCAGACCACGACGACGTCGGCGATGGTGCCGTTGCCGATCCACTTCTTGGTTCCGTTGAGCACCCATGTGTCGCCGTCGCGGCGGGCCGTGGTCTCCAGTGCGACCGAGTCCGAGCCGTGGGTCGGCTCGGTGAGGGCGAACGCGCCGACTGCCTCCACCCTCGCCATCGCGGGGAGCCAGCGCTCCTTCTGCTCCGCAGACCCCAGGATGGCGATGGACTGCATCGCGAGCCCGGCCTGGACGCCGAGGAAGGTGCCGAGGCTGCCGTCGCCCCGGTTGACCTCCATGTGGACCAGCCCGGTCGCGATCGGGCTCATCGGCGGGCACCCGTAGCCCTGGATCCCGTCGCCCACGAGACCCAGCTCGCCGAGCCGTCGGGCGAGGGTGCGGGGGAACTCCGCGCTCTCCCAGTGCTCGTTGATGACGGGGAGCACCTCGTCGTCGACGAAGTGCCGCGTGCGGTTCCAGATGTCACGCTCGTCGGAGGTCAGCTGGTCGCCGATGTGGAAGTAGTCGGTGCCGCGGGATCGGCCGATGTGCTCGTACATGGTCTGCCTCACTCGTCGCTACTTGTCGAAGACATACGTGCCCGGCGCGGGCTCGAGCGGGTGCAACCGCGCCGACCCGAGCTTGCGCGGGGCCTGCTTCAGCGCGCCGCAGCGGGTGTCGAGCCAGGCGGCGACGTCGGTCCACCAGGTCCCCTGGTGGGTCTCCGCGCCCTGGAGCCAGACCTTGGCGTCCGCGACGTCGTCGGGGTTGGTGCGATAGGTCGACTTGGGGTTGCCCGGCGGGTTGACCAGGGCCGCGATGTGACCGCTCGTGGAGAGCACGAACCGGGAGGTCCCGCCGAAGAGCTGGGTGGTGCGGTAGCAGTTCTCCCACGGCGTGATGTGGTCGGCGATGCCGGCCACGATGTAGGAGTCGACAGTGATCTTGCCGAGGTCGATCGGCACGCCGAGGACGGTCAGCGCTCCGGGGTGGGTCAGCTGGTTCTCCATCGCGAGGTCCACGAAGTCGGCGTGCAGGGCAGCGCTCATCCGGGTCGTGTCCGAGTTCCAGAAGAGGATGTCGAAGGCCGGCGGTCGCCTGCCGAGCAGGTAGTTGTTGACCCAGTAGTTCCAGATCAGGTCGTTGGGCCGCAGCCACGCGAACACCTCGGCCAGCGCACGCCCGTCGAGATAGCCCTTGCGGGCGGACCGGGCCTTGGCGAGGGCGGCCAGGCGCGGGTCGGCGAGTGCTGCGACCGTGCCGGCGCCCTCGTTGTCGATCACCGTCACCGCGAGGCAGACTCCGGCCAGCCGGTCCTGTCGTCCGGTGCCGGAGAGGTATGCCGCGACGATGCTGGCCAGGATCCCTCCGGAGCAGATGCCGGCAAGCACGGTCCGGTCTCTGCCGGTGATCTCCTCGACGACGTCCAGCACGTCCAGGATGGCGCGGGCGTAGGTGTCGAAGCCCCAGGCGGAGTGCCGTGCGTCCGGGTTGCGCCAGGAGATGACGAACATCTGGCGTCCCTGCTGCACGCTGAACTCCACGAGGCTCCGCCCCGGCGCCAGGTCGATCGCGTAGTACTTGTTGATCGTCGGCGGGACGATCAGGACCGGTACCTCGTAGACCTTCTTGGCCTGCGGCCGGTACTGGATCAGCTCGAGCACCTCGTTGCGGAACACCACGGCTCCAGGCGTGGCCGCGACGTTCTCGCCGAGGACGAAGCCGGAGGTGTCCACCATCTCGGGCACCCGGGGGGCGGCGGCGAGGTCCTTGACCAGCTGGATGCCGCCCCGGGCCAGGCTCATCCCGACCGTGTCGATCGCCTCCTTGGTCGACGCCGGGTTGACGAACGGCACATTGCTCGGCGCGACCGCGTCCACGAGGTTCTCGAGCAGGAAGGCGACGCGCGCCCGGTCGCGGGGGTCCAGATCGGCGTGGGCGACGAGCTCCTCGACGGTCTGACCGCCGGCGAGGTAGAGCTGGACGAGGCGTCGCAGCACCGGGTTGTCGTTCCATGAGCTGTCGGCGAACCGCCGGTCACCCCGGCGCGGCTGGACGTCCGAGCTCCCCGCCACGATGCGGCCGGCCTCGGCGCCCAGGGCGCCCAGGCGTCGGATGCTGTCGACCGGGTGCTTGGCCAGGGACATGGCCCACTTGGCGCTGGACGCGTCGGGGACGAAGCGCCGGATCGGGCCGAGGGCCGCGTCGACGAGCAGGGCATCCAGGGGCGCGGCGCTGTCCGCCAGATCGGTGGCGTCGTGGGTGCTCATGGGCTCGTCTCGCTCATCGGCTCGGCTGGCTCCTCGGCTCGTCACCCGCGACGAGCCGATGCACGAGCATTATCCCGGTCGGGCCCTGGTACAGCGCCCCAACGAACCACAAAGACGTCAACGAACCACAAAGACGTCAACGAACCACAAAGACGCAGTGGCCCTCCCGGGCACCGTTCGCGGGTGACCCGTGGGCGGCGGCTCCGACGACTGACCCCTCGGGCTTGGCAGATGTTGGCCGGGAGGCTTTCTGCGCCGGGGCGCTCAGGCCGACCACCGGCGCACCCATTGCTGCGGGTCTGGTCGGCTTCTGCGCCATGGCGCAGAAGCCCACGGCGGCGGGGGCGCGGCAGGGTCGCGGCAGGGGCGCGGGGGGCTGTCTAGGTCCCGTCGACGAGCGGCAGGTCGACGAGGGACTCGAGCTCGGTGAAGGTGGTCCCGAAGACGTCACGCACGACGACCCGGCCGGGCTCGACGAGGAACACCGCGAGGTCGGTGTAGACCCGGGAGACACAGCCGAGGGCGGTCAGCGGATATGTACACTCCGGCACCAGCTTGGGGGAGCCGTCGCGGGCGAGCAGGTTCATCATGACGAACGTCTGCTTGGCGCCAAGGGCGAGGTCCATCGCACCACCGACGGCCGGAATGTCGCCCGGTTTGCCGGTGTGCCAGTTGGCCAGGTCCCCGGCCCCGGAGACCTGGTAGGCGCCGAGGACACAGATGTCCAGGTGTCCGCCTCGCATCATCGCGAAGGAGTCGGCATGGTGGAAGTAGGAGGCTCCCGGCAGCTCGGTGACCGGAACCTTGCCCGCGTTGGTGAGGTCAGGGTCGACCTCGTCGCCATGGGCCTCCGGCCCCATGCCGAGCATGCCGTTCTCGGTATGCAGCGTGACCCCGCCCTCCGGCGACAGGTGGTTGGCCACCGTGGTGGGCAGGCCGATCCCGAGGTTGACGAACGCCCCTCGTGGGATGTCCGCAGCGACGAGGCGCGCCATGCCGTCGCGATCCAGCCGACCGGTACTCGTCATTGGCCGCCTCCTGCACTGTCTGATGGGACCTTGTCGTGTCGATCGACGCGCACCACGACGTCGACATAGATGCACGGGGTGACGATCGTCTCGGGATCCAGGGCGCCGACCGGCAGGATGTCGTCGACCTGGACGATCGTCCTCGCGGCCGCCGTCGCCATGATGGGACCGAAGTTCCTGGCGGTCTTGCGGTAGACCAGATTGCCCAGCTCGTCGGCCAGGTGGGCGCGAACGAGGGCGACATCGCCGCGGATCGGGTACTCCAGGACGTGGCCCCGGCCGTCGATCTCGCGGGTCTCCTTGCCCTCGGCCAGCATCGTGCCGTAGCCGGTGGGTGTGTAGAAGGCGCCGATCCCGGCTCCGGCCGCGCGGATCCGCTCCGCGAGGTTGCCCTGTGGCACGAGCTCCAGCGCGAGCTCCCCGGCCCGGTAGGCGGCGTCGAAGTGCCACGAGTTGAACTGCCGGGGGAAGGAGCACACGACCTTGCGGATCCTGCGCTCCTTCACCAGGAGGGCGATGCCCCCGTCGCCGCCGCCGGCGTTGTTGCTGACCAGGGTGAGGTCCTTCGCGCCACTGTGCAGCAGAGCGTCGATGAGGTCCACGGGCTCGCCGGCCGCGCCGAACCCCCCGACGAGGATGGTCGAACCGTCCTCGATCCCGGCGACCGCCTCCAGGGGGTCGCCCGCCATGGTGAGCGTCATGCGGCCACCCCGGTCGCGTGGACGTTCTCCAGGACGACCGCCAGCCCCTGACCCACCCCGATGCAGAGGGCTGCGACGCCCCAGCGCGCACCCGAGGAGGCGAGGGTCGCGGCGAGGGTGCCAAGGACCCTGACGCCAGAGGCCCCGAGCGGATGACCGATCGCGATCGCGCCCCCGTGCTGGTTGACGATGCCGGGATCGACGTCCCATGCCCGGATGCAGGCGAGGGACTGGGCGGCGAACGCCTCGTTCAGCTCGACTGCGGCCACGTCGGACCAGCCGATGCCGGCACGTCGTAGAGCCAGGTCGGCAGCCGCGACGGGCGCGAACCCGAAGTACTGCGGTTCGCCGGCCGCTGCCCCACGCCCCGCGATCCTGGCGACCGGGGGCCGGCCGAGGATCTCCTCGGCTCGACCGCTGCCGAGGATGGCCGCCGACGCGCCGTCGCTGAGGGGGGAGGCGTTGCCCGCCGTGACTGTGCCGTCCGGACGGAACACCGCGGACAGCCCGGCCAGGCGTTGCAGGTCGGTGTCGGACCGGACCGACTCGTCGCGCGTCAGGGTCACCCCCGGGACGGCGACGACCTGGTCGTCGTAGAACCCGTCGTCCCAGGCCCGGGCGGCCGCCCGGTGGGAGCGGAGCGCGAAGGCATCCTGGTCCTCGCGGGAGATGCCTTCCCGCTCGCGCAGCCGCTCGGTGGCCTCGCCGAGGGAGACCGTCCAGTCCGGCTTCATCCGAGGGTTGACCAGCCGCCACCCGAGGGTCGTGGAGACCAGCGTCGCGTCGCCGGCCGGATAGGCACGCTCGGCCTTGGGGAGAACGTAGGGGGCACGGCTCATCGACTCCACGCCACCGACGACCACGACGTCGGCCTCCCCGACGGCGATCTGTCGCGAGGCGACGATGGCGGCGTCCAGGCTCGACCCGCACAGCCGGTTGACCGTGGTTGCTGGAATGGCGACCGGTAGCCCGGCGAGCAACCCGGCCATCCGGGCGACGTTGCGGTTCTCCTCCCCGGCGCCGTTGGCGTTGCCGAGGACGATCTCGTCGATCTGCTCAGGGTCGAGCCCGGGAGCGCGGTCCACGATGCTGCGCACGACGAGGGCGGCGAGGTCGTCGGGACGCAGCCCGGCCAGCGCACCCCCGAACCGTCCGAAGGGGGTGCGGACGGCGTCGTAGACGAAGGCGTCGTCGGTCATGGCTGGCTCTCCTTGAGTACGGCGTCGGCGACAGCGAAGGCGTGGTTTGCGGCGGGGACCCCGAGGTAGACGGCGGAGTGGAGGATGACCTCCTTGATCTCCTCGACCGTGAGGCCGTTGCGGCGGGCCGCGCGCACGTGCAGGGCCAGCTCGTCCCACTGTCCGTAGGCGATGAGCGCCGTGAGGGTGATGACGCTGCGCATCCGGCGGTCCAGACCGGGCCGGGTCCAGACCTCGCCCCAGGCGTACTCGGTGATGAACGACTGGAAGTCCTCGGTGAACGCGGACTTGCCGGCTTCAGCCCGGTCGACGTGGGCGTCCCCCAGCACCGATCGTCGGACCCGCATTCCGGCGTCGTGACGGTCGTCGGTCATGGCCGTGCCTCCGTGGGCTCGAGGATGTCGGTCAGCAGGTCTGCCGTCGCGTCGGGCACCTCCGCCGGGGGCAGGTGGGCGCACCCCATGAGGACCCGGCGGGAGGCGACCAGAAGGTCGGCGACCGAGTCCGGCGGGACGACCGGGTCATGCTCGCCCGTGACCACGTGGAGCGGCACGAGCGCGCCGGCGACGTCGGCTCGCGCGTCGAACCCTCCCAGCGCCTCGCAAGCCCAGGCGTAGGAGGCGCTGTCGGCCTCCGACAGTCCCAAGAGCAGGGCACTCGCGGTCGAGGGGTCGCGCACGGTGAAGCCGGGGGCGAACCAGCGCTGGGCGGAGCCGCTCACCATGACCGGCGTCCCGGCACGTCGGACCAGGCCGGCCCGCTCCGACCACGCACCGGGCTCGCCGATCCTGGGCGAGGAGGCGATGGCGACGAGGGTGTCGAACGGCCCGGGGTCGGTGGCGAGCGCGAAGGCGACGCAGCCGCCCAGGGAGACACCGGCATACGCCGAGGGCCGGCCGGCGGCCACCGGCGTGAGAGCCTTGCGCACGGCATACGCGAGGTCGCCCACGGTGAAGGGCCCCGTCGCCGGAGCGCTCGCGCCGTGCCCGGGCAGGTCCCAGCCGACGACCTCCAGCTCGGCCGGCATCCGCGAGGCGCACGCCGACCACAGCGTCGAGACGCTCGTGCCGAGGGAGGGCCCGACGACGAGCAGCCTTGTGGCATCAGGTGATCCGTGCAGGCGGGTCAGCGCTAGCTCAACCGTCATCGCGCACCTCGCGATGCCGGAGCAGGGCGCGCTCGACGAGCCGAGAACTGACCCCGAGGTATGCCGTGAGGTCCCGATCGTGCGTATCGCCGCGCTCGGCGAGGAGCTGGTCCGCGACGGACTCGGCCCGCCGACGCATGTGGTCGGGGTGGACGTCGAGGTGCTCGGTGAGCTCTGCTGCCTGGTCGGCGGCGACGGCAGTGACGCCGAGCAGGGTGCGCAGCGCCGACCACTCCGCGTGCCAGGCGCCGTCCGGGCGCTGGTCGACGGCCCGTGCCGCCGACAGGTGCAGCTGGGCGCCCAGGAGTGGCGCCCGCTGGGCGGCACTCGACACGAGGACCGACAGCACCGGGTTCTGCTTGTGCGGCATCGTGGAGGAGCCTCCGCGACCGGCCGCCGCGCCTTCGCCGACCTCGCCGACCTCCGGGCGGCCGAGCAGCAGGACGTCGTCGGCGAGCACACCCAGGGCGTCGCAGGTCTGGACGAGTGCGTCGGCAAGCCGGGTGACCGGGGTCCGCCTGGTGTGCCAGGGCAGCGTCGGCGCGACCAGGCCGAGCCCGGCCGCGAACGCCGCGGCGGTCGCCAGCGGGTCATCCACGAGATCGGCTGCGCGGGAAAGGGTTCCGGCCGCACCGCCGCACTGCACCGGGAGGTCACCCGTCGCATCCGCCAGGGCTCCCCGAGCGTCGAGGATGCCGATGAGCCACTGGGCGGCGGTGAGGCCGAAGGTGACGGGCACGGCATACTGCGTCAGCGTGCGCCCGGCCATGACGCTTCCCCGGTGCTCCCCGGCCAGCCGGGCCAGGGCGTCGGCGACCCGGTCCAGGGCCCCGAGCGTCTGCTCGGCCGCTGCCCGGGCGAGCAGGACGAGCGCGGTGTCGAGCACGTCATGGCTGGTCAGCCCGGTGTGGACCCGGCTTGCGATGTCCGTGTCGGCGATGGCCGTCCGGAGAGCCGTGACGAGGGGCAGCACGGGATTGCCCGCGCCCTCGACCGCGACCGGGTCGAGGGTGGGGACGAAGCCGGCGACGGCCTGCTCGGTCGCCAGCACGTCCTCGGCAGATGCCCCGCCGGTGGCTGCCAAGGCCCGCACCCAGGCGAGCTCGACGGTCAGCATGGCGCCGACGAGGGCGTCGTCGTCGAGGATGCCGTCGACGCGGTACGACCCGGGAAGGAGCAGATCGGCCACGGGAGTCAGCCTCGATGCCGCGGGTAGGTGAGGAAGGGGGTCT
This sequence comes from Intrasporangiaceae bacterium, assembly GCA_021324575.1. Lineage (GTDB taxonomy): Bacteria > Actinomycetota > Actinomycetes > Actinomycetales > Dermatophilaceae > Nostocoides. The sequence continues at coordinate 4,619 of JAJPIW010000055.1, read as the reverse complement.
CCTGCGGGCCCTGCAGGTGGAGGTCCAGCCGCAACGAACCGTCGTCCTCGCGGGTCGCGACGAGGCGCGTGCGGCTGTCGTCGTCCAGGCCCGACAGCAGCGGGTCGGCGGCGAGCGTCGCGTCGTCGACGGGCAGGTAGATCCTGGTGAACAGCCGGTTCAGCAGCCCCCTGGCGAAGACGGTGACGGCGAAGAAGGGAGCGCCACCGTCCCGGGTCGGCCCGGGCTCGACCGTCCGGAACCAGTAGTGACCCAGCCGGTCGGTGCTGCACCGACCCCAGCCGGTGAACCGGCCGTCACGATGCAGGGACCCCTCGACGGTCGGGACCCGGCCCGCGGGGTCGGCCTGCCGGATCTCCAGCAGGGCATCGGGTAGGCCCACGCCATGGCCGTCGTAGACGTGCCCGTGCAGCCGGATCGAGCCCGGGGCGCCCGGGTCCACGAGCTGGCAGTCACCGGCATACGGAAGGGCGTAGTGGAAGAACGGGCCGATCGTCTGCCCGGGGGTCGGGGCAAGGTCGGGGACCAGGTCAGGCACGGTCGTCTCCCTCCGGCTCGGTCCAGGTGGCGTGCGCTCCGGTGAGGACGATGTCCCAGCGGTAGCCGAGGAGCCGGTCGTGCTGGGAGAGGTCGTGGTCGTAGGTCGCGACCAGTCGCTCGCGCACCCGCGGGTCGGTGATCGACTGGTAGATCGGGTCCAGGGCGAAGAGCGGGTCGGCCGGGAAGTACATCTGGGTGATCATCCGCTGGGTGAAGTCGGTCCCGAAGAGGGAGAAGTGGATGTGCGCCGGGCGCCAGGCGTTGCGGTGGTTGTGCCACGGGTAGGGACCGGGCTTGATCGTCGTGAAGGAGTAGACCCCTTCGTCATCGGTGAGGCAGCGACCGGTACCGGTGAAGTTCGGGTCGATGGGGGCCGGGTGCTGGTCGCGAAGGTGGATGTAGCGACCGGCCGCGTTGGCGTGCCAGATCTCCACGAGCTGGCGCCGCACCGGGCGTCCGTCGCCGTCGACGAGACGACCCGTCACCACGATGCGCTCGCCGATCGGCTCACCTCCGGACTGGATCGTGAGGTCCGCCTCGAGGGGGTCGACGTCGGACTGGCCGAAGACCGGCGCGACCAGCTCGGCACCCTCGGGGTCCGCCTGTCGCAGGTCCTTGGTCGGGTGGCGCAGGAGCGAGCTGCGGTACGGCGCGAAGTCCAGGCGGGGCTGTGGCTCGGCGGCGGGAGAGGCGGCTTGGATCGCGGCGATCTCCTTCGAGATCACCTGCTGGGTGTCGAGCCCACCCTCGAGCTTCTCGGCCGTCGTCATGGCAGTGAGGCTACGGATTCCGGGCCCACCGCGTCGACCCTATGCTTCCACTGAGCGGAAGGTCGAGGGTGATGGCTGGGAACACGTCCCGAGAGGGTGCCGGGGTCGTCTCGCGGGCGATGGCGATCCTCACCGCGTTCGACGAGGCGCACCCCCGGCTCCCGCTCGGCGAGCTCTCCCGGCGGGCCGACGTCCCGCTGTCGACGACCCATCGGATCGTGGGTGAGCTGGTCCGGCTCGGTGCGCTGGCACGGACCGAGACCGGCGACTACGTCATCGGCCGGCTGATCTGGGACCTGGGGCTGCTCTCCCCGGTGCATTCCGACCTGCGCGAGGTCGCGTCGCCCTTCCTCCAGGACCTGTATGCCGGGACGCTCGCGACCGTGCACCTCGCCGTCCGCGACGGCTCCAGAGTGCTCTACCTCGACCGGGTCACCGGGAAGCGCTCGGTGCCCGTCGTCAGCCGGGTCGGGACCCGACTGCCGCTCCACGCGACCGGCGTGGGGAAGGTGCTGCTGGCCCACGCGCCCGCGGATGTCCAGCAGCGGGTGCTGCGCAGGCTGACCCCGGTCACGCCCTACACGGTCACCCAGCCGGGCCGACTGCGGGCCCAGCTGGTGGCAGTGGTGGCCGATGGCTACGCCACGACGTCGGGGGAGATGACCATCGGCGCCTGCTCGGTCGCCGTCCCGGTCCGCAGCGGGCCGGACGTCGTCGCGGCCCTCGGCGTCGTCGTGTCGAGCATCAGGCGCGACCGCCCGCGCCTCGTCTCGGCCCTGCAGGTCGCCGCGCACGCCATCAGCCGCACCCTGGGCCCCTGACCGTCCCACTGATGGTCACCCGTGCGGATCGGGGTTGGCGAGCAGGGGGTCGAGAGATCACGACTCGCGGGATGTTCCGAACGCATCCCCGCGCGTCGTGATCGCTCGACTCGGGGACTGGGCGACGAGCCGTACGTGGGTGTTAGGCGTGCCGAACCCCTCGTAGTCGCCGATCCGTTCGACGAGCTCGATGTAGAACCGGCCGTCGATGACCGGGGTGTAGACGTGGAGGAACTCGCCGGTAGGAGTCCGGTCGTAGAGAACCTCGAGCTCCCGAAGCGTCGCGAGCAGCTCGGGGTCAGGGTCGAGCCTGGCCCTGAGGTCGTCGTAGTAGTTAGCCGGCACGGCCATCAGCCGCACACCGGCAGCGCGGATGGCCCGGACCCGCTCGAGCAGGTCGGTGCAGGCGAACGCGATCTGGTTGAGGCCGATGCTCGGGCGCTCGCCGCGCGGTCGGAACGTGACGCTGAGTGCGATGCGCAGCTGGCCGACGTTCGGGCGCAGGATGCGACTCCGCAGTCGGCCGTCGGGCTCCATGAACTCGGTGATCGGTCCGGGCCGCAGCCCGAGGACGGTGCGCAGGAACGACACCTCGGCGTCCAGGCCGTCCTCGGCCACGGCGATGCCCAGGTGGTCCACGCCGCTCCAGCCGGTCTCGGGCTCTCGGTCCGGTTCCAGGCCTTCGTATGCCGTGGTCACCGGCACGAAGTCGTCCTGCCACCGGCCCGGGCCGCTCGGTGGGCTGAAGAAGACCTCGACGCCGGCGGGGGAGAGCACGCCGGGCAGGGCGCCCTCGCCGGGTCCGCGTCGACGGCCGACGGCGGGCCAGAGCAGCGCGGTGGCGCGATCCGCGGCTTCCTCGGCGCGGTCGCACAGCATGCCGACACCGGTCACCTGGGGACGCCGAAGGGCGGCCGGGCGGTGGGTGGACAGGTCGGACTCGGCGTTGAGCGCGATGTGGGCTCCACCGTTGCGCCACCAGGTGACCGCCTTGGACCGGTGCCGGCCGGCAACCTCGAATCCGAGCCCGGTGAGAAGCGTCGGAAGCTGGGAGGAGCCCGGGTCGACGGCGATCTCGACGACCCCGACCGAGACGGGTGCGGGCACCGGTGGGGGGTCGAACAGCTCGGGTCGGGGGCTGATCCGCCAGCTGCCGTCCGGCCCCTCCCACCGGTCGCGGAGCTGCTCCTCGAGGAACATCAGCGACCGCATGGCGTCCAGCGCGGTGGCGCGTGGGCTGGCCTCGCGGACCACGTCGCTGAACACCTCGAGCGAGAGTGGTCCGCGATAGCCCGCCTCGACCACGGTGCCGACGACCCCCGCTACATCGAAGGTTCCCTGCCCCGGGAAACACCGGTGGTGCCGGCTCCACTCCAGGACGTCGAGGGACAGGTGCGGCGCATCAGCGATCTGCAGGAGGGCGATGCGGTCACCCGGTATGCCGCAGAGCGCGGTCGCGTCATCGCCTCGAGCGAGCAGGTGGAAGGTGTCGACGACCAGACCCACCGAGGGCGAGCCGACGCGCTGGACCACGTCCCACGCCTGCCCGACGCGGTTGACGTGGGTGCCCCACGCGAGCGCCTCGAAGCCGATGGTGAAGCCCCGCTCGGCCGCGAGCTCGCCGAGCGTGGCCAGCTGCCCGGCCGAGAGGTCGAGGTCGTCGAGGGCATCCGGTGCGACGTTCGAGCAGACGAGGACCGTGGAGGTGCCCAGCTGCTCCATCACGTCGAGCTTGAAGTGGAAGCGGCGGACCACCTCGGGGAAGCGCTCGCCGGGAACGCCCTCGGCGTCCCGGAAGGGCTGGAACAGGTGGATCTCCAGGCCCAGGTCGGAGCATCGCCGCGCCACGTCGAGTGGCGTCAGGTGCGAGCTGACCAGGTCGCCGTCGAAGATCTCCACGCCGCCGAACTTGGCCGCCGAGATCGCGGCGAGCTTGTCCTCGAGCGTCCCCCCGACCGAGACGGTCGCGATGGACTTGCGCATCAGGGGCCCGCCTCGGCCCCGGCGTCGACGAGGTCGGCGATGTGCCGCAGCATCCGGTCGGCATCCGCCGGTCGCCCGGTGAACAGCTGGAAGGCGGCCCGGTGCTGGTAGGCGGCCATGCCCCATCCGGTGGCCACCCGGCAGCCCCGCTGGCGGGCGAGGTGGAGCAGCTCGGTCTCGACGGGGAAGTAGATGAGCTCGGCGAACCAGTGGTCGGGCGTCACCAGCTCCTCCGGCAGCGGCAGTCCCTCCCAGCCGTGCATGCCGACCGGCGTCGCCTGGATGAGTCCCTGGGACTCGACCAGGGCCTTGGCCACGTCGACCCCTGCCGACACCCGGTCGCGGCCGAACTCGCCACCGAGGATGTCCGCCACCCGCGTGGCACGGCCCTCGTCGCTGTCGACCACGGCGAGGTGCTCGGCGCCGAGACGGAGGGCGGCATACCCGACCGCCACCCCCGCGCCGCCGGCTCCGAGGAGGGTGACCGGGTCCCGGACGACATCGG
>JAJPIW010000032.1 GCA_021324575.1 Intrasporangiaceae bacterium | reverse complement strand
TCGGTCAAGTCGTTCACCGCCACCACCTCGATGTCCGCACCCGACGCCAGGATGGCCCGGTAGAAGTTGCGGCCGATCCGGCCAAAACCATTGATACCAACACGAACAGTCACGAGTGCGGAGCCTTCCGAGAGGGAGCAGAGGTATGCCGTCTGCGTGCGGCATGTGGGGCGCGTCACAGCCTATTGGGTGTCCACCCGCCGGACGACGGGGTCCACAGTACGGGCCGGTAACCTCCCCCGTCCCGGCTACCTCACCTTTCCCGGATGGGGCGGGAACGTGATCTTCGCAAGGGTTGACTTCCCTTGCCAACATGACTTTCCCGGATGGGGCGGGAAAGTCGAGAAGGGGTCGGGCTCGGCTGCGGGTCAGGCGTCGAGCATGTCGGCTGTGAGGCTGGACTCCGTGCTCGGGATGCCCAGGTCCTGCGCCCGCTTGTCGGCCATGGCGAGCAGCCGCCGGATCCGGCCGGCCACGGCGTCCTTGGTCATCGGCGGGTTGGCCAGCTGGCCGAGCTCCTCCAGCGAAGCCTCCTTGTGCTCCACCCGCAGCGTCCCGGCCTCACGGAGGTGGTCGGGCACGTCCTCACCGAGGATCTCCAGGGCCCGTTGGACCCGCGCACCCGCAGCCACCGCGGCGCGGGCGGAGCGCCGCAGGTTAGCGTCGTCGAAGTTGGCCAGCCGGTTGGCGGTCGCCCGGACCTCGCGACGCATCCGTCGCTCCTCCCACGCCATCACGGCTTCGTGGGCACCGAGTCGGGTGAGCATGGCCCCGATCGCGTCTCCGTCCCGGATGACGACCCGGTCGATCCCGCGAACCTCGCGGGCCTTGGCCTGGATGCCGAGCCGCCGCGCCGCGCCGACGAGCGCGAGGGCGGCCTCGGGCCCGGGGCAGGTCACCTCCAGGGCCGAGGAGCGTCCCGGCTCGGTCAGCGAACCGTGCGCGAGGAAGGCTCCTCGCCAGGCGGCCTCGGCATCGTGGTCGGCTCCGGACACCACCTTGGGAGGTAGCCCGCGCACCGGGCGCCCGCGCGCGTCGATGAGCCCCGTCTGTCGGGCAAGAGCCTCGCCATCCTGGACCACCCGGACGACGTAGCGGCTGCCCTTGCGCAGCCCACCGGCCGCGAGCACGAGCACCTCGGACTGGTGGCCGTAGAGGTCCAACAGGTTGCGCCGCAGCCGTCGCGCCGCATTGGCGCCGTCGAGCTCGGCCTCGACAACGATCCGTCCCCCGATGATGTGCAGGCCGCCGGCGAAGCGGATCATCGACGCCACCTCGGCCTTGCGGCAGCAAGGCTTGGTGACTTCGAAGCGACTCAGCTCATCTTTTACTTTCGCCGTCATCGCCATGGCGGACATCCTGCCATCGTCGTCGCCCCGAGTGCCCCTCGGGCAGGCACCCGAACGACCCGACGAGCCCTCACCCGGCTGCTCCGATGACATCGCGGTATGCCGCAGCGAGACGGAGCGAGTCGTGCTGCCCCGGCTGTCCGAGGCTGGCCACCGGTGAGACGACGACCTCGGCACCGAGCCGGGCGGCGGCCGCCCGAAGGGCACTCTCCCCGTCGATCACGCTGGGGTCGGCCAGAACCACGTCGAAGCGCATGTCCGGCGCATGTGTCGCCATCGTCTCGAGGTGCCGCGCAGCGGAGAACCCCGCGGTCTCGCCGGTGTTCATCTCGAGGTTGAGGGTGAGCATGCGACGAGCCCGTGTTTCGAGGAGCGTGCGGAGCAGGTCGGGCACGAGCAGGTGTGGCATGACCGAGGTGAACCAGGAGCCCGGCCCGAGGATCACCCAGTCGGCCTTGCGGATCGCCTTGAGCGCGGGTTCGCAGGCCGGCGGGTCCGAGGGCGTGAGCCGTATGCCGCAGACCTCGCCGTGCGTGGTGGCCACCTGCGCCTGGCCCTCGACGACGGTCACGTCATCGGGCCGGGCCGGGTCGGCCCCGAGGACGTCGGCCGAGATGGACAGCGGCACCGAAGCCATCGGCAGGACGCGGCCGCGGGCCCCGAGCAGCCGCCCGACCAGCTCGAGGCCGACCACCGGGTCGTCGTTGAGCTCCCAGAGGGCAACGATGAGCAGGTTGCCGAGGGCGTGTCCGCCGAGCGGACCGCTGCCCTCGAACCGGTGCTGCAGCACGTCGCGCCACGTGTGACCCCACTCGGTGTCGTCGCACAGGGCGGACAGGGCCATGCGCAGGTCTCCGGGAGGAAGCACCCCGAGCTCGTCACGCAGGCGTCCGCTCGACCCGCCGTTGTCGGCCACGGTGACGATGGCCGTGATGTGTTCACTGACCAGTCGGAGCGCCCGGAGCGAGGCTGCCAGGCCATGGCCTCCCCCGAGGGCAGCGATACGAGGTCCGGTCATGGGGGCGTTCACTCCCGACCCAGGTCACGGTGCACCGCGAAGGTCTCCACCGACTCGTTGGCCAGCCGGCGCACGAGCGCCTCGCAGATCGCCACCGAGCGGTGCTTGCCACCAGTGCACCCCACGGCGAGAGTGACGTAGCGACGGCCCTCGCGTCGGTAGCCGACTGTGACCGGCTCCATCAGGTCGGCGACCCGGTCGATGAACTCCTCGGCGCCGGGCTGGGCCATGACGAACTCGGCCACGTCGGCGTCCAGGCCGGTCTGAGATCGCAGCTCGGGGATCCAGAACGGGTTGGGCAGGAATCGCATGTCGAAGACGAAGTCGGCATCGAGCGGGACGCCGTACTTGAACCCGAAGGACATGACGGCCAGCCGCATCGAGGGGCCGGCGGCGCCGGCGAAGAGCGGCCCGACCTTGCGGCCTAGCTGGTGCACGTTCAGGCCCGAGGTGTCGATCAGGATGTCGGCCTCGGCCCGCAGGTCCGCCAGGCGAGCTCGCTCGGCGGTGATCCCGTCCAGGAGCCGGCCGTCCCCCTGGAGGGGATGTGGGCGCCGGACGCTCTCGAAGCGTCGGACGAGCGCCTCATCGGTCGCATCGAGGAAGACGACGGTGGGATGCCAGCCCTCCTCCTCCAGGGCGCGCGTCGCGCCCGCGAGGTGGTCGAAGAAGCCGCGCGTCCGGACGTCGACCACGGCCACCACCCGCATCTGGGTGAGGTCGCGGCCCGAGGACCCGGCCAGCTCCGCCAGCTGGCGGAGCAGCTGCGGCGGCAGGTTGTCCACGACGAACCACCCGAGGTCCTCCAGCACGTTGGCCACCGTCGACCGGCCCGCCCCACTCATCCCGGTGAGGATGATGATCTCGGGCTGGGCTGGCGCAGCATCGGGCGAGCTCGGCCCCGAGGGGTCAGCCGGGACCGAAGGATCGGGCAGGTCGGACACCGGCGGCGTCTCCGGGTCGCTCACGGGTCGCTCAGCACCTCTCCGGTCATGACGTTGACAGCAGGCTCGGGCGCGGCCTGCGAGGACAACTCTGCCGCAATCGTGGCCGCGAGGCTCGGTCCGATGCCGGAGACCTCCTGCAGCTCGGCGACCGACGCCGCCCGAACCCGCTTCAGAGACCCGAAATGGCGAAGGAGAGCCTTGCGCTTTGCCTCACCGAGACCGGGTATGCCGTCCAGCTGGCTGGCCGTCATGGCCTTGGACCGCCGTTGCCGGTGGAAGGTGATGGCGAACCGGTGCGCCTCGTCCCGGACCCGCTGCAGGAGGTAGAGACCGTCGCTCGTCCGGGGCAGGATGACGGGGAAGTCCTCCTGCGGCACCCAGACCTCCTCGAGTCGCTTGGCGAGCCCGACGACGGCCACGTCGTCGATCCCCATCGCCGAGAGGGCGGCATACGCCGCGTTGACCTGCGGAAGACCACCATCGACGACCACGAGGTTCGGCGGGTAGGCGAACTTGCGCGGGCGGCCGGTGACCTCGTCGATAGGCCCCCCGACCCGTGCCTCGCCGTCGAGTCCGCCGTCGTCGGCGATCTCGATGTCACCGGCGTTCTCGCGTTCGTCGAGGTACCGCTGGAACCTGCGGGTGAGGACCTCGTGCATCGCTGCCGTGTCATCCAACCCGCCGCCCTCGCCGTCGCCGCGCACGATGAACCGGCGGTACTCGGACTTGCGAGCCAGGCCGTCCTCGAAGACGACCATGGAGGCGACGACCTGCGTGCCCTGCACGTGGCTCACGTCGTAGCACTCGATCCGGAGCGGCGCCTCGTCGAGGTGGAGGTGGTCCTGCAGGTCCTGGAGGGCCTGGCTGCGTGCGGTGAGGTCGCCCGCGCGGGCGACCTTGTGCCGGGCGAGGGACTGCTCGGCGTTGCGCCGCACGGTATCCATGAGGGTGCGCTTGTCGCCGCGACTCGGGACGCGGAGGCTGACCCGCGACCCGCGCAGCCCGGAGAGCCACGCCTCGACCGCTTCGTGGTCGTCGGGAAGGATCGGGACGAGCACCTCGCGCGGCACCGCCTCGCCCGCCTCGCCGCCGTAGACCTGCTGGAGCAGGTGCTCGATGACCTCGGGCAGCTCCGATTCCAGCTTCTCGGCGACCCAGCCGCGCTGGCCGCGGACCCGTCCGCCGCGGACGTGGAAGACCTGGACCGCGGCCTCGAGCTCGTCGTCGGCGAGGCCGAAGACGTCGGCGTCGGTGCCGTCGGGAAGGACCACGGCGGAGCGCTCGAGCGCCTTCTGGAGGGCACCGATGTCGTCGCGCAGGCGGGCCGCCTGCTCGAACTCCAGCTCTCCCGCCGCGGCCTTCATCTGCCGCTCGAGCCGCTTGACGAACTTGCCGGTGTCGCCGCCCATGAAGTCGCAGAACTCGATGGCGATGGCGCGGTGCTCGTCGGCGTCGACCCGCCCGACACACGGTGCCGAGCACTTGTCGATGTAGCCGAGCAGACAGGGCCTCCCGACCTGCCCGGCGCGCTTGAAGACACCCGAGGAGCAGGTGCGCATCGGGAACACGCGGAGCAGCAGGTCGAGGGTCTCGCGGATCGCCCAGGCGTGGGCGTAGGGCCCGAAGTAGCGGGTGCCCTTGCGCTTGGCGCCACGCATCACCTGTGCCCTCGGGAACTCCTCGCCGAGGGTGACCGCGAGGTAGGGGTAGGACTTGTCGTCGCGGTACTTGACGTTGAAGCGGGGGTCGAACTCCTTGATCCAGCTGTACTCGAGCTGGAGCGCCTCGACCTCGTTGGCGACAGTGGTCCACTCGACGCTGGCGCCCGTCGTGACCATGGTGGCCGTGCGCGGGTGGAGGGCCGAGATGTCCTGGAAGTAGGAGGAGAGCCGCTGCCGCAGCGACTTGGCCTTGCCGACGTAGATGACCCGGCCGTCCTTGTCCCGGAACCGGTAGACCCCGGCATCGACCGGAATGGTCCCGGGCGCGGGACGGTAGGTCGACGGGTCAGCCACACCTGAACTCTATGAGCCCCGTCCGACAGCCCCGTATGCCGCGTCGGCGGCTGGCCGGTCGCGGCTGGTCAGCCTCTGCACCCGACAACTTGTCGGCTCACCCGAGAAGGCAACTCGGGTCCACTGGGCGCTACCCCGAGGACCCGATAACTTGAGGCGGGGAGGTGCGGGGCGGCGGGGAGGTGCGGGGCGGGGTCGAGGGTTGTCAGGCGACCGAGAGGTTGTCGCCGGTGACGGTGACGGTCTTCTCGGGCAGCGGCTGGGTGGCCGGGCCCTGGACCACAGAGCCGTCCTTGATCGAGAACTCACTGTGGTGCAGTGGGCACTCCATGACCCCGTCGTAGACCTGGTCGATCGCCGAGCCCTGGTGGGTGCAGATGTCGCTGAACGCCTTGAACGTCCCGGCGGTCGGCTGGGTGATGATGACGCCGGCGGCGGCGAAGATCTTGCCGCCGCCGACCGGTATGTCGGCCTTGGTGGCCAGGTTCGAGCCGCCGGCGGCTCCGCCGGTCTGGCCGCCGCCCTGGCCCTGGGCGCTGGACGACCCGCCGGAGCAGGCCGCCAGCCCGCCGATGCCGACCACGCCGGCCGCGATCAGGGCGGCCCGACGACCGCAGAGGACGGGCGGGATCGAGGAAGTCACGTTCGGGTCCTTTGGGAGGGCTGGCAGGACCGGCAAGTATGCCGGGTCACCCTGCCCGGCGGCTGTGGTCAACCTGTGTGGTTGCTGGCTTGGCCCCGGCCACCTTGCGGGCCGCGGCGCTCGACGGGACCGTCTTCTTCGCCGGGCTGTTGGCGGCGGCCTTCTTGGCAGGAGCAGCCTTCTTGGCGGGAGCGGCCTTCGTGGCACCGACTCCGGTGCGTGAGGTCGAGCGCGCGGTGCGAGCGAGGATGGGCGCGAGGAACCGGCCGGTGTGCGAGTGCTCGAGCTTGGCAACCTGCTCCGGTGTGCCCTCGGCGATCACCTTGCCGCCGCCGTTGCCGCCCTCCGGGCCCATGTCGATGACCCAGTCGGCGTTCTTGATGACGTCGAGGTTGTGCTCGATGACGATGACCGTGTTGCCCTTGTCGACGAGGCCCTGGAGCACTCCGAGGAGCTTGCGGATGTCCTCGAAGTGCAGGCCGGTCGTCGGCTCGTCGAGGACGTAGATGGTGCGGCCGGTCGACCGCTTCTGCAGCTCGGAGGCCAGCTTGACCCGCTGCGCCTCACCACCGGACAGGGTCGGTGCGGGCTGGCCGAGCCGGACGTAGCCGAGGCCGACGTCGTTGAGCGTCGTCATGTGCCGGGCGATGGCCGGAACCGCCGCGAAGAAGTCGGCCGCCTCCTCGATCGGCATGTCGAGGACGTCGGCGATCGTCTTGCCCTTGAAGTGGACCTCGAGCGTCTCCCGGTTGTAGCGGGCCCCGTGGCAGACCTCGCACGGGACGTAGACGTCGGGGAGGAAGTTCATCTCGATCTTGATCGTGCCGTCACCGGAGCAGTTGTCGCAGCGCCCACCCTTGACGTTGAACGAGAACCGCCCCGGCTGGTAGCCGCGGATCTTGGCCTCGGTCGTCTCGGCGAACAGGCGCCGGACGTGGTCGAAGACCCCGGTGTAGGTTGCCGGGTTGGATCGTGGGGTGCGGCCGATCGGGCTCTGGTCGACGTGGACGACCTTGTCGAGGTGCTCCAGCCCGGTCACCGTCTTGTGCCGCCCCGGCACGTGGCGGGCGCCGTTGAGCTTGTTGGCCAGGACGTTGTAGAGGATGTCGTTGACGAGGGTCGACTTGCCGGAGCCGGACACCCCGGTCACGGCGACGAGGTTGCCCAGCGGGAACGAGACGCTGACGTCCTGGAGGTTGTGCTCCTTGGCGCCGACGACCTTGACCTGACGCTGCCTGTCGTGCGGGCGGCGCAGGGCGGGCGTCGGAATCTCCTTGCGGCCCGAGAGGTACATCCCGGTGAGCGAGTCGGGGTGCTCCAAGAGCCCCTGCACCGAGCCGGAATGCACGACCCGGCCACCGTGCTCCCCGGCACCCGGGCCGATGTCGACGACCCAGTCGGCGGTGGCGATGGTGTCCTCGTCGTGCTCGACGACGATGAGGGTGTTGCCGAGGTCGCGCAGCCGGGTGAGCGTCTCGATGAGCCGGTGGTTGTCGCGCTGGTGCAGCCCGATGGACGGCTCGTCCAGGACGTAGAGGACACCGACCAGCCCGGAGCCGATCTGTGTCGCGAGCCGGATCCGCTGGGCTTCACCCCCGGAGAGGGTGCCGGCCGGCCGGTCGAGCGACAGGTAGTCGAGGCCGACGTCGAGCAGGAACCCGAGCCGGGCGTCGATCTCCTTGATCACCCGCTCGGCGATGGCGCGCTCGCGGTCGCTGAAGTCGACCGTGTCGAGGAAGCCGGCGGCGTCGGCGATGGCCAGCCGGGAGACGTCGGCGATCGACTTGCCGCCGATGAGGACGGCGAGCGACTCCGGCTTGAGCCGGGCACCCCGGCATACGGGACAGGGCACCTCACGCATGTAGCCCTCGTAGCGCTCCCGGCTCCACTCCGACTCGGTCTCCGCGTGGCGTCGCTTGACCCAGGGCACCACGCCCTCGAAACCGGTGGAGTAGGAGCGCTCGCGGCCGTAGCGGTTGCGGTAGCGGACGTGGACCTTGTGGTTCTGCCCATGCAGCAGGGCTTCCCTGGCTCGCGCCGGCAGGGCGCGCCACGGGGTGTCCATGCCGAACGTCAGGTCGTCGCCGAGAGCAGCCATGACCCGCTGGAAGTACTCGGCCGAGCCGCTGCCGCTCCCCCACGGTGCGATGGCGCCCTCGGCGAGCGTCAGGTCCTCGTCGGGGACGAGCAGCTCGGGGTCGACCTCGAGCTCGGTGCCGATGCCGGTGCAGGCCGGGCAGGCCCCGAAGGGTGAGTTGAAGGAGAACGACCGCGGCTCGATCTCGTCCATGGCGAGGGGGTGGTCGTTGGGGCAGGCCATCCGCTCGGAGAACCGGCGCTCGCGCTCGGGGTCGCCGGCCTCCTTGTCGACGAACTCGACGACGAGCAGACCGCCGGCGAGCCCGAGCGCGGTCTCGACCGAGTCGGTGAGCCGGCGCTTGGCCCCGGTGTCGTCGCCCTTGGCGACGAGCCGGTCGACGACGACGTCGATGGTGTGCTTGATCTGCTTCTCCAGCTTGGGCGGCTCGGTCAGCGACACGACCTCACCGTCGACGCGGGCGCGGGCGAAGCCCTTGGACTGGAGCTCGGCGAAGAGGTCGACGTACTCGCCCTTGCGGGCCCGGACCACCGGCGCGAGGACCTGGAAGCGGGTGCGCTCGGGCAGCTCGAGGAGCCGGTCGACGATCTGCTGCGGGCTCTGCCGGGTGATCGGCTCGCCACACACCGGGCAGTGCGGACGACCGGCGCGGGCGAAGAGCAGGCGGAGGTAGTCGTAGACCTCGGTGATCGTGCCGACCGTCGAGCGCGGGTTGCGGTTGGTGGACTTCTGGTCGATCGAGACGGCCGGCGACAGGCCCTCGATGAAGTCGACGTCGGGCTTGTCCATCTGGCCGAGGAACTGCCGCGCATAGGCCGACAGGGACTCGACGTAGCGCCGCTGCCCCTCGGCGAAGATCGTGTCGAAGGCCAGCGAGGACTTGCCCGACCCGGACAGGCCGGTGAAGACGACGAGGGAGTCGCGGGGCAGCTCGACCGAGACGTCCTTGAGGTTGTGCTCACGAGCCCCCCGGACGACCAGTCGGTCACGGTTCGGGCGGTCGGCAGATCGGGACACAGCAGTCACCCGCGCAATGCTAGGTGTCCCCACCGACAGCGCCTCAATCGTGCGCTCGTCGACGGTCGGTCAGAGCCGCGCCAGCGTCGCGTCGTCCTCCTGACCGGCGTAGAAGCGGTCGAGAACGGCCCGGAAGGGCCCGTCCGTCCCGTCGCCGGCGTGCGCGAACAGGGTCATCGACGAGCGCACCTTGACCGCGTCGATCCCACCGAGGACCGCGACCGGGTCGCTGGTCCCGAGCGCCTGCAGCGCCTCGCAGCACTTCCGGAGCCGGGGCCCGAGGGTGGGATGGGCCAGGTAGGCACGGGCCTCGGCGAGACCGGACAGGGCATACCGGACCGACATCGGGCTGGAGCCCAGGCCCCCGACCTGCGGGAAGACGAACCAGACCCAGTGACCCACCTTGCGGCCGCGGCGCAGCTCGGCCAGCGCCCCGGCATACGTCGAGCGGTCATCCTGGGCCCGCACGAACCGGTCGAGGTCGAAGGGATCGCTCACCCATCCACCGTATGCCGGTCAGTCCCCCGGCCGCGGACCGTCACGCGACGTGCGGCGCGGGTAGCGTCGGGTCCATGACGACCCTGGGCCAGCTGGCCGACCAGACCGAGCGGCTGCTGCGGACCGCCCGCAAGCTCGAGGACGTGTCGGCGCCGTCCCTGTGCGCGGGCTGGACCCGCGGCCACGTCCTGACCCACATCGCCCGCAACGCCGACGGCCTCGCCCGAGCGGCGAAGGGGGCGGTCGACGGGTCCGGAGCCACCATGTACGACTCGGTCGAGTCCCGTGACGAGGACATCGAGGCCGGCGCCTTCCGACCTCTCGCCGACCTGGTCGACGACGTCGCCATCACTGCGCGTCTGGTCGCGGATGCCCTCGCGGCCTTCGTCGACGCCGGGCCCGAGGTGGCCGAGGTGGTCGTGCCCCGGACACCCGGCGGGCCGACCTTCCACGCCCGGGCCATCCCTGACCTGCGGCTGCGCGAGGTGGTCTACCACCACGTCGACCTCGACGCGGGGTTCGGCTTCGCCGACCTCGACTCCGACCTGGTCTCGACGCTGCTCGCCGACCAGGTCAGGCGGCTCAGCTACGTCGACGCGCCGCCCTCGATGCGGGTGCGGACCGACGAGGGGGACGTCTTCACGATCGGCGACGGCGCGGCATACGTCACCGGCTCCCGCGCCGGGGTCCTGCTCTGGCTGGCCCGGCAGGACCCGTCGGGGGTCCAGGCCGATGAGCTGCCGACCCTGCCGACCGGGATCTGAGCCGTGGCCTACGAACCCGGTGTGCACCCGGGCGACCCCGCTACCGTGCGTGAGCTGCCCGGACTCACGATCCGCAAGCTCGCCGTGTCCGAGATGAGCAACAACGTCTACCTGTTGTCCTGCAAAGGAACTGGCGAACAGCTCCTCATCGACGCGGCCGACGACGCACCTTCCATCCTCGCTCTGGTCGCGGCCGGGGGCAGTGGCCTGGGTCAGGTCGTGACGACGCACCAGCACTGGGACCACCATCGCGCGCTGGCGTCGGTCCTCTCGGCCACGGGCGCGCGCTCGTATGCCGGTGCCGACGACGCGTCCGGCCTGCCGGTCGCGCCGGATGTCCTTCTCTCCCAGGGCAGTCGCGTCATCTTCGGTGATGTCGAGCTGAAGGTGATCCACCTCCGAGGGCACACGCCGGGGTCGATCGCGCTGGCCTACTCCGACCCGGGTGGGCACACCCACCTCTTCACCGGCGACAGCCTCTTCCCCGGCGGCGTCGGCAACACGAAGAACCCGGGGCAGTCGTTCGACTCGTTGTATGCCGATGTCGTGGCTCGGGTCTTCGACGTCTACGACGACGACACCTGGGTCTATCCCGGCCACGGGTCGGACACAACGCTGGGGGCCGAGCGCCCGCACCTCGCAGAGTGGCGCGCCCGCGGCTGGTGACGTAGGGGCCCTGTCCCTCACCGGGCATACGGCCCTAGGGTCGGAGGTATGCCGCACACCGTCGTGATCATCGGGGCCGGCCTTGCCGGAGCCCGCACCGCCGAGACGCTCCGCACCGAGGGGTTCGGGGGGCCCGTGATCCTCCTGGGTCAGGAGCAGCACCTCCCCTACGACCGGCCGCCCCTGTCCAAGGAGGTCCTCCAGGGCAAGAAGGAGCCGGACTCGGCGATCCTCCACGACGCCGACTGGTATGCCGCGCACGACATCGACGTCCGCATCGGTCAGGTGGTCACGGCGCTGGACCCGGCCGGAACCGTGACCCTCGACGACGGCAGCAGCATCGCGTTCGACACCGTGGTGCTCGCCACGGGGTCGCGCGCCCGTCGCCTCGACCTGCCCGGCGTGGAGCTCGACGGAGTCTTCACGCTGCGCACGATCGACGACTCGGTGGCCTTGCGAGATGCGTTGTCCCACAAGGGAGATGTCGTCCTCGTGGGGGCTGGATGGATCGGTCTCGAGGTGGCTGCAGCGGCTCGCGAGGCAGGGAACGCGGTCACCGTCATCGAGCCGCAGGAGACGCCCCTGCTCGGGGCCGTGGGCAAGGAGCTCGGCGATGTCTTCCGCGACCTGCACGAGCAGCACGGTGTGACGTTCCGCTTCGGCGACGGCGTCACCGGCATCGTGGGCGACGACGGGCGGGTCACCGGCGTCACGACGAAGGACGGCACGACCCTGCCCGCCGACGTCGTCGTCATCGGGGTCGGCGCCCAGCCCAACACCGAGCTCGCGGTGGCCGCCGGTCTCGACGTTGACGGCGGTGGGGGCATCGTCGTCGACTCGAGCATGAGGACGGCCAACGACAAGGTGTATGCCGTGGGCGACGTCGCGCGGTGGGACAGCCCGGTCCTGCGCTACCCGGTCCGGGTGGAGCACTGGGCCAACGCGCTCAACACCGGTCCGGTCGCTGGGCGGGCCATCGCCGGCTCCGAGCCGGGCAACGACCTGATCCCGTACTTCTACACCGACCAGTACGACATGGGGATGGAGTACTCCGGCGACGTCCCGCGCGACTCCGGCGCGGACCTCGTCATCCGTGGCGACCTGGCCACGAGGGAGTTCATCGCCTTCTGGGTGTCGCCCGATAGTCGGGTACTCGCGGGTCTCGCCATGAACACCTGGGACGTCATCGACCCGATCAAGGAGCTCATCCGGTCCCGCGCGGCCGTCGACCGCACCCGGCTGGGGGACCCCTCGGTACCGGTCACCGACCTCGCGGCTCCGCCTCGGTGATGACAACGTGCCCGGGCGAGGCGAAGGTCAGCGTGGACGACGGAAGTCGGTGACATCGGGCAGCTGGTCGAAACCCGCCGACAGGTATGCCGCCACGCCGCCGGCGTTGCTGCTCGGGGTGCAGACCGTAACGCTGGAGGACCCCATCTCCTGAAGCGCTGCGGCCGCTGCCACGGTGATGGCTCGACCGTGGCCATGACCCCGGTGGTCGCGGTGCGCGCCGAGCGGCTCGATCAAGCCGGGGCGCCCCCGTCCGGCCGACCACACCGTGGTCGTCGCGACCGCGTTGTCGTCGCGGTCGTACGCGACCAGGCATCGACCGCGTCGGTAGGCCGAGGTCGCGGCCATCGTGCGCCAACGCTCCACCGTGAACGTCGAGGTGGGGAAGGACGCCCGCATCACCCCGACCCGATGCCGGACGACCCGATCCTGGACGTGGTCCGCGTCGAGCACCTCGACCCTGAGGCCGCAGTCCTCCACCGGATCCTTCAGCTGTCGATGCAAGGGCGTCCACGGTTCGTCGGAGACCCAACCGCTGCGGTGTAGAAGGTCGCGGAACGCGCTGCCGAACCGTGCTTCGACAGTCCCGCGCCCGGCAGGCAGCACGCCCCGGTCCGGGTCCGACAGGTCGGCAACCAGCCGGTCAGCCAGCTCCTCGTCGTGGTCGGCGCTCGGCGCGATCGCCATCCGGATCAGCCCTTCACCGCCGTCCACCGCACCGACGGCCAGGATCCGGCCGCCTCGGCGCCATGCACGAAGCTCATCGGCCAGGGCCTGCGACCCGAACCTCCACGCCCAGCCGAGGTCGCCTGGATGAAGCTGCACCGGCGCACCTTCCTCCTGGAAGCCGGCCACCGCCTCGACGATCTCATCGAGCAAAGCAGCAGCCCCGGACTGCAGGGTGATCGACATGTGCCCATCCAACATCGCGGTCCCACCGGACCGCCTCCCGTTATTGCCAGGAATCGCCATCCTCCGTTCCGGGCTCGTCCCAGAACGACGTCAAGTGACCGCCCGGCATACGGTGTGCTGGTGACCGACGACGTTCTGGACCTCTCCCCCGATGAGCTGCTCACGACCACCCGAACGGTCCGCAAGCGGCTCGACCTCACCCGACCGGTTCCCATCGAGCTCGTCCGGGAGTGCCTGGAGGTCGCGATCCAGGCGCCGTCCGGCTCCAACCGGCAGGGCTGGCACTGGGTCGTCGTCACCGACGCGGACCAGCGGGCCGCCCTCGGCGACATCTACCGCCGAGCCGTCGAGGGCTACCTCAAGTCCTCGGGTTCGGCCGCCAAGCTCTTCGCCGACGACGCGGAGCGGTCGGTCGTCCAGGGGCGGGTGGGTGACAGCGTCGCGTACCTCGGCGAGGTCATGGGTCAGGTGCCGTGCCTCGTCGTGCCGTGCCTCATCGCCGGAACCGAGCTGCCCGCCGGCAACCAGAGTGGGCTGTGGGGCTCCCTGCTGCCCGCCGTCTGGAGCTACATGCTCGCGGCCAGGGCGCGCGGCCTCGGCACGGCGTGGACCACGCTCCACCTCACCTTTGAGGCGGAGGTGAAGGAGGTCCTCGGTCTGCCCGCCGACGTCTGGACCGGCGCGCTCGTGCCGACGGCCTACTACACCGGCTCGACCTTCCGGCCGGCTCCGCGCGCACCGCTCGACACGATCCTGCACCTCGACCGGTGGTGAGCCGGCGTCGGTGACGGGCCGTGGGTCAGGCGTTCTGCCAGAGGCCGAGGACGTTGCCCTCGGAGTCCTTCGCGTATGCCGCGAAGCCCATGTCTCCCACCGGCTCCTTCCCCCGCACCGTGGAGCCGCCCAGCTCACCGATCGTCGCCAGGGACGCGTCGATGTCGTCGACGCCGATCGTGATGACCGGCGAGGGCACCTCGTCGCAGCGGCGCAGCAGGCCGCCGTTGATGTAGCCCGTCTCGGTCGGACCGCGGTCGCCGGTCGGACCGGTGCTGGCCAGTGTGTAGCCGAATCCGGGCATGGAGTTCAGGTCCCAGCCGAAGGCCGAGCCGTAGAACGCGACGGCCCGCTCAGGGTCGTCAGCCGGGATCTCGAAGTGCACCACGCGTCCGCTCATGCCACCCACCCTGCCACCGCGTCGGCGTTCGTGGGCGTCAACCGTCGGACTTCAACCGCTCTCGGTAGGCCGCCGGTGGCGTGCCGACGATGGCCACGAAGTCGCGGGTGAAGTGGTTCTGGTCCGACCACCCCAGGCGAGCGGCCAGCTCGGCCATCGGACCGGCATACCCGCCGTCGATCGCGGCCATCGCGTCGTGCAGCCGTTGCCGGGCGAGGAGCCACTTCGGGCCGACACCCACGTAGGCGCGAAGCAGTCGCTGGAGGGAGCGCACCGAGAGCCCGGAGCGCTCCGAGAGGTGCGCGACGCGGGTCACTTCAGGGTCCTGGAGGCAGGCCATCACCCGCGTCACGTCGTCGTACCGGTCGTCAGTCCCGTGCCCGCGAGCGACGACCCAGTCGCACAGGGTCCGAGCCGACTGATCGGCATCGAGCGGCAGGTCGGCAAGGACCCGGCTGGCGGGCACGACATCGGAGGCGGAGAGCACCCGGTCGGTCAGGTCGCCCGTATCGACACCGGTGAGCGCTGTGAAGCCACCAGGCCGGAACTTGATCCCGACCACGCCGCCGACACCCTCGGTGACGACATCGAAGCGGCGAGTCACGACGCCGGTCAGCCACACGCCGTCACCCTGTCGACCCGCTCGGCGCCCGCCGCCCCGCTCCACGGTCAGCGAGATCGACGGGCTGGGCACGACCGAGCTGACCTGCTGCTCCCCCGGCGGGAAGGCCCAGGTCACAGACCAGATCGACTGCACCCAGTAGGCAGCAATCTCATCGGGCGGGGTCTCGGCGAAGGCGAAAGTTCGGGCGAAGGCACCCGGACGGAGCACGCCGGTCGACGAGGGCGTCGCACTGACTGTCGTGTTTGTTCTATCGCCCACAACTCGGAGCCTAGGAGGCTGGACCGACAACGCCTCGACACAGACGGAGATCTTCACCATGACCGACACCAAGGCGCTCGCTGCGCTCGCCATGACCACCATCGACTGCACCGATCCTTCGGGGGAGGCGAAGTTCTGGGCGGCAGCGCTCGGCGGGGAGGTCACCTACGCGGACGAGAACTACGGGATGGTCGTCCACGCCGGCGGCCAGCGGCTGGGCTTCGGCCGGGTCGAGGGCTGGAAGGCGCCCGGCTGGCCCAACACCTCGGGCACCAAGCAGTTCCACCTCGACCTCGCCGTCGACGACCTCGCCGCGGCGGAGGAGGCTCTCACCGCGCTCGGGGCCACCAAGCCCGCCGAGCAGCCTTCGACCGACTGGACCGTGCTCCGTGACCCCGACGGCCACCCGTTCTGCCTCACCAAGGCAGCCAACTGGTAGCCGGCGGCTCAGCGGGCCGGCGACCCCGTGGACCGACCGGCCCAGGTGTCCCGGACATGGCCCAGATGGGCGGTGATGAGCCGCCGCATCTCCTTGCCGTCGCGACGCAGGGCGGCGTCGACCATCTCGACGTGCTCGGCGCCTGACTGCGCCAGCGTGCCCTGCTCGGCCATGGCCTCCAGCCCGTAGAGCCGGGAGCGGCCGCGCAGGTCGCGGACGACGTCCACGGCATACGGGTTCCCGTGGCACGCAAGGAAACCCAGGTGGAAGTCGATGTCGACGGTGACGAACCGGGTGAGGTCCTTGGCCTTCGCCGCGGCCACCGTCTCCTCGGCCAGGGCACGCAGCGACTCGACCCGCTCGGCGACCTCGCCCGTGCACGTCTTGGCGATCGACGTCATGAGCGGTATCTCGATGAGGGCCCGCAGCTCGGCGAGTGAGTCCAGAGCCGCATCGTCGACCGCGGTGACGCGAAAACCCTTGTTACGCACCGGTTCCACGAGACCCTCACCAACGAGGTCGAGGAGCGCCTCTCGAACGGGGGTCGCCGACACACCGAACTCGGTGGCCAGTCTGGGAGCGGAGTAGAGCGTCCCCGGTCGGAGCTGACCGGAGATGAGCAGCCCCCTGAGGGTGTCCGCCACCTGCTCGCGCAGGCTGACCCGGTCGGTGAAGGTGGGCAGCGACCCGAGCCCGTCCTCGTATGCCGCACGGTCGTCGCTCATCGCGTCATCACGACTCCCTCGCGTGCGGACCACTGCTCGTATGCCGCGGCCGCGACGGCCAGGTCCTGCCATGCCATGCCGCACCCCTTGAAGACCAGCGGCCGCCCGTCAGCGGGTGTGACCTGGCCGAGGACGACCGCACGCAGGGTGACCAGGTCGGCGGGGTCGAGGACACCTTCGTCGACCGCCATCATGACGTCCCCGGCTTCCCTCGTCGCCACGTCGCGCGACTCGACGACGACCGTCGAGCGGGCGAGGAGCGACGCGTCGAGCTCTCGGGCGTCGGGTTCGTGCGAGCCGACGGCGATCACGACGGACTCGTCCCCCAGGAGGGCCGAGTCGAACAGCGGCACCCGTGCCGTCGTGGCGCAGACGATGACGTCTGCGTCGGAGACGGGTGCTCGGTCATCGGCACGGCCGAGGACAGTGACCGTCGCGACCGGGACAACGGCCCGGATGGCCTCGGTGTGGGCCACGGACTGGGGTCCGCGGCCGAAGGTCACGACCCGCAGCCCGTCCGGCCGGGGCGCCGCCAACGCGGTCAACCGGTCCCGGACCGCCACGAGGGAGACGGCCGCGGTGCGCAGCGATGTCAGGGCCACGCCATCCAGGAGTGCCTGTGGGACAAGGGTTTCCGCGTCGTGCAGGAGATAGAGCCCGTTGATCCGGGGTAGCCCTCCGGCGGGGTTCCCGGGAGCGATGGTCACCAGCTTGACGCCGTACCAACGGCCCCACTCCGCCGGCATGAGCAGGCTCTGCCCGTGGGTCGTCTCGACGATCGTCCGTGGCGTGACCGCATCGGGGTCCAGCCCCTCGAGGAGCGCCTGACGGACGGCAGCCTGGGCAGCGGGCGACCCGAGGGCCGCGACGTCGGCCGCGCGGAGGATCGCCAGGTCGGGGGTCATCGGAGGACGAACCCCGGCAGCAACGGGTCGCGCTCGTCGAGGGTGAAGGTCGACGTGCCGGTGGCGTATGCCGTGCCGACCACCTCGGGCACCACCGCCGGCCGGTCTCCGACCGTGGTCTCCGAGGCGATCCGCGCCCGGAAGCGCGACCCGACGATCGAGTCGTGGACGAGCAGGTCGCCTTCGCGCAGATCGCCGGAGTCGGCGAGCAGCGCGACCCGGGCCGAGGTCCCCGAGCCGCACGGCGACCGGTCGACCTCACCGTCGGCGAACACCGTGACGTTGCGCTGGCGGACGATACGAGTGCCGTCGGCCTTGACGACCGGGGGCTCGACCTCCTCGGTGAAGATCGTCCCGTAGATGCCGGACAGGCGTGGGTCGTCCGGGTGCTCGGCCACACCTGCCGTGTTCAGGGCGTCGCGGATCTCGCGGCCGGTGGCGATGAGGTCGGTGTAGTCCTCGCCCACAACCCGGAGGCCGACAGCGGCAGCCGGGAGCACGGCATACATCGCTCCCCCGTAGCCGATGTCGACGGTGACGGGGCCCCGCGACGTGGCGACCGGGACCCCATGGGCGAAGGCGTAGCTCGGCACATTGGTGAAGCGGACGTCCTCGACCCGTCCACCGACCGTGCGGACGGTGGCCGTGACCCGCCCGGAGGGGACGTCGACGACGACGTCCGCCTCGCCGTCCTCCGGCGCCGCGACCAGCCCGGACTCGACGGCCCAGGCGCCGAGGGCGATGGTGCCGTGGCCACACGCCGTGGAGAAGCCGTCCTTGTGCCAGAAGAGGACCCCGAAGTGCGCGTCGTCGTCGTCGGGCGGGGTGAGGAAGCCCCCGTACATGTCGGCGTGGCCCCTCGGCTCGTGGCAGAGGAACTGCCGGACCCACTGCACGCGCTGAGACTCGGTGGCCCAGATCCGCCGCGCTGCAACGGTTCCCGGCCCGTCCAGCTCCGCCAGCACCTCGGCGACGATCCGGAACGGCTCCCCGCCGGTGTGGTAGTCGACGGTCCGGATCCCCTCGCCAGGCACCATCGCGCTCACAGGAGGAACCCGCGCGGGAAGGGGTCGGACGGGTCCAGCAGGTACTGAGCGGTCCCGGTCACCCAGGCGCGCCCGGTGACAGCGGGCCGGATGCCGGGCAGTCCCCCCACCGTCGTCTCGGCGAGGATCCGGCCGATGAACGGCCTACCGATGAACGACTCGTTGACGAGTGTGTCGCCGACCTGGAGGAGCCCGCGAGCGTGCAGCTGGGCCAGTCGCGCGGACGTCCCTGTGCCACAAGGAGATCGGTCGAACCAGCCGGGGTGGATGGCCATCGCGTGTCGGGAGTGCTGCGGGGTGGAGCCCGGTGCCTCGAGGTAGACGTGGTGGCAGTCCCGGATGCCTGGGTCCTCGGGGTGCACGACGGGCGCCTGCTCGTTGATGGCCTCCATGATGTCGAGCCCGGCGCCGAGCATGGCGTCCTTGTTGGCACGGGACCACTCGACGCCGATGTCATCGGTGCGGACGATCGCGTAGAAGTTGCCGCCGTACGCGATGTCGTACGGTACGTCGCCGAGGCCCGGGACGCTGACCATCTGGTCGAGCCCCGCGGCATACGAGGAGACGTTCTCCAGGGTGACGCCGACGGCCGCGCCGTCCTCCACCCGAACCCGGGCGACGACGAGCCCGGCCGGCGTGTCGAGCCGGATGATCGTCTCCGGCTCGACCACCTCGACCATCCCGGTCTCGACGAGAACCGTTGCGACACCGATGGTTCCGTGGCCGCACATCGGCAGACAACCGGACACCTCGATGAAGAGAACCCCGAAGTCGGCGTCCGGTCGGGTCGGCGGTTGGAGGATCGCGCCGGACATCGAGGCGTGCCCGCGCGGCTCGTACATGAGCAGGGTGCGCAGGTCGTCGCGCTCGGCCATGAACCGCAGCCGGCGCTCGGCCATCGTGTCGCCCGGGAGGACCCCGACGCCGCCAGTGATGACCCGCGTCGGCATGCCCTCGGTGTGCGAGTCGACGGCGTGCAGCACGACCTTGGAGCGCATGGCGGCTACTTCACTCCGGCGTCGATGAGGGTCTGGGTCGCGGTCCGGACCACAGCGTCGGTGTCGGGCGCGAGCGGCTGGCGCGGCGGCCGGCATACGCCGCCCTTGCGACCGATCAGGTCCTGACCCAGCTTGATGGCCTGGATGAACTCGGTCTTGGAGTCCCAGCGCAGCACGGGGTGCAGCTGCCGGTACAGCGGGAGCGCGTGGTCCAGGTCGAGGGCGACCGAGGCCTCGTACAGCTCGACGCAGGCCTGCGGGAAGACCTGCGGGTAGCCGCTGACCCAGCCCTTGGCGCCGGCGATGGCGACCTCGAGGACGGTGTCGTCGGTGCCGATGAGCAGGTCGAGCTCCGGCGCCAGCTCGGCGATCTCGTAGCAGCGGCGGACGTCGCCGGAGAACTCCTTGACGCCGACGATGAACCCCTCGGCGGCAAGCTTGGCCAGGATCGGCGGGGTGAGGTCGACCTTGGTGTCGATCGGGTTGTTGTAGGCCGTGACGGGCAGACCGGCCGAGGCGATGAGCGCGAAGTGCTCGAGGATCGACCGCTCGTCGGCGCGGTAGGCGTTCGGCGGCAGGGCCATGACGGCCTGGGCGCCCAGGTCGCGCGCCTTCTCCGCGTGCCGCTTGCTCTCCCGACCGCCGTAGGCGCCGACACCGGGCATGACCGTGAAGCCCTCGGGGGCGTTGGCGACCGCGGTCTCGACGACAGCGTCCCGCTCCTGCTCGGAGAGCGTCTGGTACTCCCCGAGGGACCCGTTGGGCGCGACCCCGTTGCAGCCGTTCTCCGCGAGCCAGGCCACGTTGTCGCCGTATGCCGCGAGGTCGGGCGTGAGGTCGTCGTGGAAGGGCAGGCTGGTGGCGACGATGACGCCGTGCCAGGGCTTGCGGGTGGTGGTGTCGGTCATGGGGTGCTCCATCGTGAGTTCGTAGCTGTCGGCATCAGTAATATATTACATAGCACTGCGCTCGACAACCTCTCCATCAGCGAGGGCTCCCAAGGGGATGGGCAGCGCCACGAGCCGCTCCGTCGGGGCGTCGCCCCGGCCGCCCTTGGACCGGACCTGACCCGGCTGTTCCGCTACTGACCGCGCGCCCAGCGAGCGGACGAGGCCGCGGCAGGCCGGCTCGCAGACCCGGCCCTGGCACCAACCCATCCCCGCCCGGGTCAGCTGCTTGACCTGGCGCACGTCGCCGGCCCCCTCCTCGACGACGGCCCGTCGCACCGCGGCATACGGGACCTCTTCACAGCGGCAGACGACCGTCTCGGAGACGAGGGTCGAGGCCCAGCCGGCGGGGATCGGGTGCGCGTCGGCCATCGCGGCCGCGAACGCCTTGTGCCGGCTGCGGTCCACCCGCAGGCGCAGCAGCCGGGCCTCGGTGGAGACCGGGGGGCGGCCGAGGTCGGCGAGGATTCGGTGTGCGGCCAGCTCACCCTCGCGGAGCGCGAGGGTCGCCCCGCCGACCCCGGTCGTCTCACCTGCGACGAAAAGCCTTGGGACACTTGCCCTCTGGTCGTCATCGACCTCGACGACGGGCCCGCTCCACGACATCGAGGTCCGGCACCCGACCGTCACGGCCAGGTCGATGACGGGCGAGAAGCCCCACCCGACACCGAGGGCATCCACCTCGATGTCCCGCTCCGAGCCGGCCACCGGCTCCCCCGTCTCACTCACACCCGCCACCGTGACCGACTGCACCCGCCCGGCGCCGCGGGCCGCCACGACCATCGATCTCGGGTGGACTGGAACCCGGTGCCGAGCCAGCCCCGCGGCATACGTGAGTCCCTCCCAGACCTTGCCGGCGTTCTGCGCGACGGCTGGCGCGTGCGCGGCCCAGTCACGCGGGTCACCCGCCTCGTGGATCCCGACGACCTGGGCGCCGTACCGTGCCAGGCCGGTCGCCACGGGGAGCAGGAAGGGGCCGGTTCCGGCGATGAGGACCCGACGGCCGGCCACCACCCCGTTGCCCTTGAGCAGTGCCTGGAGCGCACCGGCGGTGAAGACACCGGGCAGGTCCCAGCCGGGGAAGGGAAGGGCGACGTCGTGGGCGCCGGTCGCGATGACCGCGACCCTGCCCCGGCTGCGACGCTCGGTGCCCGCGCCCCGGTCATGGCTGGCCGCTACCCACCCGTCGCCGTCGCGCGTGAGGGACCAGACGTCATGCCCGAAGCGGGTGACGGCGCGACCGACGGCCACACCCTCCTCCAACCGGGCGACGAGCGCACGGTAGGTCCCGAGATCGTGATGGAGGTCGTCGGATGCCGGGTGCCCGCCTCTCCCCCGGAGGCCGCGGGGCAAGCGCAGCGGTCCCGGGGGGGTACCCCCACCCGGCGCACTGTCCGGCGGGCTGCCGGGAGCCGGGTGACGCCAGTACTGGCCCCCCGGACCGTGGCCGGCATCGACCAGCTCGACGGCCAGGCCACCAGCGAGAACCGTTGCTGCGCACGCCAGTCCAGCGGGACCGGCCCCGATGATGAGGACGTCCGCGGTCACGGCGTCCACCCCGTCCCGGACTGGGTGGAGATCGTCATGCCGGCCAGGGCCGGGGTCAGGCATGCGCGCTGGTTGGGCCGGCCGTCGACGACGACGAGACAGTCGAAGCAGACCCCGATGCCGCAGAAGATCCCGCGCGGGCGCTCGCCGACACGCGTCGTGCGCCAGGACAGCCGACCGGCGGCGATGAGGGCCGCCCCCACGCTCTGGCCGGCCCGGAATGCGATGGGCTCGCCGTCGAACTGGAAGGTGGTCGTGTCGTCGGCTCCCCTCATGAGGTCACCGCCGAGGCGAACCGCTCGGGGGCGAACGCGCGGGCGTCCACGCCGTCGAGGACGTCAGGGCTCCGCGGGTCGCGTCGGCTGCGCAGCGCCCCGGAGATCATCGCGGTCACGAGATGCCCGGTCGCCGGCGCCAGGCCGATACCCGCACCCTCGTGCCCGACGGCGTGCACGAGCCCGGGAACCCGTCGGTCCGGGCCGATGACCGGCAGGTGGTCCGGGCAGTACGGCCGGAACCCGCGGTAGGTCCGCATGAGCGGGACCTCGCGGAGGAACGGGAAGAGAGCGCACGCCTGCGCGGCCAGCCGACGTACGACGAGTGGGTCCAGAGTGTCGTCGAATCCCACTCGCTCGCGGCTCGCCCCGATCAGGATGGTGCCGCCTCGCGTGCCCTCGACGACGCACGACGTCTGAAGGCCGGCGTCGCCGGAGGACACGTTGGCGACGTAGTCGGCCGCGTAGACCTTGTGCCGCACCCTGGGCCCGACCGGCGCGGTGACGAGTACGAACCCGCGACGGGGCAGGACCGGGACCGGCGCCGCGAAGGCGTCGCCGAGCAGGCTCCCCCACGGTCCCGCGGCGTTGACGACGGCGTCGGCGTCGATCGTCGACCCGTCGCCGAGCCGCAGACGGAGCGGACGACCGATCGGTCGGTCTCCGCCACCCCCTGAGGTGAAGCCGAGAACCTCTGTGCCACAACGCAGCTCGGCTCCGCGAGCGATGGCCGCGGCAAGCAGGGCCTGGGTGGCGAGGACGGGCTGGACCTGCAGGTCCTCGGGATAGAAGACGCCGCCGGCCAGCCCGGGAGCGAGCTGCGGCTCGAGCGACCGAAGGTCCTCGACGGGCTGAGCCACGACACCCGCAGACCTCTGCCCTTCGGCGAACTCCGTGAGCGCTGCCAGACTGTCCGGCATCGACGCGACGACGAGGCCACCCTTCTCGTCCAGCTCGAGCTCATC
This sequence comes from Intrasporangiaceae bacterium, assembly GCA_021324575.1. Classification (GTDB taxonomy): domain Bacteria; phylum Actinomycetota; class Actinomycetes; order Actinomycetales; family Dermatophilaceae; genus Nostocoides. The sequence continues at coordinate 81,105 of JAJPIW010000032.1, read as the reverse complement.
ACGGCCGAGCTCGTCGGCGAGCTCCAGCCAGAGCCGTCGGGAGAGGCGCATGAGGTCCAGCTCGGGCCCGGCCCCCTTGTCCGACACGAGGAGGTTGCCCTCGCCCCGGCTCGTCGTGCCCGAGGCGACCTGGTCCCGCTCGATGACGACGACGTCCCATTCGGCGCGGGCGGCGTAGTAGGCACAGGCTGCCCCCACGATGCCGGCCCCGACGACGACCACCCGGCTCACCCGATCACTCCTCGTCTCGACCTGCGACTGCTCTGTAATATATTACAGAGCATGGCGCACTTGGAACCCCACCCCGTCCACTCGATCCTTGCCGGAGAGCTGGTGCCCGGCAGTGCCGGGGAGATGCAGGCGACGGACCCCTCGACCGGCGAACCCAGCGGACCATCGGTGACGCTCCTGTCCCGCGAGCAGGTCGAGGCGGCGGTCACCGCAGCGGACGCGGCGTACGCCTCGTATGCCGCGACGAGCCCGGCCGAGCGCGCAGCCTTCCTCCGGGCGGCGGCCGACGAGATCGACGGCCTCGGGAGCGCCCTCGTCGAGCGCGCGGTCACCGAGAGCGGGCTGCCGACCGCGCGGCTGACCGGAGAGCTCGCGCGCACGACCGGGCAGCTGCGCCTCTTCGCGGAGCTGGCGGAACGCGCAGCCCACCGTGGGGTGCGCATCGACCCGGCACTGCCCGACCGCCAGCCTCTCCCCCGTCCCGACCTGCGGGTCACACACATGCCGCTCGGGCCGGTCGCCGTCTTCGGGGCCAGCAACTTCCCGCTCGCCTTCTCCACGGCCGGGGGCGACACCGCCTCGGCCCTGGCGGCCGGGTGCCCGGTCGTCGTCAAGGGCCATCTCGCCCACCCGGTCACCTCGGCGCTCGTGGCCGGGGCGGTGAGTCGCGCCGCCGCTCGGACGGGTATGCCGGCCGGGGTGTTCTCCCTCGTGCTCGCCGCCGGCAACTCTCCCGGGGAGCAGCTCGTCGACGACCCCCGGATCAAGGCCGTGGGGTTCACCGGCTCGCGGGCCGGCGGGCTCGCGCTCCTTCGTCGCGCCCAGGCCCGCCCCGAGCCGATCCCCGTCTACGCGGAGATGTCGGCCACCAACCCGGTGGTCGTCCTACCCGGAGCCCTGGTCGACGACCCGGCCGCGCTCGCCACGGCATACGTCGGCTCCTTGACGCTCGGCTCCGGACAGTTCTGCACCAACCCCGGCCTGCTCTTCCTGCCGACCGGGGACGCAGGCGACGCCTTCATCGTGTCCGCCGCCGCCGAAGTATCCGGACGGACCGGCCAGACGATGCTCACACCCGCCATTGCCGAGCGGTATGCCGCGGGGTCGGCTGCCCTTCAGGGCCTGCCAGGCGTCACGTTCGTGGGCGCGGGGGTTGGCGGGGGGTCGAATGCGCCTGCACCGCAGCTGATCTCGGTTGACACTGCGCTCTTCGCGGCCGCGCCGGAGCTCGCCGAGGAGGTCTTCGGCGCCTCAGGGGTGGTGGTGCGGTACGGCTCTGTCGACGACCTGCTCGTGGTGCTCGAGGGGCTCGAGGGCCAGCTCACGGCCACCGTGCAGGCGACCGACGCCGACGACGACGCCGTGCGACAGCTGCTTCCGGTGCTCGCCGGGCGGGCCGGTCGTGTGCTCTACGGCGGCTGGCCGACCGGTGTCGAGGTCACCCACGCGATGGTGCACGGCGGCCCGTGGCCGGCCACCTCGGACCCGCGGACCACCTCGGTCGGAACCCTCGCCATCGAGCGGTGGCAGCGACCCGTGTGCTTCCAGTCGGTCCCCGACCGCCTGCTGCCGGCCGACCTGCAAGATGCCAACCCCTGGGCGGTCCCGCGTTCCTTCGACGGCGCGCCCGCCACCCCCTGACGCTCACCCCGACCCGGCTCACGTCGACTGCGAGCCCGCGAAGTCCTCGATGGCAGCCACCGCCCGCTTGAGGAACGACTCCTCACCGACCGTCATGACCTTCCAGAAGACTGCTGTGCTGCCACCGGAGGTCATCGCGCTCGTGAAGAGCTGGTCACCCACTGCCAGGGTCGACACGTTGAGACTTACCCGGTTGCCCCCCATCGCGCTGAACCGTTCGTAGACCCGCACGGCGAGCCGCGCCGGCCCGATGGCCGCGTTGGTGACCCCCTCCGACGAGGCGGACACACTACCCGTGAGGATCGCCCGGTTGAGGTGCTCGACGAACGCGTCCAGGTCGCCGGTGAACGACTTCTCGAACTTCGCCATCAGTGCGACCGATCGGTTCTCGGGAGGCCGGCCGCCGGCTCCGGGCCGATCGTCGTGTCGTAGAGGCAGAACAGGTGGCCGACGGGGTCGACCATGACGCGCACGTCGTGCTGCGGCTGGAACTCGGCCAGCCGTGCCCCCAACGCCAAGGCGGACTCCACGGCCGCTCCCAGCCCTTCGACCTCGAAGTCGAGGTGGGCCTGTTGCTGTTGGCTCTCGGCCGTCGACGGCCACACCGGCGGCACGTGGTCCGGGTTGGCGTGGATGCCGAGGTAGGCCACCCCGTCGACCGGCTTGAGGGTCACCCAGTCGGGGGTCTCGCGCGCCAGCTCCCACCCGAGCAAGGCCGAGTAGAAGCGACCCAGGGCCTGAGGGTCGGGCGCGTCGAGGACGAAGCCCCACCACCCCGTGAGTCCAGTGACCGGCATACGCTCGACGGTAAACCCTCGCGCGCCCCGTGGGGAGCGTTCAGGCCGCGGCGATCCCGTCCCGCGCGTCGCGGTTGGCCTTCCACAGGCTCGCCACCGTCGTGACGCCGAGGATGACGACGATCGCCCCGAGCGACACCGCGATCGGGATCTCGGGGACGCTCACGTGGTCACCACCATTGATGAACGGCAGGGTGTTCTCGTGAAGGGCGTGCAGCAGGAGCTTGACGCCGATGAACGCCAGCAGCACGGCCAGCCCCACCGACAGGTAGACGAGCTTCTTCAGCAGGCCGCCGAGAAGGAAGTACAGCTGGCGCAGCCCCATGAGCGCGAACAGGTTGGCGACGAGGATGAGGTAGGGCTGCTTGGTGAGGCCGTAGATCGCCGGGATCGAGTCCAGCGCGAACAAGAGGTCGGTCGTCCCGAGCGCCAGGATGACGAAGAACATCGGCGTGGCCAGCCGCTTGCCCGCCTCCTGAACGAACAGCTTGGTGCCGACGTAGTCTCCGGTCGCCGGGAAGCGGTTCTCCATCGCCTTCATGAAGCGGTTCTCCTCGAACTCCTCGTCGTCGCTCTCCCCCTCCTTGGCCAGCTTGACCGCCGTGTAGATGAGGAACGCGCCGAAGACGTAGAAGACCCACGCGAACTGGTTGATGGCCGCCGCACCCACCGCGATGAAGATGCCCCGCAGGACGATGGCCACGACGATCCCGACCATCAGGGCGTACTGCTGCAGCTTCTCCGGCACGGCGAACCGGGCCATGATGAGCAGGAAGATGAACAGGTTGTCGACCGACAGCGAGTACTCGGTCAGCCACCCGGCATAGAACTCGCCGGCATACTGGCCGCCCTCCAGCGCCAGGACGCCGAGGCCGAACACGATCGCCGCGCCGACGTAGACCCCAAGCGCGACCACCAGCTCCTTGGTCTTGGGCCGGTGCGGGCGACGACCGATCACGGCGACGTCGAACAGGAGCAGCGCGGCAGCGATACCGATGGTGAGGTACCAGACCCACGGTGAGACGATCATGAGACAAGCCTTCCGGACACGACGATGCGGACCGGAGGTCTCTCCCGCCCACTACGGCGGACCGGTGGCCCCGGGCGATACCGCGACTGTTGTGACGCCGTATGCCGTGATGACGAGACCACCACGTAGGGATACTCCCCTCCATGTGGTGGTCGTGAGTTTAGCCGCTTCGCGGCACACTCACGACCACCACATGGACGGGCCCCACCCTCCGGATACTACGTCTGCGGATCTGAGGGTTCTCCCCGCCCAGCGACGCAGACGCAACGGCCACGCCGACCACCCGGAGTGTCACGGTCGCTTCGACCTCGGTAGCCCCGCGACGACCAGGTCATAGCTCGTGTCTATGGCCTCTTTGAGAGCAGTCAGCGGGATGGCGCCACCAAGCCCGAGAGAGTTCCAACCGTGCCGTCCGATGTAGGCCATCACGGTGGCGTCGTCCGGGAACTCGCGCAGCCACTCGTCGGCCTCGGACCGGCCGGCTCCACACTTGACGCCGATTCCGGTGTCGCCGAGGAACACGAAGATCTTGTCTCCGACCTTGGCCACCGTGTCGCCGTCCCAGGGCTCATCCGGCCAGGCGCCCGGCTTGGCCAGGGCATAGGTGCGCAGTTCGGCGGCAGTCATGGCTCCATCATGGCTGCCCGGGCGAGCGGTAACACAAACCTCCGCACGGCATACTCGTGGGGTATGACGACCGAAGCGATGACGACCACCTCGACCGGCACCACCCGCATCGAGTCCGTGGAAGCCCTCGTCGACCTCCTCGGCGAGCCCCTCCCCCGGGTCCGGGACAAGGCCCGTCCGGCACTGCTCGACATCGACATCGCGTGGCTGGCGGCCTCCCCGTTCTGTGTCGTCGCGACGAGCAACCCGGACGGGACGTGCGACGCCTCCCCCAAGGGCGACCCAGCCGGCTTCGTCCACGTCATCGACGACCGGACCATCGCCATCCCCGAGCGCAAGGGCAACCGGCGGGCCGACGGCTACAAGAACATCCTCGCGAACCCGCACGTGGGCTTGTTGTTCCTGATCCCGGGGCGCGGTGACACGCTGCGCATCAACGGGCGGGCGCACCTGGTCAGCGATGCGCCGTGGTTCGACGAGATGATCGTCAAGGCTCACCGCCCGGTCCTCGCGCTCGTCGTCGAGATCGACGAGATCTTCGGGCACTGCGCCAAGGCGTTCATGCGTTCCCAGCTGTGGCACCCCGAGACGTGGAACCCGACCGCGGTGTCGTCGCGCGCCGAGATCGCCCACCTCACCGAGCAGCCGGACCAGCCGGTTGCGGCGCTCGAGGAGTACTACGGCGCGCAGTACGCCACCGGCCTGTACTGAGGCCGCACCACTCCAGCGAGCGCCGGGCGGCGGACCCGACACCCGACGCTGAGCCAGCGACAGGCCGGTCAGCTCGTGGCGCTGGCCATCTGACGAAGCTCCTTCTTCAGGTCGGAGATCTCGTCGCGGAGCCGGGCTGCCAGCTCGAAGTGCAGGTCGCTCGCGGCCTGGTGCATCTGGGCGGTGAGCTCCTGGATGAGGTTGGCCAGGTCGCTCGCCGGGAGGCCCTTCACGTTGCCGGTGGCCACGCCCTCGTCGGCGCTGAGCGCACCTCGCCCTCCCCGGCTGCCGCCCTTGCCGCGAGACTGCGAGCGACCCGAGCCGAGCAGGGCCTCGGTGTCGGCGTCCTCGCGCTGCAACAGGTCGGTGATGTCGGCGATCTTCTTGCGCAGCGGCTGCGGGTCGAGGCCGTGGGCGGTGTTGTAGGCGATCTGCTTCTCGCGCCGGCGCTGGGTCTCCTCGATCGCCTCGGCCATCGACGGGGTGATCTTGTCGGCATACATGTGCACCTGGCCGGACACGTTGCGGGCGGCGCGACCGATGGTCTGGATGAGCGACCGGGCCGAGCGTAGGAAACCCTCCTTGTCGGCGTCGAGGATCGACACGAGTGACACCTCGGGCAGGTCGAGGCCCTCGCGGAGCAGGTTGATCCCGACGAGGACGTCGAACTCGCCGAGCCGCAGCTCGCGGAGCAGCTCGACGCGGCGCAGCGTGTCGACCTCGCTGTGCAGGTAGCGGACGGCGACCCCCTTGTCCAGGAGGTAGTCGGTGAGGTCCTCGGCCATCTTCTTGGTCAGCGTCGTGACGAGCACCCGCTCCCGCTTCTCGGACCGGACCCGGATCTCGTGGAGCAGGTCGTCGATCTGGCCCTTGGTCGGCTTCAGGACGACCTCGGGGTCGACCAGCCCGGTGGGGCGGATGATCTGCTCGACGACCCCCTCGGCCCTGGCCAGCTCGTAGGGGCCGGGGGTCGCCGACAGGTAGACGGTCTGCCCGATCCGGTCGAGGAACTCCTCCCACTTCAGCGGCCGGTTGTCCATCGCGCTCGGCAGCCGGAACCCGTGGTCGACGAGCATCCGCTTGCGGGACATGTCGCCTTCGTACATGGCGCCGATCTGGGGCACCGTCACGTGGGACTCGTCGATGACCAGGAGGAAGTCCTCCGGGAAGTAGTCGATGAGGCAGTTGGGCGCCGACCCACGTGAGCGCCCGTCGATGTGCATCGAGTAGTTCTCGATGCCCGAGCAGGACCCGACCTGACGCATCATCTCGATGTCGTAGGTCGTGCGCATCCGCAGTCGCTGGGCCTCGAGCAGCTTGCCCTGCTTCTCGAACAGCGCCAGCTGCTCCTCGAGCTCCTTCTCGATGCCGCCGATGGCCCGCTCCATCCGCTGCGGACCCGCGACGTAGTGGGACGCGGGGAAGACGTACATCTCGGTCTCCTCGCGGACGACCTCCCCGGTCACCGGGTGGAGTGTGTAGATCCGCTCGATCTCGTCGCCGAAGAGCTCGATCCGGACGGCCATCTCCTCGTAGACCGGGATGATCTCGACGGTGTCCCCGCGGACCCGGAACGTGCCACGGGTGAAGGCGAGGTCGTTGCGGGTGTACTGCATGTGCACGAACTTGCGGAGCAGGTCGTCGCGGTTGACCTCGTCACCCACCCGCAGCGGCACCATCCGGTCGACGTACTCCTGCGGGGTGCCGAGGCCGTAGATGCACGACACCGAGGCCACCACGATCACATCGCGACGGGTCAGCAGCGAGTTGGTCGCGGAGTGCCGCAGCCGCTCCACCTCGTCGTTGATCGAGGAGTCCTTCTCGATGTAGGTGTCGGTCTGCGGGATGTAGGCCTCGGGCTGGTAGTAGTCGTAGTAGCTCACGAAGTACTCGACCGCGTTGTGGGGCAGCAGCTCGCGGAACTCGTTGGCCAGCTGGGCGGCCAGCGTCTTGTTGGGCGCCATCACCAGCGTGGGGCGCTGCACCTGCTCGATGAGCCACGCCGTCGTCGCCGACTTGCCGGTGCCGGTCGCGCCGAGCAGGACCGTGTCGGTCTCTCCCGCCTTGACCCGGGCGGTGAGGTCGGCGATGGCCGTCGGCTGGTCGCCGGCCGGCTGGAACTCGGAGATGACCTCGAAAGGAGCCACACGGCGCTTGAGGTCGGTTGTCGGACGCATGAATCGATCGTATGCCGCGCCACCGACAGCCACGTCGTGGAAGCGGCCCGCACAATGGGCCCATGGACATCACCGAGATCATCGCCCATCAGCATGCCGAGCAGCGCCGCATGTTCGCGATGTTGGAGGAGTGGCCGCGCACGGACCACGAAGGCCTCGCGGCTCTGTGGAGGCGGTTGGAGATCCTCCTCGAGACCCATGCCGAGGCCGAGGAGAAGTACTTCTACCCCGAGCTGCTCAAGCTCGGCACCGGGGGCGCGGACGCGGAGTCGGTCGACGAGGAGGTCGAGGACGCGATCAAGGACCACAACGAGATCCGCAAGGCCATTCGCAAGGTGCGGCGGTGCCGAGCAGGCTCCGCGGCCTGGTGGACCGGCATCACGGACGCCAACGTCTACAACAGCAACCACATGGGTGAGGAGGAGCGCCAGGACCTGGCCGACTTCCGTCAGCAGGCGACTCTGGAGCTGCGTCACGAGATCGCGGTGGCCTTCATCCGCTACGAGTCGACCAAGGCGGCCACGGGGATAGCGCCCAAGGACAAGGACCCGGAGGGTTACGTCACCTCCCGTGGCAGGGCCCCCAGCAGCGGGCTGGCCAAGCGGGCCGCGACTCGCAAGGCCGGGCCGGTCAGGAGGGCCGCCAGCAAGAAGGCGTCAGCCGAGGCGGCGAGCTCGGACTGACCTGGCCCGGCATACGAGCGGACTCACCACCAGCCCTGCTTGCGGGCCCACCGGAGCAGCCAGACCGACATCCCCGACATGATGGCGAGCAGGATCCACAGCGCGGTCCAGTGCGTGCTCCCGTTGACGATGACGTTCATGCCCATGACCGAGGAGATGGCCGTGATGGGCAGGGTCACCGCGGCGATAACAGCCAGCCGCTCCCCCGCGATGGTCATCCGGGTGTCGTTGCGCGCTCGGTAGAAGTCGGTGACGCCCTCGAGGAACACCAGCTGGCTCTTGGTGATGTCTGCAAGTCGTCGGTACTGGTCGTGGAGGTCGGAGAGCAGGTGCCGGTCCTCCTCGGGCAGCTCGGTCATCAGGCTGCGCGCCCGGGCGAGGATCTCCGAGCCCTGCGCCGACATGGTGAGGACGGTGAGCAGGGTGTGCCGCGTCGTGAAGAGCTCGTCGAGGAAGGCCTGTGGGTTGCCCTCCTCCTCCTGGGTCATGACCCGCTGCTCGAGCAGCCCCACCTCGCGGGCGAACTCGTTGACGATCCGCTCCTCGGCATTGGTGATCGAGGAGATGACGGCATACGCGAGGGCAGTCGGCGACCGCGGCGTGAGATGACCCGAGTCGAGCCGAGCGGCGACATCGGTGGTCTCGGCGACCATCGCCTCGAGCGGCACGGACGTGTTGCGCGGGCCGTGGCTCGTCACGAGGTAGTTGCCGGAGATGATCAGGTCCAGCTCGAGGTAGTGGACGTGCCCGGCCTTGCCGGACAGTGGCCGGTGGAGGACCAGATAGAGATGGTCGGGGTACCGGTGCATCCGGGCGATGTGGTTCCGCGCCAAGGCATCGTCGACGGCCTTGGGGTGGCACCTGAGGACATCGCGGAGCACCCGCCCGGTCGCCTCGTCGGGCTCGGGAACGTCCAGCCAGACCCATGCGTCGTCGCGCGCGAGAAGCGCTGGTAGGTCGGCCTCGTCGGCAGGTTGGGCAGCGCCGGTCGTGCGGTCGATGAGGTACACGCCGTTGGTCACGGCCCTGATCGTATGCCGTGCGCCCGGGTGCCGCCTGACAGCCGCCTCCGAGTCGCTCCGCCCGGTCGTGATGCGGCCAAGGCATCGGCTTCGAGGGCTACCTGCGCGCCATCACCAACGTCGCCATGGCCTTCGGCGCGGCGCTGGGCGGCCTCGCGCTGTTCCAGGTGCGGCTGACGCGGGGCGTCGACTCGGTCGCCGACTCGGCCCGGGTCTATGTGCGGGGCGCGGTGTGGATCGGTGCCGCCTTCATGCTCATCGCCTTCAGCGACAGGCCAGGGCCATTGGCAGCCGCGGTCGTCCTCCTCGTCGGGGCGAGCAGCCACGTCGTCGGCGAGATGGTCTCCAGCCCCGGTCAGTGGGGCTTGAGCGTGGGCCTCGGGCCGGTCGAACGGCAGGGCCAGTATCAGGGGTTTGCCGGAATGGGCTGGTCGCTGGCGTCCAAGGTCGCCCCGCTGCTCATCACCACGCTCTGCATCGAGTGGGGACGTCCGGGCTGGTTCGTCATGGCCGCCGTCATCGGCGGCGCGGCCGTCGCCCTGGGAGCGGCGAGCCGCTGGGCCCTGCGCTCCCGTGGCCGCTACGGCGCCGCCAGCGCCACCGGCTGACGGTTCATCCGTTGTGGGCCGCGGCCGTCCGGGTCAGGCCTGCCACCCGGTCTGGTCCACCCAGGCCCGCAGCCGCTGCGCGGCCAGGTCGAACCACTCCTCCTTGGCCGCGGCATACGCCGTCGTGTCCGCCGTCCGGCCGGCCAGGTCGCGCTTGAAACTCTCGTATGCCGCCCGCTCACCTGGCTCGGCACGGAGCCAGTCGCGGAACTGGAGGGCCCACGCCCACCCCGGTGAGCCCGTCGCGCGAACGTGGACGTGGACCACCTGGGCGGGGTCACACCCGCCGAAGAACCGCTTGGGCCAGCTCGAGCCGTTCTTGCTGTTGTCACCGTGGACCCCTGGAGCGAGAACGAAGCCGCCACGCGCCAGTCGGTCGAGGAGCGCCGCATCATCGACGTCGCTCAGGTCTCGCACACCGACCTGCAGGTCGATGACGTCCTTGGCGGCGAGTCCCGGGACGGCGGTCGACCCGATGTGGTCGACCCGTTCGGCCACCTGGCCGAAGAGGTGTCCGAGCCGCGCAGTCAGCCGCCGACCCGTTCCCTCCCAGGCCGGGTCGGGCCCACCCACCTGTGTCGGCCCGGTGAGCCGAACCCGTTGCCCCGCGAGGAGGTTCGCTTCGTAGGGCGCAAGTCGCTGCTCCCACAACAGGTCGACGGCAGCCTCGACGCCGGCGCGGGACGCGCCGTTGTCGAGCCAGACGTCGGCGGCCGCTCGGCGCTGCTCGTCAGTGGCCTGGGCGGCGATCCGTGCCCGGGCCTCCGCGGGCGACATGCCTCGATCGCTCACCAGGCGGTCGACCCGGGTCTGCTCGTCGGCGCCCACGACGACGACGAGATGGTATGCCGCGCCCATCGCCTTCTCGACGAGGAGCGGCACGTCGTGGACGACGGTCGCCGCGCGCGGGGCGGCCTCGAGGAGGTCTGCGGTGCGAGCCGCGATGCGGGGATGCAGGATCCCTTCGAGGTCTCGGCGCGCCTGCTCGTCGCCGAACACGACGCGTCCCAGCGCGGCTCGGTCCAGGGACCCGTCGGCGGCGACAAGCTCGGTACCGAACCGGTCCGCGACCGTGGCCAGGCCCTCGCTGCCGGGCTCGACGACCTCACGGGCGAGGACGTCGGCGTCGATGACGAGGGCACCGAGCTCGGCCAGCCGCCGGGCCACAGTGGACTTGCCGGACCCGATGCCCCCGGTGAGGCCGACGCGCAACATGGTCAGCAGGTTATCGACCTGCGCTCCCGGCGATTGTCGGGTCACCCGACCGTCGCCCGAGGACGGTCAGTTGACCGGCTGGCCGAGGATCGTGCTCAACCGACCGAACACGGCGGCGTCGCCGGTCACGGTCAACGCATCGAGCGGACCCCGGTGCCAGAGCCAGAGGTCCAGATCGGCCGCGGTGCCGTGGACAACCGCGTCCGCGGGCTCGGTCGAGGAGGCCGACACCAGCTCCAGGTCCTCGTCGTCCCGCTCCTCGCCCGACTTGGGGTCGGTCCCACTGAAACGCCCGAGACCGATGACCGGGCGGGCATCGATGTCGACGATCTCCAGGGCGATCCGCTCGCCGGTCGGCACGTAGGTCCCCCAGTCGGGCGCACCGGCATACATCCACTCGATGCACTCCACGGCTCCGTCGGAGGCAAGAGCCGGGTCGAGCACGGAGGGGAGACCGGCCGCCTGCTCGGCGTCGACCCGGTGGATGAGCGCCTCGTGGGCCTGGCGGCGGCGGATGAAGCCGACTGTGTGGATCGAGTCGTGCCAGGTCCAGGCCTCCTCCTCGTCTCCGGCCTCGGCCAGCTGAGCGCGCAGGTCAGCAGAGGCGGCCCGGTAGAAGGCCTCGATACCGGCTCGATCCGCTGGACGCTCCGGATCGGCGTAGTCCTTCGGCGGAGCCGGCCGGGTCCGGATCACGTAGGCCCAGAAGTGCTGCACCTCCGCCAGGTGCCAGAGCAGGTCGTCGGCATCCCAGTCCGGACAGCCCGGCACCCGGGCGGCCGGATCGGCGGCGAGGACCGCGGTGAGGAAGTCGTCTGACTCGCGGGCGAGATGGTCATCGAAGTCGAGCGTCATGCGCCTCACCCTAGGCGCGGCATAGGACACCGAACGAGCGAGTTTCCTTCCAGCTCGACGACCCGGCGAGCCCTGCAAGGCTCGGTCAGGAGGTCGTCGAGGCGACCCCCAGCGCGGCCTGGCCGTGGATGTCGAACCGGTCGACGGACAGTGTCTCGGTGCCGTTGGCCTCGTTCAGCTGGACCTGGATACGGGTCTGGCCCGCGGCCGAGACCCGGGACTCCTGGGAGACCATCGCGACGACCTTGTCGTTGACATAGATGGTCTGCGAGGTGCCCACGGCGAGCACGGCAAGGGTGTTGGCGCCGTTCTTGGTGATCTCGGCCGTGAAGGTCGGTCGGATGAGCGGGGTCGCCGTGCCGGCGACGATGACGTTCTCCCAGAACTGCTGGGTCTGGGGGTTGAAGGTGACCTGGTAGCCGTTCTTCAGGTCGCTGCTGGCCCGGACGAACAGCGAGATGTCGGCGTTGGCCGTTGTGGAGAGGGCGGTCCCCATGGTCACGACGAAGTCGCTGGCGACCTGGGTGACGCCCCCGGTGCAGTAGGCGCCGCCGTTGGTCGAGGCGACGGTGAGGTTCCACGCCTTGTGGGCGATGGCCTGGGTGCAGGTGATCCCGCCGTCGTAGGTGTGGCTGCCGACCGACCAACCCGGTGCGTTGCGTTCGTCGAAGCCACCCTCGACGATGAGTGGCATCCGGTTGCCCACGGCGAGGATGGCGGCCGCGGCCTGGTCCACGGCCTGCTTCTGGGCATCGGACAGCCCCGCGACGACCTGCACGACCGGACCCGGCGGCGGCGCGGACGTCGTCGTGGTCGTCGTGTGCACCGACGTCGTGGTCGGGTTGCCACCACCTCCGCCGCCCGGCCCGTCGTGCAGGATCACCGTCACGACGGTTCCGACCAGTGCGAGTGCGGCGGCCACGACGGTGGCCATGCCGGGGTCGATCGTGCGCGCAGCCCGGTGCTCCGCCATCGTGTCCCCTCTCTGGCGCGTGCGCCCGCGGCCGCTGAGGTCAGTGTTCGCAGGCTAGCGACTCGCGCTCGTGCACCGGGCAGGATCGGGCCAAACCCGTGGAAACGCACCGTACGTGGCGAGTCGGACGCCTGGTCAGCCGGCCAGTCGCGCGGGGAAGCCGCCGGTCGCGATCGGCGACCAGCGGGTCGGCGTCACGCGGATGATCGACTTGCCCTGGTCGAGCATGGCCTGGCGGTACTCGGCCCAGTCCGGGTGCTCGCCGCTGATGTTGCGGAAGTACTCGACGAGCGGCTCGACCGACTCGGGGACATCGAGCACCTCCACCGTGCCGTCGACCTGCACCCACGCCCCACCGAAGTCGTCGGAGAGGACCAGGACGCTGGCCATCGGCCGCAGCCTGGCATTGGTCACCTTGGCCCGCTCCGGATAGCTGGAGACGACGATCCGCCCAGCGTCGTCGACGCCCCCGGTCACCGGCGAGGCCTGCGGACGGCCGTCGGCGCGGGTCGTCATGAGGACCATCTGGTGACGTGGGCGGACGAAGTCCAGCAGGGCGTCCAGGTCGACGGTCGTGTTCGTGGCGATGGTTCGCGGCATACGCCCATCGTGCCTCTCCCGCGGCGGACAACGCGACGCGGCCCGGTCTCCCCGTGCGTGGGGTGACCGGGCCGCGTTCGATGAGCGGGCGGCATACGAGATGTTCGTATGCCGCTGGGCTCAGTTGCCGGTGAGCTTCTCCCGCAGGGCGGCAAGCGCCTCGTCGGAGGCCAGGGTGCCCTCGGCCGGGGCCGCGGAGCCGCTGTCCGAGGAGGACGACGACGAGGTCGCCGAGTCGCTCGAGTAGGAGGTCGGGGTGTCGCCACCGGTCGCCGCGTCGGCGTCGGCCTTGGCCGCGGACTCGACCTGGGTCTTGTGCGCCTCCCAGCGAGCGTGGGCCTCGGCGTACTGCTTCTCCCACTTCTCGCGTTGCGCCTCGTAACCCTCGAGCCACTCGTTGGTCTCGGGGTCGAAGCCCTCGGGGTACTTGTAGTTGCCCGCCTCGTCGTACTCGGCCGCCATGCCGTAGAGGGTCGGGTCGAACTCCTCGACCTGGCCCGCCGCGTCGTTGGCCTGCTTGAGCGACAGCGAGATCCGACGACGCTCGAGGTCGATGTCGATGACCTTGACGAAGATGTCGGACCCGACGGTGACGACCTGCTCGGGCAGCTCGACGTGACGCTCGGCGAGCTCGGAGATGTGGACCAGGCCCTCGATGCCGTCGTCGACGCGGACGAACGCACCGAACGGGACGAGCTTGGTGACCTTGCCCGGGACGACCTGACCGATCGCGTGGGTCCGGGCGAAGTGCTGCCACGGGTCCTCCTGGGTCGCCTTCAGCGACAGGGAGACACGCTCGCGGTCCATGTCGACGTCGAGCACCTCGACGGTGACCTCGTCGCCGACCTCGACGACCTCGGACGGGTGGTCGATGTGCTTCCAGGACAGCTCGGAGACGTGGACGAGACCGTCAACGCCACCGAGGTCGACGAACGCACCGAAGTTGACGATGGAGGAGACCACACCGGAGCGGACCTGGCCCTTCTGCAGCTCGCGCAGGAAGGTGGTGCGGACCTCGGACTGGGTCTGCTCGAGCCAGGCGCGACGGGACAGGACCACGTTGTTGCGGTTCTTGTCCAGCTCGATGATCTTGGCCTCGATCTGCTTGCCGACGTAGGGCTGCAGGTCGCGGACGCGACGCATCTCCACGAGCGAGGCAGGCAGGAAGCCGCGCAGGCCGATGTCGAGGATGAGGCCACCCTTGACGACCTCGATGACGGTGCCGGTGACGACGCCGTCCTCTTCCTTGATCTTCTCGATCGTGCCCCAGGCGCGCTCGTACTGCGCGCGCTTCTTGGACAGGATCAGGCGACCTTCCTTGTCCTCCTTCTGGAGGACTAGGGCCTCGACCTCATCGCCCACGGAAACGACCTCGGACGGGTCGACGTCGTGCTTGATGGACAGCTCGCGGGAGGGGATGACACCCTCGGTCTTGTAGCCGATGTCGAGCAGGACCTCGTCCCGGTCGACCTTGACGATGCGACCCTCGACGATGTCGCCGTCATTGAAGTGCTTGATGGTCGCGTCGATCGCGGCCAGGAGATCTTCCTCGGTGCCGATGTCGTTGATGGCAACCTGAGGGGCGGTCTTTTCGACCGTGCTGGCAGTCATGTAGTAGGAACTCCGATGGTGGACAGATGAAATAGCTGTGGACAGTTTGTGCACCCGAACGCGGGCACGCATGAACGCACACGCGAGTGCTCCTCCATCCTACGGGTCGCGCAAGGGTGCCGACAAACCGGGCCTCAGCCCGCTGTGGCCGTTCGGCTGCCTCCGCACCCGACAACTCCCTTGCGCACCCGAGAAGGAAACTCGGGTGCGCAGCCAACTACCGCGAGAACCCGATAATTGGGGGGTGAGGGCGGAGCGTCGAGCAGCGGATGGGCCGGAGACGGCGGGAGCGAACCGCACCTGGTGGGACGCCGAGGCGCCGACGTATGCCGCGGAGCACGGCGCCTTCCTCGGCGACGACGCCTTCGTCTGGGGTCCGGAGGGCTGGACCGAGGCCGAGCTGGGGCTCCTCGGTGTCGTCCGCGGCCGGCGCCTGCTCGAGATCGGCGCCGGCGGCGCCCAGTGCGCGCGTTGGGTCCGGTCGCAGGGCGGCTCGGTCGTGGCGACGGACCTGTCGCTCGGGATGCTGCGCACCGGTTCGACTCTCAATGCGCGCAGTCCGTATGCCGTCCCGCTCGCCCAGTGCGACGCCCTCGCCCTCCCCTTCGGTGACGCGTCGTTCGACACGGTCTTCACGGCATACGGCGCCGTGCCGTTCGTCGCGGACTCGGCGGCCCTGATGCGCGAGGCCGCACGGGTGCTGCGCCCGGGTGGGCGGTTCGTGTTCTCCACGACCCATCCGCTGCGGTGGGCGTTCCCCGACGACCCGACCGAGCGTGGGCTGACCGCGACCATGGACTACTGGGACCGGACGCCCTATGTCGAGAGCGACGACTCCGGGCAAGCGACGTACGTCGAGCACCATCGGACCCTCGGGGACCGGGTGCGCGAGATCGCGCAGGCGGGCCTGACCCTCGTCGACCTCGTCGAGCCGCAGTGGCCGGCCCGCAACACCGAGGCCTGGGGCGGTTGGTCGCCGACCCGCGGCCGGATCGTCCCCGGCACCGCCATCTTCGTCACGACCCGCCTGACCCTCGATCAGGACTTGCGCAGGTCGACCTGACCAGAGGGCCCAGCCGGAGCCGCCGCGACCTCGTCCTCCTTGCGACCCGCCACCACGTGCAGCGCGCCCCCCGCCAGGAGGGCTGCCAAGCCCAAGATGCCGCCAACGAGCGGGACCGTGGAGGTGAGCAGCGTGAGCTTGCTGGCGTTGGCTTTGCCGTCCTTGACATTCGCGGCGATGGTCGCGTCAGTGAAACCGAAGTTCAGGTCGAGGAACGTCGCACCGCTGTCAGCGAACGTGCGGACCTGGTGCTCGGTCTGCTTCATGATGGAGCCCGTGTGCGGCTCGACCCACATCGTCTTGTCGGTTGCGAACTTGCCCGGTACGCCGTCCGTGATCTGGATGTCGCCATCGGTGATGGTGTAGTGGAACTTGTAGGTGGTCAGGCCGTCGATGTTCTCCACGCCCTCGAACGTGGTGTCGATCGGCTTGCTCACATAGCCATCCCAGAACTGATAAGTCTTCTTCTGGGTGTCGAACGGGAACTTGTTCACCAAGCCCGACTTTGTCTCGGCCTCTGTGGGCAGCCCCTTGAAGTCCGCCACCGCCAGGCCCGACGTGCGGTTGGTTGCGAAAGTGTCCGTGCTCGCCGAGAGGAGGCGCTGCTGCGGGTCGTCGGCCGAGACACAGTCCGGCGCGTTGCCATTCGGGTCTTTGACCAGGCACGACGAGTTCTGGAAGAGGACGACGTCACCTGTGCTCCCCGTGGAGTCGGCATGGGTCGTGCTCGTGGCCTTGACGTTCACGGTCTCCAGGCCCGTCCCGCTCGCCAGCTTGGCGGTGCCCGTCAGCCTGGTGACCGAGCTGACGTCGAGCGGCGTCTTCTTGACCTGGCCAGGCACCCACACCAGAGCCAGGACGGCGACGGTCGCGAGGAAGGCGCCCAGGAGGAGCAAGATCCAACTCGCGGATCGCCGCACGATGAAACCCCTTCACACAACGGTCGGCCACTCTGCCGTGGACCCGGGTGGCGAAACTGTAGCAGCGACTTGACCGGCGAGTAACCGGTCATATTGTTTTGTGTATGCCGCCATCGGAGACGCCCGTGTCCAAGGACACCGAACGACTTCCGGCGACGCTGAAGTCGAGGCGATTCGTCGCGTTGGACGGCCTCCGGGGCATCGCGATCGTCCTCGTGATGTTGTCCCACGGTTGGGCGCTTTGGCCCATGACCGAGATCGACAAGTTCCCTATAGCCGGCAATGTCTTCCGCAGTGGAAACCTCGCCGTCTCGGTCTTCCTGGTGGTGTCGGGTTTCCTGCTTGTTCGCGGCGAGCTGGCAGCAATGAACCGCCCGGCGCGTCGTCCGGGAGAGCCGGTCCGAAGTGCCATCCGCCGGACAGTGCGCGTCGCCGCGCCCGTCTACCTTCTCATCGCCGCCATGTTCGCAGCTGCCGTCCTTGACCCCCGACCAGATTTCGACGACGCAATGACGCGGGCCACAGCCGAGCACCTCGCCACGTTCACCTGGAACTGGTACCTCGAGGACAACCCCCTCAAGGCCAGGAGCGACATGGGCCACCTCTGGTACATCTCGGTGTTCCTTCAGGTCACGCTCGTGCTGATAGCCCTTGTCGCACTGCTCGGTCGTCGGGTGTGGCTATTGACAGGTGTTCTGGCCGTGACACTCGTAGCCGTGATCGCCTGGCGCCACCACACCATGGCGGTGGAGGGCTGGTACCGTCCGCTCCTTCGGACGACGACGCGGATGGACGGCATGCTCTGGGGCGGACTACTGGCCTGTGCAGAGCCCCTGCTGGAACGAGCCAGGCGGTACGCGGCGGCGATTCTGGCAGTGGGCGCTACGGCGCTGACCTGCCTGCTGTTCGCGATTGGCAACGACCCGACGTATCTCTCCTGGCCCGGCGAGGCGATCGCTCTGTCCACCTGTGCGTTGGTCGCGGGCGTGGTCCTGCTTCCTGACCGTGCGGCCAGCCGGCATGCGTTCGCATGCGCGCCGCTGGTGTGGCTTGGCCGAGTCTCCTTGCCGCTCTACATCTGGCACTACCCAATCTTCTGGCTGGTGGCCTTCCACACCGAGACGTGGTCCTGGCCGGCTCGTACCGTGCTTGGGATGGGCCTTTCACTGGCCGTGGCGATGGTCATGGATCGAGTCGTCGATCGTCCGCTGCTGCGCGCGTTGGAGACCTGGCGTTGGACTCGTCGATCCTCAGTGATGACTACGGAGCCGGCCCCGGCTCAGGGCTGACGGCCCCGCCGGATCCGGTGGACGCGGCGCAGGACACTATGGATGCGTTCGTCGTCGATCCCCAGGCGTACCTTCGCTCGGTCATAGAGGTCGAGTGCCCGGCGGTCCGCCCGTATGGCGATCCCTTTGAGGCCATCGCCGGGACGCGGCTGGTAGTTGGTGGCCCGACGCACCACCTCGTCCTCCACGGTGAAGTAGTACAGGGCCATCGACCGCCTCGCATGGCCCTCGGGCACGAGCAGCGGGTCGGGATGGCCGTGGAAACTGGTCTCGCTGGTGGTGAAGACGAGCATCCTGTTCGGCGCAGGAGTTACGGATCTAGTGCGCGCGCTCATGTCCTGGGGCCATAGCTCCAGGTCCCCGCCCCAGCTGTCGTCCCAATACTCGTTGAGGTACAGGAGGACGTTCACCCGGCGCGACCAGTTCGTCGTCTTGTGGTGGGTGCTGAAGTCAGCATGGATGTTCAGATGGCCACCACGAAGGGTCTGATGGAGGCCACCACCGTCCATCGACCAGTCCGGAAGAAGCGCCTCGATCCCGGTGAGGGCCGTCAGGTAGGCGACGAACCGGTCCGAACACAGCTCGCGGGCAACCGACTGCAAGGTCGGCCCCCAGAAGTCGGGCCTGGTGTTGGAGTACTTCGTCTCGTTGACATGCAGATAGCCCTTCCACAGCGGATCATCTCTGCGCGGGAACTCCCCCGCCGCCGCACTGAAGACTGCCGGCAGGAGAACGTCGTCGAGCACAATGTGCGGGAACGGAACCCCAGCGGCGTACGCCGCAGCATCGGTTGAAAGCGTCGCTTCAAGAGCCGCGTAGTCCACAGTTTCGAGGCTGGTCCGGCTGGTCATGGCGACATGATGGCAGATGTCCCACGACGTCGAAACTAGAAAGTTACTGGCAAGTCACGTATAACTTGTGCGAGTCCCGGGATCGGCCGAGACCAGGCTGCCCACGGAGTGCCATGCCAGACTGCCCGAGCGATACGCGCCAGCCGCACCTTCGCATAGGGGTGCTCGTCGTCGCTTACAACGCCGCCAACACCCTCGCACAGACCCTTGATCGAATCCCCGGGTCGTTCAAGGCCAAGGTCGATCACGTGTTGATCGCCGATGATGCGAGCCAGGACGAGACCTACGAAATCGGCCTCGCCTATCGCGATGACGCCACCATGCCGTTGACCATCCTGCGGCACGAACGCAACCTCGGTTACGGCGGAAACCAGAAGGCCGGGTACGCGTGGGCAATCAGCCATGGCCTGGACATCGTCGTACTCCTGCACGGCGACGGGCAGTACGCGCCGGAGGTCATCGAGGATGTGGTTCAACCTCTGGTGGACGGCACGGCGGACGCCGTCTTCGGATCTCGGATGATGGTGCGTGGAGCGGCTCGCCGTGGCGGGATGCCCATCTATAAGCTCGTGGGCAACCGGATCCTGACCACGGTTCAGAACCGCCTAACGGGCTTGGGTCTGTCGGAGTGGCACAGCGGCTACCGGGCCTACCGGGTGGAGGCGCTGCGCAACCTTCCCCTTGGCGACTACACCAACGACTTCGACTTCGACACCGAAGTGATTCTCGGCCTGCACGACGCCGGCTATCGCATCGCGGAGGTCCCCATTCCGACGTATTACGGCGACGAGATCTGCCACGTCAACGGTCTGAAGTACGCGAAGGATGTCGTCGGTGACGTACTCCGCCATCGGGCGACCCGGATCGGTCTCGGGCATGGCTCCATGGGCGTCGATGACACGGCATACGAGCTGAAACCGTCAGCGCACTCGTCGCACGGCGTACTGCTTCGCTGGCTCGACGAGACCCGTCGCGGGCGGGTTCTGGATGCCGGCTGCTCCGACGGACGGTTCGGCGCCGTCGCCCGAGCGATGGGTCACCAGGTCACTGGCCTGGACGTCGTCAAGCACGATGGGGTGGCGGACCGCCTGGACGAGTTCGTCGAGGCGGACCTGAACGACCCGCTTCCCGCTGAGGCCGGCGCCGACTACGACGTCGTTGTCGCCGGTGACGTGTTAGAGCACGTGATCGATCCCAAGCGGCTGCTGACTGAGCTTGCCGCGCGGACCACGCAGGGCGGAGAGATCCTGGTGTCCGTGCCCAACTTCGCCCATTGGTACCCACGCACCCGCACGGCGCTCGGCCTTTTCGACTACGACCAGCGAGGACCGCTGGACCAGGGCCATGTGCGCTTCTTCACCCGGCGCAGCTTCGAGCGCCTCATTCAGGGCTGCGGCCTGAGAATTGTCGAGCGCGCGGTCGTGGGGTCACCGATCGACGTTCTGGACCGCGCCGACGCCCCCACGCTGGCCACCAACATGATCAAGCGCGCCGGGGCTGCGGACCGTGCCGCCACGCGCGTCTGGCCGACGATGTTCGGCTACCAGTTCCTCTATCGGTTGGAACGCGCTTGATCGCAGACGGCGGGGCACGTGGCCGGGTCGTCGCGGGGTCAACGGTGGGAATCCTCACGGGTGCCGCCGCCTACTTGACGGTCCTGTTCGGCTTCGGCTTCGAGCCCGGACGTACGGCAAACGCGCTGGGGTATGGCTCAAACTTCTTCGATCTCCAGGCCCGCGCGCTCATGTCCGGTCGGTTGGCCGTCCCTGACGGTTCCCTCGGCATCGAAGGGTTCGTCATCCATGGGCACACCTACATGTACTTCCCACCCTTCCCCGCCCTTGTTCGCCTCCCCGTCTTCCTCGTGACGCATGAGTTCGACGGCCGACTGACAGTGGCCTCGATGGCCGTAGCTTGGCTCGTGTTTGCCGTGATGAGCGCCCGGTTCCTATGGCTCGCCCGCAGCCTTCTCCGCCCCGACGATCCCGTGACCTGGCGTGAGACCGCCGGCGCTGCGGTCGTGCTGGCCGCTGCGACCGGCGGCACCGCCGTGACCTTTGATGCGGCGCTGCCGTGGGTCTATCACGAGGTCTACGCCTGGTCTCTCGCGATGATGATGGCTGGCGTCTACTGGTTGACCAGGTTCTTGATCGCACCAGGAGGGTCGGCGCTTGCCTGGTTCACCGCTAGCACCACGGCCGCGATTTTCACGCGATCGACCAGCGGCTTCGCGCTCAGTGGCGCCGGCCTGTTGGTGGCCGCGTTCCTGCTGCTGCGTAGTCGCGCTCGAAGGGCTCCCAGGGCCCGATGGTGGCGAGGGCCGGGTCTGGTTCTGGCTGCTGCAGCGGCCCTGCCGAACCTGGCCTCCGTCGCGCTCAACGAGTACAAGTTCGGACACCCGTACCTGTTTCCCCTTGCTGACCAGGTCTGGACCTCGGTCAACGAGCATCGTCGAATGGCCCTCGCGCACAATGGCGGGACCATCACCGGGCCACAGTTCGTCCCGACAATGCTCTCGGCATACCTTGATCCCACCGGGATTCGCTTCGTCGACCACTTCCCCTGGGTGACGCTCCCTTCCAGTCCGCCACCAGCGCTCGCGGGTGCCTACCTGGATCAGTCGTATCGCACCGGAAGCGTCACGGCATTCGAGCCCCTGTTGACCGTACTGTCGGTCCTTGGCTTGGTAGCCCTGCTGTGGCCCCGGGGGCGGACCGGGACGACCCGTCTGCGTCCCGCTGCCCTAGCTGCCGTGCTGCTGATCGGGCCGGTCCTCATGTATGGCTATGTGTGCAATCGCTATACGTCCGAGTTCGTCCCAGCGCTTGTGGTGCTCGGTTCCGTCGGGCTGATCGTCCTGGACACCTGGCTGGGGCGTTGCAGGGTTGGCATCCGGGCCGCCGCAATGGCGCTCGTCGTGTCCGGAGCAGTCTTCTCCCTCGTTGCCCAAATGCTGCTGGCCTACGCCACAGCCGCGGTCACGTGGCGAGGGGATCGGCTGGAGGCCTACATCGAGCACCAGCTGACGTGGGGTCCGAGGGCAGCCGTCCGAACTGCGGCTCTGGTTCATCGGTCGGACCGGTTACCAGACGCCGCTCCCACCGACCAGATCCAGGTCCTCGGTGACTGCGATGCCCTATATCTCGGATCCGGAGACACGTACGAGCCATGGGTTCTCGTCCAACAGCGCAGTCTGGTTTACACGGTGACCGCTGATGCATCGGTGCGCCCTGGCCTCGTGGTCCTCTTTCGCGTCGAGTCCAACACCACGCGGGAGATTGCGATAGACGTGCGGGCAGACCGCTACGCCCGTCTGGTGGTTCAGGACTCGCAGGGTCGGGTCGACGGCCCATGGTTCCCGCTCTACTCCGGTTTTCCGGTCCGAGTGGGACTGGGGGTCCGGTCCGAGCTGGGATACGCGGAGGTGAGCACCACGCCCGGGGGTCACGTGGCCTACGTGCCATGGACCAGGTGGGACGCCAACTGGGTCGTCCGACCGGGAGTCATCAGCAGTGCTGAGAATGCCAGGTCGAACGCGGCTCGCCTCGGCATTCAGGTGACGTCGGCGGGACGAGGGCCGGCATCCCTTTGCGAGCACCTGATCGCGCTGAAGCGGAACCCATGATGCGCATTCTCATCCTGACGTGGCGCGACATTCGGCATCCCGAGGCAGGCGGCTCCGAGGTCTACCTCCACGAGCTGGGCCGACGTTGGGTGTCCGCCGGTCACGACGTCATCGTCGTCACGTCCCGGGCACAGGGTGCCGCCCGGCGGGAGGTGGTGGACGGAATCCGCTGTCGGCGGGCGGGGGGTCGGCTCACGGTCTATCTGCACGGTTTGGGTTACGCAATGACGCGCAGGCGGAGCACCGACCTGGTTGTCGACGTCATCAATGGCATTCCGTTCGGAACTCCACTGGTGCGGCGGCGGGGAGTCATCGCCCTGGTCCACCACGTGCACCGGACACAGTGGCAGATCATCTACCCCGGGATGAAGGGCCGGCTTGGCTGGTTTCTGGAGTCACGGCTCGCGACGCGGCTCTACCGCGGTCGCCCCTACGTCACCGTGTCGCAGACTTCGCGCAACGACCTGATCGCCCTGGGCGTGCCTCCGGCCGATGTGAACATCGTGCCCAACGGCCTGACCTCTCGGCCAAACCAGGGCGGTCCGATCGAGCTGCGCGCCCGGCGGATCGCGGTGTTGGCCCGACTGGTTCCGCACAAGCAGATCGAACATGTCGTTCTCGCCGCCGCTCGGCTGCGTGCCACCATTCCCGACCTCGGGGTCGACCTCATCGGCGACGGATGGTGGCGAGACCGTCTGGAGGCGGTCGCCCACGAAGCCGGCGTGGAAGACATGGTGAAGTTCCATGGGCGGGTGAGCGACGACGAGCGCGATCGCCTGCTCGCGGGCGCCAGGGTCATGGTTCTGCCTTCTGCCAAGGAAGGGTGGGGGCTGGCTGTGACCGAGGCCGCAGCGCAGGGGACACCGACAGTGGGCTACCGCTCCAGCGGCGGGCTCAACGAGTCGATCGTGGATGGCGTCACCGGTCTGGTCGTGGATGACTTCGACGCCCTTGTCGCTGCCATCGAGGTGCTGCTCGCTGATGGTCCAATGGCCGAGAAGATGTCACAAGCCGCTCGCGAACGGTCCACGAATGTGGACTGGGACGACTCCGCTCAGGCGCTTCTCCGCGTGTGGGAACGCAACTCTCGACCGCGAGAAGCGGTCAGCGGTCGCCGTAAGAGATGATCGCCTGGCTGGCGGGGTTCTTGGCCGGGGCCGACGTCTGTGACTGCACAAGACCGAAAAGAGAAAGAGCCGCCAGCACGATCCCCGTGACGACTGGGGCGACAACGGTCTTCAGCATCAAAACTCCTCGGCTAGGGCTACCAAAGGGTAACAGAGCGGTCGCGTCTCCGACCTGACGCTAGTCCGGTGGACGCCACAATGATGGCCAGCAGTACGGCGAGGTCGACGGCAGCCACCACGGGTGCCGCGTACGTGCTCGCTCCCGCTGACTCCGTCCCCCCGGGCAGTTGCAGGAGCGACAGTCCGTCTGCCGCCACCAGGGTCTGGACTCCGGGCCCTGAACCGATCTCGTCGGCCATCCCTACGGCACCCTGCACGCCGGTGTAGACCACGATGTAGCGCACTCCCAGAGCGCTGAGCTGGGCGCCCGTCCCCCGCGAAGGACTCTGCACAACGGTGCCGACCCGGGAGGCGACGGGGTCCTCCCCGCCGATGGTGATCGAGCCAACCCGAAGGGTGTCATCGGTCACGACCGGCGCGTCGAACCAGCGCGATGCGGGGTCGTACGTGGCATACGGACCCGCCCATGGGAAGACCCGGTACAGGCTCCAGGGCAGCGTGATGACGGGTCCGGGATCGGCAGCAATGACCCGGGCAGCCTGTTCGAACGCGGGCGGGTAGGACTGCGGCTGGACAACGCGGTGTACGACCGCCATGCCGTCGGGAAGCAGCAACCACGGCAGGCCAACACCGACAGCCGCAGCCCCGATCCCGACTGCGGGCGCGGCACGACGCAGGAGCGGAAGGATGTGATCCAGCACGAGCCCGACACAGAGGACGGCGA
Source organism: Intrasporangiaceae bacterium (assembly GCA_021324575.1). Classification (GTDB taxonomy): domain Bacteria; phylum Actinomycetota; class Actinomycetes; order Actinomycetales; family Dermatophilaceae; genus Nostocoides. The sequence goes on along the minus strand of JAJPIW010000032.1, from coordinate 56,605 downwards.
GGACGACGAAGGCGGCGAGCCACTTCTGCGCGTCGCGAAGAAGGCCAAGGCCCGGTATGACGGAGGTGAGGTCGCCCATCGCGGCGGCCCCGCCGGGAAGGCTGGTCAGGCCGGCCAGGAGCAGGGACGCGATGCCTACAGGGAGCAGCCTGGCCGGAAGACCAAGGCGCCTCGGGCGCAGCGCCACCAGCCCAACAGCCACCACGACGACGATCGACGTCGCGAAGCCGAGAACGCCGGACCGAGTGCCAGGAGCACTCAGCCGATCCCAGATGCCGCCGAGCCCCGCCAGGGAAAAAAATGCCGGGCCGGGCCGCTCGGATCGAGCCGCGAAGGCTGAAACACCGGCCGGGTCGGACAGCGCGGCGGCTCCGCCCAGTGCAGCCGGCACCAGCCAGGGCAGCTGCACCAGAGTCACGAGCAGGATCAGGCGACCGTTGCGCCCTATCTGTCCACGGCCGCGCCTCAGCCCCACGGCGAGGGCGAAGCTGCCCGCCAGGACGGCGCCGGTCGGAGTGATGGCGGCGATCGCCAGCCAGGGTGCACTGGCCGCCACGGGGCCGCGCCGCGGCTGCCGGCCACGCCCACCCTCAGGCGAGAGGAGCGGGACCATCCAGAACAGCGCGGCATACGCATAGAGCAAGGCCCATTGCCCTAGACCCAGCCGCTCGACAACGAACGGGTTCCAGACGGCAAAACCCGCGACTGCCATACGAGCCGGCCAGGCGAGCGGCGACGCCAGTCGGTGGGCGCCCCAACCCGCCAGCAGAAGTGCTCCTGGAACCAGGACCTTCGCGAGGACACCCCCGTCGACGATGGTTGATGCAACGGCAACGATCGCGTCGAGCGGAGCCGCCCGAGGGGAAGAGGTGCCAAGGCCCAGCGTCTCGGGGCGCAGGGGCAGCTTGGGTGTGAACACAAGGTCCCGGGCAAACGGGTAACCCGTGCGGACGAGCAGGGGCCACACGAGGAACCCAGCCACGACAGTGACCCACCCGTCCAACGCCGCAGTGACGACGCGAGGCGGGGTGCTAGGCACGGGGACCTCTCTATGCTGTCGGGACTCGCACACCCTAGATGATCTGACGGGAGGGGCATTGGCGTCCGACGCCGGCCGACCGGGCTTCCGTGAGGTGTGGAACAACGCCGAGATGATCGGCGGCTGGCTGACCCGCGCGCAGGCCGAGGTCCTCTACGACTGTGCAGCCGCGTTGCCGCCTGGTGCGCATGTGGTCGAGATCGGCTCACACCGGGGACGCTCGACGGTCGTGCTCGCTGGACGCGTCGACGTAAGGGTGACTGCCATCGACCCGTTCGTAGGCGGGCGCCTGTTCGGCGGTCCCACCACGCGTGACGTCTTCGAGAGCAACCTCGGGGCCGCTGGTGTCCGTGACCGGGTGCGACTCATCACCAGGCGCAGTAACGAGCTCCGACCGGCGTGGGGTGACTCGATCGACCTGCTCTACGTCGACGGAAAACACGACTACTGGACCGTCAGCGACGACCTGGCCTGGGCGCAGTTCCTCCCCGAGGGAGGCCGCTTGCTACTGCACGACTGCTTCTCCTCGATCGGTGTGACGCTCGCGGTTCTGCGCCACATCCTGCCGAGCCGGCACCTGGCATATGAAGGTCGCGCCGGGTCGTTGGCCACCCTTCGCGTCATGCGACCGACGCCCTCGTCGCGGTGGGCGATCGTCCGTCAGCTTCCGTGGTGGCTGCGCAACGTCGGTATCAAGATCCTGCTCAGGCTGCGCCTTCGTCGGGTGGCGGCGCTCGCCGGGCACCTCGGTCCGTATGACCCGTTCTGAAGCGGGTCTCACAACCACCCGCCACCGATCTTGACCAGCCAGTAACCTTTGCCGGTGCGCGCCAGCTCCCGAATCCGGTCGATGCTCGGCGGCGCCATCGTGGCAGCAGCAATCGCGATCATGAACGTCACGACATACGGCCTCACGATTGTGATGGCCCGCTGGCTCGGCCCCGGGCAGTTCGGCCAGTTCTCCTCGATTCTCGGTGTCCTCATCGTCGTCAACGTCGTCTCGCTCGGACTGCAGACCACAGGCGCCCGCCGCGTCGCTCGGTCCCCAGAGGACCGGCACCAGATCGAGGACTCCGTTCTTCGGGCGAGTCGTCGTGCCGCAGTCGGCGTGACCGTTATCTGCCTCCTCGCCGTACCCCTCATCACCCGAGTTCTGCGGCTGGACTCCTGGCTGAGCGCGGCGTTGATGGCCGTCTCCGCCGGCTTTCTCTGCCTGATGGGAGGGCAGGTCGGGATCCTGCAAGGCGAACGCCGCTGGGGGTCAGTGTCGTCCGTCTACATCGCGATGGGCGTGGCCCGCCTCATCCTGGGATGTGCGGCGCTGCTGGTCGACCGCTCGACGCTAGGCGCCATGTTCGGAGTCGCACTGGGCGCTGCAGTTCCGGCCGTCGTCGGGTGGTTCGCACTGCGACGCCCCGTCCGGGGCGCACCTGAACCACCGGTCGGAGCCGAACCCGAGTCGACCTGGTCGACCTGGGAAGGCGGCAGCATCGCACGCGAGGTCGCACACAGCGCCCACGTGCTGTTGGCGTTCTTCGCCGTCAGCAACATCGACGTCGTTGTTGCTCGCGCCACTCTCGATGACCATCGTGCCGGCCTGTATGCCGCGGGGCTGGTGCTCACCAAGGCCGTCCTCTTCCTGCCCCAGTTCGTCGTCATCGTGGCCTTCCCGGCGTTGGCCCGCAGCCGGGGTGGACCACGGACGCACCTGCTCGGTCTGGGTGTCGTCCTCGCCATGGGGGCGTCGGCGACGGCTGTCGTGAGCGTGCTATCCGGCCCGGCGCTCGGTTTCGTGGGTGGGCCCAGCTATTCGGAAGTCCAGGACCGACTCTGGGTGTTCGCTGCCTTGGGTTCCGTGCTCAGCCTCATCCAGCTGCTCGTCTACAGCGCCCTTGCCCAGGAGCACCAGCGGTCCGTATGGCTCATCTGGGGGGCTCTCGTTGTCATGACCACCGGATTCGTCGGGGTTCACTCGGTCAACGGGCTGCTGAGCCTCAAGCTCGCTGTGGACCTGACGCTGCTCGTCGCTCTCGCCACCTTCGTGCTGTTGGGTGCTGCCAAGGCCCAGGAGCTGGAGGTAGCCAAGCTGGCCCCGCCGCTCGCCGAGGACTTCACGTCACCGGAGCAGCCCGCGATCCGCTGACCGCCTCAGGTGTCTAGTGGGCGGCGGCGTGCCAGGACTGGCCGACGCCGACGCTGACGTCGAGCGGGACGTCCATCGTCACGGCAGAGCCCATCTCCTTGCGCACCAACGCCTCCACGTCGGCCCGCTCCCCTGGCGCGATCTCCAGGACGAGCTCGTCGTGGACCTGGAGCAGCATGCGGGACCTGGCACCGGAGGCCCGCAACGCCGCGTCCACACCGAGCATGGCGACCTTCATGATGTCGGCGGCCGAGCCCTGGATCGGGGCGTTGAGAGCCATCCGCTCGGCCATCTCGCGACGCTGGCGGTTGTCGCTCGTCAGGTCGGGAAGGTAGCGGCGACGGCCGAGCATGGTCGAGGTGTAGCCGTTCTTGCCGGCCTCGAGGACGACGTCGCGCAGGTAGTCGCGCACCCCGCCGAACCGCTCGAAGTACATGTCCATGAGCCCGCTCGCCTCGGACGTGGAGATGGTGAGCTGCTTGGACAGCCCGAAGGCCGACAGCCCGTAGGCCAGGCCGTAGGACATCGCCTTGATCTTGCTGCGCATCTCGCCGGTGACGTCGGCGGGCTCCACGGCAAAGACGCGGGACCCGACGAAGCGGTGCAGGTCCTCCCCGGACCGGAACGCCTCGATCAGCGCGGCGTCGCCGGACAGGTGCGCCATGATCCGCATCTCGATCTGGCTGTAGTCGGCCGACATGAGCGACTCGAACCCGTCACCCACAACGAACGCCTCGCGGATCCGGCGGCCCTCCTCGGTGCGGATCGGGACGTTCTGCAGGTTGGGGTCGGTGGAGGAGAGCCGGCCGGTGGCCGCGATCGTCTGGATGTAGGTGGTGTGGATCCGCGCGTCGTCGGCGACCGACTTGATCAGCCCCTCGACGGTGACCCGCAGCCGGGCGTTGTCGCGGTGCCGGAGCAGCGCCTCCAGGAACGGGTGCTCGGTCTTGGCGTAGAGGTCGTTGAGCGCGTCGGCATCGGTCGTGTAGCCGGTCTTGGTCCGCTTCGTCTTCGGCATACCGAGGGTCTCGAAGAGGACGACCTGCAGCTGCTTGGGCGAGCCGAGGTTGATCTGCTCGCCGTCGATCGCGGCATACGCATCGGCCTGGGCGCGGGCCATCTTGCCGGCAAAGTCCTTCTCCAGCTCGACCAGCCCGGACATGTCCGCGGCGATCCCGGTGCTCTCCATGTCGAAGAGCACCTCCTCCAGCGGCAGCTCGACCGTGCGCATCAGTTCGGTGCCGCCGGTCGCCTCGAGCTGCTCGGCGAGCGCGCCGGCGAGGTCGAGGACCGCCCGGGCACGGACCATGGCGTCGTCGGCCGCCGCGTCGTCGGTGTCGTCGAACTGGAGCAGCCCCTGACCGGTCGCCTCGGTCTCGGCCTTGAGCTCACGGCCGAGGTGGCGCAGCACGAGGTCGGCAAGGTCGTAGGACCGCTGGTCGGGCCGGACCAGGTAGGCCGCCAGGGCGGTGTCGGTCGTGACGCCCTTCAGCGACCAGCCGCGCGCCGCGAGCGCGTGCATGGGGCCCTTGGCGTCGTGCAGCACCTTGTGCCGGTCCGGGTCGGCGAGCCAGTCGGCGACGGCCGCGTCGGCGCCGGGCTCCAGGGCGGTCACGTCGATGTATGCCGCGGAGCCGGCCTCGGTGGCCAGCGCGACGGCTGTCGTGTCGCCGCGGCCCGCGCCCCAGGAGCCGATGACGTGGACGCCGACCGTGGCACCGGCCGGTGCATGGTGGGCCAGCCAGCCGGGGACGTCCTCGCTGGCGAGGATGTTGCCGTCGAGGTCGAACCCGCCCTCGGCCGCCTCGTCCTCGACCGGCGAGAGGTAGTCGAAGAGCCGGTCGCGCAGGACCCGGAACTCCAGGCCGTCGAAGACGGTGTGGACCTGCTCGCGGTCCCAGTTGACCCGCTCGAGGTCCTCGAGGGTCACACCCGTGTCGACGTCCTTGACGAGCTGGTTGAGCCGGCGGTTGCGCAGGACCCCGTCGAGGTGGGCACGGACCGAGTCGCCGGCCTTGCCCTTGATCTCGTCGATGTGGGCGACCAGGCCGGTGAGGTCTCCGAACTGGTTGATCCACTTGGCCGCCGTCTTGGGCCCGACCCCGGGCACACCGGGCAGGTTGTCGCTGCTCTCCCCCACCAGTGCCGCCAGGTCGCTGTAGCGGTCGGGCCGCACGCCGTAGCGGGCCTCGACCGCGTCGGGCGTCATCCGCGCCATCTCCGAGACCCCACGCATCGGGTAGAGGACGGTGACGTCGTCACTGACCAGCTGGAAGGTGTCGCGGTCGCCGGAGCAGATGAGCACCTGCATCCCGGCCTCCTCGCCCCGCGTCGTCAGGGTGGCGATGATGTCGTCGGCCTCCATGCCGTCGACCTCGACGTGCCGGATCCGCAGCGCGTCGAGCACCTCCTTGAGCAGCGGGATCTGCCCGGAGAACTCGGTCGGGGTGGCCGAACGCCCGGCTTTGTACTCGGCATACGCCTCGGTCCGGAAGGTCTGCCGGGAGACGTCGAAGGCGACGGCGACGTGGGTGGGCTGCTCGTCGCGCAGCACGTTGATGAGCATCGCCGTGAACCCGTAGACGCCGTTGGTGTGCTGGCCGGTGCTGGTGGAGAAGTTCTCGGCCGGGAGGGCGAAGAACGCACGGTAGGCAAGGGAGTGCCCGTCCAGCAACAGAAGTCGACTCACGCATGGCAGCCTAGGCGAGACCAGGGACACGACCGAAGGGACCACGATGACTGCCTCGCTCACGGTGGAGGAGCTGACCGAGCTGAACCGGGGAACCCTCGGCGAGCGGATGGGGATCGAGTTCCTCGAGGGCTCGACCCAGCGGGTGGTGGCCCGGATGCCGGTCGCCGGCAACACCCAGCCCTACGGGCTGCTCCACGGTGGCGCGTCGGTCGTCCTCGCCGAGACCCTCGGCTCGATCGGGTCGGCGATCCACGCCGGTCCGGAGCGGATCACCGTGGGCCTGGACATCAACGCCACCCACCACCGCGCCGGGCAGGGTGAATGGGTCACCGGGGTCGCCACACCACTCAGCCTCGGCAACACCCTGGCCTGCTGGGAGGTCGTCATCACCGACGGGCAGGGCCGCCGGATCTGCACGTCGCGGATCACCTGTCTCATCCGCGACAAGCCGCCGGGCGCCTGAGCGTCAGCCGATCGGGTCGACGACGGTGGCCGCGGCGGATGGCTGCGGTGCCGGCTGGGCCCAGGGGTGGCGGTTCATGGCCCGGAGGAGGATCGTCACGGCCGCGGCGACACCCACCAGCATGAGGCTGAGATAGCTCTCCAACGCCTCGACCCGGCTCTGCGCGAGCCGAGCAGCCGGGGTGAGGGCTGCCGTGTCCGACGGGATCCAGCCCGCCGGGCCGAAGGCCAGTGCCAGCTGGACGACGACGAAGATCGACAGGGACCCGACCAGGGCCACGCACAGCGCCGTGATCGCTGCATCACCGCGTCGCGCGCCCAGGCCCGCTCCGGTCAGGATCGCGGCCGCCAGGATCAGGAACGCCGACGCACTTGACAGGGGGGATCGGCAGAGCCGCCAGAGCCGTCGCCAGCCAGGCGACCGCCGCCAGGACGCCGAGACCGACGCCGCGCGTCAGAACGCGGTTGTCAGCGAGCGCGGGCGACGTCAGCGCCAGGAACCCGACGAGGCAGAGCCCGAGCAGGACGGTGAAGATGGGCACGCCGGTGCTGGCGCGGTCCACGACGTTGCCGTCGCCGGAGCGGTGGCTGAGCACGATGCCCAGGGCGAGCCACCCGAGAGTCAGCGCACCGCCGACTCGGACCGCGCCGGCCACGTGCGATCCCGTGCGCCGTGGCACGAAGAGCTCGACGCGATCGCCGCACAGGTAGAGCGCCGCCAGCACGATCACCATCGCAATGAGGACCAGGTGAAGAGGAAGGTATGCCGTCCCGGCGGTGAGCCGGACCGTCGCTACGACGAACCCGACCGGAACCAGCAGCGCCCCGAGCGCGCCGAGTGACGGGCGCCGCAGGATGGCCAGTGCGCAGCCTCCGGCGAACCGCCACCGATCGGCCGAGGGGCCGAGGCCGGCCAGCTCGGCCTGCATGGCTCGACCCCACTGCCGGCGGGTGTCGGGCAGGAGGGGAACGGTCCAGTCGAGGAAAAGGGCGGCGGCATCGCGTCGGTCGCCCGCCCACCAGCGGCTCACGATGCGCTCCGCGTCGCGAGTCCCTGGATCCCACGCACCGAGTGCGTGGCTGCGTCACTCGACGCCGACCCGAGCTCCGCCGCTGCCTGCTGGCCCAGTGCCGTGAGCCGGTAGAGGTGGCGCGGCGGCCGCCCTGCGGGCGGATCGCTCTCCCAGGAGTCCTCGAGCAGGCCTCCCTCGCTGAGGCGCATCAGGATCGGGTACAGCGTGCCGGCCCGGAGACCGACCTGCTGCCCCAGCTCGTAGCCGTAGCGCCACGTGATCGGATCGTCCGCCAGCGCGTCCAGGACGCCACTGGACTGCGGTGAGAGTCGCCTGCCCATGGGGAAAGTCTATCTGTATAGAGTTGGCGTGCGAGGCGTTTCGCGGACTCAGCGCGACGACGGCGTGCAACCACCGCCGGGTGGAGCATGCTTGGGGTCATGACCCGGTCACCGAACCAGGCGTCGTGACCGCCGACGCCCTGTCCCCCGGCGGGCGACTCTTCCGCGACGGCCACTGGGCCGCGGCATACGAGACCCTGTCCGCAGCCGAGCCCTCCGGTGACCTGCCGGCGCGGGACGTCGCCGCCCTCGCGGAGTGCGCGCACCTCCTGGGCCGGGACGAGGAGTGCATCGCCGTCAGCGAGCGCGCCTACCACCGGTTCCTCGCGGCCGGCGAGCACCGGGTGGCCGCACGAGCTGCCTTCTGGGTGGCCTTCACCTATGGCAACACCGGGGAGCCGGCCCGCTCCGCCGGGTGGGCAGCGCGCGCCCGAACGCTCGTGGAGGAGCACCGCCTCGGCGGATCGGAGGAGGCGCACCTCGTCGCCTTCGACGCCCACGGGCTGCTGGTCGCAGGCCGGGTGGAGGCGGCGGTCGGGGCCGCCCGCCGGGCCGAGTCGCTCGGGCTGGCGGTCTCCGACCCCGACGTCGTGGCACTCGCCCGGCTCACCCTCGCCTGGGCCGACCTGGGTGCCGGCCGGCGCGCGTCGGCCCTGGTCACCCTCGACGAGGTGATGGTGGCTGTCTCGTCCGGTGAGGTGGCCCCGAGCATCGCCGGCCTGCTCTACTGCTCGGTCGTGGGTGCCTGCATCCGGCTGCGGGACCTGGACCGGGCGGCCGAGTGGACCTCGACCTTCACGGGCTGGTGCGCTGCCCGCCCCGACCTGGTGCCCTACCGCGGCGTGTGCCTCGTCGACCGCGCGACCGTCCTCACCCTGCGCGGCGACTGGGCGACCGCGGTGGACGACACCGTGCGCGCCTGCGCCCAGCTGCCCGGCCACCTGGCCGGCGACGCCCACTACGCGCGTGCCGAGCTCGACCGCCTCGCGGGCCGCTTCGACCTGGCCGAGGCGGGGTACCGGCGGGCCAACCGCGCCGGCCGACAGCCAGAACCCGGCCTGTCGCTCCTGCGCATCGCCCAGGGCCGGGCCGACCGCGTCGTCGTGACCCTCCGGCGGCTGTGCGCCGAGGACCGGGCTCCGGCCGACCGGGCCGACCTGCTGGCGGCCGCTGTCGCCGCCCACCTCGCCGTGTCCGACCTCGGCGGCGCGAGGGAGGCCGCTGACGCCCTGGCCGAGATCGCGGCAACCCTCGACGCGCCCATGGTGCGAGGCCTCGCCGACGACGCCGCCGCCGCGGTCGCCCTGGCCGGCGGCTCCCCCGCCGAGGCCCTCATCTCGGCCGAACGGGCCTGCCGCACGTGGCGCGCCCTGGAGATGCCCCACCACGGCGCCCGGACGAGAGTCCTCATGGCGCGCTGTCTCCGGGCGCTGGGCGACGACGAGGGGGCCACGCTCGAGCTCGAGGCCGCCCGGGCGGTGTTCGAGCAGCTCGGCGCGCGGCCCGACCTCAAGGCCGTCGAGGACCTCACTGGCCGGGTCGCCCAAGCCCCCGGCAGCCTCACGCCCCGCGAGATCGAGGTGGTCCGCCTCCTGGCCCGCGGACTGTCCAACCGCGCCATCTCCGCCGAGCTCGTGCTCAGCGAGAAGACGGTGGCACGGCACCTCAGCAACATCTACGCCAAGCTCGACCTCACCTCGCGATCCGGCGCCACGGCATACGCCTATGACCACGGCCTGCTCTGACTGCACCGTTCGACCCATACCGCCCAGCGTGCGGATGCATCATCCGCCCGATGCGGTCGGTGCCGCCGGCTCCCTACGGTCAAGGACATGACAAACAACCAGGACCTCGCCACGATCGTCGTCGGCGCCGGCCAGACAGGTCTGTCGACGGCCTACGTCCTCCGGCAGCACGGCATACCGTGCATCGTCCTCGACGAGGACCCCCGCGTCGGCGACCAGTGGCGGCAGCGCTACGACTCGCTGCGCCTCAACACACCCGCGATGTGGGACGGCCTTCCCGGGCGGCCGTTCCCGGGGCCTCGGGCGGGCTGGCCCACCGGCCGCGACATGGGCGACCACCTCGAGTCGTATGCCGCGACGACGGGTCTGGACGTCCGCTGCGGTATGCCGGTGAGCCGGGTCGAGCAGTGCGCCGATGGGCGATGGGCGGTGACCGCGCGTGGCGAGCACTTCGAAACCCGCAACGTCGTCATCGCCACCGGGGGCGAGCACCACCCGCGCGTTCCCGACGTGGCCGACCAGCTCGACCCGGGCATCCGCCAGCTGCACTCCTCGGACTACCACAACCCCGGCCAGCTGCTGCCGGGCCCGGTCCTCGTCGTCGGCGCGAGCCAGTCCGGCGCCGACCTCGCCATGGAGTCGGTCGCCTCGGGTCACCAGACGTGGCTGTCCGGCGCGGTGAAGGGGCAGATCCCCTTCGACCTCGAGTCCGGTCGAGCCCGGGTCGCCGCGCCGGTCCTGTGGTTCCTCGCCAACCACGTCCTCACCATGCGAACCCCGGTGGGTCGCCGGATGCAGAGCCAGATCCGCGCGGGCGGAACCCCGCTCGTGCGGCACCGCACCACGGACCTGGACGCCGCCGGTGTCCGGCGCGTTGCGGCCCGCACGGTCGGCGCCACCGGGGGCCTGCCGACCCTCGCCGACGGCACCGTCCTGGACGTGGCGAACGTGCTGTGGTGCACCGGGTTCCGTCAGGACTTCTCGTTCATCGTGCCGTCGCCGCTCGGCGAGTCCGGCTGGCCCCGCGACGACGGGGGCGTCATGCCCGACCTGCCGGGGCTCTACTTCGTCGGCCTGCTCTTCCAGAGCGGCTTCTACTCGATGCTCATCGGTGGCGCTGGACGCGACGCGGCCCGGGTGGCCGACCACATCGCCCGGCGCGAACGGGCCGGGTCGCGTCGAGCAGCTGGGTCAGGCCGAGGCGCTGCGCGCGCTGCGCTGGGCGCGTAGGGTGCGCCGCCGCCGCAGGACGTTCTCGAACGTCGACACGTCGGCGCCGCCGAGCACCTTGCGCCGCAGCTGGGCAGTCGTCGTCACCCGACGGGTGACCGCGGAGCCGAAGCCGAGCCGGGCGAAGTACCGGTTGGCCTCGCGGTCCTGTGCCGGGACGTTGCTGATGATCCGCTCGCTGCCCATCCGCTCGGCCTGTGCGACGACCGCCGTGAGCAGCTGCCGGGCCACACCCTGACGGCGGGCCTCCTTGGTGACGTACAGCTGGTCGATGGCCAGCTCGGTCGTGTCCGAGAGCCCGAAGATCCGGTCGATGAGCACGACGTAGCCGAGCGGCACGTCATCACGGGTGGCGACGAACGCGTGGACCTCGGACCTGGCCAGGGCCGAGGCGATCCGGCCGTCCGCGGCATACCGACTCGCGGCCTCCAGGCTGGCGCCCTGCTCGACCCGACCCGCCACCCACAAGCCCACCAAGGCATCCGGTCGATCAGGTGAGACCGGGTGCACGACGATCGGGGCGCGGGACACGGGCGGGGTCCTCCACTACGGACGGGCGGAAGCAAGCCACGGCTCGCTCTGCGGCGCAGGGGTCGCCGCACTCCAGACAATAGGGGTCGGTGCCCGGCCGGTGGAAGGGGGTCCGGCCGGTCGGCTTGCGCCTCATAGGGTGGCGGGCATGTCTGCGGGAGTGCCGGGCCTCGGAACGGCCCTCAATGTCGCGACCGTCCTCCTCGGTGCGGGTGCCGGGATCGCGGTCGGCAACCGCTTCCCGGACCGGGTCCGGCATGTCGTCACCGACGTCCTCGGGCTCACCACGATCCTCATCGCCGCGCTGTCGGCGGCCAGCGTCACCGACCCGTCGTTCAAGGCCGCGGTCGGCAGCGGCGCGCCGGTCCTCGTCGTCCTGGGGTCGCTCCTCATCGGCTCGATCGTCGGGTCGCTGCTGCGGATCGAGGCGCGGCTCGAGGAGCTGGCCGGCCGCCTCCAGACCCGCCTCACCCGGCGCGGCCGCGCGGCTGGTGAGGCTGTTGACGACACCGGCGGCGACGCGGTTGCCGCCGCGACGACCCTGCCTGAGGCCGACGCCCGCGAACGCTTCATCGAGGGCTGGCTGACCGCCTCGCTCCTGTTCTGCGTCGGCCCGCTCACCATCCTCGGAGCGCTGTCGGACGGGATGGGTCACGGCATCGAGCAGCTGACTCTCAAGTCGGTCCTCGACGGCTTCGCCGCCATGGCCTTCGCGTCGTCCTTCGGCGTGGGGGTCCTCCTGTCGGCGGCCTCGGTTCTCGTGGTGCAGGGCAGCCTGACCCTCGTCGGGGTGGTCCTGGGCTCGGTCCTGCCCGACGCTCACGTCGCCGCACTCACCGCCACCGGCGGCCTCATGCTCGCGGGAATCGGGTTGCGGCTCCTACGAATCCGCGATGTTCCGGTGGGCGACATGCTCCCGGCACTGATCGTCGCTCCACTGCTGACCCAGCTGGTCGTGCTGCTGCGGTGAGAGCACGCGGCATACGCGATGTCGTATGCCGGTCGGTCAGGCCTTGCCCATCTGCTCGACGACCGCGTCGGACACCTCGCGCATGCCCATGCGCCGGTCCATCGCGGTCTTCTGGATCCAGCGGAAGGCCTCGGCCTCGGAGATCTTGAGCTTCTTCATGAGGACGCCCTTGGCGCGCTCGACGGCCTTGCGGGTCTCGAGCCGCTCGCCGAGGTCGACCACCTCGGCCTCCAGCGTGGTCAGCTCGGACCAGCGGGACAGGGCGATCTCGATGGCCGGGAGCAGCTGGGAGGACGTGAACGGCTTGACGAGGTAGGTCATGACGCCGGCGTCACGGGCCCGCTCCACCAGCTCGGTCTGGCTGAACGCCGTGAGCATGATGACCGGACAGATCCGCTGCTCACCGATCTGCTCGGCAGCACCGAGACCATCGAGCACGGGCATCTTGACGTCCATGATGACCAGGTCGGGTGTGAGCCGGGTGGCCAGGTCGACGGCCTGCTGCCCGTCGCTGGCCTGACCGACGACCTCGTAGCCGGCGTCGGTCAGCATCTCGGCCAGGTCGAGCCGGATGAGCGCCTCATCCTCGGCGACGAGCACCCGCGTGGGGGTTCCGGCCGGGTGCTGAACCTGTGTCGTGCCGTCGGACGTCCCCTCGGTCATCGCCAGCGCCTCTCCGTGTCGTCAGTGATCTGGTGTGGTGCCGGGAGCGGGACTTGAACCCGCACGCCCTTGCGGGCAAAGCATTTTGAGTGCTCCGTGTCTGCCATTCCACCATCCCGGCAGGGTGCGGCGGACAGCATACCTGTGCCGTCGTGCTACGGGGTTTCCATGTCCTCGTATGCCGGCGCCACCCGGTTCTTCGCGTCGCCGATCGTGTGGACCCGCACCGCGTTGGTGGAGCCCGGTATGCCGGGGGGCGACCCGGCCGCGATGACCACGAGGTCGCCTTCCTCGGCCATGCCCTCGGCGAGGAGGACCTCGTCGACGAGCATCGCCATCTGGTCGGTGTGGCGCTGCATCGGCACGAGGTAGGTCTCGATACCCCACGTCAGCGAGAGCTGCGAGCGGGTCGACTGGAGGGGGGTGAACGCCAGCATGGGCAGCCGGGGCCGCAGGCGGGACAGCCGGCGCGCCGAGTCACCGGACTGGGTGAACGTGACGAGGTAGCGCGCCCCGAGCGTCGCCCCGATCTCGGCCGCGGCCTTGACGACGGCGCCTCCCATCGTGTGCGGGGAGTTCTTGAGCTTGGGGATCCGGTCCAGGCCGTGCTCCTCGGTGCTCTCGATGATCCGGCTCATGGTCCGCACCGTCGCGATGGGGTACTTGCCGACGCTGGTCTCCCCGGACAGCATCAGCGCGTCGGCACCGTCGAGCACGGCGTTCGCGGCATCCGACGCCTCCGCGCGGGTGGGGCGCGAGTTCTCGATCATCGACTCCAGGACCTGGGTTGCCACGATGACCGGCTTGGCCTGGCCACGGGCCATCTCGATGGCCCGCTTCTGGACCAGCGGCACCTGCTCCAGCGGCAGCTCCACGCCCAGGTCGCCGCGGGCCACCATGATCCCGTCGAACGCGTCGATGATCTCGGCGAGGTTGTCGACCGCCTGCGGCTTCTCGATCTTGGCGATGACCGGCACCCGGCGCCCGACCTCGTCCATGATCGCGTGGACGTCGGTGACGTCGCTGGCGTTGCGGACGAACGACAGGGCGATGACGTCGGCCCCCAGCGCCAGGCCGAACCGCAGGTCGGCCTTGTCCTTCTCCGACATCGCGGGGACCGACACGGCCACACCGGGCAGGTTGATGCCCTTGTTGTTGGACAGTGGTCCGCCCTCGACGACCTGGCAGACGACGTCGGTGTCGGTGACATCGGTCGCGACGAGCGCGATCTTGCCGTCGTCGATGAGCAGCCGGTCGCCGGGGCTGACGTCGCCGGGCAGACCCTTGTAGGTCGTGCCGACCTCGGTCTGGGTGCCGTCGATGTCACGGTTGGTGATGGTGAACACGTCGCCGGGGGCCAGCAGGATCGGGCCGCCGCTGAACCGGCCGGTGCGGATCTTGGGGCCCTGCAGGTCCACCAGAACCCCGACCGCGTGACCGAGCTCGTCGGTCGCCGCACGCACGGCGTCGTAGGTCACCTTGTGGTCCTCATAGGACCCGTGGGACAGATTGAGCCGGGCGACATCCATGCCGGCCGCGACGAGGTCGCGGATCTGCTCGGGAGTGGATGTGGCAGGGCCGAGGGTGCAGACGATCTTCGCGCGACGCATGCGTCAAACCCTAGCCGCGGTAGCGCTTACGCGTGAGCGCGGTCACAGTCCGGACAACGATGTCAATCGTCGTCCCCTGCCGCCGGTGCGACCACCCCCGGCCGAGCCGCGCCGGAGGTCGTCGAGCACCCCGACGACGGGTTACCGAGCCGGTTACCCGACCGTGGGTGTCGTGGTCACGACATCTACGGTCCGGTAACCCGTCCGGGTGTTGCCGTCGCCCCACCCATGCCCTCACCGGGGGCCGCGGCACCCGGTCGCCAGGGCGCGCTCGGACTGGTCTCCCGTGTAGTCGACTGGCCAGCAGAGCCTCCGGTGGCCAGTGCCACCCGACGTCGACCAGTCAGCCGAGCTCGACGGGCGCCGAGCTCAGACGACGAGGGGGCGGTCGGTGGGGTTGATCGGACGCGGCAGGGCCGAAGCGGTGCCGTTGAGCCACGCGTCGACACCATTGGCCGCCGAGCGGCCCTCGGCGATCGCCCAGACGATGAGCGACTGGCCGCGGCCGGCGTCACCGGCTACGAACACTCCGGGGACCGACGTCATGTATGCCGCGTCGCGGACGACGTTGGACCGACCGTCGAGGTCGACACCGAGCTGCTCGACGACGCCGGGGCCCTGCGGACCGAGGAAGCCCATGGCGAGCAGGATGAGCTGCGCCGGGAGCTCACGCTCGGTCCCCTCGACCTTCTCGAAGCCGCGCTCGCCCATGACCACGTCGTGGAGCTGGAGCCCGCGGACGCGCCCCTCCTCGTCACCGACGATCGCACTGGTGCTCACGGCATACAGCCGCTCGCCGCCCTCCTCGTGCGCGGAGGCGACCCGGAAGATCATCGGGTACGTGGGCCACGGCTGGCTGGCCGGCCGGACCTCGCCGGGCTGCGGCATGATCTCCAGGCTGGTGACCGAGCGGGCACCTTGCCGGTGCGACGTGCCGATGCAGTCGGCGCCGGTGTCGCCGCCGCCGATGACGATGACGTCCTTGCCCTCGGCGGTGACCTGGCCCTCGACCGCCTCGCCGAGCGCCACCTTGTTGGCCGGCGGCAGGAACTGCATGGCCTGGAGCACCCCGTCCAGCTCGCGTCCGGGGACGGGCAGGTCGCGCGGCACGGTGGCACCGATCGCGAGGACGACGGCGTCGTAGCGGCTGCGGAGCTGCTCGCCGGTCACCTCGACGCCGACGTTGACCCCGCTGCGGAAGCGGGTGCCCTCGGCCTCCATCTGGGCGATCCGGCGGTCGAGCACCGCCTTCTCCATCTTGAACTCGGGGATCCCGTAGCGCATCAGCCCGCCGGGCTTGTCGGCCCGCTCGTAGACCGCGACGGTGTGGCCGGCACGGGTCAGCTGCTGGGCGGCGGCCAGACCGGCCGGGCCGGAGCCGACGACGGCGACCGTCTTGCCGGAGAGGCGCTCGGGCGGCTGCGGTGTCACTGCCCCGGCCTCGAAGGCGCGCTCGATCGTCGTGAGCTCGACCTGCTTGATCGTCACGGCCGGCTGGTTGATGCCGAGGACGCAGGCCGTCTCGCAGGGCGCCGGGCAGAGCCGGCCGGTGAACTCCGGGAAGTTGTTGGTCGCGTGGAGCCGCTCGATGGCCTCGGACCAGTCGCCCTTCCAGGCCAGGTCGTTCCACTCCGGGATGAGGTTGCCGAGCGGACAACCGTTGTGGCAGAACGGGATTCCGCAGTCCATGCAGCGCCCGGCCTGAAGCTGGAGCTGGGCAACGGACTGCTCCTCGTAGACCTCGCGCCAGTCCTTGATCCGGACCGAAACCGGTCGGCGGGTCGGCAGCTCGCGCTCGCGAACCTTGAGAAAGCCTTGGGGGTCAGCCACGGGACGCCTCCATGATCCGGCTCCAGACCTCGGCGCCGTCGGGGTCGAGGCCCTCGGTCTGCGCCTGGGCGCGGACGTCGAGGACACGCTGGTAGTCACGCGGAAGGACGAGGGTGAAGCGCTCTCGCGCCGCCTCCCAGTCCTCCAGCAGCCTGCCGGCGACGGCCGAGTCGGTCGCGTTGCGGTGCTGCTCGAGGAGGTTCTTGACGACCGCGACGTCACCCTCGCGGAGCGGGGACAGGTCGACGAGCTCGGCGTTGACCAGGGTCGGGTCGAGGTCCAGGACGTATGCCGTTCCGCCGGACATCCCCGCGGCGAAGTTGCGCCCGGTCGGACCGAGGACGAGGACTGCGCCGCCGGTCATGTACTCGCACCCGTGGTCGCCGACGCCCTCGACGACGGCGGTGGCTCCCGAGTTGCGGACGCAGAACCGCTCGCCGACCCGGCCGCGCAGGAAGATCCGCCCGGAGGTGGCGCCGTAGCCGATCACGTTGCCGGCGATCACGTTGTCCTCGGCGACCAGCGGTGAACCCTCGGGCGGACGGACCGAGACGGTTCCGCCGGACAGGCCCTTGCCGACGTAGTCGTTGGCGTCGCCGAGCAGGCGCAGGTGCACGCCGCGCGGGAGGAACGCGCCGAACGACTGGCCGCCGGTCCCGGTCAAGGTGAGGTCGATGGTGCCGTCGGCCAGGCCGTCGTGGTGGGCCTTGGTCACCTCGTGGCCGAGCATCGTGCCGACCGTGCGGTTGACGTTGCGGACGGCCACCGTGCCGCTGACGGCATTGCCGTCGCGGATGGCGTCCTGGGCCATGACGATGAGCTGGTGGTCCAGGGCCTTCTCCAGGCCGTGGTCCTGGGCGATGGTCTGCCGGATCTGCGAGCCGTCCGGGCTCTCGACCTGGGTGAAGATCGGCGAGAGGTCGAGCCCGCTCGCCTTCCAGTGCTCGATCGCCTTGCCGGCGTCGAGGTTCTGGATCTGACCGACGGCCTCGGCGATGCTCCGGAAGCCCAGGGCGGCCAGGTGCTCACGGACCTCCTCGGCGATGTACTCGAAGAAGGTCTCCACGAACTCCGGCTTGCCGGAGAAGCGCGCCCGCAGCTCGGGGTTCTGGGTCGCGATCCCGACCGGGCAGGTGTCCAGGTGGCAGACGCGCATCAGGATGCAACCGCTCACCACGAGCGGCGCCGTGGCGAAGCCGAACTCCTCGGCACCGAGCAGGGCGGCGATGACGACGTCGCGCCCGGTCTTGATCTGGCCGTCGACCTGGACGACGATCCGGTCGCGCAGCCCGTTGAGGACGAGGGTCTGCTGGGTCTCGGCCAGGCCGATCTCCCAGGGCCCGCCCGCGTGCTTGAGCGAGGTGAGCGGCGAGGCACCTGTGCCGCCGTCGTGGCCCGAGATGAGGACGACGTCGGCGTGTGCCTTGCTCACCCCGGCGGCGACCGTGCCGACCCCGACCTCGGACACCAGCTTGACGTGGATCCGGGCGGCCGGGTTGGCGTTCTTCAGGTCGTGGATGAGCTGGGCGAGGTCCTCGATCGAGTAGATGTCGTGGTGCGGCGGCGGGCTGATCAGCCCGACGCCCGGCGTCGCGTGCCGGGTCCTGGCCACCCACGGGTAGACCTTGGGTCCGGGCAGCTGGCCGCCCTCGCCCGGCTTGGCGCCCTGGGCCATCTTGATCTGGATGTCGTCGGACTCGGTGAGATAGAGCGAGGTGACACCGAACCGGCCGGACGCGACCTGCTTGATCCGGGACCGGCGCTCGGGGTCGAGGAGCCGCTCGGGGTCCTCCCCGCCCTCGCCGGTGTTGGACCGCCCGCCGATCCGGTTCATCGCGATGGCGAGGGTCTCGTGGGCCTCCATGCTGATCGAGCCGTAGCTCATCGCACCGGTGTTGAACCGGGCGATGATGTCGGCGACCGGCTCGACCTCCGCCAGCGGGATCGGCTCGCGCGGGTTCTCGCCACCGAGCTCGAAGAGACCCCGGAGCGTCATCAGGCGCTGGGCCTGGTCGTCGACCCGCTGGGTGTACTCCTTGAAGATGTCGTAGCGACGGTTGCGGGTCGCGTGCTGCAGCCGGAACACGGTGTCGGGGTCGAAGAGGTGCGGCTCCCCTTCGCGACGCCACTGGTACTCTCCGCCGATGGCGAGCTTGCGGTGCGGGTTGCGTATGCCGTCCGGCGGGTAGGCGTAGGCGTGCCGGGCCGCGGCCTCGGCCGCGATGACGTCGAGCCCGACGCCGCCCAGCTGGGAGACGGTGCCGGTGAAGTACTGGTCGACGAGATCCTGGGACAGGCCGATCGCCTCGAAGACCTGGGCGCCGCGGTAGGACGCCACGGTGGAGATGCCCATCTTCGACATGACCTTCAGGACGCCCTTGCCGAGCGCCTTGATCAGGTTCTTGACGGCCTTGTCGGCCGACACCCCCTCGATCGCCCCTGACCGGACCAGGTCCTCGACCGACTCCATCGCCAGGTAGGGGTTGACCGCGGCCGCGCCGTAGGCGATGAGCAGCGCCACGTGGTGGACCTCACGGACGTCGCCGGCCTCGACGACGAGCCCGACCTGGGTGCGGGTCTTCTCCCGGATGAGGTGGTGGTGGACGGCGGAGGTCAGCAGGAGGGACGGGATCGGCGCGAGGTCGCGACCGCTGTCGCGGTCGGACAGCACGATGAACCGGGCGCCGTCCTCGATCGCCTCGGAGACCTCGCTGCAGATCTTGTCCAGGCGAGCCCGGAGGGCGTCGGCTCCCCCGGTCACGTCATAGATGCCGCGGACGACGACGGTCGCATAGCCGGGCAGGTCGCCGTCGGCGTTGACGTGGACGATCTTGGCGAGCTCGTCGTTGTCGATGACCGGGAACGGCAGGACGAGCTGTCGCACGTGGGACGGGCTCGCGGAGAGGACGTTGCCCTCGGGCCCGATGGTCGACCCGAGTGAGGTGACCAGCTCCTCGCGGATCGCGTCGAGCGGCGGGTTGGTCACCTGGGCGAACTGCTGGATGAAGTAGTCGAAGAGCAGCCGGGGACGGGCCGACAGGACAGCGATCGGGGTGTCGGTGCCCATCGAGCCGAGCGCTTCGCCACCGGTCTTCGCCATCGGCGTCAGGAGGATCTTGAGCTCCTCCTGGGTGTAGCCGAAAGTCTGCTGGCGGCGCGCGACCGAGGCGGCGGTGTGCAGGATGTGCTCGCGGTCGGGCAGGTCGTCGAGGTGCAGCATCCCGCCGTGCAGCCACTCGGCATACGGGTTCTGCGCCGCGAGGCCGGCCTTGACCTCCTCGTCGTCGACGAGGCGGCCCTCAGCGGTGTCGACGAGGAACATCCGACCCGGCTGCAGCCGGCCCTTGCGGACGACGGACTCGGCGGGCAGGTCGAGGACGCCGGCCTCGGACGCCAGGACGACCAGGCCCTCGTCGGTGACCCAGAACCGACCGGGGCGCAGTCCGTTGCGGTCGAGCACTGCGCCGATGAGTGTGCCGTCGGTGAACGCCACACACGCCGGGCCGTCCCAGGGCTCCATGAACGTCGAGTGGAACTCGTAGAAGGCCTTGCGGTCCTCGTCCATGTGCTCGTGGTTCTCCCAGGCCTCCGGGATCATCATCAGCACCGAGTGCGGCAACGAGCGTCCCCCGAGGTGGAGCAGCTCCAGGACCTCGTCGAAGGACGCCGAGTCCGAGCCGCCCGTGGTGCAGATCGGGTAGAGCCGGTTCAGGTCACCGGGGATCAGGTCGGTCTGGATCTGGCTCTCCCGCGCGGCCATCCAGTTGCGGTTGCCCTTGACCGTGTTGATCTCGCCGTTGTGGGCGATCAACCGGTAGGGGTGCGCGAGCGGCCAGGACGGGAAGGTGTTGGTCGAGAACCGCGAGTGGACCAGGCCCAGGCTGCTCTCGAAACGCTCGTCGGACAGGTCAGGGAAGAACGGCTCGAGCTGCCCGGTCGTCAGCATCCCCTTGTAGACCAGGGTCCGGCTGGACAGCGAGGGGAAGTAGACCTCCAGCTCGTGCTCGGCGCGCTTGCGCAGACAGAAGGCGAGGCGGTCCAGGGCGACGCCGACGACCGGTGGGCCGGTGGGTGCGACGAACAGCTGCCGGAAGAACGGCATACAGGCACGGGCTGCGTCGCCGACCAGCTCGGGGGTGACCGGGACGTCGCGCCACCCGAGGACGCGCAGGCCCTCCTCCGCGGCGATCGCCTCGATCCGGCTCTCCGCCTCGGCTCGGTCCGCGCTGTCGACGGGCAGGTAGGCCATGCCCACGGCATACGAGCCGGTGCTCGGCAGGTCGAAGTCGGTGACCGCCCGAAGGAACCGGTCGGGCACCTGGGTGAGGATCCCGGCGCCGTCGCCGACGAGCGGGTCTGCGCCGGTGGCACCGCGGTGGTCCAGGTTGCGCAACGCCGTGAGCGCGTGCTCGACGATGTCGTGCCCGGCGTGGCCACGCATCGTCGCGACCAGCGCGACGCCACAGGCGTCGTGCTCGAGCTCGCGGCGGTACAGGCCGGTGTCGGCCGGGTGCGATGAGAAGTGCGTCGCGGACACGGGCTGGGTCACCGTCCTCGCAGGATTCGGGCCGACCGCGGCGGGGCGTTGCGGGCGGACATCGGGAAGGGAGTGGGCGCCTTCGACCACGTTCCCCGAATGGTATCCGAGGCCCTAGTCGTCCCGCTATGCGGGAGAATCTATCTCACATCGTGGTCGGCGGTCTCCGCCTGCGACGTCGGCGAGGGCGGTGTGGGCCCGTTCGACCGACCGGATCGGCGGTAGATGACGACACCCAGGACGAACACGACCAGACAGGTCCACACGTTGACCCGCAGCCCGAGGATGTGGTTGGCCTCGTCCGATCGGAGGAACTCCATGACCACCCGACCGACCGGATAGCCGGCGACATAGAGCCCGAACAGCTGACCGGGGCGCAGCGAGCGGACCTTGTCGACCCGGAGCAGGAGCAGGCCGAGCACGACGAGGAAGACGGACTCGTAGAGGAACGTCGGCTGGAAGGTCCCGAGCACGACCGGCTTGCCCGCCGCGTTGACGACCGCCCTGCCCTGCCCCTCGTCCCACTGGTGGATGGTCAGCCCCCAGGGCGCCGAGGTCGAGCGGCCGTAGAGCTCGTTGTTGAACCAGTTCCCCCACCGGCCGAGCGCCTGGGCGAAGGCCACGCCGGGCGCGGCCGCGTCGATGTAGTCACGGAACGGCACCCCGAACCGGCGACAGCCGAGCCAGCCACCCAGGGCGCCCAGCGCGATGGCGCCCCAGATCCCCAGGCCGCCGTGCCAGATCTTGAACGCGTCGACCGGGTGCCCGCCCGCACCGAAGTACGGCTGCCAGCTCGTGATGACGTGGTACAGCCGGCCACCGACGATCCCGAACGGGACGGCGTATGCCGCGATGTCCAGGGACTTGGACGCCGGCGTCCCGCGGGCCTCCAGGCGGCGGCCGGTCAGCCAGACCGCGATGACGATGCCGGCGAGGATGCACAGGGCGTACCCCGGACGACGAGGGGCCCGACGTGGAACGCACCGACGGTCGGGCTCGGGATCGAGACCGGGAGCAGCGCGGCATACGTGGTCAGCTGACGTCCTTTGCCTTGGCCAGGTCGGCATCGACCTTGCCGGCCGGCACCGTCCCGGAGGTGAGCATGGCGGCGAAGGCAGCCGGGTCCGGGTCGCCGGCGGAGGTCTGGAAGGCGGTCCACTTGACGGCCTTGTGGTTGAGGAACACCGCGGGCGTGCCGGTGATGCCGTTCTTGAAGGACGCATCCTCGGTCGACTTGACGTAGTTCATGTACTTGCCCGCCTTGACGCACGCCTGGAACGTCTTCAGCTTGTCGCCGCTGATCCCGGCCTGCTCGGCGAAGGACAGGAACTGGGCGGCGGTGAAGTCGGTGCCCTCCGTCGGCTGGTTGGCGTAGAGGGCGTCGTGGTACTTCCAGAAGGCCCCCGCGTCGGCGGCACACAGCGCGTCGGAGGCGGCCTGCTGGCTGTTGCCCGTCGGGTAGTGGCTGTCGATGACGGTCTTGAAGTGGTAGGCGACCTTGACCGTGCCGGCCTGGGCCGCCTTCTCGATCTCGGAGCCGAACGCGCTCTCCAGCTCCTGGCAGACCGGGCAGCGGAAGTCCTCGTAGATCGACAATGTCGGCGCGTCGGGCTTGGCGACCGCGGCGTTCGCGACCCAGCCCTGACCCATCGCGCTCACACCAGCGGGGAGCGCCTTGCCGCCCTGGGTGATGGCGTTCTTGCTGGCCTCGCTGTTGATGATGACACCAGCGACCACGGCGATGATGGCGACGACGGCGACCACCGAGGCGACAATGATCCTGTTGGGACCGGTCTTGCTCGCCTTGCGGGCGGCGTCGATCTTGGCCTGCCGCGCGTTGGCGGCCTTCTCGTCCGGGCGCTGGGCCATGGTTCGTGCGTCTCCTGCAGTGGTGGGTCCGGCAGTGGTGGGTCTGGCAGTGCTAGGTCGGGCAGTGCTGGGTGGGGCTGGTGGGTCAGGCCCCGAAGAGGGCTCGGTCGAGACTGGCCAAGGATCGCGGGCGCCGGACCAGCCAGGCACCACAGAGGGCCAGGCCGATGTCGCGAGCGATCTCCTGGGGGTACTTCGTCTGCGCCGCGGCCACCTGCCCGCCGCCGCCGAAGCAGCCGCAGTCGATGGTGAAGCCGCGAGCCCAGGCCTGGCTGATGCCGATGATGAAGGCGAACATGAGGATCCCGCCGATCGCCGCCGTGACCCGGGTGAACAGACCCACGACGAGCAGTGCGCCCACGATGATCTCCACGTAGGGCAGGGCGTATCCGACGTAGGTGGCGACCTCGTAGGGCATCACCCGGTAGGCCTGCACCGCGCGCGCGGCCCCCTCGGGGTTGCCCATCTTGAGGGCGCCGGCGACGATGAGGACGCCACCGAGAACCAGCCGGGCGAGCAGTCCGACGACGTCCAGGAGCGCCGTATGCCGGCTGCTCGCGTCGGGTGCGACGTCCAGGTCGTCGTCGACCACCATGCGGTGGTCGCGCTCTGTGGTCACCTGCGGTTCCTCACGCCTTCGGCCAGTTCACGGGTCAGGGTGCTCAACGCCGCCAACCCCTCCTCGGGTTCCCGGTCGGTGAGGCAGGCCACGAGGGCCGACCCGACGATGACGCCGTCGGCGAAGGAGGCGACCTCTGCCGCCTGCTGGCCGTTGGAGACACCGAGGCCGACGCACACCGGCAGGTCGGTGACCGCCTTGGTCCGCTCGACGAGCTCCTTGGCACCCCCACCCACAGCGGTCCGGGCGCCGGTCACGCCCATCGTCGAGGCGGCATACACGAAGCCGCGGCAGCTGCTCGTCACCCACGCGAGCCGCTCCTCGGTCGAGCTCGGGGCCACGAGGAAGACCCGGTCCAGGCCGGTGCGCTCGCTCGCCGCGATCCAGTCCCCGGCCTCGTCCGGAACCAGGTCGGGGGTGATCAGGCCCGCTCCCCCGGCCGCAGCCAACCGGTCGGCGAAGGTGTCGACGCCCATCCGCAGGACGAGGTTCCAGTAGGTCATGACGAGCGGCGGAGCGCCCTTGGCCCGGACGGCAGCCGTCGCCGTGAAGACGTCAGCGACGCGGACCCCGCCGGCCAGTGCCCGCGCCGCGGCGTTCTGGATGACCGAGCCGTCCATGAGCGGGTCGCTGTAGGGGATACCCACCTCGACGATGTCGACCCCGGACTCGACGAGCACCTCGACCGCGCGGACCGAGGTCTCGACATCGGGGAAGCCCACCGGCAGGTAGCCGACGAGCGCGGCACGCCCCTCCTCGCGACAACGACGCAGGACGTCGCCGGCGCCGAGGGAGGTGCCTGCGTATGCCGGCTCCCCGGCATACGACGTCATGAACCCGCCTCCTCGTCGAGGAGGCCGAACCACTCAGCGGCGGTGTGCACGTCCTTGTCGCCGCGGCCGGAGAGGTTGACCAGGAGGAGCGCCTCGGGGCCGAGGTCGGTGCCGACCATCATCGCCCCGGCGAGGGCGTGGGCCGACTCGAGGGCCGGGATGATGCCCTCGGTCTTGCAGAGCAGCTCGAACGCGCGCATCGCCTGCTCGTCTGTGGCGTAAAGGTATTCGGCGCGTCCGCTGTCGCGGAGGAAGGAGTGCTCGGGCCCGACGCTCGGGTAGTCCAGGCCCGCCGAGATCGAGTGCGACTCGATCGTCTGGCCGTCCTCGTCCTGCATGAGGTAGCTGAACGTGCCGTGCAGGACGCCGGGCTCGGCGCTGGCGAAGCGGGCGGCGTGCCGCCCGGACTCGATGCCCGACCCGCCGGCCTCGACCCCGATCAGCCGGACCCCGGGGTCGTCGATGAACCGGTGGAAGATGCCCATCGCGTTGGAGCCGCCACCCACACAGGCGATGACGGCGTCCGGGAGCCGGCCGGTGAGGTCGAGCACCTGGGCGCGGGCCTCGACCCCGATGATCCGGTGGAAGTCGCGGACCATCTCCGGGAACGGGTGCGGGCCGGTGACGGTACCGATGAGGTAGTGGGTGTTCTCGACGTTGGTCACCCAGTCGCGTAGGGCCTCGTTGATGGCGTCCTTGAGGGTGGCGCTGCCGTGGCTCACCGGGACGACCTCGGCGCCGAGCATCTTCATCCGGGCGACGTTGAGGGCCTGCCGCTCGGTGTCGACCCGGCCCATGTAGATCCTGCACTCGAGGCCGAGCAGGGCAGCGGCCGTGGCAGTGGCGACACCGTGCTGGCCGGCGCCGGTCTCGGCGATCACCCGAGTCTTGCCCATCCGCTGGGTGAGCAGCGCCTGGGCCAGGACGTTGTTGATCTTGTGCGAGCCGGTGTGGTTGAGGTCCTCGCGCTTGAGGATGACCCGCGCGCCGCCGCAGTAGGCCGCGAACCTCGGCACCTCGGTGATGATGCTCGGGCGGCCGGTGTAGGTGCGGTGCAGGCGCTCGAGCTCGCCGAGGAACGCAGGGTCGACCATCGCCTTGGACCGGGCCTCGTCGAGCTGCTCCAGGGCCGGGATGAGCGCCTCGGGGACGTAGCGTCCGCCGAAGTCGCCGAAGCGTCCCTCGGTCACGACGCCACCCTCGTGGCGAAGAGGTCCCGCACGGCCTGGGCCGGGTCGGCGCCGGTGACGAGGGCCTCGCCGACGAGGAGCGCATCGGCCCCCTGGGCGGCATACGCCGCGGCATCGCTGCTTCCTCGTATGCCGGACTCGGCCACCTTGACCACGCCGGCCGGGATGAGCGGCGAGAGCCGGGAGAAGGTGTCGGCGTGGACCTCGAGGGTCTTCAGGTTGCGCGCGTTGACCCCGATGACGGTGGCTCCGACGTCGACCGCGCGCTGGGTCTCGGCCTCGTCGTGGACCTCGACGAGCGCGGTCATGCCGAGCTGTCCGGCGAGGCCCAGCATCCGGGCCAGGTCGGTGTCGTCGAGGGCCGCCACGATGAGCAGGATGATGTCGGCGCCGTGGGCCCGGGCCTCCCAGATCTGGTAGTCGGTGACCATGAAGTCCTTGCGCAGCACCGGTATCGACACGGCGGCGCGGACGGCGTCGAGGTCGGCGAGGCTCCCGCCGAAGCGGCGCTGCTCGGTGAGGACGCTGATCGCGGTCGCGCCGCCCGCGGCATATGCCGTCGCGAGGGCCGCCGGGTCGGCGATGGTCGCGAGGGCGCCCTTGCTCGGGCTGGACCGCTTGACCTCGGCGATGAGCGAGAGGTCCTCGCGCCGCAGGAGGGCGTCGGCGTCGATCGCCGGGGCGACCGCGTCGACGCGCCGCTGGAGGTCGTCGAGGCTCACCTGCGCCGTCCGTGCCGCGAGGTCCTCCCGGACGCCGAGGATGATGTCGTCGAGCACGGTGGGCATGGAGGAAGGGTATCCGGCTGGGCTGGTAGGCCTCGGTCAGGGCTGGAGTGCGGACAGGCCGGGCAGCAGGCGCAGGGCGCCGAACGCCAGCAGGCCGGCGAGCCACCACAGGCCCAGCCGGCCGCTGGCCATGGGCAGCGCCGTCGTCGTGGCCCGGGTCCGCCGCACGACCCAGACCGCCCAAAGGCCGGCGAGCAGGGCGAGAGACAGCACGGCATACGCGTTGGACGACAGCGCGGCGGCGACGTCACCGTGGAGCAGGTCGTTCGTGGCCCGCAGACCGCCGCAGCCGGGGCACGGGTGGCCGGTGAGCAGGAGGAACGGGCAGTAGCCCCATGACCCACTCACGTGCGGGTCGCGAACGGCGAGGGCGGTGGCCAGGCCGGCAGCGGCGAGCCCGACCGCTGCAGGACCTGCGAGCCGCCGCAGCATCCCGGCCTGCGGGTGCGCGGGTTCCCCGCCCGGGGGTCCGGTCGGGACGACCTGGAAGACCGTCAGGTCAGTGGAGCTCGACGGTCTCACGCGGCGTGGGGGGCTTGGAGCCATAGCCGGCCATCGACAGCCATTTGCCCGCGACGACACCGATGACGGCGATGACCATTCCGACGACGAACACGGCGACGTTGGGCCACAGGACCGCGGCCGACATCACCGTGGAGGCGACGAGGAGGATGCCCACGGCCGTCCAGGCGGCGACGCTGTGACCATGGCTGTCGTGGGGGTCGTGCTCGGCCATCTGCCGGCCTCCTTGGGTCGCGGTGCTAGGTCGTGTCGGGAACTTGCTTGCGGGCCATTGTGGCAGGCCCGGGCTGACGCTGTCCCCGCGACACCTCATCCGGCCCCGTCTCAGGCTTTCCGGCGCTCGGGTCGGCGCCCCGGCCACCCCCTCCGCTAACTTCTGCTAGCAGCGGTTAGGTCACTCAGCAGAGGTTGCAACGTGTGCTGAGTGACCCAGCTTCTGCTAGCAGAAGCTGGGTTCTGGGGCGCAGCGCCGGCCCAGGTGAGGGCTGCCGGTCAGGAGGGCTCGGTCGGGTCCTCACCTGCGTCGAGCCGGTCCCAGTCGCTGCGGACCCGCTGCCCGCGCGGGCCGGCCGCGTCGGTGTCGCCAGTCTCGTAGCGCCGGCCGAGGCCTCCCCATTGGCGCGCCCCCATGACGGCAAGAGCAGCGGCGGCGAGAAGCAGCACACTGGCGCCGACCGCGACCCACGGCCAGGTGCCGAGGGTGGGGTGGGTCCCCAGCGACCCGGTCCGGCCGAGCTGTTTGGCAGCCACCCGACCCAGTGCGTCCCCCGGGGCGACGACGAAGCGACCCAGCTGGACGGCGAGCCCGACGGCCACCAGGCAGAGGACCACGACCGCCGGCCAGCGCCCGACCCGCCCCGCCGTCGCGGCCGCGATGGCCGCAGCCGCGCCCGCAAGGGCGAGCGCCACGAGCCCAGCCACCACCTCGGTCCCGGTCGCGGCGACGCTGGCCGACCCCAGGACGGCGTCGGCGGTCGTACCGGTGACCCACGTGCGCGAGCCGCTCGCCACGATGACGAGGGTTGCGAGGAGAGTCAGCAGGACGACGCCGGAGGGACGGAGCAGCCGCGACAGGAGACGGCTCACGGGGCCGTGAACCCTCGGGCCGACGCGACGGCCCGGAGCACCGCGGCCGCCTTGTTGCGGCACTCGTCGTGCTCGGACTGCGGCACCGAGTCGGCGACGATCCCGGCGCCGGCCTGCACGTGCGCCAGGCCGTCCTTGAGCAGGCCGGTCCGGATCGCGATCGCCATGTCCATATTGCCGTGGAAGTCGAGGTAGCCGACGACCCCGCCGTAGATGCCGCGGCGGGTCGGCTCGTAGTGCTCGATGAGCGCCATCGCCCGCGGCTTGGGTGCACCGCTGAGGGTTCCCGCAGGGAAGGTCGCGACGAGCGCGTCGTATGCCGTGCTGCCGTCCCTGAGCTCACCTGCCACGGTCGACTCGATGTGGATGACGTGGCTGTAGTGGCGCAGGTGCATGAGCTCGACGACGTCGACGGTACCCGGCCGGCATACGCGTTGCAGGTCGTTGCGGCCGAGGTCGACGAGCATGACGTGCTCGGAGCGCTCCTTGGGGTCCGCGAGGAGGTCGTCGCCGAGCCGGACGTCGTCCTCGGGGGTCTTGCCGCGGGGCCGTGAGCCGGCGATCGGGTGGGTGATGGCGCGGCGGCCCTCCACCCGGACGAGCGCCTCCGGCGAGGACCCGACGACCTCGTAGGTCGAACCGTCGGGGTGCGGGAAGCGGAAGAGGTACATGTAGGGGCTGGGGTTGCTGGCGCGGAGGGCGCGGTAGACATCGAGGGCGTCGGCCGGGCACGGCATCGAGAACCGTTGCGAGAGAACGACTTGGAACACCTCACCGGCGCGGATGTCCTCCTTGGCGGCATCGACCATGGCGAGGTAGGCGTCCTCGGTGAGGTTGCTCGTCACCTCCTCCAGGGCCCGGTCGCGGACCATCTCATCGATGGCGGCGACCGTGCTCTGTGCCGGCGCGCGCAGGGCGTCGGTCATCGCGTCGAGCCGGGCGACCGCGTCGGCCCAAGCCTCGTCGACCCGCTCGTCGGTCGCGTCGTAGTTGACCGCGTTGGCGACGAGGAGGATCGAGCCGTCGGCGTGGTCGAGGACGGCCAGGTCGGTGGCGAGCATGAGAGCGATGGTCGGGATGCCGAGGACGTCGGGGTTGGTGTCGGGGACCTTCTCCCAGTGCCGGACCGCGTCGTAGGTGATCGCGCCGACGAGGCCGCCGGTGAGAGGTGGCAGGCCTGCGATGGCGTCGGTCGCCAAGGCCGAGAGGGTGTCGCGGACGGCGTCGAGCGGGTCGCCGGAGGTCGGGACGCCGACGGGCGGCGTGCCGAGCCAGTGCGCCTCGCCCCGCTGCTCGGTGAGGACCGCGCTGCTGCGCGCCCCGACGATCGAGTACCGCGACCAGACGCCGCCATGCTCGGCGGACTCCAGGAGGAAGGTCCCGGGCTCGTCGCGGGCCAGCTTGCGGTAGACCCCGATCGGGGTCTCGGCGTCTGCCATCAGCCGGCGGACCACCGGGATCACCCGGCGGTCCTCGGCGAGGACCTGGAACTGGTTCAGGTCCGGCCAGGTGCGGCCGAACCCGAGGTCGGGAACGCTCACGCCGCTCCCCCCTGCTGGGTGTCGTGTCCGACTTGCTCACCCGCGGTGGCGCCGAGGTCGCCGGCGTCGAAGCAGGTGCGGTCGCCGGTGTGACAGGCCGCGCCCACCTGGTCGACGCGCACGAGGAGTGCGTCGCCGTCACAGTCGAGGGCCACCGACCGGACCCACTGCACGTGGCCGGAGGTGTCGCCCTTGCGCCAGTACTCCTGCCGGCTGCGCGACCAGAACGTCACCCGGCCCTCGACCAGGGTGCGCCGCAGTGCCTCGTCGTCCATCCAACCGAGCATGAGCACCTCGCCGGTGTCGTGCTGCTGGACGACGGCGGCGACGAGACCGGAGTCGTCACGCTTGAGGCGCGCGGCAATGGCCGGGTCGAGCGGGGGCATGACGGCCATTCTGCCCGGTGTCGTATGCCGTCCCCGCGCCGGTTCACCGTGCGAAACCGACGTGCCGGTCCCCCGACTCCCGCCTATCCCCGCACGTGCGGGGTTATGGCGGGGTTACCGGCGGGTAGGTCTGAACAACCCCGCACGTGCGGGGTCAGCCAACCGGGCCCGCCGGTGCGGGGCCCGCCCAACCGAGCCCGCACGTGCGGGGTTATGGCGGGGTTACCGGCGGGTAGGTCTGAACAACCCCGCACGTGCGGGGAACGAGGAGCCGGGGAACGAGGAGCCGGGGAACGAGGAGCCGGGGAACGAGGAGCCGGGGAACGAGGAGCCGGGAGGCGCGAGGCGCGAGGTATCGAGGCATGCGGCACGATGGCGACCATGACGAACCCGGCCCGCTCCGAACGCCTGGCCTACGTGGCAGCCGCCGAGGAGTTCGGTGCTCACGGCGCGACCCTGTGCGACCCGTGGGACGTCGCCGCGCTCAGCGCCCACATCGTGCTGCGCGAGTCGCGGCCGGACGTGGCCCCCGGCATCATGATCCCAGCCCTGGCCGGCCGGCTCGAACGGGCCCAGACCGAGCTGGCCGGCATCGATTTCGCAGCCCTCGTGGACCGCGTGCGCAACGGTCCGCCCGTCTGGAGCCCAGCGCGACTGGCCCTCGTCGACGACGCCGTTAACCTCGTCGAGTTCTACGTCCACACCGAGGACATCCGCCGCGCCAACGGCCAGGAGCCGCGCACCCTGCCGGCCGACGTCGAGCGGGCTCTCGGCCGGACCCTGAAGCGGCTGGGCGTGCTGATGTTCCGCAGCTCCCCGGTCGGCGTCACACTCGAGCCGACCGGTCGCACGCCGTATGCCGTCCACCCACCGACCGACCTCGGCGAGGTCCACCTGGCCGGCCCCGTCGGGGAGCTCCTGCTCGCGGCATACGGTCGGATCCGGGTCGCTCGGGTCGAGGCGACCGGGAGCCAGGAGGCCATCGCCGCCCTCAGCGCCGCGGACCTGGGGTTCGGCGGCTGACCTGGGGCCGCGGGCAGCCGAGGGCGCTCAGCGCACGGGGTGCCCGGCGGCAGCCAGAGCGGTCTTGACGTCGGCGATCGACAGCTCGCCGAAGTGGAAGACGCTCGCGGCCAGCACGGCGTCGGCTCCGGCGTCGACGGCCGGCGCGAAGTGCTCCACCCGCCCGGCGCCACCACTGGCGATGACCGGGATCGACACCTCGGCCCGGACCGCGCGGATCAGGTCGAGGTCGAAGCCCGCCTTGGTGCCGTCGGCGTCCATCGAGTTGAGCAGGATCTCACCGGCGCCGAGCTGCTGGGCCCGCACGCACCAGGCGACGGCCTCCAGCCCGGCCGACTTCCGGCCACCGTGCGTCGTCACCTCGAAATGGCCGTCGGGGGCGCGCCGGACGTCGGCCGACAGGACGAGCACCTGAGCCCCGAAGCGGTCGGCGATCTCGGCGATGACCTCCGGCCGGGCGATGGCCCCGGTGTTGATGCCCACCTTGTCGGCACCGTTGCGCAGCAACCGGTCCACGTCGTCGACGGTCCGCACTCCCCCGCCGACCGTGAGCGGGATGAAGACCTCCTCGGCGGTCCGCCGGACCACGTCGTAGGTCGTCTCCCGGTCGCCGCTGCTTGCCGTCACGTCGAGGAAGGTCAGCTCGTCGGCGCCCTGCTCGCCGTACGCCCGCGCCAGCTCGACCGGGTCGCCAGCGTCGCGCAGGTTCTCGAAGTTCACACCCTTGACCACACGCCCCGCGTCGACGTCGAGGCACGGGATCACCCGCACGGCCAGACTCATGCGCCGAGGGTATGCCGCGTAGCGTGTCGGCGTGCCCACCGACCGCCTGACGGATGCCGTCGACCGTGTTGTCTCTCTTGTCCGGTCGGCCCAACCCCGTTGTGGGGCAACGAAAGTCATCGCCATCGACGGGCGGAGCGGAACGGGCAAGACGACGTATGCCGGGCTGCTGGCTGCCGCTCTCGGCGCGCCGGTCCTGCACCTCGACGACGTCTACCCGGGCTGGGACGGCCTCGCGGCGGCCGTGACGACGGTCGAACGCGACGTCCTGGCGCCCCTCGCGGCCGGTGGGCCTGCGGCATACGAGACATGGAACTGGACCGACGAGCGTCCCGGGCCGTCGGTAGTGGTCCCCGCGACCGAGGTGCTCGTCCTGGAGGGCGTGGGCGCCGCTGCCCATCCCGCCGGCGACCACGCCGCCGTCGTGGTCTGGCTGGAGGCCGACGACGCGGTCCGCAAGGAGCGTGCGCTGAGCCGCGACGGCGACGTCTTCGCCCGGGAGTGGGACCGCTGGGCGGGGCACGAGGAGGAGCTGTTCGGCGCCGACCACGTCCGGGACCGCGCCGACGTCGTCGTGGACACGACGGCCTGGAGCGAGCGGACGGGGTGATGATCGACTGATGTCGACGACCTCACCGAGCCGCACCGCGGGCCCGACCGTACGGCTCGCCGTGGTCGTCGCGGGACTCGTCGGTGTGGGCTTCTCCCTGCGCACCCTGATGGCGTCGCTTCCGCCGCTCGAGCCGGCGCTGCGCACCGACCTCGGGCTGTCCGGCGCCGAGATCGGTGTGCTCACAACGGTTCCGGTGTTGTGCATGGGTCTGTTCGCGCCGGTCGCCGCCCGCGTCGGGCACCGGTTCGGCGCCGGGCGGGTGGTGGCAGCGGCCGTCGCGCTGGTCGTCGTCGGCAACCTGCTGCGCGGGCTGGGCGACCTCACCTGGCCGCTCTTCCTCGGGACCCTGGTCGCCGGCGTCGGGATCGCGCTCGCCGGGACCCTGATGCCCGGACTGGTCAAGGGGTTCTTCCCGCCCCACCGCACCGGCCTGGCGACCGGGCTGACGATGTTCGCCATGATGGGTGGCGCCGGTGTGGCCTCGGCCGTGACGGTGCCCGTCGCCGATGCGCTCGGCTCCTGGCCGCTGTCGCTCGGACTGTGGGGGGTCGTCGCGGCCCTCGGCCTGGTCGCGTGGCTCCCCGTCGCCCGGATCGCCCACCGCCGACACGTCGCCACCGACCGGCCGCAGACCGCCTCGGGCCGGCTTCCGTGGCGCTCGGCGACGGCGCTGCTCGTCGCCGCGTTCATGGCCTGCCAGTCGGTGCAGTTCTACTCCTCGCTGGCGTGGCTGGCCCCCACCTACGTCGACGAGCACTGGACGCCGGCCGGCTCCGGACTTCTCCTCGCCCTCTTCACCGGTGCCCAGCTCGTCTCCGGTCTGGTCGGGCCGTGGCTCACCGACAAGGTCCGTGACGAACGGGTCCTCCTGCTCGCCGCCTGTGCGTCCGGCCTGGCGGGCGAGCTGGGCATCTGGCTCGCCCCGACCGCCGCGCCGTGGGTCTGGGCGCTCCTGCTCGGTATCGGTCAGGGCGCTGCGTTCGCCCTCGGGCTGGTGCTGCTCGTCCGGTATGCCGTGGATGCGGCGGCCAGTGCGCGGTTCACGGCGATGTGCTTCCTGCTCTGCTACACGACGGCGGCCGTCGGGCCGACCGCGCTCGGGGCGGTGCGCGACGCCACCGGGACAGACCGGTGGATCTGGGCCGTCCTCGTCGCGGTGATGGTGCCCCAGGTGGCTTCGGCCTTGGCCCTGCGCCCCGATCGCACCAAGGTCAGCTGACCCGCTTGGCACTGCACCGAAGTGCAGGGATACCGAACGTGCGGTATGCCGCGCGTCACGTATCCCACGCGTCACGGATGGGTGCCGGTTCGACATCCCTCAGCCTCCTGGGATGCCGTACGGGCAGTATGCCGCCCGTTCGGTATCCCCCAGCCTCCTGGGATGCCGTACGGGCAGAGTCCGTCGGCCAACTCGGCAGGATGGTGGATGTGATCAGGATTCGGGTGGCGGCGTCAGGCGAGCTGCCCGCAGTCGCCAGCTCGCGCGATGGGCCTCGACCGATGGCCACGCCAGGCGATGGTCAAGCTCATCTGAGGTGCTGCCCGGCTCCGGGTGGGGTGCCGAAGGCGCGGCATACCGCGCGTTCGGCACCCCACCGCGTCAGCCCGACCCACCCGACTCGCCGGCTTCGCCCAGGCCGGCGACAAGCGCGGCCAGCCGGCCCGCCTCGGCGCGGGCGCGAGGCCCGTCGGCCTTCTGGATCGCCATCACCGCCAGGGAGTCGGTGTCGGCCAGGTCGAGGGTGACCCACGGGTCGGCGCCGGCGAACTGCACTGCCACGATCTCGCTCCACTCCACGGTCCGGCTGGTGAGCAGGTTGCGCACCGTGAGGCTCTCCCGGGTCGGGACCGCCTTGATCGAGGCATAGCGCAGGAGGAACCAGGCGATCGCCAGGGCCAGCCCGATGAGCATGACCCGGTCCAACGGTGTCCAGTTCCCGGCGTCCCGAGGCCCGGGCAGGAAGACTGCGACGACCGCGAAGACGAGCACCACGACGACGGCCGCGGTCGTCGCCACGGCCCGACCGCGGCGGGGGCGGAACGGCGCGAACGCGCCGCTCGGTCGGCTCACAGCCGGCAGGCGGCGATGTCCGTCACGAGGATCGCCCGCGCGCCGAGGTCCCAGAGCTCGTCCATGATCGCGTTGGTCCGAGCCCGCGGCACCATCGACCGGACGGCGCACCACGTCCCGTTCGCGAGCGGCGCGACGGTGGGCGACTCCAGACCGGGCGTCAGCCGGCAGGCCTGCTCGACGAGCTCGGCCGGCACGTCGTAGTCGAGCATGACGTAGTGGCGTGCGGTGATGACGCCGGTCAGCCGGCGCCGCAACACGGCGAACCCGTTGGTCTCGCTGACGTCCTCACGCCGGATGAGGACGGCCTCGCTGCGCAGGATCGGGTCCCCGAAGGTCGCCAGCCCCTGCTGCCGCAACGTCGTCCCGGTCTCCACGACGTCGGCGATCGCGTCGGCGACCCCGAGCGTGATCGCCGTCTCGACCGCACCGTCGAGGCGCACGACCTGGGCCCGGATGCCGAGGTCGGCGAGGTGCTTGTCGACGAGACCGGCATACGAGGTCGCCACCCGCTTGCCGTCCAGGTCGGCGACCGTCGACACCTCACCCGGGCGCGCGGCATACCGGAAGGTCGAGCGTCCGAAACCGAGGGTCATGACCTCGGCGGCCGACGAACCGGAGTCGAGGAGCAGGTCGCGACCGGTGATCCCGGCGTCGACCGTTCCGGACCCGACATAGACGGCGATGTCGCGGGGCCTGAGGTAGAACAGCTCGACGTCGTTGTCGGCGTCGGAGACGATCAGCTCCTTGGGGTCGCGGCGCGTGCGGTAGCCCGCCTCGTGCAGCATCTCCCCCGCGGCGTCGGCGAGGGAACCCTTGTTGGGCACGGCAATTCGCAACATGGTGGAGCCTTCTTGCAGAGTCTCAGAGGTGGGTGTAGACGTCGTCGGGGGTGAGGTCGCAGGCGACCATGAGGACCTGGAGGTGGTAGAGGAGCTGGCTGATCTCCTCGGCCGTCTTGTCGCGGCCCTCGTACTCCGCCGCCATCCAGACCTCGGCCGCCTCCTCCACGATCTTCTTGCCGATCGCATGCACGCCGGCGTCCAGCGCCCGGACGGTCCCGGACCCCTCGGGCCGGGTCACCGCCTTGTCGGCCAGCTCGGCATACAGCGTGTCGAAGGACTTCACGCTCCAAGGGTACGGGGACTCAGACGTTGGCCTGGACCGTGTCTCGGTGCGGGGCGGCCTTGGCCTCGCGGGTCACCTTGACCCACTGGCTGAAGCCGTAGAGGACGAAGGCGCCGTAGAAGATGTACATGACGGCGGTCGGGACGTAGCCGGTGGCGAAGCCCATCGGGACGCCGACGAGGTCGACGACGATCCAGCACAGCCAGAACTCGTTCCAGCCGCGGGCCATCGCGTACGTCGCCATCATCGAGCCGACGAACACCCAGGCGTCGCACCAGAAGTACCACCACTGCGGCGTCCAGTACGGGTTCGGCGCGAGGTTGGTCAGGTAGACGAAGACCTGGTGGGCGACCACCGTGAGGACCAGCCAGGTGGCGGCGAGCGCGAGGCGCTCGCGCGTCGTGGCCCAGCGCGGGTTGACCGCCGGCGTGGCGGCGCCCGCACCGTTGGCCCGGCGGAACTGCAGCCACGCCCACCACCCGTAGACGCTGGTGAGGAAGAGGAAGACCTGCCGGCCGGACTGGCCGAAGAGGGGGATCCGCGAGTCGGCGCCGAACGCCGCCCCGATGTAGACGAAGAAGAGCATGACGTTGGCGACCATGCCGATCGGCCAGGCCCATACGCGGCGCTTCATGCCGTACCACGCGGAGACGACGCCGATCAGGACGCCGATGAGCTCCAGCCAGTGCAGCTGGTACTTGCCGAACGGGATCGCGGCATCGAGCAGCCGCTGGAAGACGTTGCCGGACGACGTCGCGGCGGTGATGACCTGGGTGACCATGAGAGGTGTTCGTCCTTGGAGTTGTCGTGGTGCAGGGACGAACTCCGGGGAACGTGCATGCCGCGCCGGGAGACCCCGGGCCACCAGGACCACGGTGCCGAAGCGGCATACGTGCTGCCTACCATCCGGACTTTCACCGTCGGTCGAGGACTTGCACCTCATCAACCGGCCGCTGGCTGCGGTCGGGTCGCGGACTGTTACCGCCGGTTCGGAATTGCACCGACCCCGGAGCACGTGAGGACATCGTATGCCGCGCGCCGGGTGATCGGGTAGGCCGGCCTGAGTGGCTCGGGGCTCAGGCCGTGCCCAGGGCGAGCGCTGTCGCCACCGCTGCGGTGGCCGCCTCGTGGCCCTTGTCCTCGACCGAGCCCGGCAGGCCGGCACGGTCGAGGGCCTGGTCCTCGGTGTCGCAGGTGAGGACCCCGAAGCCCACCGGCACCCCGGTGCGGACGGCGACCTCGGTCAGGCCCAGCGTTGCGGCCTGGCAGACGTAGTCGAAGTGCGGCGTGCCACCGCGGATGACCACCCCGAGCGCCACGACCAGGTCGTGGGTTCCCGCGAGCCTGGCTGCGGCGACGGGCAGCTCGAAGGTTCCCGGGACCCGGACCGTCGTGACGTCGACGACACCGGCCTCGGCCAGTGCTCTGGCCGCGCCGTCCAGCAGGCCGGCCATGACCTGCTCGTGCCAGGAGGCGGCGACCACCGCGGCGCGCAGGCCGGTCCCGTCGACGGCGATCGTGGGTGCTCCGTGGCCGCTCATGCGATGTGCTCCTCGTGTCGTGCGGCGTGGTGACCGCCTTGGTCCGCCTCGGGGCCGGGCTGCCGGTCGGGGCCGCGGTCGATCGCCCCGAGGTTGTGTCCCATCCGGTCCCGTTTGGTGCGCAGGTACCGGGCGTTGGTCGTGGTCGGCGCCGTGCGCAGTGGCACGACCTCGGCGACGGCGATGCCGTGGTCCCGGAGCCCGTCGGTCTTTGCGGGGTTGTTCGACAGCAGACGGACCGACTTGGCTCCGAGCCAGCTGAGGACCGCGGCGGCGGCGCCGTACTCCCGCGCGTCGACCGGCAGGCCGAGCTCCAGCTGCGCGTCGACGGTGTCCGCACCGGCGTCCTGCACGGCATACGCGCGAAGCTTGTCGAGCAGGCCGACGCCCCGGCCCTCGTGGCCGCGGAGGTAGACGACGCAGCCGCCCTCGGCGGCCACCATCCCCAGCGCGGCGTCGAGCTGGGGCCCGCAGTCGCAGCGCTGGGACCCGAAGACGTCCCCGGTGAGGCACTCGGAGTGGACCCGGACGAGCGGGCGGTCCGTGAGTCCGGCCGGGCCGACGAGGGCCAGGTGCTCGGCACCGGTGAGGAGGTCGCGGAAGCCGTGGGCCGTGAACGCGCCGTACCGCGTCGGCAGCGACGTCGTCGTCACGTGCTCGACCCGGTCGTGGCGGAGCCGGTGGACGACCAGCTGGGCGATCGTGATGACCGGCAGGTCATGCGCCGCAGCGAGGTCGTGGATCGCGGGGCTGCGCATCGTCGATCCGTCGTCCTCGACGAGCTCGCCGATGACCGCGACGGGTGCCAGCCCGGCGAGCCGGCACAGGTCCACGGCGGCCTCGGTGTGACCGCGTCGCTCGAGGACGCCGCCGGGCCGGGCGCGAAGCGGCAGGATGTGCCCCGGCCGGACGAGATCCTCCGGGGTGGTCGCCGGGTCCGCGAGCAGGCGCGCGGTGTGGGCGCGGTCGGCGGCGCTGATGCCCGTCGTGACCCCCTCGCGCGCGTCGACGGACACGGTGTATGCCGTGCGCAGGCTGTCCTCGTTGCGGGCCACCATGAGCGGCAGCTCCAGCCGGTCCGCGACGTCATCGGGCATCGGGGCGCACAGGTACCCCGAGGTGTGCCGCACGGTCCACCCCAGCCACTCGGTGCTCAGGCCCTCCGCCGCGAGCACGACGTCGCCCTCGTTCTCGCGGTCGGCGTCGTCGCTGACGAGCACCGGGCGCCCGTTGCGGAGCGCGTCGAGCGCGTCGCCGATCGTGCTCCCTGCGCTCGTCCGGGTGCTCATTGCGGTGCTCCCGTCGCCTCGAAGCGGGCGGCGAGGAGGCGCTCGACGTACTTGGCGAGAACGTCCACCTCGACGTTGACCTGCTCACCGACGGCTCGGGCCCCGAGGGTCGTCCGGGCGAGCGTCTCGGGGATGAGCGAGACGATCAGGGACTCGTCGTCGACGGCGGCCACGGTGAGGCTCACCCCATCCAGGGTCACCGAGCCCTTCTCCACGACGTATGCCGCGAGGGCACCCGGCAGGGACAGTCGCACGACCTCCCACCGGTCGCCGGGTTCCCGTTCGAGGAGCGTCGCCGTGCCGTCGACGTGCCCCTGGACGACGTGACCGCCGAACCGGCCGTCAGCGCGCATCGCCCGCTCGAGGTTGACCGGGTCACCGGCCCGCAGGCTGCCGAGCGTGGAACGCCTCAGCGTCTCGGCCATCACGTCGACGGTGAAGTCCGCGCCGTCCAGCCGGGTCACCGTGAGGCAGACACCGTTGACGGCGATCGATGCCCCGGGCTGGGCGTCGGAGGTGACGAGCTGCCCCCGCACGGTGAGCCGGCTGGAGTCGGCTGCCGGCGAGATCTCGGTGACGGAGCCGAGCTCCTCGACGATTCCGGTGAACATGCGGTCAGGTCCTTTCTGGTCGGGAGGTGATGCGGACATCGGGCGACAGGACGGTGACGTCGGTCGGGGTGAGCCGGACGGCGTCGGTGATGGTCGTGATGCCCAGGTCGGAGACGGCGAGCGGCCCGGCACCGAGCAGGACGGGCGCCACGTAGGCGACGACCTCGTCGACGAGGCCGGCGCGCAGGAAGGCTGTCGTCACGGTGGGGCCGCCCTCGACGAGGACCCGGTGGACGCCGCGGGCGGTCAGGGCCGCGAGGACGGCGACCGGGTCGTGGGTCGGCAGGTGCAGGGTGCTGGCGGCGTCGTCGAGGATCCGGGCGCCGGCGGCAGGCGGACGGTGGCCGACGACGACCCGCAACGGCTGCCGGTCTGCGAGGGTTCCGTCCGGGCCTCGGACGGTCAGGTGCGGGTCGTCGGCGACGACGGTCCCGGAGCCGACGACGATGGCCCCGCTTCGCGCCCGGAGTCGATGGGCATCGGCTCGCGCGGCGGCCCCCGTGACCCATCGGCTCGAGCCGTCGGCTGCGGCCACCCGGCCGTCCAGCGAGCAGGCGGTCTTGGCCACGACCCAGGGGCGCCCGGTCTGCTGCAGGTGCAGCCAGCTGGCGTTGACCTCCTCGGCCTCCAGCCGGAGAACGCCCTCGAGAACCTCCACACCATGTGCCCGCAGGTACGCCGCGCCGCCGGCCGCCTGCGGGTTCGGGTCAGGAACGGCGTAGACGACCCGTCGGACCCCGGCGGCCACAAGCTGCCCGGCGCAGGGACCGGTCCGCCCGTGGTGGGCGCAGGGCTCGAGGGTGACGTAGGCCGTGGCCCCTCGTGCTCGCCTTCCAGCACGCGACAGCGCGTCGGCTTCCGCGTGTGGGGTACCTGCACCCTGGTGCCATCCGAGCACCGGCGCCGTCCCGTCATCGGGGACGATGAGGCAGCCCACCCGCGGGTTGGGGTCCGCCTCGACCCCGAGCCGGGCAGCGCGCAGCGCCTCGCGCATGGCTTCCTGGTCGTCCATCTGTCCTCGTGCCTCGACATCTGCGGTCGGGCTCCGGGAGGTGGACGGTGGGTCGGCGTCGCCGGATGACGCTGCCGAACCCACCCGCGACGCCAACGCGCCTCGGGCTCGTGCTGCCTACCATCCGGACTTTCACCGTCGGTCGAGGAGTTGCACCTCGTCAACCGGCCGCTGGCTGCGGCCGGGTCGCGGACTGTTACCGCCGGTTCGGAGTTGCACCGACCCCGGAGCACGTGCCGACATCGTATGCCGCCTCGTGGGCAGCCCGTATGCCGTGTGTCCGGGTTCTCACCCTTCGGGCGGACCCGGGCGGTCAGTGCGCGTGGCTGGTGGCGAGCTGGCGCAGCGTGCTGATCGCCTCGATGGCGTCGGCGGCCCCGTAGACCGCGGACCCGGCGACGAACACGTCGGCGCCGGCCTCGGCGCACTGCTCGATGGTCTTGGCGGACACCCCGCCGTCGACCTGGATCCAGATGTCACCGCCGTGCCGGCTGACCGCCTCGCGGACGGCCCGCACCTTGGGCATCTGGTCGGCCATGAACGACTGGCCGCCGAAGCCCGGCTCCACCGTCATGACAAGAACCATGTCCAGCTCGGGCAACAGGTCGGCATACGGCTCGAACGGGGTCCCGGGCTTGACCGCCATCGCGGCGCGCGCACCGGCCGCGCGGATCGCCCGGGCGGTGGCGACGGGGTCCTTGACGGCCTCGATGTGGAAGGTCACCGACTTCGCGCCGGCCTCCGCGTACGGCGGGGCCCAGCGGTCGGGGTCGTCGATCATCAGGTGACAGTCGAGGGGGATCGGCGACACCTTGAGCAGCGCCTCGACGATCGGCAGCCCGAGGGTCAGGTTGGGGACGAAGTGGTTGTCCATGACGTCCACGTGCGCCCAGTCCGCGGTCGAGATGAGGTCCAGCTCGGCCTGGAGGTTGGCGAAGTCTGCGGACAGGATGCTCGGGGAGATCAACACGGCGCCACCCTATCGGCGCGAGTCCCGCGGCGCGCCCGGAACGACTTTGCGGAGTAGGGCGAAGAACATCCCGTCCGTCCCGTGGACATGCGGCCAGAGCTGGACGAACGGCCCTTCCCCCAGCTCCGGGATCGGCAACCCGTCAGTAGCGGTGAAGAGGGGTCGCGCGTCGACGATCTCGACGTCGTCGCGGCGCTTGACCGTGTCGCGCACGACGAACGTCGTCTCGGACAGGTGCGGGCTGCACGTCGCGTAGCCGACCACCCCGCCCAAGGCCGTGGCGTCCAGGGCCGAGGCGAGCAGGTCGCGCTGCAGCGGGCCGAGCTCGGCGAGATCGGCGGGCTGCCGTCGCCAGCGGGCCTCGGGCCGACGCCGGAGCGCGCCCAGTCCGGTGCAGGGAGCGTCGACGAGCACCCTCTCGTATGCCGCGGGCTCGTCCTCGCCGATCAGCCGCCCGTCTCCCGTGCGCACCTCGACGGTCCGGCCCACACGTCGAGCCGCGGCGGTGGCGGCGCGCAGCGACTGCCGGACGAGGTCCGCGCGGTGTGGGCTCACCTCGTTCGCCACGAGATCGGCGCCGGCTTCGGCGGCGAGCCCTGCGAGTAGCCCGGCCTTGCCGCCCGGACCCGCGCACAGGTCGAGCCAGCGTCCGGCCGCCGACCCGGAGACCGAGGTGCTCGCAGCTGCCAGCGCGAGCGCGACCAGCTGGGACCCCTCGTCCTGAACGGCAGCCCGCCCGTCCCGGACACCGGGCAGCGAGCTCGGATCGCCTTGCGGGAGAACGGCACCCACCCGGGACAGCGCACTGGGTTCGGCGCCCCCGTCGACGAGCTCATCCACCGTCGCCAGTCCTGGCCGGGCGACGAGCGACACCTTGGGCGCCTCGTTGTCGACCTCGACGAGCCGCGCGAGGTCATCGCCAACGGACTCTGCTGTCGAGGTTCCGTGGCCGAGCAGCGCCTGACGGAGGGCACGGACGAGCCACTCGGGGTGGGACTCGCGCACGGCGAGTGCCGTCACCGGGTCCGTCTCGGTGACGACGGTGGCCACCCAGGCCTCCCGCGACCGCTCGGACAGACGCCGCATGACGGCGTTGACCAGGCCGGCGGCGCCGGCGCCGTTGACCTGGCGCGCGAGCGCGACGGTCTGGTCGGCGGCGGCGTGCTCGGGCACCCGCATCCCGAAGAGCTGGTGCGCGCCGAGCCGGAGCGTGTCGCGAACCCCGGGGTCGAGTCGCTCCACGGGGCGGTTGGCGGCGAGCGCGATGAACCGGTCGTAGAGCCCTTGCCAGCGGATCGTCCCGAACGCCAGCTCGGTCGCGAACGCCGCGTCGCGGCCGTCGATCCGGTTGCGGCGCAACACATGTGGCAGCTCGAGGTTGGCGTAGGCACCGTCGTCGACCGCCCGCAGCAGGGTGTATGCCGCGAGCCGGGCCGGGTCGCCGCGTCGCCCGCGGTCGGTGGGCCGGGTCGCAGACCGCTGTGGCCGCCGAGGACGCTCAGGCATCGGCCTGGAACCTCTCCCCCGGCTCGATCCGGACCCCGCGTGCCCAGTCGGCTGCCGGCATCGGACGCTTGCCATGCGGCTGCACCTCGCCCAGGACGACGACGCCGGACCCCGTCCCGACCCGCACCGCCGACTTGGTCACGCCGAGCTCGCCAGCGGCGAGCGCAAGGCCGAGTCCGCCGTCGACCCGTACCGGACCGACCTTGACCCGCTCCCCGCGCAGGGTGGTCCAGGCACCGGGCGCCGGCGTGCAGCCACGGACCAGCCGGTCCACGGCATACGCCGGAACCGCCCACCGGATCTGGGCGTCGGCGACCTCGATCTTCGGGGCCAGCGACACGCCCTCCCCCGGCTGCGGCACGGGGATGAGGGAGCCGTCGGCGATCCCGTCCATCGTGGCGACGAGCAGCCCGGCTCCCCGCTCGGCCAGCCGCCCGAGCAAGGTGCCGGCGGTGTCGCTCGGCTGCACCGTCTCGGTCATCGCGCCGAAGACC
Source organism: Intrasporangiaceae bacterium (assembly GCA_021324575.1). Lineage (GTDB taxonomy): Bacteria > Actinomycetota > Actinomycetes > Actinomycetales > Dermatophilaceae > Nostocoides. The sequence continues at coordinate 13,924 of JAJPIW010000032.1, read as the reverse complement.
GGACCGGTGTCCAGGCCCGCCTCGATCCGGAAGGTGCTGGCCCCGGTGACCTCGTCGCCGGCGATGACGGCCCGTTGGACGGGTGCCGCACCCCGCCACGCGGGCAGCAGCGAGAAGTGCAGGTTGACCCAGCCGTGCCGCGGGATGTCGAGCGCGGGCGGCGGGATGAGCGCGCCGTAGGCGACGACCGGGCAGACGTCCGGAGCCAGGTCGCGCAGGGTGGCCTGGAAGTCCCCGTCCTTGGGAGACGTCGGGGCGAGGACCGGTATGCCGTGCGCCTCCGCAGTCTCCCGGACCGGCGAGGGCTGGAGCCGGCGCCCGCGACCGGCGGGCGCGTCGGGCCGGGTGACGACGGCCACGACCTCGTGCGAGGAGTCGAGCAGGGCCAGCAAGGAGGGAACGGCAGGTGCCGGGGTTCCAGCGAAGACGAGACGCACCGGGACCTACAGCCCACGGCCGAAGGTCGCGTGCGGGCTCACCCTGACCGTCGGGGCGGCCTGGCCGATGGTTCGCGCCTCCCGGATCATCCGCATCGCCTCCTTGCGAGCCACCGCGTCGAGCCGGTCGATGAACAGGATCCCGTCGAGGTGGTCGGTCTCGTGCTGCACGGCTCGGGCGAGCAGCTCGGAGCCCTCGAGGAACACCGGCTCGCCCCACTGGTTGACTCCGCGTGCCACGACGGACAGGGCCCGGCGGCAGTCGAACTTCATCCCTGGGAAGGAGAGGCACCCCTCGGGCCCGAACTGCTCCTCCTCCGAGAGCGTCAGGTCGGGGTTGATCAGGTGGCCGACGATCCCGTCCACGTTGTAGGTGAAGACGCGCAGGCCGACCCCGATCTGCGGGGCGGCCAGGCCGGCGCCCGGGGCGTCGAGCATGGTGTCGGTGAGGTCCTTGACGAGGGTGCGCAGCTCCTTGTCGAAGGTGACGACCTCGTCCGCGGGCGTCCGCAGGACTGGGTCGCCGAAGAGACGGATGTTCTGGATCGACACGGCGGTCAGTCTAGGTCGACCGGGGCCGCGCCTACCCAGCACCCTCGGGCCTCGCGGCAGCCACGCCTGACACCCCGCGGGTGCTCGCTCTTCTGCGCCCCGGCGCAACGGCCGACCACCGGCGCAGAGACCTCCGCGCCGGTGGTCGGCTTGCGCGCCCCGGCGCAGAAAGCCTCCCGGTTGCGGTCCGGCGGACACCGGGAGGGGGCGCTCAGCCGAGGTCGCGCGGGTCGAGGCGGACGGTGAGACCGCCGCCCTCCTTGCGGGCGCTGCGGGCGGCTCTCCCCCGGCGGAGGGCGGCCGCCAGGGCGTCGCCGCCCGCAGCGCCGGCGTGTGGACCAGCGCTTGGAGCGCCGGCGGGTGAACCTGGGTCCGGCGACGCGGCACGCGGGGCGAGGAGGGTCGCCCGGGCCTGCGGCGGGGTCGGCCGTCCTGCGGCCTGACCAGCAGGTTCCCCCACCGGCGTCGGTCCGAGGACGACGACCTCGCCCGGCAGGTCCAGCCCCTCGAGGAACCCGGCGACGACCGAACGCTCGCCCTGCACGACGGCCGCTCGTCGACGCGGGGGCAGCCCCAGCGCCGAACGGTCGGCCAGCTCGCGCCCGGCGAACCAGCCCGGGTCCCAGCGCACGAGCGCCTCGACCGCAGGAACGGGCGTGTGGGTGGGCGCCCCCACGAGGACGACCCGACCCTCCGGCGACCTCGGCGACCCGCCACGAGGACGGACCAGGGCGGCCGCGGCCAGCCACCGACGCAGCGCCTCCTCCCCTGCGTCGAGGGTCGGTCGGTCCAGGCTGGCCCAGGCATCGAGGAGGAGGCACGCGGCATACCCTCCGTCGGCGACCGGCTCGGCCCCCGGTGTGGCGATGACGAGCGATGGTGCGGCGGCCACCGAGGCCAGCACCTGACCCGAGCCGCTGGTGTGGACCGGGACTCCGCGGAACGCCCGGCCCAGCTCTTCGGCCGTCCGTCGCGCGCCCGTCACCGCGGCCCGCAGGCCGTGGCCACCGCAGTGCGGGCAGGTGAACTCGACGACCGGGCGGGCGCACCACCGACACTGCGGCACCGAGGAGCCGGACGTCAGCCCGACCGGACCGGCGCAGACGGCACACCGAGCCGGCCGGCGACAGGTGAGGCAGGACATCGAGGGGAGGTAGCCGCGCCGCGGAACCTGGACGAGGACCGGCCCGACGGCCAGGGCCGCCCGGGCGGCCTCCCAGGCCACCGATGGCAGGTGCGCACTGGCCGCGGCCGGGTCGCGGGCGAGGTCGGCCTCGGTGCCGGCAACCCGGACGAGCGGCGCGGCCCGGCGCACGGCTTCGCGCGGCGCCTCGAGACGGGCCAGCGCACCGGACTCGACGAGCGCCTCGACCGCGACCGTGCGACTGAACCCGGCCGAGAGCACAGCGGCGCCCGCCTCGCGCGCCCGGGTCGTGAGGACGTCACGCACGTGCGGATAGGGCGCCCGCGGCTCCTCGAGCAGGTCGTCGCCGTCGTCCCACCACGCGACCAGCCCGAGGTCGCGCACCGGCGCGAAGGCCGCGGCCCGCGTCCCCACGACGATCCGGACGTGCCCGCGCAGGGCCTTCAGCCACGCGGTCCACCGCGCCTGAGGTCCTTGGTCAGCGGTGAGCCGGACGTATGCCGGGCAGCCCGGGAGCGCCTTGAGCGCCGCCTCGACCCGGGTCACGTCACGATGGTCCGGGAGGACGACCACCACCCCTCGGCCCGCGGCAGCGGCAGTGACGGCGGCGTCCGCGAGGGCGGCCGGCCAGTCCGACAGCGGGTCGACGACGCCGGGCAGGGCCAGCCAGGACGCCCCGGGCGCGCCCCCGGAGGCGAGGTGGCCCAGGAAGGCGCGCGCCGCGGCATACGGGAGCCAGGGTGAGGACCCGGACAGGTGGGCGGAGACCTCCGACCCTCCGCCGGGGGACGCGGGCGGCTCGACGGGGAGTGCCTTCTCGGCGGCCGCATGACGCGGCGGGATCGCGAGCCGCAGGACGTCCCCGACCGTCCCGGCCTTGTCGGCGGCGAGGGCCTGCGCGACCGCGAGCAGATGCGGGGTGAGCACCGGCTCGGGTGAGACGACCTTGCGGATCGGCGTGAGCCGACCGTCGTGAGCGGCCACGGCGGACCGGGACACGACGAACCCGTCCAGGTCCTGACCGGCGAACCGGACCTTGACCCGGGCGCCGGGCACGGCATCGGCTGTCATCGACGCGGGCACCGCGTAGTCGAACGGCCGGTCGAGGTGGGCCAGCCCGGTGTCGACCCAGACCGAGGCGACCGGGTCGACCGCCGCCAGTGGCGCCGCCGCCTTGCGCTTGGCTGCTGCGGCTCCGTCGCGGGCGGCCGAACGGGCGGACACGACAGGGGTGAGCAGCTCGAGCTGCTCACCCCTGTCGACATCGGTCATGCTGGCGAACCTATCGGCCGACCCGGACAGGCCCGGGAGATCCCTGGGCCGGTCCGAAGGCGGCGCGGGTCAGCCGTGGACGGCCTTCTGGAGGGCCTCGACGCGGTCGGTGCGCTCCCAGGTGAACGGGTTCTCCACGCCGTCGGCCTTGGTCCGGCCGAAGTGGCCGTAGGCGGCCGTCGGCCGGTAGATCGGGCGCAGCAGGTCCAGGTCGTGGACGATCGCCGCGGGCCGCAGGTCGAAGACCGAGCTGATGGCGGCCTGGATCTTGTCGATCGGGGCCTTCTCGGTGCCGAAGGTCTCGACGTAGAGACCGACCGGCTGCGCCTTGCCGATCGCGTAGGCGACCTGGACCTCACAGCGGGCGGCCAGCCCGGCAGCGACGACGTTCTTGGCCACCCAGCGCATGGCATACGCGGCGCTGCGGTCGACCTTGGACGGGTCCTTGCCGGAGAAGGCGCCACCACCGTGACGGGCCATCCCGCCGTAGGTGTCGACGATGATCTTGCGGCCGGTGAGGCCGGCGTCGCCCATCGGGCCGCCGATGACGAACTTGCCGGTCGGGTTGACCAGCGTGCGGTAGCCGGCCGTGTCGAGCACGGTGCCGCTGTCGGCCAGCTCGGCGAGCACCGGCTTGATGACGTGCTCCTCGATGTCCGGGGTGAGCAGGCCGTCCAGCGAGATCCCGTCGGCGTGCTGGGTGGACAGGACGACGGTGTCGAGCCGGACGGCCTTGTCCCCGTCGTACTCGATGGTGACCTGGGTCTTGCCGTCGGGACGCAGGTAGGCGACGTCGCCGTTCTTGCGGACCTCGGTGAGCTTCTCGGCCAGCCGGTGCGCCAGGAAGATCGGCAGCGGCATCAGCTCAGCGGTGTCCTCGCAGGCGTAGCCGAACATCAGGCCCTGGTCGCCGGCGCCCTGCTTGTCCAGCGGGTCGATGGTGCCGGTGCGGCTCTCGTATGCGGTGTCGACGCCCTGGGCGATGTCGGGGCTCTGGGCGCCGATCGAGACCTCGACGCCACAGGACCGGCCGTCGAAGCCCTTGGCCGAGTCGTCGTAGCCGATGTGACCGGCGACCAGCTCGCGGATGATCCGGGGAATCTCCACGTATGCCGTCGTCGTCACCTCACCGGCGACGTGGACCAGGCCAGTGGTCACCATCGTCTCGACAGCGACCCGCGCATGGGGGTCGTCCTCGAGGATCGCGTCGAGGATCGAGTCCGAGATCTGGTCACAGATCTTGTCGGGGTGACCCTCGGTGACCGACTCGGAGGTGAACAGGCGTCCGGACACGCGGAACTCCTTGACAGATGCGACAACGGGATGCAAACGGCATGGAGTCTAGCTGCACCGGCCGCCAGGACCTGCCGGTGACCCCCGTCGCGGAGCCGTCGGTGCCGGCTACAGAAGGGACTGGACGGCGTCCCAGACGGCCGCCGCCACGTCGTCCTTGCTGGCGGGCCCGACCTCGGTCACGTCGTCACTGCCCTGCCGCAGGATGTGGACGAGGTTGTCGTCCTTGCCGAACGTCCTGTCGGCGCCGACCTCGTTGACGACGAGCAGGTCGCAGCCCTTGCGGGCCAGCTTCTCCCGACCCAGGTCGAGCACCGCGTGCTCGCCGTCGCCGGTCTCGGCCGCGAAGCCGACGACGACCGGGCTCACCGTGCTCCCCCGCACCGCCACGATGCCGGCGAGGATGTCGGGGTTGCGGACGAGGTCGATCGTCGGAGCCGCGTCGGGGTCGGCCGGGTCGTGGGTCTTCTTGATCTTGTGGTCGGCGTATGCCGCGGGCCGGAAGTCCGCGACGGCCGCCGCCATCACGACGACGTCGGCCTCGGGGACCAGCGCCTCGACAGCGGCCTTCAGCTCCAGCGCGGTCCCGACCCGTTGGACCTGGACACCGGCGGGGTCCGCCAGGGCGGTGTGGGCGGCCACGAGGGTGACCACCGCACCGCGGGACGCTGCGACCCGGGCCAGGGCGTAGCCCTGCTTGCCCGAGGAGTTGTTGCCGAGGTAGCGGACCGGGTCGAGCGGCTCCCGGGTGCCACCGGCGGTGATGACCACTCGTCGCCCGGCCAGCGGGCCGCGAACCCCCGTTGCCGGTGCGGCCGAGACGCCCGAGGCCGCCGCGCGGGAGCCGGCGCGGGCCAGCTCGCGCAGGCACACGGCATACAGGTCCTCGGGCTCGGGCAGGCGACCCGGACCGGAGTCCTTGCCGGTGAGCCGTCCCGAGGCGGGCGGGACGATGTGAACGCCCCGCTCGGAGAGCAGGGCGATGTTGGCCTGGGTGGCTGCGTGCTCCCACATCTCGGTGTGCATCGCCGGGGCGAGGACGACCGGACAGGAGGCCGTGAGCAGGACGTTGGTGAGCAGGTCGTCGGCGAGGCCGTGCGCGGCCCGCGCGATGAGGTCGGCGGTCGCGGGGGCGACGACGACGAGGTCGGCCTCCTGGCCGAGCCGGACGTGCTTGACCTCGTGGACGTCGCTCCACACCTCGGTGGCGACCGGCTTGCCGGACAGTGCCGACCAGGTCGGTGCCCCGACGAAGTGCAGGGCGGCCGCGGTCGGGACGACCGTCACGTCGTGGCCGCCCTCGGTGAACAGCCGCAGCAGGGAGGCAGCCTTGTATGCCGCGATCCCGCCCGCGACGCCGAGGACGACCTTCACGTGGGGTGTGCTCAGCCCTCGGTGGGGGTGCTGGTCAGCAGGCCGCGGTCGATCTCACGCAGCGCGATGGACATCGGCTTCTCGTGCACCTGGGCGTCGACGAGCGGGCCGACGAACTCCAGCAGGCCCTCCTGGAGCTGGCTGTAGTAGGCGTTGATCTGCCGGGCCCGCTTGGCGCTGTAGAGGACGAGCGCGTACTTGGAGTCGGCCTTGGTCAGCAGGTCGTCGATCGGCGGGTTGGTGATGCCGATGGGCTCAGCCTTGGTTCCGGACACAGCTGTGTTCCTTTGTCTTGTTCAGTGGGTTCGCATCAAGTGTACGAGTTCGTCGGCGGCCCGCCGAACGTCGTCGTTGACGATGGTGACGTCGAACTCCCGCTGGGCGGCCAGCTCGACCTTGGCGGTGGCCAGGCGCCGCTCCCGCTCGGCCGCGTCCTCGGTGCCCCGGCCGACGAGCCGGTGGACCAGCTCCTCCCAGCTCGGCGGGGCGAGGAAGACGAACAGCGCCTCGGGCATCGTCCGTCGAACCTGTCGCGCGCCCTGCAGGTCGATCTCGAGCAGGGCCATCCGACCGGCCGCCAACGCGTCCAGCACCGGCTGGCGAGGCGTCCCGTAGCGGTTGCGGCCGTGCACGACCGCCCATTCGAGCAGCTCGCCGCGAGCGACGAGGTCGTCGAACTGCGCGGGGCTCACGAAGTGGTAGTGGACGCCGTCGACCTCGCCGGGGCGAGGGGCCCGCGTCGTCATCGAGACCGACACCCACACGTCGGGCTGGTGCTCGCGGATGTGCGCGGCGAGGGTCCCCTTGCCGACGGCCGTCGGTCCGGCGAGGACGACGGCACGGTGCGCGTCAGGCACGGTGGGCTCGGGTGACCGGTTGCATCCCCGGGAGCGTAGTCGCCGGCGCGGGCCGGCCGGTCAGTCGGTCGCCCCGAAGCGGGCCAGCAGGGCCGAGATCTGGTTGGCGCCAAGACCGCGCACCCGGCGGCTGTGGGCGATGCCGACCTCGTCCATGATCTGCCGCGCCCGCGCCCGCCCGACACCCGGCATCGACTCCAGCAGGGCGGTGACACGCATCTTGCCGATCGCCTCGTTGTCCTTGCCGTCCCTGATCACCTGGGCGATCGAGCCGCTGGAGTGCTTCAGACGGTTCTTGACGGTCGCCCGCTCACGACGGGCCACGGCGGCACGCTCGAGGGCGGCGGAGCGCTGCTCGGGCGTGAGTTCGGGAAGGGCCACTTCTTGACTCCTCTGGTACTCGGTCCAATCGGGGCATCATGCCACTGGCGGGGTCCGCTGCCGGGCCGCGCCCCGAGGGCCCAACCTAGTCCGACCGCTGCCCCGGATCGGACCGGGGCCACAGCGACTCTGTTGCGCGCGCCACCGCTGCCCGGAGTGCCAGCACGTCCGGACCGGCTGCGAGGACCCCTCGGCTGCTGCTCGCCAACACGTGCGGCCAGGCGTCGGCGAAGACCCGCCGAAGGTCGTCGGCGGTTCCGCCCTGAGCACCGAACCCCGGAGCGAGCAGCGGGGCGTTGGCAGCGGCCAGGTCCAGACCGAGGTCCTGCACGGCCGAGCCGACAGTGGCGCCGACAACCATGCCGACATGGCCCAGGTGACCCGCGGCCGTCGCGTCGGCGTTGTCGGCCGTCACCGCCTCGACGATGGCGCGCGCGACGGTGCGGTCGTCATGCACGGCGTGCTGGACCGACGGTCCCTCCGGGTTGGAGGTCAGGGCCAGCACGAACACCCCGCGACCGGTCCGGGCGGCCAGGTCGATAGCCGGCCGGAGCGAGCCGTAGCCGAGGAACGGGCTCACCGTCACTGCGTCGGCCGGAGCGACGGCGTCCTTGCCCAGGAGGGCCTCGGCATACGCATCCATCGTGCTGCCGATGTCGCCGCGCTTGGCGTCGAGCAGGGTGAGGGTCCCCGACCCCGCGAAGCCGGCGATCGTCCGCTCCAGGACGGCGATCCCGCGCGACCCGAAGACCTCGAAGAAGGCCGACTGCGGCTTGACGATCGCCACCTGGCCGGCGAACGCCTCGACGCAGGTCATGGCGAACCGCTCGAGCCCGGCGACGTCGTAGGTCAGCCCCCACTCCTCCACGATCGACCGGTGCGGGTCGATCCCGACGCAGAGCGGTCCGTATGCCGCGGTGGCGGCCTGGAGGCGTACCCCGAACGGCTCGGTGGTCGTCATGGGCGGGCGATCCTTTCGTGGGCGATGCCGATGACATCGGTGAACTGGCTGAACCCCTTGGCGCGGACCAGGGCGGTGAGCTCGTCACGCACCCGCAGGGGAGCGCTCGGGTCGTGGAAGGTCACGGTGCCGACCTGGACGGCGCTCGCCCCGGCGGCCACCAGCTCGAGGGCGTCGCGGCCGGTGGCGATGCCGCCGACCCCGATGATCGGAGCGGTGGGGATCTGCCCGGCCAGCATGGCGGCACGGACCTGCCAGACGGCCCGCACGGCGACCGCGCGGACGGCGGGGCCGGACAGGCCCCCGGTGAGCCCGCCGAGCTGCGGCCGGAGCAGGTCGGTGTCGATGACCACACCGAGCAGGGTGTTGATCATCGTCAGGCCGGTGGCGCCGGCGCCGAGGACGGCGGCCGCGATCGACACGATGTCGGTGACGTCGGGGCTCAGCTTGGCGATGATCGGGGTGTCACGGGGCAGCTGCTCGCGGACGAGGGTCATCACCTTGGCCGACGTGGTCGGGTCGCAGGCGAAGACCTGGCCGCGGTTGGCGACGTTGGGGCAGGAGATGTTGACCTCCACGCCCACCACCGCATCCCACGCGTCGCTGGCCCGCAGGTGGGCCGCCACGTCGGCGAACTCCCCCGCCGTCCCTCCGGCGATGGACACGAGGACGCGCGCTCCCCGAGCCTTGAGCCAGGTCAGGTCCTGCTCGCAGAACGCGCGAATCCCCGGGCCCTGCAGGCCGATCGAGTTGAGCATGCCGCTCGGGGTCTCGGCCATCCGGGGCGTGCCCCGCCCGGAGCGCGGCTCGAGCATGACCGTCTTGGTGACGAATGCTCCGAGCTGGGCGACGTCGAAGAACCGCTGCAGCTCCTTGCCGTTCGCGGCGCAGCCGGAGGCCGTCATGACCGGGTTCGGGAGGCGTATGCCGCCCAGCTCGGTCGAGGCGTCGAACCCGCCGATCGTGTCGGTCGCCATCAGTGTGCCCTCATCGCGGTCGCGCCGAGCGCATCCTCGGGCACCCGGCATACGCCGCCCTCGAAGGCGTCCCAGCGGACCCGGTCCCCCCGGAAGACCGGACCCTCGACGCAGGAGCGGACCATCCGGGTGACGCCGTCGTTGCCGGCGACCGGCATGACGCAGGTCATGCAGACGCCGACGCCGCAGGCCATCGACTCCTCGACCGCGACCTGGGCGACGGCTCCCCCGGCCGCGGCGACGTCGGTGACCGACTTGAGCATGCCCATCGGCCCGCAGGCGTAGACGACCCCGACGCCGTGGTCGGCGATGATCGCGGGCAGGACGTCGGAGACCCAGCCCCGGTGTCCCATCGACCCGTCGTCGGTCGTCACGGTCACGCCGTCGGCTGCGCGACGGGCCTCGACGACGCCGAACAGCCGGCTCTCGGTCGCGGCCCCCAGGACCATGTCGACCCGGCAGCCGCGCTCCCGGAGCGCCTCGGCGAGCCAGAAGAGCGGCGCCGACCCGTAGCCTCCGCCGACGAGCACGGTCGCGACCGGCTCCTTGGGCAGGGGGAAGGGCCGGCCGAGCGGACCGACCATCGAGGTGGTGTCGTGCGCCCGGAGGCCGCTGAGCCACTCGGTACCCGGGCCGACGGCGGAGATGACGAGGTCGACCGTTCCGCCGTAGGTGCCCGAGGGACTCACCTTGTGGATCGAGAAGCAGCGCCGCAGGAGGTTGGCGCTGGAGTCGCCGCCGACCGAGAGGGCGACGAACTGACCGGGTCGGGCCAGCTCGGCGACGCCGGGCGCGACGAAGGTGATGTGGTGGTAGGCGCCGACCCGGCGGGTCGCGATGACCTCCGCGTCGACCTGGACGACGTCCCTCATGCCGTGGCCCCGGTGGTGGCTCCGCCCCGGGTGCCACGGCCGTAGAGGTCGAGGTCGCGGGCGTGCTCCTGCAGGGACTTGACGTCGAGGCCACCGGCCTGGATCGCCTCGATCGCCTGGACGGCCGCGCCGAGCTGCTGGACCGTGGTGATGATCGGACGGTCCATCGCGGTCGTTGCTGCGCGGATGGCGTAGCCGTCGGCGCGGGCGGTCGGCCCGGACGGTGTGTTGACGACCATGTCGATCTCGCCGGCGTTGATCCGGTCGACGATCGACCGCTCCCCCGGCGCACGGTCGCCGTGCTTGGCGACGACCTCTGCCTCGATCCCGTTGCGCCGCAACACTTCTGCCGTCCCCCGCGTAGAGACGATGTGGAAGCCCAGGTCGGCGAGCCGCTTGACCGGGAAGATCATGCCGCGCTTGTCGCGGTTGGCCACCGAGACGAACACCGACCCCTTGGTCGGCAGGCCGGCGATCGCTCCGATCTGGCTCTTGGCGAAGGCCCGGCCGAAGTCGTCGGCGATGCCCATGACCTCACCGGTCGAACGCATCTCGGGCCCGAGCAGGCTGTCGACGACGAGGCCCTCACGCGTCCGGAACCGCTTGAACGGAAGGACGGCCTCCTTGACCGACATCGCCGCATGGGCCGGCATCCGGCCGCCGTCGACACCGTCGGGGGGCAGCAGTCCCTCGTCGCGGAGCTCCTTGATCGTCGCACCGAGCATGATTCGGGCGGCGGCCTTGGCCAGCGGGACGCTCGTCGCCTTGGCGACGAACGGCACCGTCCGGGAGGCCCGCGGGTTGGCCTCGAGGACGTAGAGGACGTCCTGGGCCAGGGCGAACTGGACGTTCATGAGGCCCAGCACCCCGATCCCCTCGGCCAGCTTGAGCGTGGACTCGCGGATCCGGTCCAGCTCGGTCGGCCCGAGGGTCACCGGCGGCAGGGTGCAGGAGGAGTCGCCGGAGTGGATCCCGGCCTCCTCGATGTGCTCCATGATCCCGCCGAGGTACATCTCGTGGCCGTCATAGAGCGCGTCGACGTCGATCTCGATCGCGTCGTCGAGGAACCGGTCGACGAGGACCGGGTGCTCCGGAGAGGCGACGGTGGCCCGGTTGACATACGTGGCAAGGGTCTCGTCGTCATAGACGATCTCCATGCCCCGGCCGCCGAGGACGTAGGAGGGTCGGACGAGGACCGGGTAGCCGATGTCGGAGGCGATCCGGACGGCTTCCTCCGCGCTGTATGCCGTCCCGTGCTTGGGTGCCGGCAGGTGCGCCTCGGCGAGCACGCGGCCGAAGGCGCCGCGGTCCTCGGCCAGGTGGATCGCCTCCGGTGAGGTGCCGACGATCGGCAGCCCCTCGTCCTTGAGCGCCTGGGCCAGGCCGAGCGGCGTCTGGCCGCCGAGCTGGACGATGACGCCGGCGACCGGGCCGGCCGCGACCTCGGCGTGGTAGACCTCGAGGACGTCCTCGAGGGTCAGCGGCTCGAAGTAGAGCCGGCTGCTCGTGTCGTAGTCGGTCGACACGGTCTCGGGGTTGCAGTTGACCATCACGGTGTCGTAGCCGGCGTCGCGCAGCGCGAAGCTGGCGTGCACGCAGGAGTAGTCGAACTCGACGCCCTGCCCGATCCGGTTCGGGCCGGAGCCGAGGATGAGGACGGCGGGTCGCTCCCGCGGCAGCACCTCGGTCTCCTCGTCGTAGGCCGAGTAGTAGTACGGCGTCTGGGCAGCGAACTCGGCCGCGCAGGTGTCGACCGTCTTGTAAACCGGCCGCACGCCCAGGGCGTGCCGCACCCCGCGGACGACGCTCTCCGGCATACGACGCAGCTGGGCGAGCTGGGCGTCGGAGAAGCCATGCCGCTTGGCCAGCCGGAGCAGGTCGACCGAGAGCTCGGGCGCGGAGGCGATGGTCTCGGCGACCTCGTTGATGAGCGCCATCTGGTCGAGGAACCACGGGTCGATCCCGGTCGCGTCGTGGACCTCCTCGACCGACAGTCCGCCGCGAAGCGCCTGCTGCACCACCACGATCCGTCCGTCGGTGGGCGTACGCGCCTCGTCCAGGAGGAGCCGGGCGCGAGACTCGTCGGGCCGGTCGCCGGCCCAGTGGAAGGACGCGTCCTTGCGCTCGATCGACCGCAGCGCCTTCTGCAGCGCCTCGGTGAAGTTGCGGCCGATCGCCATCGCCTCGCCGACCGACTTCATCGTCGTGGTGAGGGTGGGGTCGGCGGCGGGGAACTTCTCGAAGGCGAAGCGCGGGACCTTGACGACGATGTAGTCCAGGCTGGGCTCGAAGCTCGCCGGCGTCTCGCGGGTGATGTCGTTGGGCACCTCGTCGAGGGTGTAGCCGATGGCCATCTTGGCGGCGATCTTGGCGATCGGGAAGCCGGTCGCCTTGGACGCCAGGGCGCTGCTGCGAGAAACGCGGGGGTTCATCTCGATGACGATGATCCGGCCGTCGTCGGGGTTGACGGCGAACTGGATGTTGCAGCCGCCGGTGTCGACGCCGACCTCGCGGATGATGGCGATGCCGATGTCGCGCAGCCGCTGGTACTCGCGGTCGGTGAGGGTGAGGGCGGGGGCGACGGTGATCGAGTCGCCGGTGTGGACGCCCATCGGGTCGAGGTTCTCGATCGAGCAGACGACGACGACGTTGTCGGCGTGGTCGCGCATGACCTCCAGCTCGTACTCCTTCCAGCCGGTGATCGACTCCTCGAGGAGCACCTCGGTCGTCGGGCTGGCCTGCAGGCCGGAGCCGGCGATCCGGCGCAGGTCGGTCTCGTCGTGGGCGAAGCCGGAGCCGAGGCCACCCATCGTGAACGAGGGCCGGACCACCATCGGGTAGCCCAGCACGTCGGCGGCCGCGAGCACCTCGTCCATCGTGTGCGCGACGACCGACTGGGCCACCTCGGCGCCGCACCGCTCGACGACGCCCTTGAACAGCTGCCGGTCCTCGCCGAGCTCGATCGCCTCGACGTTGGCGCCGATGAGCGGGCAGCCGTACTTCTCCAGCACGCCGCGCTCGTGCAGGGCGATCGCGGTGTTGAGCGCGGTCTGGCCGCCGAGGGTCGCCAGGACGGCGTCGGGGCGCTCCTTGGCGATGATCTGCTCGACGACCTCGGGGGTGATCGGCTCGACGTAGGTCGCGTCGGCGAACTCGGGGTCGGTCATGATCGTCGCCGGGTTGGAGTTGACCAGGATGACGCGGACGCCCTCCTCGCGCAGCACCCGGCAGGCCTGGGTGCCCGAGTAGTCGAACTCGCAGGCCTGGCCGATGACGATCGGGCCGGAGCCGATGACGAGGACCGAGGAGATGTCGGGGCGGCGGGGCATCAGGTGTGCTCTCCGCGGCCGCCGGGACGCATGGCGATGTCAGGACGCAAGGTCCGGACCTCCTTCCCTGCCTCACAGGACAGGTCGTTAAAGGATGTCTGTCCTCGGGAGTCTAGCGGCCCGCAGGGGTCTGCTGCGATGCGGTCCACCCGGCATACGGACGGCAGGTTCAGGCCCTTCGCCCCACCCACAATTATCGGGTTCTCGGACTACTTCCCGGTGGACCCGAGAAGTCTTCTCGGGTGCAGAGGGAAGTACCCCGAGGGGGAGCTCTCTCGACCGAACAGAGCGGCCGCCCGGTCACCTGTGCGAGCGCACCCGACAAGTTCCCTCTGCACCCGACAACGAAATTCGGGTGCAGAGGGAAGTAGGCGGGCTCACGCGGTTAGTGCAACACCCCTGTTCAGAGATGGGGTTTGGAGCAATGACTGCTCGACGAGGTCGTCCGTCGCTGCCGCCGAAGACGCGGCGGGTG
>JAJPIW010000049.1 GCA_021324575.1 Intrasporangiaceae bacterium | reverse complement strand
GAGCCACACCGAGGTGAGCAGCCGAAATGAGAGCGACAACCCCGGACGCCTAGACCGAGCCTCGTCAGATCCCGGCCATGACGTCAATGAAACAAGTAGCCGATGAGCGGTACTACTCAGAGGGCGTCTCTTCCTCGACGTCTTCGTGGAATCTGCCCCTCGCCTGCATCACGTCGAGCGCCGTGCGAGCAGCAGGTTGGATCCTGCTTGGCCACCCGGAGGCGATGAAGTCGTCTTCGTCGCTCGTGATCTGAGGGGTCGCGGCGCACGCGGTCTTCAGCAGCCCGTGAACCGCGTCCAGTCGCTCGACCTCTTCGGGCGTGAAACACGACCAGTCACGCCAGTGCCACGGGCTGTCGTCGTCGATGGTGTCGAAGAATTGCTCGACGTACTCACCAACGCCGACGCTGCGAACGCCTGCATCGCCTTGGCTGAGCGCGACCAGCGCCTCCATGGCACGGTTGCGCAGCCGTTGCTCGACGAGGCGCTTGCTGGGGCGCTTGGGTTCTTCCACCCTACGAAAGGTAGCCGCTCGTCCGGCTTGGAAACGCACTCTCATGCCGCGGATCGGGAGGGCAGTCGTGGCGACGAACGCCAGTTTCACGGACGTCCGAGTGGACCTCGAGATGCCCTACGGCCGGTCCGCACAGGAGTACCGTCGAGACGGGTGGGCTCGGCCGGATTCGCATCAGATCAGAGGGGTTGGGTTATGGCACGTGCCTTGTCCCCTGACGAACTCCATACGCGCTTCCTGCTGGCCGGCCTCGGGGCCGTGCTGATGGTGAGTGGCTGCGCCGCAACACCGCCGGGGCAAGCCGACCCGCTGACCGCGACCACGCCGATCCAGAGCAGTCAGCCCCCGGCCCCGATCGCGACCACCATGCCCGCTGGCAGCTCCAGCTCGCCATGGACGCTCTTGGGGATGTCGGCGGACGGGCGGCGCCTGTACTTGGACTACGGAACCGGTGATCCCTGCTCAGAGAGCGCCGGCCTGTTTGTCGAGGAGACGACCGCGTCGGTCACGCTCACGGCTTCGACCGTAGTCGTCAAGAGCGGCGACAACTGCGCTTCACGGCTCAATTCCACCGACGGCTACGTTGACTTGAAGAGCCCGCTAGGAGGCCGCGCCCTCATTCACGACTCGCTGCAACGAACCGGCTAGCTTGATGCCGGGGACTTCGCGCGAAGGATTCACGAACAAGTGTCAACGTGGATGGCGAGCCCCAAGACTGGCTTCAAGGAGGCTTCCGCTGGAGCGGAGAGGCAGAGCGGTTGACGTAGCTCGATGACACTGAGATGCAGGCTATGAGGCGCTCCAAACCGAGACTCCACTGTTACCGATGCCGCCTACGGCGCGTTATTTTGGCGCGACCTTGAACCAGACATCGGCTGAGCCGGTGGTGCGTTTGGCGTGTAAGTGCCAGCACCCCGCGGTCTTGAACACGTACCCGGCGCCCCATTCGTCGCCGGGTCGGTCGTAGTTGCTGGAAGTGTGATACTCCGGCCCCCAGGCGAGCGTCCCGGGCGTCCCCTGGGGGCCGATGACCGTGAGCGTCAGCGGTCCTGATCCGGTCATCCGCCAGACGATCTTGACGTTCTCACCTGCCCGGACGGACCACGGTCCGGTGCCCGCGATCATGATGAGGCCATACAGGGTGGCACCATACCCCGTGCCTTGGACCTCCGGCCCCTGCATGGGGGTGAACGTGATCGGCGACGGGGACTCACATCCGGCGACGCCCAGCTCTGCTGCCGTGGGTGCACTGGTGTCGGCCGGGTGTGCGCTCGACCCAACGGACTTGTAAGCCTTGGCCGTGCACCCGACCACAGGCGACAAGAGCAGGGCAACTAAGACGACTGTCGCCGGTCTCCTGAGCTGCCTCATGGGCTCCCCTCCCCTGACTGGACGCACCCGGTCGGTGTCCGCCTGTACCTGACGCGACCCGTCGTCGGGACAACCACCCCGCGGCCTCAAGCGTATGCCAGTGCATCACGCCCGGGCTGGGACCGATCCATCCGATTCTGCCGCGAGGGTCGGTCACGCTCATCGCGCCAGCCAGGTCAAAGTTCGTCGGTTACTGGTAGCCGGGAGTCCCATCCCGACCCGAGATCAACAGCGACGGCGACGGCAGAGACTGGCTCGGGGTAGGTGATCCCCATTCGTCGCCAAACGTCGGCCAGAACCCAGGTGTTGTCAAGATCGAACTCGTCATCGGGGAACGCTCGACCGTTGGGACCGTCATCAGTGAGGTGGCGAAAGTAGGGACGCAGAACATCGGCATCGACCCCTAAAGCGGCAGCGGTGATAGCGGGGTCACCCTTGTAGCGGGTACCTAGGCGTTCGGCTTCTTGGGGGGTCGGCTCGAAATAGGTCGGCCGCGAGGCAAACCGATCCAGCACAAGGCCATCGCGGGCGAGAACGTGGACCCAGTACTGATCGTCGTAGACGTGCATGGTGGAGACGAGTGTTTGCGTCGCCGCAGACAAGGCGATCGCCGCCTCGATGTCGTGAATGTTGAAGTACGGCGGCCACAGCACAGTGGTCCACCCGTCAACGGGTGCAAAAACACCGGCGCGCTGACCGTTGACAGCAGTGTCGGCTGTGAGCACGGCGGCGTCGAGGCCGTGCCTGCGCGCATAGTCAGCGATGGCGGCCGCCACAGTTTGGGGGGAACAATCACGGACAGCGGAAACGGCAAGAAAGTTACCCATACCCACGTGCTTCCAAGGAGGTGACCAAGAGCCGTCATCGTCGCAGACCCGAGCAGGCAACGCACTCACATGGGACTGCTGTCGATCTGGTTGACACTTCCGGTGTGGTGTTTCAGGCCGCGTGAGCGGCACGGTTAATGATCTCAAACTCGATCGGGGTGAGCTTGCCGAGGGCGCGTTGGCGCCGGCGGCGGTGGTAGGTCCGTTCGGTCCAGGTCACGATCGCCAGCCGGAGCTGGTCGCGGGTGTCCCAGCGACGAGCGTTCAGGACGTTCTTCTGGAGCAGCGCGAAGAAGCTCTCCATGGCGGCATTGTCGGCACTGGAGGCGACTCGGCCCATCGACCCGGCCAGGCGGTGGCGGTGCAGCGCCGCGACATAGGGCCGGGAGCGGAACTGGCTGCCTCGGTCCGCGTGCACGATGCACCCGACCACTGCGGCCGGGCCACGACGGGCGATGGCCATCTCGAGGGCGTCGACGGCCAAGTGGCTGGTCATCCGCGCGCCGATGGAGTAGCCGACGATCCGGCGAGACCAGGCGTCCTTGACCGCACACATGTAGACCTTGCCCTGCGCGGTGGGGTGCTCGGTGATGTCGGTCAGCCACAACCGGTTGGGCGCCGTAGCGGTGAAGTCCCGTTCGACCAGGTCGTCGTGCACGGGTGGGCCGGGCCTCTTGGACCGTCCCCGCTTGCGGGAGTGTGCCGAGACGATCCCGGCTTGGGAGCAGATCTTCCACACTCGCCGTTCGGACAGGCCGTGACCGGCTTCGCTCAGCTCGTCGGCGATGAACCGGTACCCGAACCCCGGGTCGTCGGCGTGGACCTCGAACGCGGCGTGGGTGGCGTAGGCGTCGACGAGTTCCCGCTGTGAGATCGGGTGCGCCTTCCATGCGTAGAAGGCCTGCCGGGAGAACCCGAGCAGCCCGCAGGTCACCGCGACGGGGATCCCGCCGACGTCAAGGTCTTGGACCAGCGGGTACGTCATTTTGGGGATTGACCCAGCCTCAGGTTCGCCTGCGACAGGTACGCCGCGGCACGACGCAGGACCTCGTTCTCCTGCTCCAGCAGCCGGTTCCGACGGCGCAGGTCTTTGACCTCCTCGTTCTCGGCCTTGGTCACGCCGGGACGGTGGCCGTCCTCGACGTCGGCTCGGTGCATCCAGTTCCGCAGGCACGACTCGGAGATCCCGAAGTCCTTGGCGACTTGCGCGATCGTCGCGTCGCCGCGCCGGGCGACCGCGATCACGTCCTGGCGGAACTCCTTGGGGTGGGCAGCTGGCATGTTGACATCCTTCCAGCGGGGACCTCACGTCCCCACAGATCAGCTGTCAACCAAACCTTCAGCAGTCCCCATGCCGCAAGGCGGACCTGCCCCGTGCGTGAGGCGACGCTAGGCAGACAACACAAAGTCTCGGCCACTTCGAACGCTTCAGTCGTCCGCTCTGGGCGCGGCCACCTGCCCTGTAGTCCTGGAAGCCGCAGGCCCGGTGGACTGGGCGTCTCGTATGCCGTCACGAACGGCGCGACGGACGACAACGTAGAGCAGCAGCAGAAGGAGCGCCAGCGGCACCAACAAACCCAAGATCGCCCCAAGGGCGCTTACCCCCATCAGTCCCATGGCGTTCACAGTACGCCGTCCGACCGGGACGACCCTTGGGCAAAAAGTCCGCAAATGCCGCGGATTACGCGGATTCGCCCTCCACGGGGAGATAGATCGAAGCACTCAGCGAGTCCGGTGGAATTCGGGGACGGGGCCGGCTCGCGGACACCCGCCGCACCCGGCGGCGGTGGCGGTGGCCGGAGGCGCCGGAGCCGGTCAGCGCGTCGATGGCTCGAAATCTCATGTCCTCTTGGTCTTGGGCGGCCAAGGCTCCCACCTCAGCATCGGTGAGGTTCTCGCTCTCGGGCCACGCGGTGGTGGACATCTGCCCAATGTACGGCGGCATCCGCGCTTTCCACGCCATCGGCCCAAGACGCTGCGGAACCGCTCGATCATGCCGCG